>JAFWEX010000105.1 GCA_017512705.1 Paenibacillus sp.
ACCGCACCAATCATATTGCGGAAGTGGCTCAGCGGTAGAGCATCGCCTTGCCAAGGCGAGGGTCGCGGGTTCGATTCCCGTCTACCGCTCCAATATTTGCGCCCTTAGCTCAGCTGGATAGAGCGTTTGACTACGAATCAAAAGGCCGGGAGTTCGAATCTCTCAGGGCGCGCCATTATTACTTTTTATATCGGGATGTAGCTCAGCTTGGTAGAGCACCTGGTTTGGGACCAGGGGGTCGCATGTTCAAATCGTGTCATCCCGATATTGTTTTATGCGGGTGTAGTTCAATGGTAGAACTTTAGCCTTCCAAGCTAATAGCGTGGGTTCGATTCCCATCACCCGCTTACAATTAAAAGAGTTCTTGCATAATGCAAGAACTCTTTTTTTGTTAAGTTATTTATGAATGTATTGATAAATACGGTGATACGGTGGGCTCGAAGAAATCAATTATATTATAAGTATATGTATCTATGTTAATCTAAATCTTAAAGAGAAAATGTATTGGAGGGAGTTCAGTGGGTCCTATTATTATCATGATCATCGTTATTGTAGCTCTACTTGTTTTTGGAATGGGACAAATAGACAAATCGAATAGGCTGAAGAGGGAGTTCGGTGCAAGATTGCACTCGGTCGGGATCCATCAATACGGGTTACCCCAAGTCTCAGAAGGTAAGATAATAGATGTACTATTAGGGAATGAAAAAATATTCATTAAAACGAATCACCAAATATTTGAGCTTTACCTTCATAAAGTGAGAGGAATCCATTCTTCGATCCCCAAAAACAGGATGACATCCAAAAGTGTTCTTCTTACCATTAGTTATGATATGAATGGTAGATTCCGTGAAATAGGAATAGTGTTTATGAAGCCTTCGATCGCCAAACAATTTCTATGGGAGATTGAGGGGAGATTGTTCACTACGAACTCCAGAAATGGCGTTACCAGACTGTAATCGTAGACTCTAATGTAAGGCGCTAGCTTATACATACCTTTTATTATTCTCTGTTGTACTGCTACAGTAGTTTCAAGTAAAATTTGTGCTAAGAGCATCCAGTGAGTGTTATCAAAAATCCTATTCACAATGGAAAGCTCCTTCTTTCCGTCTCAGAACTGGAAAGAGGAGCTTTTCATTGTTTAAGGTGCTATTTTTACTATTTTTAAAATGAAGTTGATTCTATAATAAATTTAATAAAATTATTTCCTGAGTTTAATATCGTTCCAGAATCGCCTGTGTCTTCAGGCCGTCGGCAGGGATTAGCCAGTTTTTGTTCTGAAGCAATTGCATCAACTGATTACGTAGACCAGAAACGACTGCCGAGTCATCTGTTTTGAATGAAACTTCAACGATATTCTCAACACCTGTACCTGCTTCATTGCGGATAGGCCATACCTCTAGGGTAAGCTCTTGACCATTCCACGTTCCTTCGTAGCGCTGGAAGGTGATTGGGCCGTAGGCGCGAGATTGTGTGAGTTGTTGTTTGCCCCAGTTGGAGGCAGACCAGTTTTTCAATTTACCTGGAAGCTTGTCCAGCAGCAGGTTCAAGGCATCTTTTTCAGAAGGTAGCTGTAGGCCTGATGTTTTGGTATCTACCTTTTTCGTATTAGAGAAGCTCAGGGTCTGTTTGCCATATCCCCAATCAATCTCAGCCTCGTAGTTATCATCGGATTGATCGAAGCCTTCCTGGTTTGCGAGCGTTAGTGCTGCATTGATATCTCCGTTAATGACAGGGTAACGTTTTTTGTAAGTCAGCTCGTAGTTATTTTTGTCATCTTTTTTGCGAAAACGAACATTCCATCCTTCTGCATCCAGTCCAAGAGCATTCGTATCGAAGTACTCCACATTGATGTTTCGTGCTGTGGCGTTCAGGCCAAGGCTCTGGATGACCTCACTGCGCGGTGTTCCCTCGGTGTTTAGGACCAGCTCCGGCTTCGCGAGGAACTTCACTTCATAAGCAGGAACGGCGTTGGCAGCGGCAGAAGCCGGCGGCGTATCCAGAAATGTCAGTCCACTTCCCAGGGTGATGATGCTCAGCATCAACGAGGCAGTTACCTTTTTCCACTTCTTCAAAACCAATCACTCTCCAATCTGAATTAACGTACAGACCCCACTTTACCGTCCAAGTTTCTGAATGCGATTAACGGGAAGCGCACATTACGTTAACCCTGCATAGATTTGATGAATGGCAAGCGATAGTTTTTATCGGTTCATCCAATAGGTTCGTGCAATGGAGGAGGATCGGCAGGAACGGCCCCACGCAACACGGCTATGAATCGATCAACCTGAACCGAAGGGTGGCGATCTTTGTTGTGTACAGTATAGATATGGCGCGGTGCCTGCTCTCCCGGAATGGGAAGCACTTGTATAAAACCTTGCTGTTCCTCCCACTGTACGGCCATTCGCGACATGAAGGAGATATGACCGCCAAGTAACACGAGTTGTTTGATCGCTTCCAGGGAATCCATCTCCACCGTACTGCGTAGCCGAATACCATGTTGTGCAAGCCATTGATTGGTCAGCCTCCGGGTACTGGACTCATTACCATGTAACGCGAAGGGGATCTGTGCGATATCTTCAGGCCGCAACGATTCTTTCTGAGTCAGTGCATGTTGTGGAGCGCAGATTAACACGAGATCGTCTTTGCACAGCGTCTCCGCATGCAATATCGGGCCAACAAACGGTTCAGATGAGATGATACCCAGATCAAGCTGATGACGGACTACCATCTCGCGGATGACAGGGGCGGGTTTGACGGATAAGACCATCTGAATGCCAGGAAACTCCTGCGAAAAGGAATGTAGCATGGGCGGAAGTAGATATGTAGCTGGAACGTAACTTGCTCCAATATGGAGCGTGCCCCGATACAGACTTTCGTATTCTTTGACTACACGGCGTGCCTCTTGGGTCAAGGCGTTGATTTTGACGCTATAATGAAGCAAAGCTTGTCCAGCTTCAGTCAGAAATGTTTTTCCACTGCGCGATTCGAACAAACGCACTCCCATCTCTTCCTCTAATGACTTCATATGAAAAGTAACGGTAGGCTGCTTGATGCCCAGGATCTCGGCCACGCTTGTCATATGGTGATGTTTGTCGATCAATTCGACAATGTGCAACTTGATCAGGTTCAACTTGTCCACACTCCTCTACGTTCTACATCCTCTTCTATAGATTTAATCTATGAACATCAACAGAATTCATCTAAAAAGTTAATTCCCATTTTACAAACTCAATAAACAACTCTTGAAGGCGAGCGTTAGACTGAGATCAGTACAAGAGGACAGGCAGGGATGCGTATGAAACTGGAGTTAACGGGAGTTCAAAAATCATTTCATCAAACGCCTGCACTATTGCCCACCGATCTGACGCTTGAACACGGAAAATTCACTACCTTGCTGGGCCCTTCAGGCTGTGGCAAAACGACTCTGCTTCGCATGATTGCCGGGCTGGAACAGCCGGATGCGGGAGAGATTCGTGCGGATGGGGAATACATCTACTCTGCAGTAAAGCGGATCGATACACCAACACACAAGCGCAATCTGGGCATGGTGTTTCAGGATTTTGCATTATGGCCGCATATGACGGTATACGAAAATGTAGCTTTTGGTCTGAAAGCAGGCAAACAGAAGTCGGATCTGCGCCAGAAGGTGAATGAAGCACTGGATATGGTTCGCCTGCAAGGCATGGAGGATCGTTATCCTCATCAGCTGTCAGGTGGACAGCAGCAGCGAGTTGCTTTTGCCAGAGCGGTAGCTGTGAAGCCGGGTATGATCTTGTTTGATGAGCCACTGAGTGCACTGGATGCGGTACTTCGAGAAGAGATGCGAATTGAGATGATGTCACTGGTACGGGACATGGGATTAACGGCCCTGTATGTGACGCATGATCAGATTGAGGCAATGTCCATGTCGGATGAGATTGTGGTGATGCAGAAAGGACGAATTTTGCAAAAGGGTACGCCCGAAATGATCTATTCTGCGTCGAGTGATCCTTATGTCGCCTCGTTTATCGGGAAATCCAATTGGCTTACGCCAAACGAATCTATGATTCGTCCGGAACATGTGACCTGGTACAAAGCAGGCCATGATGATCTGGGTTACCCTGGAAGAATCCTCAGCGTTAGTTATGTGGGAGAACGTTATGAGGTACGTGTACAGATGGAAGGTCTGGGCGTGTGGACAGCGTATGCGAACGAAAGGGTGCGCGTTGGGGAGAGAGTGCAGCTACATGTATCGCCAGAACGAATCTGCCGCATGCATGATCCACAGGGCCAGAATAGAAGTTCGAATGCAGATTCAGATTTGCAGCTCCATCTGAATCAGGAGACGGGTGGAAAGCAGAGGGAAGTGATTGCTGCCGCAAACTAACAGGTTCGCCACAGGTAACTTAAGAGGATCTAGAATGAACTAAAACGTGAAGTGGATCAAATGATGTGCAGAACAATACAAGGCGTAGTAGCTTACCTAATACGAATCTAAGGGAGATGGCATGAACATGTTCGGTATGAAGTCACGTAAAAAGAGTGCAATACTTCTATTAACAGCAGTGATGAGTCTCAGTCTGTTCGGATGCAGCACGGGCAACACTACGAATTCTAATGCAGCACAGCCTGCGGGGGATGGAAATACAGCGGCAGCAGCGGAAACACCGACAAAAGAAGCAGGTGGCAAACTGGTATTGTACAGTGCAGGGCCACAGAAGCTGGCAGATAATATCGTAAGTGGTTTTACAGCGAAAACAGGCATTGAAGTGGAGATGTTCCAAGGTACGACAGGCAAAATTCTAGCTCGTATGGAAGCAGAGAAATCTAACCCGGTAGCAGACGTCGTTATTCTGGCATCTTTGCCTTCGGCACAGGCGCTAAAGGCGGAGGGTCTCACGTTGCCTTATCCGGAAGCTGCCAATGCGGACAAGCTGAACAAAGATTGGTCGGATGCAGAAGGCAACTATTTTAGCAGTAGTGCATCTGCGCTGGGCATTGTATATAACAGCAAACTGGTGACGACGCCGCCCAAAAGCTGGGCAGATCTGGCAACACCGGCATGGAAAGATGTTGTGAACATTCCTGATCCGACATTGTCTGGTTCTGCACTCGATTTCATTACAGGTTACCTAAGTGCTAATGGGGATAAAGGATGGGATCTGCTGAGTGCCTACAAAGCGAACGGTGTAGCTATGACAGGAGCGAACCAGGAAGCATTAGATCCGGTCATTACGGGTGCCAAAAGCATTGTGGCAGCAGGTGTAGACTACATGGCCTACTCTGCCAAAGCCAAAGGGGAACCACTGGATATCGTTTACCCTGAAGAAGGTACAGTCATTAGCCCGAGACCAGCAGCCATTTTAAAATCGAGTCCCAATGTAGCGAATGCCAAAGCATTTATTGACTATCTGTTGTCGGACGAGGCACAGAAGCTGGTAACAGATGCATATCTGATTCCGGGACGTGAGGATATTGAAGCAACGAATCGTGCCAATGTGAAGGATATCCCTCAACTGAAAGTGGACTGGGCATGGATGAGTGAGCATGGTGATGAGACTGCAGCACGTTTCTCCGAAACTTTTAAATAAGTGAACGTATGAGTGCTATGGATAAGTTGGACAAAAGATTTACAAGGAAACGGAGAGGACAGAAAAAACCTGGAGAAACAAAGTGTTCGCCTTTATCACCGGATTTTCCCTTTAAAAGGGATAAAAAAAATCTGGGGATAACAGCGATCGGAAGGTTATTCTGTCATCGGAGTGTGAATGTTCCAACGTGTGGAAGAACAAATACAAAAAACGGTAGGCAACAGGGAGATCTGCTGTCTTGACGTGGAATGTCATGTGAGGTGAGCGTAGTGAAACCTGTTGTTATGGATAACAACCGTATATTTCGGAGAGTGGGCGTGGTGTTAGCCCTCTTTCTGCTGACGATTAGTATTGGAATGCCGCTACTATTGATATTCTGGCAAAGTGTTTATCCAGATGGGCAATGGGACTGGATGGCGCCAATTCGTACGATTACCGGTCATCATCTGTCGAGTGTGCTGCTGAATTCCATCTGGCTAGGGATCTGCGTGGTAGCATTGACAACATTGCTGTCGTTACCCCTCGCGTGGATGATGTCCAAAACCCGGATGGGAGAGAACCGCTGGGTTGATGTGATACTGATGATCCCGTTCATGACCCCGCCGTATATCGGCTCGATGGGCTGGATTTTGTTTATGCAAAAAGGGGGATACCTGCAGCAATGGGTTCCTTCATCTGCGAACTGGACGGAGCTGTTCTTTAGCTTCTGGGGCATGGTCTTGATCATGAGTCTGCACCTGTTTCCATTCCTCTATCTGCTGCTGCGAGATGCATTGATCCGCATCGGTGGCAATCTGGAGGAAGCAGGGGCCGTGCACGGGGCACGTGCAGGATACCGCTTCAGACGTATTATTCTCCCCCTACTGCTGTCGTCTTACGGAATGGGGATTATGCTTGTTTTTGTTAAAACGATTGCAGAGTTCGGCACCCCAGCTACCTTTGGTCGCAAGATCGGTTATTATGTGATGACTTCTGAGATTCACAAGTACATCTCCAGTTGGCCGATTGACTTTGGTAAGGCTACTTCGCTGGCATCTGTACTGCTGTCCGTCTGTCTGGTCATGTGGTACATGCAGTCGGCGATCAGCCGGAAGTTCACGTATCGTCTGGTAGGTGGCAAAGGCCAGCGTTCGAAGCGTTATTCTCTACGTGGCTGGACAGGATGGTTGTGCGGTGCGTATCTGGCTGTTCTATTGATTCTGTCGATCGGCATTCCGTATTTCTCCATCATTGCAGCCTCCACGATGAAACTGCGGGGAGCAGGGCTGGCATTGGATAATCTGACACTGGAGCATTATCGGGAGCTATTATCTTGGGGCTCCGTAAGCATGAAGGCCATTGGGAACTCTCTTGGGCTGTCTCTGGCAGCTTCCACGGTGGCGGTGGTTATAGGTACAGGTTTTGCACTGGCGATTGGCAAGTCTTCATCGTTCATGCAGCGGATCATCGATCTGTTCAGTCTGCTGCCCAATACGGTGCCAGGCATTGTAATGGTCGTAGGACTGATTCTATTCTGGAACTCGCCGTGGATGCCCGTGACACTATATAACACGTACGGTATGGTGGTGCTCACCTATGTTGTGCTGTTCCTGCCATACACCGTGCAATATGTAAAATCTAGCTTCACCCAGATTGACGGCACGTTGTTCCAGGCGGGTCAAGTGTTTGGCGGTAAGCCGCTGTATATTCTGCGGCGTATCCTTGTTCCGCTGATCCTGCCCGGCATGCTGGCGGGCTGGATGATGACATTTACGATTGCGACCCGTGAATTGGTTGGTTCGCTTCTGATTCTTCCGCCGTCGATGCAGACGTCGGCGACGTATATTTTTGCCCAGTTTGAACAGGGTCAGGTGTCGCTTGGTATGGCAATGGCTGTGGTGACCGTAGGTATGACGGTGCTGATGCTGCTGGGAATTGAAATGCTGAATTCAAAGAGAAAGTGGAATGCATCATGATCAAACTGAACGTATGGGGCGGTGCGGGCGAGCACGGACGTTCCGCCTATTTGCTCAGCGGGAGCCTTTACCGCCTGCTGCTGGATTGTGGTGTGAAAAAAGAGGGCAACGGCGAATATCCGCTCATTGAACCAGCGGTTGTACCACAACTGGATGCGGTGCTGTTATCCCATGCCCATGAGGATCACTCCGTTGCCATCCCGCTGCTCTACAAGCTAGGGTACACGGGCGAAGTATGGACAACACGCGAGACAAAAGATCAGCTGACAACGTATTTTCGAGCATGGAGACGCAATATGGAACGTGTGGGTCAATCCTTGCCCTATGGAGAATCGGATGAGCAGCTTATTCGCTACCGCTTTTTGGAGGATGAGGCTGAACGTGAGTGCTGGTTTGAATTGTTACCCGGTGTGTCAGTGATCTGGGGGCGCAGCGGACATTTGGCTGGATCCGTCTGGTTTGGACTGGAGATGCAAGGCAGGCGAATACTGTACTCGGGTGATTACACATCGGAGTCGATGTTGCTGCAAGCGGACGATGTGGCTGACGGTTTCAGGAAAGCGGACCTGGAGCGTCAGAGTAGAACGTGGACAGAGCCACATTCAGTCTCAATAGGAGGAATTCAAGGTCTGTCAGGCAGAAATCATGTGACGTACAAAAGAATGACTGGGCAGCGGGCATATGTTAAAGCTCATGCTTTTGAGGCTACAGGTGCTGAAGGAGCAACGATCGGTTCTTCTGCTTCTCTGGAATGGGAGAGAGAACCACGTATTCATACTCCCGTGCCTACAGATGAGCATTCCTCTGCAGACTACAGCTACAAGGATGAACGAACTAGCGAAAACATGGTTACCACGTCTCTATCTACAGTTCAACTTGACCTTGCTATTATAGATGCTGCGTATGGCACAGACCGGGACACACAGGTCGATAAATTGCGACAACTGGGGCAGGTCATATCCAGAACCCTTGGATGTGGGGGCAAGGTGCTTCTCCCAATGCCAGCGGTAGGCCGAGGGCAGGAATTGATTCTGTGGGCACAGCAGCACTTCCCTGATGTGCCATTGATTGTAGAAGAGAAGCTTGTAGAAGGTATGCAGCAATTGCAGGGAGCATCTGGCTGGCTTAGAGAACAGAAGGAACAAATGCTTGGCAGCAGCAGGTCTGTACACAGAATTTCAGGGTTTCTACATGGGACGGACTGGGATAGAGTCGGTACGGAAGAGGAGCGTTTGAGATTGCTTGCGAAGTATGGGGCTTCACTTTGGTTTATCCCAGATGGCATGATGCAATCTGCTTTGGCACGCTGGTATTATGGAGAGTGGGCATCTGATGGAAACAACCTTGTTCTGCTCACTGGACATGCGGGCGGTGGTACATTTGCTCATCAACTGCTCGACATGCCAGAGCGATACGGCATGTGCAGGGTGGAGAAGGTTCGTTACAAGGTACATCAAGGTTGGCTTGACGTTGAGCTGATGTTAAAGCGGGTGTCTGCCCGGCACAACGTACTTGTGCATACCGATTATGCCGAGACAGAACGACTGCGGCAAGGGCTGCTTAGGGAGCATCTTCAACGAGAATCAGAGATTGATCTAGAGATTGATCTGTTGTCTCCTGGAGATGAATTAATCATTTGAAGGATAGCTGAGTACCGAACAGGAAGAACGGCATGCATAAATACAAAGAAGCGTCTATCAAGATCGATAGATGCTTTTTTGTATGACCACGTTTATTGAATAATGATATTGCCTGATCTCGTTGATACGTTAACCTGATATGTTCCCTGACCTGTTATCCCTTGTGATATATGTTTCTTCTCGTCGGATTGCTGCCAATTGAGAGCATGAGAGCGCCTGCCGCTTCGGGACTCCAGAATCCAGCTCACATCAGGTGCGGCTTCAGCAATCCGAAGTGTGACATTGCCGCTGGTTGATGCAAGGCGAATATCCGAAACAATACGATCGGCCGTCAGCTCAATAGAGCCACTGGCTCCGTCGACTGAAAGTCCAGATTGGATCTGGTTGATCTTTACTGCTCCTGAAGAACTGTTGATACCCAGATTGCCTTCATAATTGGCAGGTATTCTGACCGTAATCGCGGGCTTGTTCGCCAGATTGAAGATACGAAACAGATGATTGCTGGCTGCAATCCGGATCTCGTTTTGAGCACGTTCAATGGAAAAGGCAGGTTTGCGATCATGAGCTGTACTGGATACCTCCAGTGACTCAAGGCCGGATATAGCTTCTACGGTGACAGGGGTGCTGCCGTTATCAATAGATATGACTTGGACTGAATCAAGCGGCACCGTTCGGGTATCCGTAACAGGAGTATTAGCGGGATTGCAGGATGTGAGAATGACAAGCATACATAGCCATACAGACAGATATTTTTTCATCGGATCACCTCTGAATAAGAAATAGAGTAGAAAGATTTCGCATAATGCCATCGTACAAGCTGACGCTGCGTCAGGATCAAGGTTTGTTTTGCACAGAGTAAAAGAGGGGTTGAAGCTGACGTTACGTCATTATATATAATGGTCACAAGTCACCATTGCATCATTATTCGCTACAGACAGAAGGAGGAGGAATACGTGAAATCCGGAGACATCCTTATATATAGTTGTGTTATCATCGGGGCAGGTATTGGATTAATGATGGATTATGTATTTCCAGGTGTATTAATCGGCTTAGGGGCGGGATATCTGCTGAAATATGCATGGTCTGGCGAACAGAAAAACAAAGATACGTAAGCGGAGTAGAGGGAGGTGTTCCAACGGTTGTACATTCATATCCATGAGCTCGCACGCAAGACAGATATCACCGTTAGAACGCTGCGTTACTATGATTCAATCGGTCTGTTCAAGCCGTCCTCCAAGACAGAGGGGGGGCATCGCCTGTACACAGAGGAGGATCTCAAGAAGCTGCAACAGATTCAATTTCTCAAAAATATGGGATATGCCCTTAAAAATATTCAAGAGATGTTATCGGACCCATCCTGGAATTGGGAGCAATCTCTTCGCAAACAGCTAGATTATATTGTGGAGGAACAGCAACGCCTGAAGTCAATGGAGTTATCGGTCAGGGAGATGCTGCACAGCCTTGTCTTGGAGCAAGGAGATCAGCACGAAGCGATTGAGAAATTGATTCAGCTCTCCAGACCCAAGGCAGCCAAGCTGAAGTCGTTAAAAGAAGATCTATTCAGCCAGGATGAATTGGGATTATGGGAGAAGCTTCCGCGGATGCAGGGCAATGATCCTCACTCGTTGGAATGGATTGCTCTGCTTGGGCAGCTTAAGAGTCATATGCATGAATCGCCTGGGTGTGACAAGGTTCAGAACATTATTCGGCGGATGATGGAGAAGCAGCAAGAGGACTTTGGAGGGCAGGATGACTTTCTGAACAAATTATGGGACGCGAGGAAATCGACTGAAACTTCCGATGAACTTGGATTTTACCCTTTGGAGCCTGAACTTCTGGACTATATGGAAGCGGCATATGACATTTTTATATCCAATGAAAGTGAACAAAATGATGAATATTGAAATACTCATTTATGTTGGAGGACTTGCACTTCTGGATATGTTAAGCCCGACGATGTTTGGTGTGACGGTGTATCTGATGACATTGGGGCGGAAGCAGTTTGGTTCGCGTCTGATAGTGTACGTGCTGACCGTAGGCGTACTGTATTTCCTGCTCGGCTGTGCATTGATGCTTGCGCTGGACTTGGTGCAGGAGACAGTGAGTTCTTTTTTTCATAACCAATTCGTCAGCTGGTCGATCTTCGGTGTAGGTGCTCTATTATTTACAGGAAGCTTCTGGATTAAATCCAATCCCCAAAAAAAGAAACCACGACGTCCTCCACGCTCCGCAAGCACAGCAGGACTAGTCATGATGGGAGTAACTACGTTCGTTCTGGAAGCAGGCACAGCTCTGCCGTATTTCGGTGCAGTGAGTCTTATGACGAGCAGAGACCTTCTGTGGATGGAATGGCTGCCTTTGCTTGTAGTTTATAATGTACTGATGATTATGCCGCCACTGCTGATCTACCTGCTCTACGCCTGTATTGGAGCTTCCATTCAACTCAGCGTGGAGAGATGGCATGAGAAGTTAGCTAAGCATTCAGGCTCTATGCTGTCCTGGGTGATATGTATTGCCGGACTTATTCTGATGTTTAATGTGCTGGACTATTTGTAGAGGGGGAGTATTGGATTGTAGAGTTAGTTTGTTGTATGAGGCCTACTGTAGGAATTTATCTGAAAACATGAATATATCCTCTCATCGATTTGATTAAATTCGACGAGAGGATACGTTAAAAGGTTTATGATTGGATACCCTTTTGAAGTATCGGTTGAAGTATAAAATAAGGATCACATCCCACGGATATATTCTTTCAGATGAAAATTAGGGATATGCCAGTGATTCTTATAATTTCAATGCTTTAGCTGTCCTGTTCTCAATCTCATTCAGAAGTGAGGTCATGTCCATCCCCGCATGATTCCCGAGCAAAATAATCGTCACATCGTCGGATAGATTCCGTGAAAATGCGGTAGAGAACCCTCCACCACTACCATTGTGGAAGACCGTTTGTTTAGATCCTTTTTCTTTAAGAATCCAGGCATAACCGTAATTCTTATCGGAGTAAGGCGTATACATGGTTTCAATCGTTTCTGGACTAAGAATCTGATCCGTGTATAGTGCCCGATCCCATTTGAGCAGATCATCCACGGTAGAATAGATCGTTCCTGAACCAGATTGTGAAACATAGTATGGTGCAGGTTCCCACTGTTCGTCTTGCAGAACAAAGCCGCTGTTCGTATGCACCTCGCGGGATGCTTCTCCCGAATTCTTCATGCCGAGTGGACCCCAAATGGTTTCTTGTATATATTCCGCGTAGCTCATGCCGGATACTTGCTCGACAACGTATGCGAGTAAAACGTAACCGCTGTTGCTGTATAAGTATTCACTGCCAGGCTCAAACTTCAACGTTTTGTGACGTATCTCCTCTACAGTCTCTTCAAGTGTAACGCCTTCCCCACGACCGAAGGCGGAGGGCAGCCCCGAAGTCTGGGACAGTAACATATGCAGTGTAATTTGATCTCCCTTCGGGATACCCGAAATGTATTTAGAGATAGGATCTTGAACGTCCAGTTTGCCTGCTTCTGCTAAACTCAGGATGGAAGCTGCCGTGAATGATTTGCTTAAGGATGCAATGCGGGTCTTCTGATCGGGACGATTCAGTGTATGTTGATCTGCAAGGCCGTACCCCTGCCTTAATAGTACTTTACCGTCACGTGCAATAAGAGCCATCCCAGGGTAGTTAATCTCACGCAAATAGGTATCCACGCTCGCTACTTCAGGGTGCAACAAGCTGACCTGATCGGTGATGATACCCACTTTCATCTGACCTGTAGTTGTTCGCGTGACCTTGATATCCGCTTTTAGCGCACTCGCCATAGCACGAACAGGGATCATTAGTGATCCGTTAACATTGCGCGATTCTACTATAGTAGATAGAGACACTTGGTTTACTTTGATGAAGTTACTGCCAGCTTGATGAACCAGCTTGTCTCTGCCAACAATGATAGTGGCTGTCTTAGTACGGGCATCCCATTTCAAGTCCCCTTTGAGAGATTGAACGACATCCCTTAAAGGAACAAACGTTGTTCCTTTATAAATAAGCGGAGCATTTTTCCAGGATTGCTGCTCTCCGTTGACTTCAATATGGACGTTTTGCGTACTCTGCGCAGCAGAAGCGGTTAGGTTACCCGCCTGTCCGAGTATTGGTCCTGCACATAGAATGAGTGCTAGAAAGATACGGAGCATAGATGAACGAATAGTAGACATCGATTGCTGCGTGTGAAGCTTGTGTAAAATGTAAATCCTCTCCCCCCAAATGTTTCATAAAAAACCAACATATTAGCATTGTAATCGATCTCAACTAGAGGGTCAAAACGGAGTGACTTCAAGTAAACAGGTCAAGATATTAAAATTATGAATATTTAGTATGGATACATAATGATTTGAGGTGAATTTTCCGATAAAGAAAGTTGAACATAATGATGGGGGATAGACAATGAGAAACAGGATTCAGATTCAAACCAGTCATACAATGAAGAAAAGACTTCAGAACTGGTTCACTTTGACAGTGAAAAAACGATTGGTTGCCGCACTGCTTTTATTTTTGATTGTACCCAGTCTTAGTGTAGGCTGGTTGGCTTACCTGAAGGCAGCAGATCAGGTTAAACTGGAGATCATTCGTTCTGCACAGGCCAAAATGGAAATGCTCAGTCTGCAGATCGATCAGATGCTTGATATGGAGAAAGATAACGTTGCACAGATAGCATCAGGCTTGACGTCGGAGGAGATTATTAACAAGTCTCCTGAAGTTCAGGCACAGATGGATCGAATGTCACAGAGTCATAAAGAGCTGGGTGTACTCACTGTTGGAGCGGAGGATGGAAGCTGGATGAAGTCTCCAGATACGGGAGACCAGATCTATGACCCTCGTGATCGGTCATGGTATAAGATGGCGATGTCCCAGTCTGAGCCAATCATCTCGGATACATTTCAATCTGCAACGACAGGGGAATGGGTGGTCACAGCAGCAGCCAAACTGGCGGATGGACAAGGTGCTTTTGGCGCCAATGTCAATCTGAATCATTTAAAAGAAACAGTTGAACAGATACATATTGGCAAAGAAGGAAAACTGTATATGTTGGATAATGGGGGGAAATTCCTTTTCCATTACAACATCGAATCTGGTACACAGTCAGATCAAAGTTATATTAATGAGATGTATACGAAGGATCGAGGAACCGTATCATATACATACGATGGTCAACCGATGGAGGCTGTATTCTATACGAATGAAGCAACGGGCTGGAAAATTGTCGGTGAGATGATTCCTTCCGAAGCAAATGAGGCTGTTGAGCCGATTATGATCCGTACCATCACCCTTGTAGGGGTAGCAGTTATTGTAGGTATTGTGCTGTTAATCTTCATTATCCGCAGCATTCATCGTCCATTGCAGCAACTGACAAAGGCGGCAGCACAGGTAAGTGCAGGGGATCTGACAGTTAGGGTAGGGCTACAGCGTAAGGATGAGTTTGGACAGCTGGGAGACAGCTTTGATACGATGACCACTTCATTACGTAAAGTATTGGGTGAGGTGCATGATACCTCCAGCCAGCTCGCAGCATCGTCCGAAGAGTTGATGGCAAGCTCCGAACAGACTTCCAAAGCAACAGAGCAGGTAGCTGAATTGATGCAAGATGCAGCTTCAGGAACAACTATGCAAAATGAAAGTCTTGCCGCTACGGAGCAGCTTGTCGGTGAGATGTCACTGGGTGTTAAAGAGATTTCTTCACGAGTGGAACATACCGAGAAGATTGCCATGGAAGCTTCCAAAAAATCAGAAGCTGGTCTGGTCACCGTTCAGGAGGCCGTATCCCATATTCAACAGGTAAATGATGAGAGTAAAGCGATGAAGGCAGTGATTGATGAACTGCGAGCGAAAAATGATGAAATTCTGGAGATCGTGGCAGAGATTACAGTCATCGCCAAGCAGACGAACATCCTGGCACTGAATGCCTCTATTGAGGCTTCGAGGGCAGGGCAGCATGGGCGTGGATTCGCTGTAGTTGCCAATGAAGTGAAGATGCTTGCCAACAGTTCAGGTGCTTCAGCGGAGCGAATCAATGAGCTTATGCGAGAGATGCATGAGAAGACGGAAGCGGTCCAGTCTACCTTTGCACGTACAGGGGAAGGCATGGTTACAAGTTCACAAATGATCTCGGAGGCCGGTGAAGCCTTCCAGATGATCCGAGATGCGGTGCAGACAGTAGCGGCACAAGCAGAGGAGGCAGCTGCAGCTTCCCGCCAGATCGATCAGGGAATGGGACATGTAAACAAAGCCGTAAACGATACAATGGTTTTGTCCAACCAGATTGCCGCAGGAACCGAGGATGGTTCCGCAGCTGCTCAGGAGCAGCTTGCTACAATGGAAGAGGTTGCGGCATCTTCCGCAGCCTTGTCACGGATGGCTGAGGATCTGCAGAGTATCATTGAACGTTTTAAACTATAATTGATGAATATTGAGACGAAGACTGTCGGGTAATCATACCCGCAGTCTTTTTCTCTTTTTATTGCTCTTCAACATTCTCCTGTTTATTCTCTTGTTTATTGCTCATCCTTGTCATTTTGATTTGTTTGTTTGACAAATAACAAACAAAAATATATTATGTCTATAAATAAACAAACAAAGAACGGTGATTTATTTATATTTTGTGATTTAGGAAAAGATAAGGGTTAACTTGTAGACTGGAATACATTGACTGAATATAAGAGAGGAAGGCGACTCATGAAGGCATCGGAATCAAGACTGCAAACCGCTTCTCTGGAGGAGATTAAACGCGGCTATGTGGAGGAAGGGTTATCGTACTCGTGCATCTGCTGTGGTTATACAACAGAAGCGGGAATTATATATCCCGAAGAGGGAGTGCTCTATGATGCGGTTCGTTACATGCATGTTCATATAGAAAAGGCACATGGCTCCGTATTCGAGTACCTGCTAGAACTGGATAAAAGTGTGACGGGTCTGTCCGATGTACAGCGAGGTTTGCTGGCACAGTTCTATGAAGGGAAGAAGGATGCCGAAGTGCAGAAAGCCCTGGGCATTGGTAGTGCATCGACGATTCGTAATCATCGGTTTGTTTTGAAGGAAAAAGAGAGGCAGGCCAAGATTTTCCTCGCATTGATGGAGCTACTGAAAACGAAGGATCTTCATGCTCCGGCAGCATGGGTGTCGCCGATTATGAAACAAGGACATACGATCGATCAGCATTCATTCGACATATCCGAAGAGGAACGGGATCATGTGCTGCGTAAATATTTTCCGGAAGGCCCAACAGGCCCTATGACTTCGTTCCAAATGCAACAAAAGCATAAATATATCGTACTCACAGAGATCGCTAAACAATTCGAACCGGAACGACATTATACCGAAAAACAGGTGAACGCAATTCTGAAGAACATACATGATGACTATGTGGAAATGCGGAGGTATCTGGTGGATTACGGTCTATTGGAGCGGGAAGAGGATGGCAGTGCATATTGGCTGGGTAGCAGTTCTTCAGAGGAAAAAGATCGCGGCAGAGGGCAGAAGGAGCAATCGTCGGAAGAATCAATACAAGCATCTTCACGAGAATGGAGTACAGATCTAGGCACAGAGCCTCATTCTTCAGTAAAGAGTTCAGGTAAAGGGGAGAAGCAGATGAATCGGCGTAAAGAATTACAGGAGCAGGCCAAAGAAGTCAAGATTGAAGCTGGGGTATACCAGATCCGGAATGAACGTAACGGTAAAGTGTTTATCGATAGCACGCTGAATTTGAAGACCATTAATGGCCAGCAATTTATGTTACAGATGGGAAGTCACTTGAATCGCCGTTTGCAGGCTGAATGGAACGAATACGGTGAGAATGCCTTCGTCATTGAGGTGCTGGAAGTGTTGAAAAAGGATGATAATCCCTTCGCAGACCCGAAGGACGCACTGGCCAAATGTCTCAATCGCTGGTTCGAAAAGCTGGAGCCATACGGAGATCGAGGCTACCACAGAGAACCGAAGTCATCCGAACAATAGATGATCCCTGTATCCGAAGTGAACAACTGAGAATGCAGTGTATAAATAAGACATGATCCATTAGATGCTATCCAAATAATAGTCATTGCCCCAACGAGAAAGTCCCGTTGCCATGGAACCCGGCAACGGGACTTTACTTTGAATCAACCTGCTTTGAAAGCTTGATGTTATGAAGCTGTTAAAGTTTAAATTGATCTATGTGCCTCTCCCGAACTGATATGAAATGTGATATATTTCTATGTTAATGCGCGAACCGGTCCACGTTCAATGATTGGATTGTTTATCTAACACAGCATGATATGTATCTGATATATATCGGCTGGCATTATTTAAAATTAGAGAGGAGTTGTACCTGATTTGAATCAAAATATCTTACAATCAACCGCATCTGAAAAGGGTATGCTCCAAGATGATGCGACTTTTATGCAAGGAGTTCGTGATTGTGTACCTACACTGCTCGGATATTTAAGTATTGGCTTTGCGGCAGGGGTTATCGAGATGACTGCCGGTTTGAGTTATGCCGAGATCGCATTACTAAGTCTTATTCTGTATGCAGGTTCTGCTCAGTTTATTGCAGCAGGTATGCTGGCTTCCAATGGCTCGGCATTAGCAATCATATTTACGATATTCTTTTTGAATCTCCGTCATCTGCTTCTCAGTGCAGCGGTATCTCCTTATTTCAAACATCTGACACCGCTAAGAAATATGTGGATCGGCTCACTGCTTACGGATGAGTCATTCGGCGTAGCAATGACCCGTGCCATCGGCAGAAAAACACTTAGTGAACGCTGGATGCACGGGCTGAATATTACCGCGTATTTGAACTGGTTTGTCGCTAATATGGCAGGAGCCTACTTTGGACGATGGATCACGGACCCCGACCGGCTTGGTCTTGATTATGCATTGCCAGCTATGTTTATTGGTCTGATCGTGCTTCAACTGGTACACCGCAAAAGCAGAAAAATACATATTAATGTAGCGATCATTGCAGTAGTGTGTGTCATTTTAGCAAGCATGGCTTCACTGGGCAGTCTGAGTATTATCATAGCAGCGGTTGTTGCGGCAACGATGGGAGTGTTGATGGAACGATGGAAGTAAGATGGGATGTGTTTTGGATCATTATGGGCTGTGCGCTGTTAACATTTATCCCACGGGTGTTGCCGCTCATGCTCTTCAGTAAAATACAGATTCCGGTGTGGCTTATGCGCTGGCTTGAGTATGTGCCAGTCGCCGTGATGGCCTCCCTGATCGGTCAAGAGTTGTTTATGTCGGGTAATCAGTTTGTGCCTATTACGGAAAATGCTGCGTTGTGGGCAGCACTGCCAACAATAGCTATTGCCATCTGGACACGCAGTCTGCTGGGCACAGTGCTGGTGGGTATCGTATCGATGATGATATTACGTTACCTCATGGGATAGAGGGAGATATAAGTTCCTTGAAAACTCTATTTTCTAATGAGCGAAAAAGGGATAAGATGGAAATGGTGACAGTGGGTAGTTTACTTTAGAAATAGATGATACAGGATTGAGTAGTATATTCTGATCAAAAGGAGCGATATCTCAGATGAAACCAAGTCCATCCACGATCTTGTTTCAAGGAGATTCCATTACAGACGGGGGGAGATCACGCGATGAGGATTTGAATCATGTCCTCGGTCACGGTTATGCTTATCTGATCTCTAGCAGGCTGGGTCTGGAGCTGGCAAGCAAATCAAAAAAGTTCTATAACCGAGGCATCAGCGGAAACCGGGCATCGGATCTGTATGCACGTTGGAATGAAGATGCTTTTAGTTTGCAACCAGACCTGATCAGTATTCTGATTGGGGTTAACGATGTCTGGCGTTCCATGAACAGCGAGCCTAGAGGGTACACCGATCGTTTTGCCCGTGCATATCGTCACTTGCTAGAGGAAACGCGGGAAGTACTGCCGGATACAGGTCTCGTTCTGATTGAACCGTTTATTCTAAAGACTGGGGCAACGTTGGATAAATGGGAAGCTTGGGAAAAACGTATGACAGAGTACCAGCATCAAGTTCGTGAGATGGCGGAGCACTTCGGAGCGGTGTGGGTGCCGATGCAGCACACGTTCAATGCAGCTCTGGAGCATGCTGATGCTGCCTACTGGTTGTGGGATGGTGTGCATCCAACCGCCGCAGGTCATGAATTAATTGCTCGCCAGTGGCTGTCTGTTGTGCAGCAATCCCCATTAGCTATTGAATAACGGTAAGGCAGAAAGTCGGATTTCCATCGTTGAACTATGCAGTGGCTTTTTTATGATTACCGTACTACATTCCTTCGACGAAGCGTGGTGAACCCTATGCAAGGCTCTAATCACGAAATCGGAAATGAATATAAATACAGAGATTCACGTTCAAGTCAGCCTGAGGAAGACCCTGAAACGCTCAGCTGGCCGGATGACAATGATCTTCTGCAAGTCATTCATCAGAAGCAGCATCCCTGGCGAAGTACTCGCATCCTAAGAGCAGATAGAATACAAGAGGCATTGCGTCAACCTGCGTTTGCCGGGTTGCTTGCAGACCTGCAAGTATATGGAGAACGGGCACAAAATGAACCGTTTCCTTGCCTAACATTTGAACTGTTCCGACAATTCGGCAGGACAGGGGAACGAAAAGCTTATGAGCAAGTGTACTTCGATCGACGCGGCAGAGTAGCAGCAGTAGCGATGGTTGCGCTCAATACTGACTCTCCTCATGTCCTGCATGCTCTTGAAGAGATGCTGTGGACATTGTGTGATGAATATACGTGGTGTCTTCCTGCACATCTGGGAACGGGAGAAGCCCAGCAGGTGGAGTATAATATCGACCTCTTTGCCGCAGAGACGGTTCATATGCTTGCTGAGGTTATAGCACTTCATGGTCAACGTCTAGACCCGCTGGTGGTGGAACGGGTCGTAATGGAGGCCGAGCGGCGTATTTTTACACCGTTATACATGGAAAAGCGAACCTATCACTGGCAGACGGCAGATCATAACTGGTCCGCCGTCTGTGGCGGATGCTGCGGTATGGCGGCCATGCTGCTACTTGAGGAAGAGACAATCCTGCAAGAGTCTATCAAGCAGACAATCCGTTGTATGGAAGCTTTCCTGAGCGGTTATGGCGAGGATGGCGGTTGTGCGGAAGGGATCAGGTATTGGGTATATGGCTTCGGTTATTTCATCTACTATGCCGAGATGTTAATGGATTACAGTGATGGAGCCTTGAATCTGCTGACAGATCCCAAGATAGCCGCTATAGCTGCCTTCCCGAATCGAATTCATCTGTCAGGCGGCACATATGTTAACTATTCGGATAGCGCGGAGTGCGAAGAAATACCATCAGGACTACTGTCTCGGTTAGCAGCAAGATTCAGACTGCCTGTGGACATACCCTTGCAAGTTCCTCGTCTTACAGACGATCCTTGTCGTCGCTGGGCACACATGCTGCGGAACATCATGTGGAGTGATTCAGCAATATATGAACATGAGCATGAACAAAAGGCTGTGCAGGTCAATGATGGCTTTATTTTTCATCAGCTGGATTGGATGGTCGTTAAGCATGCCCTTCAAATGTCTGAAATGTCTGATGCATGTAATGAACCAGATAGATTGGGCTCCATCCGGGAGTGGGTTCAAGCGGCATGTTCGTTTAAAGGGGGCCATAATGATGAACCTCACAACCATAACGACCTGGGACAAGTGATTATTCATTGCGGCGGCGAAAATATACTGTGTGATCCGGGAGCAGGAGTGTACACGCAGGCGTACTTTTCCCCAGAACGTGAGCAGTATCTTCACATTTCGTCCTCTGGGCATAATGTACCTCTCATTGAAGGATATGAGCAGAGCTCTGGCAGAGAGGTCAAAGCTAAACTGCTGGAGTGTACATTGGAACTAGATGGCAGTGAGATGCGGGCAGCTCTCGATCTGACGTGTGCCTATCCGAAGGCAGCATCCTTGCATCAGTATATACGGCAGATGTGGTGGAGGATCGAAAAGGATGGCACTCGAATAAGCAGAATGAACACATGTGCAGATGGAGAAGTAGAGATGGAATTGGCAGCCTTTCGGGTCGTAGATCGATTTCAATGGAAGTTGAGCACCGAGGCCAATGCTAGGAAACACTGCGTGGATGAGCCATATGTCGGGCCCCCGTGTGTGGTAGAGCGCTGGATGAGCCGGACACGTCCGGTGTTGGAAAAGGAAGGGCGGCTTCAATGGCGGGCTACGCAGGCCAACATGTACATGATATATGATGCATCTCTCTGGCGAGCAGAGACAGAGGCTGTGCACACCGTAGATCATGACCAGGTTGCAGTCACATTCTATCGTACATCTCTTGTATGGCAGGGAGACGATGTTGAGGCCTTCAAAAGAAACGAATGTATGAGTTCTGGGGGAGATGCTGTAGGTTTTGCTGGTGTTCAGACGGGGCAGAAGGTTGAGCATGAGATGCTGGAGATCGTATGTCAGGTTGATTTTATTATTGAACCGCATTACGGGAGAGACCGAGGTGAGTCAACGTGAGTCATTATACAGCCACAACGACATATCCATGGGCAAATGAACTTGAACAGTATCGTATGATGGCAGCCGAGGCTGGTCCTGCACCGGGGGATGGCTGGCATCGGGAGCGCAAGCTGGAACTCGTCAGACAAATTGTTTGCGCTTACAAAAAGATTCAGAGCAGTGACGGAGCAATTATCGATCCGTATTCTGGAATAGAAAGGTATTATTCCACGCCAGCTTACGCTATGGCAGCGGCCGTTCTAGTGGATGCAGGGCAAATGGAGCTGTTAGAGTCGGCGTCAGCCGCTCTCACACAGAGCATTGATGCGGTGGTCAAAGGACGTACGCCCGACAATCATCCTGACTTCTATCCTGTGCTGATGATGCGGGCTTATATGCTGCTCCGGCCCCTTCGTCCTGAACAGGCAACGATCTGGGCTGAGGCTCTGAGCACGATCAATCCTGAGAACGATTATGTATTCACAATGAGCAAGATGAACAATGCCAATCGGATGATTAACTGGAATGCCATCATGATCTCAGGAGAGTTCTTGCGGTGGAAGGAACAGCTTGCGAGTGATGATCCAGCTTGGATGAATCGTTATCTCGAAGCCTATCATCTGCCGCGGTTCACCGGGCTTGGACTGTATCAGGACGGTCCGCTGGATCGACCCAATTGCCCATTTTCCTATGATATTGCTACCCGCTATCACCTTGAAGTGATGATAGACGCAGGATACAGAGGGGCGATCGCAGATATCTTGCGAGAGAAGCTCCGTCAAGGCGCGTTCAGCTCCTTGCTGATGTTGTCACCCCTGGGAGAAATACCACCACGTGGCCGCAGCTCCCAACACCAATGGAATGAAGCTGCGCTGGCATACATATGCTCAGTACACGCTGAGCTGGCGATGCAAGCGGGAGATCCTGTGATGGCGGGTGCGTTTGCACGAGCGGCGAATCGATGTTTTGAGGCGATAGAGCGCTGGCTGATGCCGGATGGACGTTTGAAGATTGTACGCAATGAATATGCACCGGAGAAGCGTCACGGATACGAAATCTACACGAATCATACCTGTTACAATCTCTGGACAGCAGCAGCGCTGGCTCATGCTTGCCTCTGTGACTCAGACAAGGATATCGCTCATTACTATCTTCCTTCGGAGGTGGGAAGCAGGGTGTTACAAACAGACGGCTGGTTCGAAACGGTGCTGGCTTCCGTCCCAGGTCAGCAATTGGTGCTGCATACCGCACTGAATGATCCCTATACCATTCCTGGACTGGTACGGATACAGCAGGTGGGGCTGCCGGGGTTGATTGGGCCTTCTGCTGCTAGCCATGGGCAGGCAGGATTCACAGAATTCGCAGAAGGGCTTGTTCAGCCTTTGAGTTATTCTCCTGCCTGGAAGACAAGCGATGGGGTATGGCACATGCTGGCCGAGGGCATCCCGTCGGGTAATGAATATGACCGGGATGCGGGCATAGACCCTGCAAGTGGCGGTGGGAAGGTCGTGTTCTCGAAGATGGGTCCATTGGTGGGATCTGAGGCTCAACGTAAGATGAATGAAACGGTGTCAACAACAGGTACGAAGGTTGGAGAGGGTGTTATGCGCAACACTGCGGAGAATATTTTTGATATAACCTGGACGGGACCTTTATCCGGAATAAGCTCTGTGACGGCCCGTTATGTACAACGTGAGGATGAACTTACGGTGACGTATACATTTGAAGGTGAGCTTGAGGCAGTGGGAGCACAGATTCCACTTATGTTCAGCGACGGTCAGGAACAGGCTGTAATTACTCATACCAAGCAATGTGTGCGTACAACCTATCGGGGAGCGTACGTTGAATCAACGATACATGATGCAGGAGCAATAATACAGCTTGATGAGCAAGAGATAGCATCACGAAACGGGCTGTTGAAGCAGGCACGAATGGAAGTGTACGGCGCAGAGCAGTTGACATTCACAGTACGGCTGGGACGCATGGCAAGAGATGAAATTAGATGAGATGAGTTGTTGAGTTGTCTACTACGATCTTCACGAATGTGTCTGGTGTGAGGCATTATGATGAGAGGCCGGAATTCCAGAGAAACCGATCGAAAATGCGTCAACTCGCATAGGAATAGGAGGAACAAGATCATGACCATCCCAACATCGGCAACATGGCTGGAGGATGCATGGCAACAAGGGGTAAGTAAGACCATTCGGAATGCGAAACGAATCAAGGATACCTTCCCTCATATTTCAGTGCAGGGTGTGTACGACAAGAATGATCCGGAATGGTGGACAGCTGGCTTCTGGCCGGGATTATTATGGCTGGTGTACAGAGCTGCTCCGGAGAGTGAAGCGGCTCCTTCTCTACGACGGATCAACGACAGCTGCGAACGGCAACTCGAGGGCTGTCTGCGTGATCCTGACTCGGTGGATCACGATCTGGGATTCATCTGGCTGCTTAGCGGCGTAGTAAGCTATCGCCAGACGGGCAGTGAGGATGGGCGGCGGCGTGGCTTGCTCGCCGCGAATCTGCTCGCTGCCCGCTTTCATGTGCGCGGTCAGTTCATCCGCGCATGGAACTTCAGCTCGTCCATGATGGACACACGCGGTGTCGCCATCATGGACAGCATGATGAACCTGCCGCTGCTCTACTGGGCCTCTGAGCAGAGCGGCGATCCGCGCTTCCGATGGCTGGCGGAAGCGCATGCGGACACCGTGGCGCGCGAATTCGTTCGCGCAGACGGGTCCGTCTGCCACGTGGTGGAATTCGATCCACACACGGGGCAGAAGCTGCGGGAGCATGGCGGCCAAGGCCATGCTCCCGGGTCCGCCTGGGCGAGGGGCACCGCCTGGGCGCTGTACGGGTTCGCGCTGTCCTTCCGGTATACGGGCGAAGCCCGATATCTGGGGACAGCGGAGCGAACGGCCGATTTCTTCCTCGCCATGCTTGGCGAAGATATCGTGCCGTTGTGGGATTTCCGCGCACCTGCGGAGCATCAGGTGGCGTGGGACTCGTCCGCTGCGGCGATTACTGCGAGCGGCCTGCTTGAGCTCGCGAAGCTGTCGCCGCGCGGGCATATCTACGCTGCCGCCGGAGAGCGTATCGTCCGCGGCCTGTACGAGCACTATAGCTCCGGTGAACTGGCAGCGGAGGAAGGACTGATTATGCAGGGAACGGTACACTACCCGGAAGGCCGGGGGATCAATGTACCGATTATCTATGGTGATTATTTTTATATGGAGGCTCTGGCAAAGCTACGCGGAAGTGAGGGTTTATTTTAATGAGAGACTGTCAGAACAAAAACATCTAAAATGTTTTATCCAACGCAGCAGATATTTCACTTCACAGGCAAACGTTTCAGGATGACAAAGTCCGCGGAAGATTGTTCAGGGTAGCGCTGCCGAATAATCTCATATACTTTGAACTCGGGGTAATCAAACAGATAGTGGAACAGATTGCGGTCCTGTATGGTCTGCACTCCAGGATCGCCCTGTTCCTTCAATCTGGTGTAGAGCACGACCCAACTGGTTGAAGCATATAACACATCTCTGAGGGTGGTGCGGAAATCTGCTTCATCTGTAATATGGTACAGAACATCCAAACACACCGTCAGGTCAGCTTGAAGAAAACCGCGATTGATCCATAGGCCCGGTGTGTATACCATAAAGCTTTTGGAGGGATCGCTCGCATACAGCGACACACATTGTTTTATGGAGGAGACCGCTACATCCATTCCGAGATACTGCTCATAATTCATATATTGCAGCTGGTTACCGTCCCCACAGCCAAATTCTATAACTCGACGAATCTGCTCTCGCTGTATTAGTTTATTAACAATCTCAGCTTTGAACTCAGCCAAAACGCCGTATGAACCTCTGCCGGACGTCTCACCCGAACGATAGGTCTGTTCCCAATAGTCAATGTAATCAAACGACTTATCCATTCCAATCTCCCCCGATCCTAAAAATGAAAGGTGCATATCATCCTTCCAAATTAAGGGATTTTATACAACACAAGCATGTTATGCTGGACTTGATCGTGACCACTGGGCGCCATAATATATATACGCTTAATAGAACGTTTATTAGCATTATTTTCCATTATAAAATCTTAAAATTACCTTAAAATTACCTGAAAGTCTAAACATATGGAAAGTCTCTGCCGACATTAAGTATAGTATGAATAAATCGACGAATATCGGAGGGAAATGATGTTAAAGCCAAGATTGACCAAGTACATGGTGATGATGCTGGTATTGATGCTGAGTATTTCCAACGTAGGCTTGGCTGCTGCGGCAGAGAAAGATCTGTATAAAGTTGTAGTTTCCAAGAATGAAATGTCGCTCGAAGTTGGCGAATCCGGATCAGTAACTGTAGCGGGGGTATACTCGGATAATACCTCAAGTAACATTACACTTAGCACGTCCTGGACGAGTAATGATCCTTTAGTAGCAACTGCATATAACGGTACAATTACAGCCAAGGGAGAAGGTACAGCAACGCTTACGGCGACGTACAAGGGGCTGAGTCAAGACGTCCAAGTCAACGTAACGAAGAAAGTTAAAGCTCTCTCGAAAAATGTGCAAAGTCTAGAACTGCGCATGGGAGAAACAAAAGACATTATATTGACTGCTACATATAATGACAATACGACGGACACAAACGCTGCCAACACAGCTGTATGGACAACCAGTGATGAGAAGGTTGCCACGGTGGTAAACGGTAAAGTTACCGGTCAAAAAGCAGGTACGGCAACACTCACTGCCAAACTGGGCAGTCAGAGTGTAACGGTAGAAGTGAATGTGGAAGTGGTCAAACGTGTTGATGCAGATAAGAGCAAAGTGAATTTGCTACTTAAACAAAAAGAAAGTGTAAAATTAACAGCAACCTATCCAGATGGTACTACCAAGGATGTAACAGATCTTGCAGAGTGGACATCGAGCAATGAGAAGGTAGCTGACGTACTGAAAGGCAACATTACAGGATATTCAGCAGGGTCTGCCATAATTACAGGTAAATACGGAACCAAGTCCGTATCAGTAAGTGTTGATGTGGACTTGACAAGTAAGCTGAGCGTGAATGAACAGAGTATCTTCTTCCGTTCGAGCGAAACTGGTAAAACGGCCAATGTGGTCGTTATGGCTTCATATCCGAACAGCAGTGATGTAGATGTAACCAGTAAGGCAATTTGGTCATCAAGTAATGAACAAGTAGCTACCGTATTCAAAGGCCAAATTACACCTGTAGGCGCAGGATCAGCAACGATCAAGGCAACTTATAGTGGTAAAACAGTTGAAATTGCTGTTGATGTAGATACGGCGAGATATCTGGATATCAATGATGTCAAAGATACACTGGCTATGAGTGTCACGGGCAATAATAAAACAAAAACACTGACGTTGAACGCAGAGTATATTGATTCGAGCAAGGAAGATGTAACATCCAAAGCGACTTGGACATCCAGCAATGAGGATGTTGTGTATGTATCTAATGGGGAACTCGTCGCTTACCAATCCGGTACAGCTACAATCACTGCTGCATATGGCGGAAAAACTGTGAAATTCACGGTAAGTGTAGATGTTCCTGACAAGTATGAGATGGACAAGAAGAAAGCCACGGTTGGTGTTGGTGAGACTACTTCTGTCAAAGTGCTTGCAATATACGGCGATACCTCGAAGGATGTATCCGAAAATGCAACTTGGAGCAGTAGCAGTGAGAAAGTTGCAGAAGTAGACAGCAAAGGTATTATTACGGGTGTAGCAACAGGGAAAGCGACGATCACTGCCAAAATTGAAGGTAAAACGTTGACTATTCCTGTAGAAGTGGGCTTGGTTAGTAGTCTAGAGGCTGATACAGAATTTGTAGTTCTGTCGGCCAAAGAAACACAAACGGTCATCCTCACAGGTACGGATGGGGACGGTAATGTCAAAGACGTCACAGCAGATGCAATCTGGAAATCAAGCAATTCTCGTGTAGCAGACGTAAAAAAAGGTGTAATTACAGGGAACAACAGTGGTAAAGCCAATATCACAGCTGAATACGGCTCCCAGAAAATTACGATTAAAGTTGAAGTCGATGTGATTTCACGCATTGTCGCGTCTGAACAGGCCATTTCTTTGAAATCTGGTGAATCTGTTGATCTGAAGGTAACAGCTACTTTAAGTGATGGCAGTGAGCGGGATGTTACGGATAAAGCAGAATGGAAAACAAGTAGTTACAAAGTCGCTCAAGTGAGCAAAGGTAAAGTGAAAGCTTTGAACTCAGGTAAAGCCAAAATCACAGCGAAGTATGGTAGCAAAACGGTTACGATTGCGCTAGATGTAGATACACTGAAATATCTGCAGACAGATAAAGTAACGTTGACTATGAAAGTGGGAGATAAGGCAACCGTTGCAGCAATCGCAACGTATGTGGATG
The DNA here is from genome assembly GCA_017512705.1 of Paenibacillus sp. Classification (GTDB taxonomy): domain Bacteria; phylum Bacillota; class Bacilli; order Paenibacillales; family Paenibacillaceae; genus Paenibacillus. Next base: position 28,078 of record JAFWEX010000105.1, read on the forward strand.
GAAGCGAGTCCAATGTATCTAAGCCGGCACTCTGGAAATCCTCCCGCATCACAACGGCTTCCGTGAAAGATGGCGTGATTCAAGCGAATGGTAAAGGGAAAGCAACCATTACCGTTTCCTATGCAGGGGTAAAAACGAAGGTTAACGTCGTGGTTGAGGCCAAATAATATTAATCCCAAATTTTAGTGTAATCTATTATGTATAATCTACAAAAAACGGTGTTGCCAATATAGGCAGCACCGTTTTTTGTATGAAAACATATAGTCACATCGTATGAGACAGCACCAGAGCACCATAAGCAAATGCAATAAGAATCAGAATCGCTGGATGCAGCTTGGTTTTGGTCATAACCCAGAGCGAGATGCCTGCAATAATGAGTGTTTGCCAGATGCCAATCGAACCCGAGGATACTTGGCCGAATTCCCATGTGAGCAGAATCATGAGCACAGCGATCACTGGCTGCACAAGCAGAGTCATGCCTTTGACTCTAGGTGAGGTCCGATGTTTGTTTAACAAACGAAGCAACAGAATCAGTGCAGCTGCTGACGGTACAATGGTTGCGAAGCTGGCAATCAAGGCTCCAAACCAGCCTGCAACGTGATATCCCACAAATGCAGCAATTTTCGTAGCAATAGGCCCCGGGAGCGCATTGCCAATCGCTAGCACATCACCAAACTGTTCGGTTGTCATCCAGTGATAGTGGTTCACAATCTCTTCTTGCATCAATGGAATGGAAGCAGGACCGCCGCCGTATCCGAGGATGTTAGCTACGAAAAACCCCCAAAATAATTCCCACCATGTCTGGATCATGCTACGATACCTCCTTATCGGAGTTACCTTTGGAGCGGAAATGCTGAACCAGACCAAAATGGAAGAAGCCATAAACAAGGAACACTGTAATGACTAATCCAGGATGGATATGCAGCAGCTGTAATGCTACGAAGGCCATGACGCCAAATAAAATGGCAAACCATTTACCTAGGCCTTTCCATGCTTTCATCGCAAATTCATAGGCCATCATGCCGAGCATCACAAAAATAACAGGCCGAACGGCTGCGACCATGCCTGCTACAATTTTGGATTCGCGCAGCGCGTACATCGAGCCCAGTAGCGCAATAATCGCAATACTTGTCGGCAAAATGTGAGCAAGTACGGCGACAATAGCGCCCAGTACCCCTTTCGTTTTATACCCGAGATAGGCAGCCATCTTGGTTGCAATCGGCCCCGGCAGGGCATTGGCAATTGCCAGAATCTCACCGAATTCATCGTCGCTGACCCACTCGTAACGGGTGACGGCCTCATAACGGATTAATGGAATAACTGAAGGACCGCCGCCGTATCCCAGAATTCCAGTCCGTATCATACCGATGACGAGCCCTTTGTAATCTTTCCAACTCATGCTGACACCCTCCTAGAGTCTCATACCCATGCGGCTTTTATAACGTTTCAAGAGCAGTTGAGATTCCACCTTGACAATGCCGGGCATCTGGTAGAGCTTCTCCAGCAAGAACTGTTCCATCTCTTCCATATCTGCAAAAATGCCATGCATATGCAGGGTGCTTGGGCCTGTCATATGATAGAGGCTGGTCACAGCCGGCTCTTCGTCTAGCAACTGGGCAACTTCGTCCAGAAAGCGTGGTTCTACATCTACATTAAAAAAGGCAGAGACTTGCAGTCCTACCTTGCCAGGGTTAATGACAACGGTGAAGCGTTCAATGATTCCTTTTTCGGACAATGCATTGATGCGAGCTTGAACGGCCACACGTGATAATCCGATCTGTGTACCGATGTCTGTATATGATATCCGGCTATTCTCGTGAAGGGCGGCGATAATTTTACGATCCATCTCGTCTAGATTATACATTTCCGGTATTTCCCTGCCTTTGGAGGGACGTTTATATGACATGTTGGAATCATCCTTTTCGTTTTCCTGTATGCATTATCATTGCAGCATTCATAGTTTAATGACGAAACGTAATCAGCGTCAACTGATTTCATGTGAATTGTTCAAAATAGATACGGGAGAGCTTCCATTTTGTCTATTATGAATGAAAAAGACCACTCGCTGTATGCGGGTAGTCTGCACTTCATCGTTGACAAACATTTGATGATGAATCTGTATCTTCAAAGGAAAAATTTTCTAAAGATTAATAGCAAGAAGAATATAGAAGGTGTTGCTATGTTATTGAGTCTGATGTCAGTTCGCTGGTAGCACAAGCCCATTACATGTTCACGGATTTCGGCAGCAGCAGTGTCACAGTGGTTCCCTCACCAGGTTCGGAAGAGATGCGTAATGTCCCGCCTGCTCCGCGTGCACGTTCTTCCATGCTGAATAATCCTACCCCATTCCCGGCAGTAGCTTCGTTAAAACCAGCACCTTGATCTTCAATAACAACGAGAGTGAGATCTTCGCTGTCTTCCACAGTTACACGAGCCTCTGCAACGTCAGCATATTTGGCCACATTCGTTAAGGCTTCTTGGATTATACGATAAATAGCAATCTCTTTGTTCATATCCAGTCGCTTACGCAAGCTGCACTCCAGAGCAATCTCGATGCCGTAATGGCGGGTATAGTTCTCAATATAGGTTCGAATTGCAGGAACAACACCGAGGTCATCCAGCACGGATGGGCGAAGTTCCCAAGCCATACCCCGTACATCCTCCATAATACCAGTAACCTGTTTTCGCAGTGCTTCTACACCTGGATTCGCTTGTTCTGCCAGCAGGCGGTCCATCTGAATCACGAGAGAGAAGAGGCTTTGTCCTATGCCATCATGGAGTTCACGAGAGATGCGGCGCCGCTCTTCCTCCTGAATGTTCATCACTTGGGACATCATCTGCTGCAGTTCAGCCTCTACTTCTTTAAGCTTGGTTACTTCACTGCGCACAGCTAGGTACTGATAAGGCTCACCGTCATTATCGAGAAAAGGCACGATTGTTGTATTGACCCAATAGTAACTGCCATCTTTCGCGCGATTCCGAATCTCGCCATGCCACACCTTACCTGAAGAAATCGTATCCCATAACGTCTTCATAAAGGTTTTACCGTGGTACCCCGAGTTAATAATCCGGTGATCCTGACCAATGAGTTCTTCGCGGCTATATTGTGAAATCTCGCAGAATTTATCGTTGACGTATTGGATCTTCCCTAAATGATTTGTCAGCGCTACAATCGAGGATTCATCAAGTGCAAATTTCAGGTCACTGAGCTGATGCAGCGAACCCTTCAGTTTGCTGCGGAATTCATTGTCCGAGATATGCTCGTCAATTTCTTTCAGCAGCAGCTGAACGGGCTGGTCCGCTAATCCGCTAAGTCGGTTTTTGTGTGGTTTACTCAAAGTTCAACAACCCCTTTTTCATCGCAAACTTCACCAGTTCCGGTCTGGTGCGTAGACCAAGTTTTTCCATCAGATTGCTCTTGTGCGATTCCACGGTTTTGACACTAATGACCAGATGCTCGGCAATTTCTTTATTGGCGTATCCTTTGGCAATCCAGGACAAAATCTCTTTCTCCCGATCCGAGAGCGTATCGTAGGGCCCGGCATTTTCCTGTTTGGCTTTGTCGAGATACTCGCTCATCAATCGTTTGGTTGCACTTGGATAGAGGTAGGCGCTTCCATCTGCTACGGAACGAATAGCTGCTAGCAACTCCTCATGGGGTGCGCTTTTGAGAATATACCCTGACGCTCCTGCATGGATTGCGCGGAACAGGTATTCCTCATCATCGTGCATCGTTAGAATTAAAATCGATAGATCCGGCATTAATTTTTTCAACTCCGCCGTAGCGGTCAATCCATCCTTGCCGGGGGGCATACTGAAATCCATCAGAACCACATCAGGCTTCAGCTCCTGTGCTTTGGCAATGGCCTCGTCGCCATCCGCTGCATCTCCAACAATATGTATATCATTCTTACCTTCAAGCAAGGCGATCAGCCCAGAACGTACAACTACATGGTCGTCTACAACTAACAGTCGAATCACAATCGTTTCCCCCTGTCCGCTTCCTTCATCTACCCCTATCATACCAAAAAAAAGACTTCTCAGAGGTTAATCTCTGAAAAGTCTCACTTTCTAAGCCCTCCACGTATCAGATGTATACAAGTCGTAACATAGTATATGGCGCGGGGTGTCTCATTTTACCTATCTCTCTTGCTTATGCATATTGTTCTAATTGTCTTGCCGTTTGTTCGGTTTGCATCACTATCTCGGGGGAAAACGTGCGAGGGGTTCTGCTTCCCACAAGCAATACACCGTCTGGCAGGCTGCCTTGCTTGAACAGAGGCACGGCTATCGCACACACCAGTCGTTCAGCAAGCATAAGCGGGCAGCGATCTGGAGTGTATTCTCCCCTGGATTGCTCATCCAGCATAACCGTGCGGCCCGTTCTGAGCGCTGTGCCAACCAGATCTTGTCCAGGGCGCATAGCCATTCGTTGCACACGTTGATTCGTTGCCCCATAGGTATATTTCCAGCGTAACATCGATCCAGATACACAAGCCATTCCGCAAAAATCGCCGGCGGTGATCTGACACAGGCCGCTGATCATCTCCTGAACGGTAGATGAGACTTCATCATGCATGAGGGACACTTCCTTTTTTATGGATCATATAGACGATTCGCACGTCACTCAGTATGTTTACTTCCTTATCACGATTGTTATCGCAACATATGGGTAACCTTAAACACAAGGCTCGTAGGATTGAAAAAAGTTGTACAATTAATTTATTCCGATGTTAGTTCTATTGTAGACTGTTTTGTCAGCCTTGTAATTCAGGGAAAACCCCTATTTCACTTCTGGAAATTACTGAACGTGGGCACCGGAACACTCCGAGAAGCTTAAGAATGAAAAAAACAGCTGGAAATCTGCGCCAACTGTCTCGTTTAAATGTGTATTCTGGAAAGAGTGTATATTTAGGAAGACTCTCCTGCAGGTTAGCAATGTACACGTTTCTATTTTTCTACATTGTAAACGTGCTCAGTAATGCTGGCCATACTGAGATATTCTCATGGCAAGAGGGGCATGTTGTTTTGCCTGCCAGATAGGGCAGATATGCGGCTAGTGTCTGTTCTCCGATCCGTGCTGTCCGCTCTGCTAGAACTTGTGTCTCCTCATCTGTCCATGAAGAAGCGGGAATGATGGCCTGAGCTTCCTGATCAGGTTGAAAAACAGGATCTTGTTCATAAGCTTTCAGAGGCACAGCATGATGTTCATCGGGCCATATGTACAATTCATTTGCGCAAGCTGGGCATTCAGCTACATACTCATCTCCTTCTGTAAATGTCATCAGCATATTCGCGACAGGATAGGATTCGCGGAATGCGGCATCCGCAATGAGGATGTAACGTTTCTCCATATCATCTGTGGATGATACAGCGACATCATTCAGTACTTGTTCTGTCAGCGATTTAAGCTGGTCGATAGCTTCTACATAATCATTGTACATCTCCGTGCAGACAGTACTCCCCACCACATCGGCCAGCTCAGTCCAGGATGGTGGATATGGCGTTTGGTGCTGCTCATCGCGGCTTGCTTCAATAATACCGCAGTGGATAAACAGTTCTTTGCGTACCGCTGCATCGGATGTCGTACAAGCGAGATGTGCTAGAAATGGCATGGCGGCGTAGGTAGCTGTATAGATTGTATTTTGATGAAACAGATATTCCTGAAACAGATTTTCAAAAACTTCTTGGCTGAACTCCTGCTCTAGCTGCTGCAATAAGCTGGGTACATGTATTGCTGATCCATACGGGCCAGATAACCTTTTCCAAACATCACGATCATGGGATAACATATGATTTCCTCCTGTTCTGGAGAGATGCATAAGTAAAAGAATTATAAATTTGAAGATTCACATGATTGAATACTTATAAGGGTTTAACTGTATGCTAGCATGATCGCTAGAAATGGACAATTTAAGATTGGACTACTCCCAATGAGGCCTTAATAAGGGACGTGTGACTTTTCTCACAGCGAATTGGGGGAGTTTCCCCGCAAAGATCAGGTGATCCCCCGATAACCTTCCAGATCCTTTCACGATATGATGGAATCATAAGGAAGTAACCGAGGGGGACGAAATTTATGGGTACAGTATTTGTGGAAAGAATCACTCAAAAAGAAGAGCGGACACAGACGGAGGCGGGCAACATGACTCAAAGAACAGGTGGGATTCTGTCTTTTGTTACAGCGGAGCAATGGAATCAGATTGAAGAGAAAATGCAGCCTAAAAAGGTGAAGTCAGGATACAGTCTCTTTTTGGAAGGTGATGAAGCCGGATATCTGTACTACATTCGTTCCGGGCGCGTGAAGCTGACCAAATCGACGGAGGATGGCAAAGAAATCATTCTGTCGATTCAGCAGAGTGGTGATCTGATCGGTGAATTTGGCGGCGTTGGCGGACAGAATCACAGTTACAGTGCTGAGATGGCGGAAAAGGGCGAACTGGCTATTATCTCGCTGAGTGATCTTGAAGGTGTGTTAAGTAAAAATGGAGATTTGGCGCTTAAATTTCTGCAATGGATGGCGCTTGCGCAACGGATTACGCAGTCCAGATTCCGTGATCTGCTGCTCTATGGCAAAGCAGGTGCACTTGCTTCGACACTGATCCGTGCCAGCAATACGTATGGCAAGATCATCCCTGACGGTATTGTGCTGGAGATGAAGCTGAATCATACTGAACTCGCTGAGATGATCGGAGCGACTCGAGAGAGTGTTACTCGTATGCTTGGGGCTTGGAAGGAGCAAGGTACGTTGGACATGATGGACGGCAAATTAATGATTCGGGACATGGCGGCGCTACGTTGCATGTGTGGATGCCCATCGTTTCCAAGCTGCCCGAAGGAACTGTGCCGATTGTAGTAAGAGAGCAGGACGTAAAGAGGACGAAGCAGCTTGTACTGTTTCGTCCTTTTTTGTGTTGATCTGATTTGATCTAATCTAACTCCCGATCGAGTATGGAGTAGAGCACAGAGTCATGATACCTGCCCTTGTAGAACCAATGCTCGCGCAACACACCCTCACGCTGCATTCCGATGCGCTGCATGACTCGTACGGATGCGGGATTCTCCGGGCGACACTTTGCATAGATTCGGTGAACACCAAGTTCCCGGAATCCAAACTGAAGCAGTGCACGGCAGGCCTCGGTGACATAGCCATTCCCCTGATGAGCAGGGTGCAGGACATAGCCGATCTCGGCATTCGTTTGTTCTGTGAGGTGTAGTCCTGCACCACCAATAAGCAGATCTTCCTTTTTCAAAACAATCGCGAACTCATACCCTTCTCTCGGCTCAGTCAGCTGCATACGCATGACATCCTGTACATAAGCCTTTGTATCCTCTTCTGTGTTGGGTCCCCAAGCGGTATGCACTGTAACCTCAGGCATCGAAGTATATGCATGTATGTACGGCCAGTCACGTTCTACAATATCACGGATTAGTAATCTTTCGGTCTCCAGCTGCATGGCGCCCAGCTCCTTCACCCATTTTCTCCCTATTATAATGTATAACGGGCGTGGCACAACCGAAAAAAGCCCAAGATTGAATTCAATACCATGAATCCCTCAAGGGCAATTTTTATATGGAAGCATGCATTCATGCCTCGTATTTGAAGTGACTTGATCTATGTGTTTTATTGTGGTTGCTTGCAAGCCGTTGCAGGATACGTGTAGGACAGTTTGCGAATAATCTCCTTTTGCCATCTCGTGTCACCTAGGTTGGTTGCTAGGTTCAGAAGATCCAAATAATCGTCCAGCTGCAGATCAGCCTTTTGCAGAGTTGTGTTCATTTGATGTTCGTTCCCCTTTATCGATAAAGTCGTATGCATGGTCATGGTCATAGAACTGACAACATGACAGTAAACAAGCTCAATAATGATAATCATTATCATACATATGTTTTTATTATGCAACGAACATGGATAAAATGCAATGCTTAACCTGGGGAGTAATCAATTTTTTTCGGTAAAAAGCCTTATCCACAGCATGTACGGAATATATACACCTAGGTAAGCAGCGGGGATCAGGAACCAGCCGTTCAGCAAAAAGTGATGAATTTCCGTTGTGAACGTCGTCATATGAGCATTCGTTGCATACACATCGCTGGCGATTACAGTTGCTGCACTGTAGAAGCACAGGATGGCCAGCACGTGGAAAACCCAGCGGATTGGTTTGAATCGAAGTGCTGCATAAGCCATGACAAGTGGAACAATAATCAGAAGTAACAGAAATATAATCTTCATATGAGATTCTCCTTCATAACGAGAGATAAGATCTACTCGGTCTAATCTTCTTAACAATAGCCAGTATCGACGAAAGAGAGTTCATACAAACTTTTTTCAAAAATTTTACATAATCAAAGAGGAATTCATCATATGAAGTATTAAATTAAAGAGGAGACAGCTTGCAGCAAGACATTTTTCAGGCGACAGACATGTCAACTTGATACAGCACGTACAGACATCCATCGATATGAAGGAGGAGAAGAGGATTATGAAAAAGGCGTTAAGGCAGCACTGGATCGGGGCATTCCTGGTCTTTATAATGATGGCAGCAACATTACTTGCTCCGGGGTATCTGGCTCCGGTTCAAGCAGCAGCACCACTTACTGTATCACAGGCTATTGCTGCCCAGAGCAGTGGAGGCACGACAACGGTTGAAGGTTACGTTGTGGGACATGCCACCGGGTCACTGACGGCTAAATTCACCTCTCCGTATGCCAATGATTTCAATGTGTTGATTGCAGATTCGGCATCTGAGCGCGAGAACGCCAAACTGCTTGATGTGCAGGTCTCTTCATCTTTCCGTACTCAATTCGGACTGGCTTCGAACCCTGGTCTGGTCGGCAAAAAAATTATCGTGACCGGAACACTTGGCGCGTATAACAGTTATGCCGGTATCAAAAACCCTACGTCCATCTCTCTTTCTTCTGGAACCACCAACCCTGACCCGGAGCCGAACCCGAACCCAAATCCAGGGACAACCCTGCCGGATGGTACAGGCAAAAAAGTGTTGTTTGACAATACCCATGCCCAAACCGCAGGTGCGGCGGACTGGATTATCGATGGAGCCTTTTCAGATTTTGCTAATGGTTTGCGAAACGCAGGCTTTACCGTGGATCAGCTGGAACGCAGCATCCCCTATACATTTGGTGAGCAAGCTTACACCTATAACAAATTGAAAGACTATGACGTGTTTGTCATTGGCGAAGCCAACGTCCCATTCAAGGCCACGGAGCAAGCTGCGCTCCTGCAATACGTACAGAATGGCGGAAGTGTCTTCTTCATCTCGGATCACTATAATGCAGACCGCAACAAAAACCGTTGGGATTCCTCTGAAGTGTTCAACGGCTATCGCCGCGGTGCTTTTCTGAATCCGGCCAAAGGCATGTCCTCTGCTGAAGCCGAATCACCAGCCATGCAGGGGGTAATTAGCTCCGACTGGCTTGGAACGAACTTTGGTGTTCGTTTCCGCTATAACGCTTTGGGGGATGTGAATGCCACAGATATCGTGGCACCGACTCAATCTTTTGGTATTACAACAGGTGTACAAGCTGTAGCGATGCATGCCGGATCAACGATTGCAATCATGGACCCGAACAAAGCCAAAGGTTTGGTGTATGTTCCAACGGGTGTGTCCAAGTGGAATAACGCTGTAGATCAGGGCGTATACAGTGGTGGTGGACGAGCGGAAGGAGCATACGCTGCGATTGCCAAGGTAGGTGCTGGAAAAGCGGCATTCATCGGGGATTCCTCTCCGGTTGAAGATGCAACGCCGAAGTATCTGCGTGAAGAAAATGGAGCAACCAAAAAGACCTATGACGGATTCAAAGAGGTGAACGATGCGACCTTCCTGGTGAATACAGTGAAATGGCTGGCTGTCAAAGAAAGCTACACCAGTCTGTCTCAAGTGCCAGGACTGACTCTGGATACCGCGACCAGCTTGCTGCCGATGGAGACACCGGCGAGTTCCACGGAGCCACAGCTTGAGCCTTGGGCTGCTCCGGCCACAGGATACAAGTGGTACGATCCAACAACGTTCAAAGCAGGTTCATACGGCAAAGCGCAGTAAAGAAGATGTGCTTGGAGTGGTGAAAAAATGGTTCTTATTTAACTAGTAGAGCTGCATCCTCTTTCTTGCCGTGTGTTCAATACGTAAAGGGCTATAACCGTTGTGATCGGTTATAGCCCTTTTGGATGCTTACTCATGCATCAGAAGACGGTTTATGACCTGGGCTCCATGGGAGTATTAAACATAGCGTAGAACAAAGAATGTAGAGCACCATGGGCGGGTGTTTGCCCCGTTTGAATTTTTTCTGAACAGCCGTAACCATTTATTTTGCTAGCGTGTATATTTTTCTATATCGTCTATGTACGATTGTGACTCTCTTCTATAATGATCTTCATATTGACGAACGTCATTCTTTAACTTGGCTATGAATCCCCACCCCGTGAAGACGAATAGAAGCACGGTGATTAGAGCATAAGCAAAACTGAATTGATTCATGTAAAAGTTAATAAAGATTGCAGCCAACAACATTCCTAAGATCCACAATACCCACTTTGTACCCTTTTTCAAAACAACATCCTCCTTGAACAATTTCCTTATTTCCCCTGTAATGTATCATAATACGTACGATGCAACTAATAAATGGTTTCTATTCGAGAATTTTAATAACGATGACCTTTAATCTCATCGTTCAAAGCTTCACGGAAGGTCTCTGCATAAGGTTTCTCTCCTGCGGACAAGATATGGGTAATCATGAAATTCGACCCTAGAGACTGACCAGTTCAAGAGCAGAAGAGTAACAGGGAGAGAGAGGCGGCACAAGATGAATCAGCATATCAGACAAGCGGACTGTGACAGTTCCCTGATGAAGCAAAAGTTAAAGGCAGACCTGCACCGTGTAGCCGAGCGAATGAATCTGACGTTATCACGTTTTGACCATGACAGTGTCTGCTTGCTCGGGCAGTTTGCGGAGATTCGTGCCGAGATCAAGCATATTGAAGTGCTTGCTTCTTCGTTTTATCTTGACTGCTACCTGTCACCATTCACCGAGAAGTTTGCAGAACTGACAACCAGCGTGCAGCACCTATCCGATCGCAGGTACGGAGCCTTGATTGTGATTGAACGAGAGGTTTCGCTGGAGTCAGTGATTCATTCCGGTGTAGCGGTAGATGCCAAGGTAACTCACGCGCTGCTCGAATCGCTCTTCATTCCTGGTGCGCCATTGCATGACGGGGCCGTGCTGATTCGCGGAAATCAGATTGTATCTGCTGGCAATGTGTTACCGTTATCGCAGGTTCAGACCCATGAGAAAAAGCTGGGCACACGTCATCGGGCGGCAATTGGACTAAGCGAACAGACCGATGCGGTCGTACTGGTGGTCTCAGAAGAGACGGGACAGGCTTCTTTTGCCGTGGAGGGAGCGTTACACCCGATCAATGTGGTCGAAACGCTGGTCTAAAGCGCGATGGAGTATACTAACCTGACCAAGCATCAGTGATGAGTTGATGGAGGTTCTGACCTGTCACCAGTGACAGGTGGAATCTTTTTTTATTAGCGAACAGGTTGATGTGATTTTGCACAAACTGGTTCGATATGGGTAGAATAGTAGATGGATCATATCATTAGTTTCATAAGGCAGTTAAGAAGGATGCGTTTATCGCAAAAATGGTTTAGAGGAGACGGTTAGCACATGAGTTGGTTTGATGCAATGGAGCAGCATGATTATGAGGAACTGGTTCTGTGTCAGGATCGGAATTCAGGTTTGAAGGCCATCATCGCTATACACGATACGACACTCGGACCTGCGCTTGGCGGTACACGGATGTGGACATATGCTTCAGAGGAAGCGGCCATTGAAGATGCACTGCGTCTGGCTCGGGGCATGACATATAAAAACGCAGTATCCGGCCTCAATCTGGGCGGGGGAAAAACGGTAATCATCGGAGATCCGCGTAAGGACAAAAATGAAGCGATGTTTCGTGCCTTCGGCCGCTACATTGAAGGTCTGAATGGCCGTTATATTACCGCCGAGGATGTGGGAACGACGGAAGAGGACATGAATCTGATCTATCAGGAGACGGATTATGTCACGGGGATCTCCGCAAGCTATGGTTCATCCGGTAATCCCTCGCCTGCAACAGCTTGGGGTGTGTACAGAGGAATCAAGGCTACTGCGAAGGAAGCTTTCGGCACCGATATGCTGGAGGGCAAAACGATTGCTGTCCAAGGTGTAGGAAACGTAGCCATGAACTTGTGCAAATATCTGTACGAAGAAGGCGCGCAGCTTATTGTAACGGATATTCATAAGGATGCCGTGAAGCTGGCGGTAGAGCGTTTTGGAGCCAAGGCGGTTGATCCGGCAGACATTACAAGCGTGGAATGCGATATCTATGCGCCATGTGCGCTCGGCGGTACGATTAACGATGATACGCTCAAGACACTAAAAGCCAAAGTTGACGCAGGTTGTGCAAACAATCAGTTGTTGGAACCTCGCCATGGGGATGAGTTGTATCAGAGGGGAATCGTGTACGCACCGGATTATGTCATTAATGCTGGCGGCGTGATTAACATTGCCGATGAGTTGAATGGATATCATGCGGAGCGAGCATGGGCGAAGATCGGAGAGATCTACACCACACTGGAGAAAATATTCGAAAGCTCCCGTTCCGAAGGCATCGCAACTTATGTTGCTGCGGATCGGCTTGCAGAGCAGCGAATCGAGATGATGAAGAACACGCGTAGCACCTTTTTGAATAATGATTATCATGCATTAAGTGCACGTAGATTGCGTAAATAAACCCTTCCAGCGGAACATCCGAAAAGCTGGATTCATGTAAGACAAAGCGTAAGACGATATGTAAGACGCAGTGTTAGGCGGAATGGCTTAGCAGAACAAGCAATTAACTAAAGGGACAATCCTGAAGATTTGGTCCAATGAGCGTAGTTACATCCAAAAAACACATTTTTGGAGGCTCCTCGTGCAGACCTAATTCAGTATTGTCCCGTTTTTGTATTGCTCGTTTTCGTTTTACCATAAGCAGCAGAAGCTCTTATACACTGAGGCTAAGATTTAGACACTTTTCGAGTAATCAGGTGATTCGATTCCACGGTTATTTGTGGCGTTTTTTTCAATATACCAAAGAAGAACCATACACAGTGCATAGAACAGACTGATACCCAGAATAATGATCCATACACTCTCCATATCCACGCTTCGAATGAACAGGCCCGTCAAATAAGGGCTAAGGGTATACCCCAGACAACCTACAAACAACAGCAAGCCGTTAAATCTCCCCTGATGCGTGTCGGGCACGCGGGATGCAATATACAGATTGATATTGGTCTGCACCAGAATCTCTCCAATCGTCCAGAGCACTGTGGATACCACAACGATAGCAAATTGAGGCCAATCCCCGAGCAGGTATAGCGCACCCAATCCGATGCCATAAAAGAGAGCGCCTGCCGCGATCGAGTTTAGAGCCGTGAAGTTACGGGTAGCGGACAGCACCAGCGTGGTCAGAAGGATGACACTGATTGCATTAATGGTCATGACAGATCCATAGTAAGCTGCTCCATGTTCACCGAACGTCTGATTCATCTGCAGGGGCAGGCTGAACGAGTACTGCATGTAAATAAAATAGTTAAGGAATGATACTACGATGAAAAATATAACGAGTGGATTCTTCAGCAACATAGGGAACAACGGCGAAGGCAGAGATTCTGATCCTTGTTGCTGCCTGGATGGATAGCTACCCGGTTTATGTTTTTGCTGTCCCGGCTGCTGGTCTTGGTGTTGTTGCTTCCCATGTGGCTGTTGTTCCCCCTGTGGTTGCTGTGTGTGATGTCCCCGTTCCCCAGTCGTAGTCTGTGTTGCCTGGTCGCTCACACCAACATGAACCTTTTTCCAAATGATAAAGGTAGAGATCAGAAATACCGTACCGATACTGAGAAAGACGATATGCACGTAATCCTTGATAAAAAATCCGGCAATCAATGGCCCAAGCGCTATACCGAGATTGGCTCCAAGATACATCAGGGAAAAGGCTGATTTCCGCTCCTTCTCATCTGGGCATAATTGGATAATTAAGGAATTATACGCCGGGCGTGTAATACTGATGAAGAACATGACCGCAATCAGAAGGTAACCGATGATTATCGTGCCTGACCAGAAGGAGCAACTCATGATCATAAGGGCGGACAACACCTGCCCGGAGACAATAATCGTTTTTTTGCCAATCAGATCACTTAAATAACCCCCAAGCAGTACACCGGGGCCGCTAATCAGAGCTGCCATGGATACAAAAATACCCGCACTGACTACACTCATGCCCATCTGCAGAGTAAGCACCAAGGTGATCAGGGAGAAAATAAAATCCCCCGTGCTGTTAATGGTTCTTGCCAAACAGAGATAATAGATATCACGGCTGAGTCCCGCGTATGTTTTGAATAAAGACAATCGTTTCATTCCTCCCCCAAAAAACACATTTCCAGTGAAAAAACAGAGGTTAAGCTCAATCTCTGCTACTTATTCGTGATCTTATACGTTTTCGTGCATCGCTACCTCAATGACGAATCGATCATACATATCCAGCAATGTCTGGCGTAATTCCTCGAACGAATCCCCTTCCACAATGGCGAACCCTGAGCGTGTCATCGTGTCGTTTACATCTCCTGCCTGCTGCCCTACTTCATAGGAGACGTTAAATTCAATGATGCCTGGAACATCCTTATAATCGTCTCTCGCGGAGATGTGCTGGATCACTCCTGCACGGGAGGGGAAACAGACCATACCCGTGAATTTGTTATTGGTCTCCTGCTGCGTGAAGGTATATGTACCGAGTTCCAGATCTGTAACTGCTTCAAAGAAATCCACACCATGCGTGTTCTTAATGCAAGGCGGCATCACATGAGAACCCCCGATTCTGGCCCCGATCTCTCCAAATACGACTTCTCCTTCTGGCGTGAGGAACAGCTCCGCATGGGTCACCGATTGATTGATGCCAAGCGCGGCAATAACTTGTCTATTCATGTCCTGAATACGCTGGATAAAATCTGCTTCTGTTCCTTTGGGGAAAGTAATGCTAGCTGGAGGCTTCTGTTGCGTTGCGATGTCCAAACAGTTGTAGAGGTACTGGGACACGGAAGCAAAGACCACTTCTCCCTTGCACACAATGGAGTCACAGTGGAACTCTGTGCCATGAATGAATTCTTCCAGCAAATCTCGTTGCTGTTCTTGTCTTGTATGTTGCAGATAATGGAGGAGTTCCTCCATGCTAGACAGCTTGAACGTGTTGATGCTGCCGTAACCGCTGAGCGGCTTCACAATGATGGGGAACCCATACGTAGCAGAGAAACGAAGATAGTCCTGTTGCTGGAGCGCAATGGCCGTTCTGGACGTACGAATTCCGCGCTGATGTAACATTTGTTTCATAATCCACTTGTTCCGAACCGCCTCGGCTTGATTGCGCTGCATGCCCGGAATGCCGAACTCTGAACGGAGTTGTCCGCCGATCTCAATGGCATTCTCACCCGGAGTTAACAAAGCCATGATGGAGTGTGATTGCAGTATTTGCTGGATGTGTGCCCGGATGGCATCCACAGATTCGAGATGATCAACGTATCGTATTTCATCAAAATACGCTTCAAGCCGTTCGGGATGATGTAATTGATGACGTTCAATAATCAGAATCTTTCGGCAGTCTGTATACTTGGTTAAGGGTTTTACGAAGTTTAAACCAAAGGGAAGCCTGAAATCAGATATGTATACGATTGTTTTCATAGGTCCTCCTGGATAAAAATTGAAATAATGAATGGTTTTCACAACATTATAGCTCATTCTTTTCTGTTTTCAATACATTTTATGTAAAAATTTTATGAACAACCATACATATTTTTGTTGCGTTGAAGTGTTAATTGACAGCAGGATTTTTTTGGTATAGTATCGTACCGAATTGGAAATTAAATGGGAGGTAATGGATAAAAGTGGATATAAAAAAAGAGAAATATGCCATACTGGGCACATTGGGTGACGATGAAGGATTCCTGACTTGCAGCATGCATATTGCGAAAAAAATGGATAATTCTGATATGATTAAGCCATACCCTGAGTTCGAAGCAGCTGCAGAAGACCTGAAATCCGGTGAGATTTCCTGTCTGCTGGTGCCTGGAGCGTATCCCAAGCTGAACAGCTTCATTATGGATTCAGACCTGGTCGTGTCTGAAAGTTTTGTAGAGAAGATTCCTGCACTGGTGCTGTCCGGCTTCCACGCCTCATGTCCAGAGCAGATTGATACGATTTTTCATCATCCGGCGACTACATACTTGTTATCTGAACTCAATATTGACTATAGAGAGAACCACACGGTATCTTCCAACCCGGAGGCCTGCAGGCAGGTTATGCTGAACACAGAGACCTCCATTGCACTGACGAACCAGCTCTGTGCGGAACATTATGGACTGGTCACGTATAAAGTAATGCGTGAAGGAATTCAAATGCCATGGGTATGTTTTACGAAAAAACCACAGAGGGTGAATGCACTCGTATGAAGAGAATTGCAATTATACTGGATAAAAATCTGGAGCAAGGAGCCGCAGCCAATGTGGCAGCATTGCTCATGGGACAAGCTGCCCTGAACGAACCGGAGTTGTATTCGGATCAGCCTGTATTGGATCAGAGTGGGGTCCAGCATGCAGGTATCCGATACAGCACCGTTATTCTGAAGGCAGGGGAGAATCAACTGATCAATCTGGCCAAATCCTGTACTGAGAATCAGGGCGGATTGAAACATCTTGTTTTTACACAGACAGGACAGTCCTTGAATAATGCTTTTGAGGAATATGCAAGTGAAATTGCATCAATGACATTGGAAGAGACCAAAGTCGTAGGTGTCATTGTATGGGGAGAAGACGAGTCCGTTCGGGCGACGACCAAGAAGTTCAGTGTGATGAAATAATGCAGGTCTGGGGATACGCTTCAAAAAGATACAGCTAAGGTACAGCAATCAGGGTGTCGCGACTGGCTGGAACAGAGCAGAGTAGCGCTGAATAGAACAGAACGACTTGTCGATGCGGGGTACGAACATAACGAGAAGGGCAGAAGCAATCCTATGGATGGCCTCTGCCCTTACTTTGTATAAGAAGATTTTAGATGAATGTTCTGTATATGGTGATGGTGATCCAGACAAAACTGCCCTTGGGATGCCATTGGGCAGATTAATTATAGACTAAACAAGGGGAACTTCGTTGAACATACTCCTTGCCTATATAAACGTTTATTTCCGTTTTGCATAAAAATGTAAACTTATTGCCACGATTGTTATTGACCACTGTAAAATTTAGGATTAAAATTGGTGTAATCATATAAATTCAAATTTCTGGATTTTAATTGTGGAGGTGGATACATGGAACCTACAACTACGATCCGCTCAACGATTGAGGATTACATCAGGAAACAGGGATATACCCTTCAGTACTTTGCAGATATATCGGGCGTGAACGCTGGGACGCTCAGTGCAATCATTAAGGGAACTCGCCCCATTGCCATGGCACAGCTTGATCTGATCACACAGGGCATGAATCTGGAGGAGGGCCACTTCTACGAGACATACGGTGCAGAGTGCTTCGTGGAATCGGCTCCCCACTGGCGAAGGCTTGAGCCATTCCTGCAGCGCTGTGCAGAATTGGACAAGCTCGACTGCATCCAGCGAGTGATTCAGCAGGTGACGGATGATCGCTCCTATATCTCGGAACTATTTGAAATGGCCGAAGGTATGCTGGAACGTGGTCAGCAACAAGCAGCCCGCATGTTATATGAATGCGTAGCAGAGTGCGAGAAATACCAGCATTCCGAGCGCCTGGCCTTGTGCCAGTATCGGATATTCACTCTATCGCTAGGTCAGAATCAGCATGATAACCTCCGGGCAGCCGTGCACTTTGAGCCTTATATTAATCGGCTGGATGAGGAGAGGCAGCTGGATGCGATTAAGGATTTGGCGAATACGTATGCTTCACTTCGATATCGGGACAAGGTATTTGATCTAGCTGACGAATTAGATCAGAAAACAAAAATTTTACAATCGTATACAAAGAAGAAAATAGATAAAAGAGATAGACTCACTGCCTACCCTTTATTCGTATATAGAGCTTATTCCAATTTGCTTAAATCATCGGCATGTGAGAAGCAGGGACGTTATGAAGAAGCTTTGCTATATACAGAAGTCTATGCCAAGCTTGCTAAAGTCTCTGAACCGGATGAAGAGGATCAAATATTTATTGATAAATTTGCTGGTTGGGCAGAAGCCAATACTTATTTATATAAATTAATGATGGGTGACTTAAGTGTTTTACCTGTTTATGTTGAATTTATTGAACAAAATGAAGATGAAGTTTTACCTGCAATGATTAATATTTTGGAGGCAGCTAATAAGTTTGAACAAAATGTTGATGATATTATAAAGAAGTTTAGCGATCGAATTAACTCGGAAATTAACTGTTTAAAAGGATACACTGAGCAGATGAAAAATGAAGTTTATGCTAGATTCTTGTTGGAGCGTTCTCTCTATCACTTAAATCGTCTTGAATATCGAGAGGGTCTGAAGCAACTTATGCACAGTCTAGCAGAGTCTGTAAGATTAAATAATCAAACAGATATTATTCGTTGTATTTCCTTATATGAGAAGTACAAAAACATGGGCAACATTGAAATTGAGCATCAATACAAAATTATAATGATGGAGGTTCAGAAATCTTATGAAAAAAAAGAAAATCTACTATATAATCTTGCTTAGTATTATGATCATTAATGTAAGTCAATTAGCTAATTTTGATGGCGATGAAATATTGCAAATAATGGGTATTACGCATGGAGAGGGAAAATTATAACAGTGGGGATATTTTAAAGAGTCAATGAGGTTTACTTTCAAGTATTGAGAGTAAGCTTTTTTTTGTATTTTCATAGATTGACCAATGTAAAATACAGGATTAAGATAACATTTATTATTCTTTATTGAATTATAAGTTATTTATATGATGGAGGTGTGATAGTAGAATTGATACATACAATAAGAGTACATATTGAAAAATATATGAGAGAACAAAATCTCAAGTTGCAGCATTTTTCCGATATTACAGGAATTAACGTTGGAACATTAAGTGCCATTCTTAAAGGCAACCGGCCGATGTCTATGAACCAACTGGATCAGATCACTTCTGCAATGGGACTAGAAAAGGGTTTTTTTTATGAAATTTACGGAGTAGAATCCTTCATAGAATCTGCGCCCCACTGGAGACGATTGGAACCATATCTATACGAGTGTGCTGGACTTGGTAAGCTGGATAGTATACAACAAGTTATTACTCATGTGACGGACGATCGCTCTTATATTGATGAATTATTTGACGTAGCTGAAAGTTTTTTTGCCAGAGGATTAAAAGAAGCAGCTCTTATTTTATATGAGTGTGTGGCACACAGTGAGAAGTATCAGCACTCGGAACGATTGGCCTTATGCCAGTACCGCATTTTCCTGCTCCATAAAACAATCAATAAATTCAATAACCTGAATGCCGCGGTAAAGTTCGAACCCTTTATCGAAAAGTTGAATGAGGAAATACAGCTGGATGCGATTAAAGATTTAGCTAATTTGTATGGCACGATAAATCTATGGGATAAGGTTTTTGAACTGGCTAATGAATTGATTCTAAGAACTGAATTCCAAGTTCAACTTCAATCTATGAGACGAAAAAGAAAAACAAGAATAGCCGCATATCCTTTATTTACTTATAAAGCTTATGCTAATCTGCTCATGGCAAATGTATCTGAAGAACGTAAGCAATATATGAAAGCTTTGGAGTACACAGATGTTTATGAGGATATTATGGATGGGATTGAGAATCCAACAGAGGAAGAGCAAGAATTAATAGATCGCTTCAAGGGCTGGGCTGAGGGTAATCGATATTTATACAAAATACTATCAGGTAACTTCGAAGTCTTAAATCGTTACTTGGATTACCTAGATGTTAACCATGAAGAAATTACAATAGCGTGCACATACATTGTACAGGCGGCTAATCAGTTCTCTTTCAATATTGACCATGCACTAAATAGATATGAAAATTACATTGTACAAATTAAAATAGAGAGACATGTAGAAGGTATATATAACGAACAAGCCTCCAATTTTAGATATATACGCTTATTCTACGAATTGGCAAAATATAGATTAAATCAAAACCAGATCTATCAAGGAATTGATCATCTAATCACTAGTCTTAAACGGTGTGTCTCAAGTAATGACTATATGATGTGTATCAAATGCATTGATTTATACGGAAAATATAGAGATCGCGCCAGTAAGACTCAGAAAGAGCAGTATACAAAACTAATAGATAAATTAGGTGTACCGACTTTTCGTTCGTGAATTATCTGGGAGAGGACGATGAAGACGATGTCCAAAATACGTTTCTATATTGAGAATCACTTAAAGGATAAGGGATATAAACTACAGCAATTTTCTGAAATCGCTGACATTAATGTTGGTACATTAAGTGCTATCATCAGAGGAACCAGACTTATTTCAATGAACCAACTAGACCAAATCACCTCTGCGATGGGATTAGAACAGGGATACTTTTACGAGATGTACGGTGTTGAATGTTTTATTGAGTCTCCGCCTCATTGGAGAAGATTAGAACCGTATATACACCGTTGCGCTGAGCTTGACAAGCTGGATATTATTCAACAAGTCATTATTCATGTGACAGATGATCAATCCTATACTGATGAGCTATTTGATGTAGCAGAGAGTCTTTATAATAAAGGCATGAATGAATCTGCACTCATTATATATGAATGTGTGGCAGACAGTGAAAAGTATCAACACTCGGAGCGGTTGGCCCTTTGCCAATACCGTATTTTCCTGCTTCATAAAACACTGAGTAAATTTGATAATTTTAATGCCTCAGTAAAGTTTGAACCGTATATTGATAAATTAAATGAGGAAGTGCAATTGGATGCAATTAAAGACTTAGCCAATGTTTATTGTGCGATACATTTGTGGGACAAGGTCGATGTGTGGTCACGGGAACTAGAACGAAAAGCAGAATTTCAATTGAAATTTCAATCCCGTAGGCGGAAAAATAAAAAAAGGCTAACAGCCTATCCTCTTTTTACCTATGCAGCTTATGCAAATTTATTAATATCATGCGTTTATGAAGCACGTAAGGAATATGAAAAAGCCCTAAAGTATATAGAAAAATACCTGAAGATAATTGAGATTCAGAATCCTACACAAGAAGATCAAAAATTAATAGATTTGTTCCGAATATGGGGAGAAGGAAGTCAATATGCCTTCGGATTATTGCTTGGTCAGGAGAATTTAATCTCCCCCTATTTGGATTATATTGAAAACAACCCGTTAGAAATATTATCCGGATTCATAACTATTTTGCAATCGGCTAACCGGTATTCCTTCAACATTGATTATGCTTTGAATAGATTCGAAAATCAGATTAACTTATTCAATACAAACATGCAAATTAAAAGTGGTTATAACGATCAAATGTTAAACTCCATGTATCAAGAATTTTACTATGAATTGGCAAGTTATCAAATAAAAAAACGTAATTATTCAATTGGAATTGATGCCTTACTTATATGTTTAGATCTCACTTCTTCAAGTAAAGATGATCTGATGTGCGTTAAATGTTTAGATTTATACGGGGAGTATCGGAGTGAAGCCAATGAAACACAGATGAAAAACTACAAAAATGTAATAGAAAAGTTAAGTTTGCCGACTTTTTGATAATGATATATCTGGGGAGAGACGGTGAGAAACGATGTCCAATATACGTTCCTATATTGATAATCACTTGAAAGACAATGGGTATAAACTGCAGCAGTTTTCAGAAATTGTTGACATTAATGTGGGTACATTAAGTGCGATCATCAGAAAGAGCCAGACTTATTTCAATGAACCAACTAGACCAGATTACCTCTGCAATGGGTTTGGAACAGGGGTGCTTTTATGATATGTATGGTGTGGAGGGTTTTATTGAATCTGCACCCCATTGGAGACGTTTAGAACCGTTTATATATCGTTGCGCTGAGCTTGATAAGCTGGATATTATACAAAAAGTCATTACTCATGTGACAGATGATCATTCATATATAGATGAGTTGTTTGAAGTAGCCGAAGATTTGTATAACAAAGGAATGAAGCAAGCAGCAATTATTCTGTATGAATGTGTGTCTGAATGCGAAAAATATCAGCACTCTGAACGCTTGGCTATGTGTCAGTATCGTATATTTTTGATTAGTATGGGATCTGACCAAAAAGAAAATATAAGAATTATTTCAAAATTTGAACCTTTTATAGAGCGATTAGATTATGACTATCAATTGGATGCAATTAAGGATTTGGCCAATGCTTACTGGGGCTTGCATGAGTGGGATAAAATGAAAGATTTATCTCAAGAACTTGAGAGACGAGCTGACCTGGCTATGAAACAAACTAAAAAGCGTGTATATAAATCTCAGTATCCCTTCTTCGTATACAAAGCCTATGCCAACCTACTTTTTTCTAATTATTATGATTACACTAAAAATTATGAAAAAGCCTTAAAATATACTGATATATATGAGGAATTCATTGAGAATCAAGCAAAAGTTTATGAGGACTATGAAGTTCATCATAAATTTAGAGAATGGGCGAAATTAAACAAATGTTTGTATAAAGTCATGATGGGAAAAAAAGAGGTAATCCCTGAATACATTAAATGCATTGAACATCGTGAAGAGGAAATTCTCCATGCGATGGTCAAAATTCTTCAATCAGCAAATAGATATCAATATAATATAGATGAATTACTGATTAGGTTTAAAGCTCAGATTGATGATAAATTCAGTGATGAGCGTTCACGAGGAAGATATACTCTACGAAGTTGGTATTATCGAAGAGTAGTGTTATTCTATGAACTGGCCTTTTACTATTCTAACAAGAGGGAGTTTGAACTCGGAGCTGTTTCTCTGTTAGTAAGTTTAGAGTTAAGTGTTTTTGTCAAAGATGATGTTTTGATCTCAAAATGTGTAAATCTCTATGGGCAGCTTAAGGAGTATTTATCTAATCAAGTTCATGAAAAATATAAAATCATAATAGATAATATTTATATAAAAGCGAGTTTATAGTTTAGCCTACTGCAATCAGTAGGCTTTTTTTATTTTTACTTTCTTAAAAGATAGAGCGCAATGCCTTTTCTAAAGATATGTTTTTACAATATTATGCAAAACATATTATCTTCTAAAAAGCACTTGTAGTCATTAGCCAAACCAATAGCTACTCATATTAAATGTTTTTCTAGAATGTCCTAGAGGGGTACATGCCATGAGAGAACTGAGTATCTTGAAAGACCAGATCGAGCAAGGTCGGCAAGAGTTAAGTCGCTTGGTAGATCAATATGGGATCCCGAATGTAAAAGTGCTTGAGCAATCTATGGCGTTAGATGAGCTAATTAACGAATATAATCGATTTACTTTAGGAATGAGCATGAGGAAATGAGTGATATGTAGTTAAGTTTAATTAAATATTTATATGTCCTTATTTGTGAAATTATTCAAATGATTTAAATATAATGTTTTTATGCAAAATATTATATTTTAAAAAAGGGATCAAAATAATAGATTGAATTTTGGAAAAGATTAAATCAATTTTATCTATATTAAACAAGGAGGTGAATATATGAAACCAAGTAAACCTGGTAAAGGCAGTAATAAATATCCCGAGTTGAGTAGCGGTGATTTTGGTGTTGGAGCAATCAGATTTCAAAATCCTCCAAATTCAGGCGGGGGAACAGGGAACACTGGTAGCTGTGGTGTCAATATAAGCTGTGTACTTTGCTGTTGTTGTGGCAAAGGTGGTGGAGCGGATAATGTACAAAAACAAATTAAACTATAGGACTTTTTTTGATTCCCAATAATTTATTGATTCGAGTGCGGCAATATGCGTATTTAGGATATTAGCCGCACTTGAAGTTTAAAGCGGAGGTGCCATATCACTTTGATTACAGAAGAGTACACTACGTATACATTGAATAACTTTGTCATCTATGAAATAAACTCAAATGAACTAGTTTTAATGCATAACTATGGGATAGTGAAAATAAAAGAAGCAAGATTAATAGAAGAAATTAAGAAATGGGATAACAATAATATTAAATCAGTCCATGAAAAAGAACTTATAGATGTTTTTCAAGAAGATTATTCAAATGCTATAGCATTTTTAGAGAATAATTACATCTTCATTACTAAAGAAGATGTGAACTTCTCAATAGAAAAATGCGTTTTCTTAAGTAACAATGATGAAATACTTAAAGTGTCCCAAGAGTTTCTTTTTGAGAACCAAAATATGAAAAATTCCATTGTAAATCTTAATGAAGAAGCGAATAGCACGCTACTTTCAGAGAAGAATAGTAATACTTTATATGTAGTATTTATGAATCCTTACAGTAAAGAAATGGCCAATAAGATTACTTCACTTGTAAGAAAGAGTGAGAATTCAATTTTATTGATGAGTTACACGTATAACAACAATTTTTATATTGATTCTCTTTATAGCCCTCAAGCATCTAATCCATGTCATTTTTGCCACATAGGTCACATTGAATCACAATTGCGTGTAGATTCTACTGGGAATATCTCTTACCAGCAAATTATCGATTCGATTTATAAAGATGAACCCAAATTCAAGGTTCATACTCCTCTTAACAAAAATAATATTTTGAATATACTCTCGTTATTAAGTAATAAAATAAGTAAATATTTCACTTTAAAAAATGGTAGAATAATCCATAATGAAGAGTTGCATGAATGTTCTGTATTTGATCTCCAAACAAATAATTACTATACAGATTATTCATTACATTGGGAGCTATGTGATTGCTATGAAAAATAAATATGTAAGTCTAGAACATAACACAGTGGAAAGGTCATTCACTGATTACATTTACTCTTCTTATATACCAAAGAAAGTTGAGAACTATATTCTTAAATTTCATCAAAGCAGTACTTTGCTAAAGTTGCCTGATTCCAAGCACCAATCCATCGATGATAACGTTATCCCATGGCTTGAATATGCGCAGTACACAGATATCACTCCTGATTATTACGAACAGAAAATTAATCTTAATACAAGCACAGAAGTGAATGTAATCGGAAGTTACAGATCATTTAACAAAGAGAGACTGTTCAATTTTGCAGAGTTATCCCAATTATTAAATGATGCTTTTATAAGAGATAAACAAAAGGGGTCTAAAAAATATGGTTCTGCTGGTGCTCTCTATCCCATAGTTCCGTTGGTACTCGTGTTCCAAGATCATGATACTTTAACAAGAGGTGTTTACGTATATGATGGGATAGAACAAACATTGTTAAAAATAAAGTCTTGGGCCAAGGACGAAGCGCATCATATCAAAAAGTATGTCTGTCATGATGCAATGGATCTACCGGAAATTTGTATCGCATATGCAGCAGACCTACGCAGATCAATAATCAAATATCATATCAGAGGGTACAGACATGCTCTAATAGAGGTAGGAGCCATGAGCCAAGTGTTTAAAAATTCTCTCCATAAAATGAGTAAAGGTGTCGGAGAGGTGAGTTGGTCTGGATTCAATGATAACGAACTAACTAAACGATGTGGTCTTAATGTGAGATTGTGTCCAATAGTGATGCTTCAATGGTTTGGATATACGGATTCAACAGGAAAATGAGGTCGATATCATGTTGTATTTAACAAATCCTCTTCACTTTAATATACCGGAGCAAAAATTTATTACTGACGACATATACACATCCTTCTCAAGGATTGGGAACTTTCTTAAAAATGGTTATTTAGGGCCGGATAGTTCCACTGCAATAGATTTTAATAAGCAACAGTCTCTAATCAAAGCTTTTTCAGAAATGATCGAGAGAAGGGCAATATCTGCCGGGGGCATCCCTTTTGATGAGAAGAGTGTGTACGCTATTAATATGGTGAATTCAAGTAGTGTACTTATTGATAAGAAATACTCAACGTATTCATTATCAGGAGAATTCCCAATTGATACTACAGGAACCTCTAGTCATATTTCGTCACAAAAAGCAATTGTTAGTTCTCTCCGAGAAATTATTGAAAAAAATGCCTTGTATCTATTTTGGTATGGTAAACAAGGCTCTAAAATTAAACTCGATGTATCTCTGATAAACAAACATAAAATGTTATCTGGATTAATGTATCAAAAAAATAAAGAAGTTCTTTTTTTTATCAATGAATATTTCTATCCCTTAAAGGTAGTATTTTGTTTTATTCTTTACAAAAATTTCGTATGTTCTTCTGGGGTGGGTAGCTCTTTTTCCATTGAAGAGGCTATCCTTAAATCCACACAAGAAGCCGTTTTATTACAGTGGAAAGAAGAAAGTAATGAACTCGTTGCTATGTCACGCCAAGTGTTCAAGAAAAAATATGAAAATCAATCTGGGATTATTGATTACTTATCTGTAGGGTACGGAAGTATCTCAACTAGTGATTATGAAAAAACGATGAAAGAATTAACAATCTCCAATTTGTTGAATATACTTCCTGCTTGGGTGGCTGAGGTATATATGATTCCGCTAAAACAAACGGTAACTACAAAAATTAAATGTATAAAAATATACTCTCCTTATCTTTTTAATCATATTCCTTTAAAAGAGTACATTAACCTAAGAAACCCTATGAATGTAAATACGATAAATCTTAACGAGCAAAGCATGTTGAAAATACCTAACTGTATTGTAGTGTGATAGAGAGGAGAGAATACGCTTTGATAAATAATCCAGTTAACGGCACACCTTTTATGATTGAAAGGTTTCATATCAAACAAAATTCATTTCTCCTTGACTATTTTCAGAGTGATGTTATTACGTATTCTGAGAATGGCCCGCCTGCAAGCGCAATTGATTTTGATAAAAGAAAATCAATCAAAGCAGCAATAGGAGAGCATATAGAGAGGGTATCTGTTTTTAACAATTATCATAGATTCAGGGATCAGTTAGTAGAGGGAGTCAACATGCTGAATGGTACAATAGAACAATTTCCTCTACATCGTATTTTGTTGAACTGGAATGATCCTATACTTAACAAATTAAATTTAGATAATATATATAGCGATACCTGCGGAATGGCCTCTCATGTTAGTTCCTATCAGTCAATAAATTCTGCATTTTTAGAATTCTTTGAAAGGCAAAGCTTGCTCTTTAGTTGGTTCACTAAATCTCCTGCTAAAAAGATTAATATTGAAGATATAAAATTTATAAATTTTCAATCAATTATCCAGATGTCTCGGATACATGTAGATGAGATTTTTATGTACGATATATCGTTGTGTAATGAGGTCAAGGTAGTAATTACAATCGCCTTTGGAGAAAAAACTAAAGGTGTTGGGATAAGTGCTGATTGGGACTACCAAAGTGCAATAACAGGCAGTTTAAAAGAGCTATTCCAATATATAACTGTGGAGCAGCCTATAAAAAAATCAAATTATCAAAATACGGAAAACTCGGTTGATCCCTTACTTTACTCTCATTATTTTATGGAGATACTTGGTGTAGATGAATTAAAAAGCGAGTTCCAATACCTAGAGAAATCAGACCAAGTGCGTGGTGAACTAATAAATGGAGACAAAGCTGATCCTAATGAATTTTATAATACAGTTAAGAAAATCTCTTTAAAATTGGCAATGGATTTTAATCTTTGTTATATACCAGCTCTTGATAGAGAGTTAAATACAAAAATTGTTAAAATCATTACAAATAAGGGCTTCCATCACATGTATGCTGCAAAAATAGACCCAACTCAAGTCGAAATCTTGAAGCCTTATAAGAATCGATTGCACAATATTGGGAAAATGCTCCCGTTTGGATAAATTGGAGGTTGTATTTTGAAAATAACTCGTGAATACTTCCGGCTGTTTACTAAAATGATGTTAAGCAACAAAGTAGCATTCGTATGGTATCTGTTATTTCCCCTCATTGCATTTTTTATTTTTAACTACCAATGGTTTACTCAGGTGCCTGAGATTAATGAGTTCTACATCCAAACGAGTGTATTTGTTTCATATATTATCTTTGTCATGTCCATCGATGTGACGACCAATCTGATCTCTTTAAGGGAGAGCGGTTTTTTCAAGATGTTCAAATTTATCTCGGGTAGTAAATATCCTATTATTTGGGGAAAAGCTCTCAACCAGATGGTATTTCTATTCCTGACCATTCTTCTGTTCTCGCTAGTATCGGGAGTGATATTCTTGGGTAGCTTTGGACAGGTTGTTTTATTTCTCGCCGTTGCTTTAACAAGCTGTATATTGGGGTCTGCAATGGTAATTTTATTAACGCTTGTCCTCATGCTTCTTCCAGTAAGGCAAGAGTCGCTGAATGCGGTGGTCAGTATGAGTTTACTGGTCATGTTTTTTCTATCTGCAAAGGGGCTGGCGTATTCAACAGAGTATGGTCTGTATCTGGTGTTTATTAATCCAATGGATTATGTTCGGAATTTAACCTTCTTAATAGCAGAATGGTTTATGGAAAGTCCTTTTCCACATTTGAGTCTGATCAATATGAGCTTTATTACACTTTTTTATGTTACCTGCGGACTCATCGCACTTAAGTTTGTGAAAGTCATATCCAGAACACATCGAACATAGTAGGAGGATCTATGATTAAAATTGAAGATTTGAGCTTTTCTTATCACAAAGCTTCTCGTCAAAATCTGGATCATTTACATGTGCAGTTTCCCGAAGGAACAATTAATATGATCATTGGCAAAAATGGTTCTGGCAAAACGACTTTATTTGATCTAATCGCTGGTGTGATCAAGCGCCCACCAGAAATACAAGGTATTCCTGATGAGAAGGAAATCATATACCAGTTGCAGGGTTTGTTATTTCCTCTAACCTTAAAGGCCAAGGATCTTTTTCGTTTTTTTCTGTACTCTGATCACTCCAACCGTATTGAAGTGAACAATGAACCTTATGTAGATGATGATATGAGTCCAGCTGAGGTTGATTTGGTACAGCGTGTATGGAACATGGAGTTTGGGCAACTATCTGTAGGGGAAAGGCGCTACATTTGCATTCTGGCCATCACATTAATGAAGAGAAAGTTGTACATCTTCGACGAGCCGCTAGCGGGAATTGATCCTGAAATGCGTTATCATATTTTGAAAAGAATTGAAAAGCTGGCACTTCATAATGATTGCACTGTACTGGTCTCGAACCATCACTTGCAGGATATTGCAAATATCCAGTGTATGATGCATTTCATTCATCAAGGTAAAATAACCTTTAGTGGGTCATATGAGACATTTATTGAAATGGGAGATGGAGTGAACCCTGACTTAGCGTTTCTGAAGCAGGTGAAATAGGGATGGGCGTCTCTTCATTTTGCCTTACCGTGTTTTTTGCTTCGTAAAACACTAAATAAATACAATATCTTTAATGCCACAGTAAAGTTAGAACCCTTTATCGATAAATTGAGTGAGGAAGTACAACTGGATGCGATTAAAGATTTAGCAAACTTTTATGCGCAATACATACTTATACTACTTCCCTTCTACTCAAACCGGGCGACAATAATTACCAGTAAAGAGTTAACTTGTGCCAACAAAGTGTGCTAATCTGGATATAATAAAAAAGAGCAAGGATGCGCAAACATCCCTACTCTATACAACAGCCGCTTCTAAGGACGGTGGCTGTGCATAGGTAGCTGAAATAGACTTTACCTTAGCGGGGGCGGTCTATTTCTTTTTGTTTTGATTATTTAAGGCAATGACAATAGTTACAATCAGTCCAATCAAGGTTACAATGAACCCCGCAAAACTGATCATCAATGTCAATACCGTTTCAATCGCCCGATTGATATGACTAGCGATTGCATTCGACATCAATGGGTTTTATTCATCAAGGTAAAATAACCTATAGCGGATCGTATGAGAGTTTTATTAAAATGGGAGATGGAGTGAATCCTGACTCGGCGTTTCTGAAATAGGTGAAAACATAAGGGTATCCTGAATTAGTGATAGTTTGTGATTTTCAGTGAGATATGGATGGAGCACGATATATAGCTTTACTAAAAAATAGCTCATCCATATGTTGTAGGAGATTGTGAATATTGAACAATTTCCAAAATGCTAAACTTATGAAACTATACTTTTGCAAACAATCATTTTGATTTTGCAAAGGAATAAATTATGAATTTTTTGGCAATGTATCCTAAAATAATATAAAAAGAGGGGGTGCATGCTATGGGTGAACCGATGCAGATCAAAGATCGAATTGAGCGGGATAGGCAGAAGTTACGTCAGTTGGCGGAAAATCATGGCATGCAGGACGACAAAGTCCTCAAACAGTCCATGATCTTGGACGAATTAATCAATGAATATTATCGATTCCAATATAAAAAACATATTATGAATAGACAGCCGATTGCTTGATGCAGTCGGTTTTTTGATGCGACAATTTCTTTTTAGAAGATTAGAAGATTAGAAGAATCATAGAGTCTATTAAGAAACAACGATCTCCATAAAACTCCCTAATTTAGGTTGTACTAATTAAATGTAAAAAATGAAGTCGGCCATTACTATGTGGTCGGCTTTTTGAGGTTCTCCCGAACGATATGCCAAACCTCCCCCGATCTCTCCCCCAGAACTCCCCATCCATCCATCTTTGTCCTAAAATTCCATACCAAATCCATAGCTTACAGTATAGCGAGCGCGACTCTACACTGGATATGATGACCTCAATTGAACGGTGGATTTCATGGAATTATCGCGGGGTCACATACAATGATTTTAACGAAGGAGGGACACAGGAGAATGATAAAAAGGGTGCGGGACTACATCTGGAGGTTTTGTTCTATTGGTTCTAGGTATGAGTTCCATTCTACGCGTGATTGGCGATCTATCCGAGATTTCATTGGTTTCCATTCAATTCGAAAAAGGATGAATCTGCGCTCCAAGCTACTGCTGCTCTTCCTGGCACTGACGCTGTTGCCGCTCAGCTTGCAGGGAGTGATGGGATACGCCCATTTCTCACGGACGCTGGATCATAAGACGGAGCAGTTCACCATTGATATGGTGCGGCAGATCAATACCAATCTGAACCGGATGCTGAAAGACTTCGAGCGTCTGTCGCTCTTGCCACTCTATGACCAGATGGTGCTGGGTATCCTGGGCGAGTACGATGGGACGATGGGTTCGGGGACGTGGGCGAAGTCGGATGATTATCTGAAAATGAAGCTGTATACGTCTGCCCAAGCCTATGACCGGCCGGAGATTCGAGGGATTCATCTGATCAGCAATAGTGGCATCCTGTTCTCCAATCTGGACTCGCTAGCAGTGAAACCCGTCTGGGATGGGAGCCAAGAGCCATGGTTTGCCGAGCTGAGAGGTACGGAAGGGATGTGGCGCTTGCTTCCTCCCCATGTTCCTGGCTATTACGTGGATGAACAGGAAGGGGAATACATTACTGTAGCCAGAGAGCTACGTGATCCGGGTACGCTTCAGCGGCTGGGTTACATCTTGATTGATATCCGGCCGGAGGCCTTTGGACAGTTGCTGTCTAACCTGAATTTTGAGCAGAAGGCAAGTCTGATGATTGTGGACAGCCAGCAACGTCTTATTTTTGAACGAGTTTCCACGGAAGGGTTATCTGCTTACGCTCCTTTGTTATCCCACGGGAAGCTCTGGGATTATGAAGAGAACCAAAAGGTAGAACTGGAAGGACAGCCCTACCTCCATGTACGAAGTCTTTCGGGATATTCCGGGTTGTCGGTGATCAGTCTGACACCCATTACGGTCATTCAAAAGGAATCGGGAGAGATGCTCGCCTTCACTATGGGGCTAGCACTGCTGTGTATGGCGGCCGTAGTGACTCTCGCCGTCTTGGTATCTTACAGGATAACCCGTCCACTCATTCGCTTGAAACACCATATGATCCGGGTGGAACAGGGCGATTTCAGCCAGCGGGTTACTCAGTACAGTAACGATGAACTAGGGCAAATTAGCCGAGGGTTTAACCGCATGATGGAGGAGATTCACCGCCTATTCCATGAGGTGTATTTACTTGAAATTCAGGAACGTGAGGCCGAGCTTTCGGCACTACAGAGCCAGATCAATCCTCATTTTATATACAACACATTAGAGTCTATTAACATGATGGCTGTTCGCCAGAGGCATGGTGAGGTGTCTTCCATGGTTACGGCGCTTGGCAAGCTGCTACGATACACGATTGATCGAGCAGATCGGATGGTGACTTTACGGGAAGAGCTGGCGTTTGTCGATTCCTATGTGCGCATTCAACAGGTGCGTTACAGCGGTGAACTGGAGATTGTTTATGACATCGAGGAAGAGGTTAACGACTATCTCATTCCCAAGTTGATGTTACAGCCACTAGTGGAAAATGCGATATGCCACGGGATCGAAGGACAGCTAGCGGGTAGTAAAGCAAGCGGTACGATCTGGGTGTCTGCGGTTTTGTTCGAGCAGGAGCTGCTCATTAGTGTACGAGATAACGGCAAGGGGCTGGATCAGGATGAGCTGGATCGGTTAAATGCTTCTGTCTCTGGACAAAACGTGGATCACTCCCAATCCAATAATCCTATTCTGCACCGTCACGCCGGGGATAGTCTGGGTCTGCACAATATTGCTCAAAGGCTTCGTTTGATATATGGAAAAGACAGCGGACTGAGCGTTGATGGCAGCCCAGGACAAGGACTGGCTGTAACTTTATCTATTCATCTTCATCCGAGAGGAGAATGAAATCAATGTATAAAGTACTGCTTGTAGAGGACGAGACGGTTATTCGCCAAGGGCTACGGGAGCTGATTGTACAGGCCGCGCCCCAGTTTCAGGTGGTGGGGGAAGCGGCTAGCGGAGCCGAGGCGCTGGAAGTGCTGCGCTGTGAAGTGCCCGATGTCTTGATCACGGATATTCGTATGCGCGAGATGGACGGACTGTCGCTGGTTGGGTTCGCGAGAGAGATGTACCCGGACTTGCTGATGCTCATTATTAGCGGGTATGGGGAGTTTGAATATGCACGCAAGGCGATGGAGCACGGAGTGTTGAGTTATCTGCTGAAGCCAATTGAGCGTCATGAACTGGTGAAATGTCTGCAAAAAATGCAATCGCTGCTGGATCGAAGATACGGCCTCGCTACGGTTTCTGCTACAGAACGTTCTGGCGTAGAAGAGCAGGATATGGGGGATACGCGCAAAATTATTCGCAGCGTGAAGGAGCACATCCATCAGCATCCTGATGGTGATCTGCGGCTCCAGACGGTCGCTTCACTGGTCAACCTGAACCCAACGTATCTGAGCCAGTTGTTCAAAACGGAGACGGGAAACAACTACTCGGAATACATCGCGGAGACACGGATCGAGCGGGCCAAATGGCTACTGGTGAACTCGGGGCTCAAAATCTATGATGTTGCCCGGTTATCTGGATACCAGAGTCCCAAACATTTCATGCTGGTTTTTAAGCAGCAGACAGGGCGTACAGCAGGAGAGTATCGTGACGGATACAGCAAGCAGAATGGACAGTAGGGATGGAGCCACGAAACTTCTTAAAAAACCATACCATTTCTGCAACTTACGTGATTTAGAAGCAAGCAGGGCTTTCGATATACTGGGGTGGCACAGGAATACCATAACGTCCACAAGGGGGATTTCGATGAAAAAAGCAGGACTGACGCTGATTCTCGTACTTATGATTGCCGCTCTGATCGGGTGCACAAGCACCAACAAGGGCGGGGATTCTAACGCATCTGGCGGAGAGAACGACAAGGTAGAGCTGAAGTTCATGATGTGGGGCAATCAGGCACATATTGATGTGTACAACAAGCTGATCGATGGCTTTACCAAAGAGAACCCGGGCATCAAGGTGACGATGGAATCTGTCCCATTTGCTGATTATCAGCAGAAAATATCGGTGCTTGCCGCCGGAGGTTCGCTGCCCGATCTGGCCTGGGTATCGGAACGCATGATACCACAGTTCAAGTCCAATCACATCCTGGCCGACGTGTCGGCGTTCAAGGATGATGCCGAGTTTAAGCTGGACGATTATATTCCCAGCACGCTGGATCTCTTCCGTGAGGGAGATCAACTGTTAGGCTTGCCGTTTTCCACACCGCCGGTGGTGATGTTTTATAATAAAACGCTCTTTGACAAGGCCGGGCTGACTGATCCCAATACGCTGGCTTCCAAAGGAGAATGGACGTGGGAGCAGTTCGAGGCCTCTGCCAAAGCGATAACCAGCAAGGATGCGGCAAGTCGTACCTATGGGGCTAACTTTTTCCGAGACTGGAAGACTTGGGCGGTACTCTCTTCTTACTCCTGGTCGAATGGCAGCGGGCCATTTAACGAAGATATGACAGCGTTTACCTGGAATGATGATTACGGTGCACAGACCTTTGCGATGCTGGACCGCATGATGTTTACGGACGAATCCCACCCGAAAGCGGGCGAGCAGGTGAGTTTTGATGCGGGGAATGTGGGCATGTTCTTCGATAACTACAGTTATGTGTCCAAAGCAAGGGAGATCAAGGACTTTGAATGGAGTATTGCACCTATGCCATCCGGCTCACAGGGCAGTGTACCGATGCTGGGGCAGGCCGGTTATGCCATGTTTAAGGACAGCAAACATCCGGAGGAAACGAAGAAACTGCTGAAGTATTTTGCGAGTGAACAGGGAACGCAGGCAACCGCTACGTATTTTGTGCCCGCTCGTACGTCGGTTCTGAACTCCGATGCCTTCATCCAACAGCCGAACAATCCGAGCAAAGAGCATATCGTGCAGGCGGTCATTGATGAAATGCCGAAAGCACGGCTGATCCCGGGGCATATTCGCTGGCAGGATATTGATAATGTGGTGCTGCAAGGGTTTGACCGATTATTCGCCCGTACGGCCGCTCCCGAGGATAATCTGAAACAGATGCAGATGGAAGTGCAGAACATATTACAGCCGTGAAGAAACAGGGGATTGAAGCTGATCGGGCAGGAGTGAGGGAAACGAGGGAGTGATGAGAGGCATGGAAGAAATGAAGGAACAAAAGGAGATAGCTCAAGTACAGGACATGTGGAATGTACAGAAGACAGGTCAGTTGAAGACGATGCTGCATCAGAAACCGTTGTCGCTTATCATCAGTCTGCCTGAGAATAGACTCGCCATGGCTCGGGCGGCACAGGAGGAAGGTGCGGATGCACTGAAGGTTCACTATAATGTGGGCCACCGTGCGAGTGGCAATCATTTTGGTTCGCTGGCTGAATATATCGAGATGTTTCGTACGATTCGCGCGGAGTTCGGAGGACCGTTAGGTGTTGTGCCATCCGGCAGCATCGAAGGGACACGGCGAGAGGATGTGGAGCGCTTGTCCGGTCTGGGGTTTGATTTTTACTCGATCTATGCACATCATCTGCCTTCATTTATGCTGAGCGATCTGGGGCTGGAATCTACGTTTGCGATTAACGATACGTATGATGTGTCTCTCGTGACAGCGGCTGCGCATTTCGGTTTTACTGCACTGGAGGCCTCCATTGTACCTGGCAAAGAATACGGCACCCCGCTCAGCTTCGCGGATGTTCTTCACTATCGGCGGCTCGTCCTGCAAGCCAGAGTACCGGTATTGGTTCCTTCCCAGCGGAAGCTGGTGCCGGAGGATGTACCCGTGTTGCATCATAGCGGTATCAAAGCCATTATGCTCGGGGCGATTGTTACAGGCAAAACGGAGGATGAGCTGCGCAGAGCGGTAAGCGGTTTCCGTAACGCGATGGATCGTCTCGGACAAAGGGAGCCTTCGGGCTTGGAAGCGTTTGTTCCGGCATCATCTTCGTCTGCAACTGGGCATTCTGATCCTTCTGAACCTTCCGATCCTGTGGAACTTTCGGATCCTCCTGGATCAACGAGGAACGGGTCGTGAGCCGCATTAGCAAACGGAGACGCGGAGGGCCGCTCGCCAGGGAGGCGCAGATTGCTGGCTGGTTGTTTATTTCGCCCATGGTGCTGGGCTTTACGTTGCTGCTCTTGTTCCCGATGGGTCTTGCATTTTATATGAGTCTGACGGATTGGCCGCTGCTGGGAGATCACGAATTTATTGGACTGGATAATTATCGGAATATCATGACGGACGCCATGTTCTGGGATGTGCTCGGCAATACAGTTTATTTTACGGCAGGTCTGGTGCCGCTGAATATTGTGCTGGCTCTGCTGCTCGCATTGTTGTTATCCAAAAGCATTCGAGGGATTGGCATATTTAGAACGGCTATCTTTGTGCCAGTCATGACGTCATTAATCGTGTGGGCCATTGTGTGGAAGCTAATGTACGCGACGGAGTCGGGATTAATCAACCAACTGCTGCTGATGATCGGCATCAAAGGCCCGGCCTGGCTGTACGATCCCAATCTGGCCATGCCTGCGGTCATCGTGACTAGTGTGCTGAAGAATGTTGGGCTGAATATGGTGCTGTTCATTGCAGCACTTCAGCAAGTCCCTCGTTCTCTATACGAAGCGGCGACACTGGATGGCGCGGGCAAGAGAGCTTCTTTTTTCAACGTCACCCTGCCTATGATTACACCGACTGTATTTCTGACCGTAGTGATGACCGTCATCGGGTCTCTGAAAGTATTCGGACAGATCTATGTCATGACCCAAGGCGGGCCGAGCAACAGCACCAAGGTTCTGGTCTATTACATTTGGGAAAAAGCGTTCAAGCTATTTCAGTTCGGCTATGCTTCTTCCCTCGCCTATGTGCTATTCGTGATCGTACTGATTCTGACGCTGCTGCAATGGCAACTCCGAAAGAGGTGGGTATTTGGTGAAGGCGACGCCTAGATTGACAAGGCAGGGGTTCGGCGCAGCTGTGGGCACATACTTGGTGCTAACGGTGATATCGCTCATCATGATTGTTCCGTTGATCTGGATGATCTCGACATCCTTCAAGGAGCCGCAGAGCATATTCACCTATCCACCGCAGTGGATACCGGACACCTTACAATTTCAGAATTATATCGATGTGTTCCGATTGATTCCGTTTCATCGTTTTTATGGGAACAGTGTGTATATCTCTGCGTTGGTAGTACTTGGGACGGTGTTTTTTGCCTCTCTCGCAGGGTATGCCTTTGCCAAGATTCCATTTAAGGGACGGAATGTCGTTTTTCTCATTTTGCTGAGCGCGATGATGATTCCGCATGAGGTGACCGCCATCCCGATGTTTCTGTTTATGCGTGAACTTGGGTGGATCGATACGCATCTTCCGCTGATTTTACTGCCGATCTTTGGTGCGGGCGGAGTGTTTGGCATCTTTGTTATGCGTCAGTTCTTCATGACCGTGCCGACCGGGC
The DNA here is from genome assembly GCA_017512705.1 of Paenibacillus sp. GTDB lineage: Bacteria > Bacillota > Bacilli > Paenibacillales > Paenibacillaceae > Paenibacillus. The sequence goes on from JAFWEX010000105.1 coordinate 65,470, forward strand.
TGGAGGAAGCGGCAATGATTGATGGATGCAGCCGGTTCCGAATTTATGCGCAGATTATGCTACCCCTTGCCAAGCCGGGCATGGCTACCCTGACGATTTTTACATTTGTGACGAGCTGGAATGAATTCTTCGATCCGTTGATTTTTATTAATTCACGAGAGTTGATGACACTGCCGTTAGGGTTATCCTTGTTTACGGATGAAGTGGGTACAGCCTGGCAGTATTTGATGAGTGCTACGGTGATGGCAACGGTGCCGCTTTTGATTGTTTTTTTCTTGGCGCAGCGACGTTTCATTGAGGGCGTGGCGATGACGGGATTGAAGGAGTAATCAGGATTGGGAAGGAGGAGGTACGACTTGAGTGAACAGAAGCGTGTGAACAGAGAAACGGCGGATGTTGTAATTGTCGGGGGCGGCCCTGCCGGGATTGCAGCAGCGATTGCAGCAGGAAGGCAGGGGGTTCGAGTTGTACTGGTGGAACGCTATGGATTCGTAGGTGGGATGTCCACAGCCGCGATGGTCTATCCTTGGATGACGTTTCATACCGCACAGGGGGAGCAAGTCATTCGGGGGATTGCACAGGAGATCGTGGATCGATTGCAATCCTGCGGCGGCTCCCCGGGACATCTGCGGGATACAGTTGGATTTGTGCATACGTTGACACCGTACGATCCGTCTGTCTATCCGGTGGTTGCGGCAGAAATGTTGCAGGAGGCCGGAGTTCGGCTCTTGTTGCACAGCTTCGTAGATGATGTGGTTGTGGTGGAAGACCGGATAAAGGCTGTGCGAGTCACGAGTAAATCGGGGGAGCTGGAGATTCAGGCAACTGTATTTGTCGATGCCAGTGGTGATGCGGATGTGGCTTATTTGGCTGGCGCTGCCATAGCGAAGGGTAGAGATGAGGACAACAAGTCTCAGCCTATGACGATGAAATTCCGGATGCGCGGCGTGGACCTTAGGCGTGTGAAGCAGTATATGCAGGAGCATCCAGAGGATTTCTATGAAAAGACCCCTCATGCCGAGCTGGATACGATCCCACTAACGGGAGTGAGTGGCTTCTACTCGCACTGGAAGAAAGCGGCGGTACCGATTCAGCGTGATCAGGTATTATTTTTTACCGGGCCGGCTGAAGATGAAGTGTTAATTAATTGCACTCGGGTGCAAGGGTTTGATGCGACAGCGACTGCGGATCTGACGGCCGCCGAAATGGAGGGACGGAAGCAGGTGCTGCTGATCGCGGAGTTCCTGCGGAATGATGTTCCAGGATTCGAACAGTCCTCCATCTCGGCTGTAGCGCCACAGATCGGTATCCGTGAATCGAGACGTATCATAGGCCGCTATGCACTGACTCAGGAAGATGTAGTTGCAGGTCAGAAGTTCGAGGATGTCATCGCCAGAAGCGGCTATCCTATTGATATTCATGATCCATCCGGGCAAGGAGTGACGGCGGCTTTTATCCAAGGTGATGGAGCATATGATATTCCGTATCGTTGCCTTATCTCGCAGAATAGGAGTAATCTGCTGGCTGCCGGGCGTTGTATCTCGACAACACACGAGGCTCATGCCACGACCAGATTGACCCCAAGCTGCATGGCAACAGGAGAGGCAGCGGGAACAGCAGCGGCGCTGGCAGTGAAGCTGAATCTTGCTCCTGTGGTGTTGCCTGTATCGCTGTTGCAGGAAGAACTTCGACAGCATGGTGCAGCGATATGAGGATGAGGACAGTGTGAATTCATGATCATCTGGGGAATAGATTTAAGCTATCGACGATGATTGAATGGAAGTATGAAGAACTCCGAAAACCCACTACATTCAAGGGTTTTCGGAGTTCTTGTTTTAGAATCAGTCCTGCGTAGGACTAGCCTTCATCTCATAGATTTTTTGGAACGTGTGGAGATACATCGTCTTCTTAGCATCGTCATCTGTATGAAGATAATACTCTATGAATCTGTACCCGAACATGAGCAGGATCAGCTCATAGACGCAATTCTCGGCGACAGGAGGGGCGGCCGCAAATTCGAAAAAGCCTTTGTAGTAAGCGGGGATACATCGTTGGTAGTATTCGATCATGTGATCGATATTGGCTTCATCCGCAATCAGGCTTGCGATATCCTCACCCATGTAGCCCCAGCCACTCATGTCCCAATCGATGATTGCGAATGTTCTGTCTGTGTAGATCAGGTTGTTCACCCAGAAGTCCCGATGGCATAACACGACGGGTAATTTTTCGATGCGGGCAAGGATCTCATCCGCGTGCTCATCGAGATCGATAAGCATCTGTCGCACATGCTTCGGGAATTCGCAATCCTCCGAACGGATATAATTGTAGACAAGTGGCCAAGAACGGTAATGCAGATACGTGTTCTTCATGAGATCTGCATGGCTCAGATTGGTCAGACTCTGGAGCACTATGGGCTGCTCCGCATACAACTTGCCTTGATAGCGACCCCATTCCAGCGCGGCTTGTTCATACATGTCGCTAGTCAATTCAAGACCGGTCACGCCGTCAATATATTCTAGCCACAGCTCGAATTCATCTTCTTCGGTATTCATCTCGGAGTGATAACACGTTGGCCAGCGGAGAGCATCCGAGAACGTTGCCCCCAGGTCAGAAGCGTACAGATCATACTCCCGACGCCATGATTCCGGATCGCCATAGCGTGCGAATTTTTTCTGGATTTTCAGAACGATACGGTAACGCAGGTTTTGTCCATCCACAGTTTCCGCGTTGCCTGTTACCAGGTGCACATCACCTACCGTTCCGCCCTGTAATGGCACAGTTTGGCACTCAGCAGAAAGAATAGTCGTTTTGAACTTTTGACTTAAGGCAGAGATCAGCGATTTGTAGTTCATATTCATTTTTTCCAGCCTCCGTTCTTTCTCGTTTGCTTGCTCGACATGGCGATCGATTTATTGCGGGCCCTCTTGTCGATGAGGTAATTCGTTTTATCCTGAACATATTTGTTCTCATGTTGCTGGGCAATATAATACTCCCACCGTTCCAGTGACAATAATCCGCCATCCAGAGCGGCCAGAACCGCACAGCCAGGCTCGGCCTGATGGCGGCAATCTGTAAATCGGCATTGAGGGAACCATTCCTCTACATCAGTAAAGCTTGCACGTATTCCTTCGTCGGCATCGAAAAGTCCAAGCTCGCGCATACCCGGCGTATCAATGACCATCGCACCAGAGGGGAGCATGAACAACTGGCGGTGCGTTGTGGTATGTCGCCCCCGGCTGTCTTCCTCTCGAATTGACTCAACCTTCATTACATCCTGTTCCATCAAGGCATTGAGCAGAGAGGATTTACCGACGCCGGACATGCCGAGAAAGACAACGGTTTTACCAGGCCTTAAGTAGAGATCGAGTTCCTTAATCCCTTGGCTTGTATGACTGGAGATCACGTGAACCGGTACATCAGGGATGCTCTGTGTGACTTCAGCAAGTGGTAGATTATAGTCTCCAACGAGATCAGCTTTGGTCAAAATGATGATCGGCTGGCCGCCGCTCTGTCTTGCTTGTGTCAGATACCGCATGATGCGGGTAATATTGAAATCCCTATTCAGAGAAGTGAGAATGAAAATATAGTCAAAATTGGTTGCAACGACTTGCTCCAGTACGGTTTTGACATAGCTTGCGACATGACCTGAGAAATCCGCGCGTGAGAACTTTGAGTGACGGGGCAGTACCTTAACGATGAGAGAATCTCCACTCTCGTTGTACTGCAGCAAGACAAAGTCTCCGACGCACGGAAAGTCTGCGCGTGATTCCGCGCTGTGATAGAACAAGCCTTTGAGCACGGCCGTTACTTCTCCGCGCTCGGTTATGACCGTGAAGCGCTCGCGGCGAAGCTCCGTTACCCTGCCCGCCAATAATCCGTCGGGAATTGCATCTATTTCTACATAGCCATACGTTTTCAAATCCATCATATTTGTTTGTTAGCTCCTTTAATGTTGTTTTTGGACGCAAAAATGCCACGGACAAGCAGCCTCTAAAGAAGCTGCTGTCGCGCGGCATCAGGACGCAAAAAGGATACGACCTTGATCGTATCCTGCAAACAGCAATATTCACGAAAGGTTACTTAGGACGGCATAGCAAACAGAACGGGCATAATCCCGCTTTTTTCACGTATGCCAGCTATTCAGTTCTAAGAACAAACCACCATATAAGTAGTTGCCATTAAAACACATCTCCCTTCGTATCAGGAACTTGCTTATCGCTAAGCTGTCTATAAAATAACCTTTTTTGGAAAAAAAATCAATGACTGAACAGTTAATCGTGAATTATTCTACCAGTTATGATATAGATGGGTTGAAGTGGGGGTCTAACTTGTATTCCGCAAGTAGTTACAGGTTGTGGGAAAATTAAACATTCATATTTCTTTCAGGAGTAGGCAAGAAATATAAATTGAGTATGATTACAATTAGATGAATCAGATCCGGATCCTATGTGAAAAAGGGGAGTTCAATATGAAAAACGTTACACCATTTTTAATGTTCCAAGGTGGTATTGCAGAAGAAGCTATGAATTACTACACATCACTCATTGAGGATTCAGAAATTAAAAGCATTACTCGATACGGTCCTGATGGACCCGGTAAAGAAGGTACAGTCATACAAGCTATTTTCTCGTTAAAAGGGCAGGAGTTCATGTGTATCGACAGCCATGTTAATCATGAGTTTACGTTTACCCCGTCTTTTTCAATCTATCTTACGTGTGATACCGAAGAGGAAATCGACAGCCTTTATGGAAAAATGATGCAAAATGGCACAGCACTCATGCCTATAAATAATTATGGATTCAGTAAGAAATTCGGATGGCTGGTGGATCAGTTTGGCCTATCTTGGCAGTTAAATTTACCAGCGTGACCAACCTAATGTAAAAATAACCTGCATGGTGAGTTCTTCCGTCACCGTAACAAATCATAGGAAACTCAGTAGCTCCAGTTCCACAAAAAAAGTGGTACTGGAGCTACTGAACATTATGCATTCTTTATGCATTCTATAAGCAATTCACCTGTATCTGCATGCATTCTTCCTAATCTGACATGCTCTTTAGTTCAAGCGTGCCTCAAGCCTTCTTGCTACGATGGAGAGGGAATAGTTGATGATGAAATACAGCACGGCTGCCAGTAACAACGCCGGTATGACGTAATCGAAGCTTTGGCCTCCAAGGATCTGCACATTGTGCATTAGTTCTGGCAAAGAGATGATGATGGCGAGTGACGTATCCTTTAGTAGGGAGATGAATTGGCTGACCATAGGTGGAGACATGCGGCGCAGTGCCTGGGGCATAATGATGCTGCCCAGTGTCTGCATATAGCTCAGACCAGAAGAACGAGCAGCTTCCACCTGACCGCGTTCCACAGATTTGAGGCCGCTGCGTACAATTTCTGCAATCATGGCGCCTTCAAACAGACTCAGTCCCACTACCGTGGACCAGAAAGCAGACATTTTAATCCCTAGCTGTGGGAGTACGATATGAATAAAAAAGATAATGAGCAGTAACGGCAGGTTACGAATGGTATCTACGATCACTGCCACAATCTGTGCGAGAACAGGAATGCGTGTATAACGTATTGTGCCGAGCAGCGTACCTAACACAAAGCTGAACACAATGGATAAGCCCGCCACTTGCAGCGTCACCCCGAATCCATGTAGCAGAAAACGAAGGTTCGGCCACTCAAAGGCTCCGCTAAAGTCCATACTTCAGATCCCTCCTTCGGGAACGATATGAGTTTCTAGCCGAAATTCATGCCCGATTCCTCAACTTGTACCCTACATCGTGACTTGCCCTGTAGGTTTGTTTTTCTTCGGTTTACCTTTGGGTTTACGAGCCTCTGCATCACTTTGTCCGAATCGTCGTTCCATATAATGTACCAGGAAGCTGAGCGGTAAGGTCAGCACCAGATACAAAAGTGCAACAATAGTGTATACACTGAGCGGCTGGAACGTATCCGAGTTCACAAGGTCGGCAAAATACATCAAGTCCATACCAGCCACGACTGCCAGAATGGATGAGTTTTTGACCAGATTAATAAACTGATTGCCTATGGAAGGTAGTACGATCTTGATTGCTTGTGGCAGAATGACCAAGTTCATGGCCTGTACATAGGACAATCCCGATGAACGTGCAGCCTCCAGCTGACCGCGAGGTACGGTCTGAATACCTGCTCGAATCGCTTCTGCGATGAAAACAGCTGTGTAGATGGTTAGGCCGAGTGTTCCTGAAACAAATCCATCCAGTGTAATACCAAGTGCAGGCAACCCGAGGTAGAAAAAGAACACAACTAGCAACAATGGAATGTTGCGAATAAACTCAACAAAAGCCGTACCGAACCAGTTCAACGGCTTAACGGGTGAGATGCGAAAGATCGCCAGAATGGCGCCTAGCACAAAGCTGCCAACCAGAGCGATCACGCTCACTTGAATTGTATTCCAGAATCCTTCAATGAACCGGTCCGAGTGCCTGAACAGTACGCCAAAATCCAATGTGCCCATATACAAGACCCCCGTTCTCCAGGTGTGAAAATAAAACAACAGCGCATCTGCTGCATGCGGATCTTTCGCATACGGCAGATGCTTACATTACGTATTGAACAGATGGGTAGACTGGCCCATCATGTGCCGCTCACAACTGTTACTCAGGTTTGCTGCCCAGCCATTTCTCGTGCAGCGTGTCATATTCACCGCTGTCCTTTAATCCTTTAAGCATCTTATTCACTTCTTCTACGAAGGCAGTGTCTCCCTTACGGATCGCCATGCCATAAGGCTCGCTTGTGAAGTTGCCGCCAACGAGCTTGTAGTTGTTGTCTGACTGCTGCATGCCGATGAGAATGATATTGTCAGTAGTCAGCGCTTCACCTTTACCAGCTTTCAGCGCTGTAAAAGCATCCTGATAGTTATCGAATTCGAGCACCTCTGCCTTCGGCGCCTTCTCGCGAATGTTCTGCGCAGACGTGGAGCCTTTCACGGCAAGTACCTTCACACCATCCAGGCTCTCCAGACCGGTGATGGCACTGTCGTTTTTCACCAGCAGGGACTGGCCTGCCTCGAAGTATACATCACTGAAATCAACCTGCTCTTTTCGCTCGTCTGTAATCGTCATTGTGGCAATGATGATGTCGATATCCCCGTTCTGCAGCATGGGGATTCTTGTTTTGGAGGTAACTTCCTTCAGTTCAACCTTCGTTTCATCGCCCAGAATCTGCTTAGCTAGTGCTTTGGCGATATCGACATCGAAGCCCTCCACATTCCCGCTTGCCGGATCTTTGAGTCCAAATAACTTCGTGTCGTATTTTACTCCAGCAATTAGCTTGCCGCGCTCTTTAATCTGCTCAATTGTGCCTTTCGCTTCCGCATTGCCCCCACCACTTGTCGAGGAGGTGTCTGTTCCTGTATTACAGCCAGATAAGACAAGAGATAACATAAGTACCAGCACAAACGTCAAAGTCGGCCACTTCATTATATTTTTCATCAAAATAAGACCCCTTTCGAATTTGGAGTGCGCAAGATAAGTCTGGGTGACAGAATTAGGAGGGATTAATGATGGATCAGACGGCTAAGAAACTGTTGTGCTCTCTCTTCTCTCGGGTTGTCAAAAAACTCCGTCGCAGAAGCTTCTTCTACAATTCGGCCTTCGTCCATGAAGATGACCCGATCTGCCACTTCGCGGGCAAAACCCATCTCATGCGTAACAACCACCATAGTCATGCCATTGTGGGCAAGGGAGCGCATAACATCCAGAACCTCGCCGATCATCTCGGGATCAAGGGCAGAGGTCGGTTCATCAAAAAGCATAATCTTTGGCTCCATCGCGAGCCCTCTTGCAATCGCTACACGTTGCTGTTGTCCACCGGATAATTGGGAGGGGTAACTGTCTGCTTTATCTGCGATGCCGACCCGCTCCAGGTATTTCATCGCGGTTGCTGCTGCTTGGGCCTTGGGTTGTTTGCGCACCTTGATCGGTGCAAGGGTAATGTTATCGATGACTTTTTTGTGGGGATACAGATTGAAATGTTGAAAAACCATACCGATGTCACGGCGGAAGAGGTTGATGTCCACCTTTTTTTGATGCAGAGGAATGCCGCTGACGACAAGCTCGCCGTCACTGATGGTTTCTAGACGGTTGATACAGCGAAGCAGTGTGCTTTTGCCTGAGCCGGAAGGTCCGATAATAACCACGACCTCGCCTTCTTCAATGCGGAGATGAATATCCTTGAGGACATGGAAATGACCGAAATGCTTTTGGACACTTTTGAATTCAATCAAGAACACACACCCTTTCTGCAATAGAAAATAGTAGGAATAAAAAGGAAATATTGCAAAGTAGTTATTTCATCATACAGATTCATCCTGATAATAGCAATTACTCTGTGATAAAACATGACATAAGTAACAGGCGTTATAGGCCTGTAGCTAGAAAATACGTCATATGTATGTTATATTTATAACTTTTTTGTGACGAATCCTGACAGAAAAATGAATCCATATTCCTATCTTATTTACAAGCATTGGAATTGATGTATGTTGTATACTGGAAATTAGTGTGTAATTTTCATAAATCACATATGCGGCATAGATAACAAATAACATCAAGTTCACCCTGTACATGGCAAAAAAGTTCAACCTAGCTTCGTCATGCCATTGATATGATGAAGTGAGATAACGACACAGTAGAGAGGATGATTTCATACGATGAATATTTATCACTCCCCCATGTCTGCAGGAGCAGGCAGTGTACCTGATGTTCAAGCTTACGAAGTGGATCTGCCTGTTATTCCTACGCGTGATTATCATATTACCGAGTATGGTGCTGTTGGAGATGGGATAACAGAGAATACAGAGGCATTCCGACGGGCTATTACCGCATGTGCAGAAGCGGGCGGAGGCAGGATTATCATTCCCCCTGGTGTATGGCTCACTGGGCCTATTGTGCTTCGTAGTCGAATTGAACTGCATGTGCAGTCCGGGGCGCTGGTAACGTTCAGTCAGGAGTTTAACAAGTATCCGCTCATTGGATCAAGCTTTGAGGGCTGGCAGGTTGTGCGCTGCCAATCTCCGATTGATGCAGACGGGCTCGAAGATATTGCAATTACGGGTGAAGGGATCTGGGATGGTGGCGGTGAAGCCTGGCGTCCGGTGAAACGTTCTAAGATGACAGCTGGCCAGTGGGAGCGATTACTTGCCTCAGGTGGTGTTGTAGAAACGTCCGGCACAGAAGAACAGATCTGGTGGCCTTCTCAATCTGCACTTGATGGCGTAACCACTGCCGAAAAGCTTCGCCAAGAGAATGTAAGTGATATCGCCGCTTATGAAGGGATTCGTGAATTTTTGCGGCCGAATATGGTCAGCTTACGGCGATGCAAACGAGTTCTGCTGGAGGGACCTACATTCCAGAACTCACCGGCTTGGAACCTGCACCCTTGGGCGTGTGAGCATGTGACGATTCGCAAAGTAAACGTTCGTAACCCATGGTTCTCCCAGAATGGAGATGGGCTGGATATAGAGTCCTGCCGTCATGTGCTGGTGGAGCAGAGTCTATTCGATGTCGGTGACGATGCGATCTGCATGAAATCAGGCAAGGATGCTGAAGGACGTGAACTTGGACTGCCATCGGAGTATGTCACGATTCGGGACTGCACTGTGTATCATGGTCATGGCGGTTTTGTGATCGGAAGTGAGATGTCTGGTGGTGTCCGGCATGTTCGCGTATCGGATTGTACATTTATAGGAACGGATATCGGTTTACGTTTCAAAAGCGCACGCGGACGCGGCGGTGTTGTCGAAGATATTCAGATTGAGCGTATCTATATGAAGGATATTATTATGGAGGCAATCTCCTTTTCATTTTTTTATGCCAATCAGGAGGGGTCTGCCCGGGGTGGGGATCTCGCGAAGGAAGTCAGCGAAGAGACGCCAGTGTTCCGGGATATTCGAATATCCGATGTGGTCTGTGCGGGTGCTGATGCGGCGCTATTTGTCAGCGGGCTACCGGAGATGCCTCTGGACAGTGTGAGTATTGAACGTTACAGCGTAGAAGCTCGCACAGGGATTCAGTGTGCCCAGGCCAAGCATCTGCAGATTAAAGGGCTACAGGCACAGATTACCGAAGGTCCGCTGATTCATCTTCACAATTGTAGAGGTGCAGCACTGGAAGATATTAAAGGTGTAGGGGCCGATGGGAAGTTGCTGATGGTCACCGGACTTGAATCTGCGGGTATCGTATGCCGGGAAACCGATGCAGATACTGAAGGAAGACAGATATCTGTTGGTCCAGAAGTCCGAAGTGGAGTCATCATTCGCGGATAAAAGATGCGATATTTTCGCGGTGCAGCATCTTGTCAGCCTGTTGACAGCAATAAATAAGTAACCGTAGTAGGGTAGCCATATATCCAGTCCTGTCATCGATGCTCTTCTCCAGAGGTGGGGGACGAACATCATGGAGCTGGATCACGGCTACCCTTTCATTTTGGATATCAAATACAGGGCATGGCAGCATGCACCCTTTTAGCGGTGCTCTTTGCGATAACGCAGCGGTGTTGTGCCAGTAACCTGTTTAAACGTTTTGTTAAAATGAGCAGTATGCTCAAATCCTACTTTTTCTGCGATGAATTGAACTCGCTCTTGTGTTGACAGCAATCTTCGCTGTGCCTCGCGAACGCGTACGATTCGTAAGTATTCGCTAAAACGGAATCCGGTAAGTCGGCTAAACATTCGGCTCAGATACGAAGGACTGATATAAAAACGGGCTGCTGTCCCTTCCAAAGTGAGGGGTTCGGTATAGTGTTTATTGACATAGGTCACAATCTCACTAATCTTGTCCTGCATGGGGTGCAATGAACCAGGATTAGACTCTCGAATAACCTCCTGTGCTCGATGGATATGGACGAGTAGCTGGGCTAGCAGACTACGTACAGTAACCTCATAATGAGGACGCCGATCTTTGCATTCCTGGAGCATCTGCCATAGGATGCGTTCAATCTCAGGCTGATCTGACTCGGGAACACGAAGCAGGCTGGAGCATTCGAATGGCAGCAGACCACAGATGCCTAGCTCCATACCGGTTGCAAAAGCAGGTGAGAAACCAATGAGAATCCGTTCGAAGCCAGGCTTACTTCCTTTGGACGTAGTGTGTACATCATGTGGATTGATAAGAACCAGGTCGCCTTTTCGCGCAGGTAAAATCTGTCCATTCATGGAATATACCCGTTCACCTTCGAGCAGGTAATATAATTCATAAAAGGGATGAGCATGAGGCTGTGGCATCGCGCTTCCGTCATGTCTTCGCATATGTTCAATAGTAAAAGCATGATCACCAATCCGATATTTAGGTCCAATCCGATCTTCAATGAGACTCATTATGCAACTCCCCTCTACTTCAGGCTTGGCGTTGATATCCATATCATAACGGAAAATTGATATTTTTGTAAACGCTATCATATAGAGTGAGATACGTTTTGGCGTAAATAGATATTCTTGGTTGAGGATAAGATAAATGATAACAAAGTGGTGAAATCCGTATTTACCAGCTGTAAAGGTGACAAAACGGACATGTTGTTTTAGAGTAGGGAGAGCGAGGTTAAACTTCAGTTTGGGAGTTTCCCCGAAAATGAGTTGGAAGGAAGGAAACAGGTTATGACAGCACATGAATTATCACCACTCGTAGCTGCACTGGATATGCAGCCTCACGTTGAAGGTGGTTGGTATAAGGAAGTTTGGAAGGCATCCTATCAAATCCCACAATCCGTTTTGCCGGATTCCTACTCTGGTCCACGCTTCTCTGCAAGTTCAACGTATTTCTTATTGCATGCCCATGAAATTTCTGAATGGCACACAGTGCTTTCGGATGAGTTGTGGTTATGGCATAGCGGTAGCCCGATTGAACTGAAATTGGGGGGCAATGGCGAGAATCCAGAGAATGAAGAAGTGGTGGTTCTCGGTATGGATATCGAGGCAGGACAAGCTCCTCAGGTACTCGTTCCTGCAGGTGTATGGCAGACGGCACGTCCTCTGGGCGATGAACCAGTGCTGGTCACTTGTGTGGTTGCACCAGGATTTCACTTTGATGATTTCAAGCTGATCTCCAAAGGTTGAGAGTGTTGTAGACTCAATGGAAATCCCGATTCGGATGGTTCACCATCTGAATCGGGATTTTTGGGGTCTTGCTCGCGCGGAAAACCCCTGTTTTTATCCTTTTTCAGCAGGCGGAGGTTTGGTTTTGACGTTTGTGGGTGATAAGATGAAGTATACGAAAATAGTACGAAACGTATGGATATTATGATTCTTTGATCATGATTTTTGTAGGACACCTTTCAGAGAAAGAGGCCCAATCATTGAGTCGTATGTTTTTACATAATCTAAACCAATCCAATGCAGCTATTCCGTATGATCAGCGGGACTGCGCAACGAACAATAAAGGAGCAAGATAATCATGGCTAAACCTAAAAAAACCAAAACGGCAGCAGCCTGGTCTCTCGTGATCATGGGAGCAGGATTCGCAGCATCATTACCATTTCAGGGTGTACCTGTAGGGAAGTTGCTGGTGGGCTCTTTCGAAGCGGGACTGGTAGGCGGTCTTGCGGACTGGTTCGCGGTAACTGCGCTGTTCCGCCATCCGCTTGGCATTCCCATTCCCCATACAGCGCTATTGCCGAAGAACCGGGACAAGATGACCGAAGGTCTGGTCTCCGCTGTGGAGAACAACCTATTGAACAAAGACAGTATTACGGAGAAAATTGCTGGTTTCAAAGCAGCTGAAGTTGTTCTGGATACGCTGGGGCGGGAGCTGCACAGTGATGGCATCAAAACGATGATGGATACATTGTGCAAACGTATATTGGCAGGACTGCCGCTAGAGCAGATTGCTCCCATGGTTGCCAAAGAGGTCAAGTCGCAGGCTGGCGCATTTGATCTGGGGCCGATCCTGGAAAGAGCCGCTGTACAGGTGACGGAGCGAGGATATGATGCACAGGCTTTGGATTATGCGCTAAAACAGGCGGAGGAGTGGCTGGTTAAACCGGAGACCATTCAGTTGCTGGGTGAAAGTGGCATGAAAGCCATTAGTGGTATCCAGATGAACGGACTCATGCAGTTTGCGATGAATGCGTTCATGGGGTATTTGAATGAAGAACGTCTGGGCGGCATTATTCAAGGATATCTTTTTGATCGGGTAGAGGATATGAAACGGGAAGGCAGTGCACTGCGATACAAAGTGCTGGATACGCTGCGTACGCAGGCTATGCGAATTGCAGTGACTGAGGCTGTGCAGGATGGCCTTAATGGCTGGAAGAACAATCTGCTGGATGGCTGGGACGCTGAGGAAACGGTGCTGAACAAACTCACGGAGCTGCGTGATAAAGCGCTCGTTGCGATGGAAGATGGGCGATATGTGGATACGTATGCGCTGCCAGCCATCGAAAAGGTACTGGCGGATCTACGATCAGATGATGTGTTAATGACAAGCATGAATGCCAAGATTGTGGAAGGTGTCACCACACTGCTGGAGAAAAATCACTCCAAGATTGGGAATCTCGTACGAGAAAATGTAGATAAGATGGATAATGCTTCACTTATTTCGATGATTGAGGATAAGGTGGGGCAGGATCTGCAGTGGATTCGGATCAACGGTGCAGTAACTGGATTCATTATCGGGATCGTGCTAACCGCACTGCGCATGGTGCTTGAATAATAACGATAGAGGCCAAGCCGGCACGGCTGGCCTAGGAGAAGAGCCGCTCGCTTGCAGAGCAGGCTCTTTTTTAGTGTAAACATGGGCGATGAGATTTTCGGGTTGGCTAGGCCTAAGAGGAATATGGAATCATTTGGCGGTTAGCTGCCTCGCTTGTGCCGGCAGTTCATCTGCTGTGACTTCTTCCCAGTGCGTTACACCACGTATTGCGGCGACATAGAGTTTCAGATATGCACCATTTTCGAGTAATTTGCCCGTAGAAAAGTTCAATGTTTTGGATTTTCCCTCATCGGTATAACCGACTAATTCGTAGCTGTATCGTCCGTTCTCATCCTTGTTCACCTCGGACTGATTCACAACCGTATAGTAGGTAGTCTTGCCTGCCGGATTATCAGGTGTTAATTTAGCCGGATCCATGAAAATAAGCCATAGACAGGTCAGAATTACAAGTACTAAAGCAAGAATACCAAGTGATTTTTTCATTATAGTGCACTCCTTTGCAGGTTGGAATTAGGATGATGTAATGTCTTTATATTTCAGGCGACGAATCGACCAGACCGCAAACAGCAGAATGAACAAGGTGTTCATAAATAGAAAAATCATATTCTCTGAAGGTGTCAGCCCTTTCTGACTAAGCACACCCATACCTATAGTTAATAGGGAGAACGGAAATAACATACCGATCTTCAGTACATACATCCCTAATCCGAAGAAGACAGCACACAGGCTGATTCCAATAGGTGTAGCAAAACTTCGTATGCGAATGGATAACCCGAGTTGAAGTGAGGCAATCGAAAGGGAAGCAAACCATCCACGCAGGCTCCACACCAGAATTTCCGTTGGAAACTCACCTGGAATATTGAACATCTTCCCCGCTGCCCAGTACATCAGCATGAAGAAGGCTTGAGCGAAAAAGATCAGTATGCCGACAATGACCAACTTAGCGACAAATAGACTGGTGACACTTAACGGTGAAGCCAGAATCATGTTCCAGTTGCGGTTGCTATGCTCAAGACGGCATACGAAGGCACAACAGATCGCAATCAGAATGGGCAGAAAGAATTCGCCGTAAAATAAACTGACCTGTGTCCACAAGCTGAACCACCCATTTTGTAAAGCCGCTTGGTTAAAATAAAAGTTAAAACATCCGATGAGCAGACTGATAACAGGCAGAATTGCCAGCACCAGGCTGATTCGGGAACGCCGAAGTTTAAGCCATTCGGCAGAAATACTCCTCAGCATGTAGTTCCCTCCTTAGATTTCTTGTTTCGAGGCATGAAAATTGCCAGCAAGATAGAAGATGATGGTCATACATAAGGCTGCGATCAGTAGGCCAACAGGCAAGGTTCCAGATACATAGGTTCCTGAAGATGCGCTGTAAATGTACGTGACTGGATTCAGATCCAGATAATAAGACCAGATGAATAAGTGACGAATTGCAGCTGGAAATAAACCAGATGTCGTTCCGATGAATCCGCCCAACATGCCCAGACATAGCGCAAACGCCTGATTGCGAACCGTCAGCGACAACCATTGCTGTAGAGCCGTAATGGCAAGTGTGGTCAATAGCGTACCGATAGCAAACTGCACAAGCAGGGAGAGCGGGATTGATCCGGAAATATTTTTGGATAGGCCAAAGCCCACGATGAATATGGCCTGTGCGATGATGCCATACAGAATCAGACTATTTGCACATATATATTTGGCGGTGTAAACGTGATTCCGTCCCGTATTGGTTGTCATTAACATCTTCCATGTATTGCCCTTGTGCTCCATATCACAGATGCGGGACACCACAATCGCCGATATGATCGGCAGAAACAGACCGTTCATCGAAGCGATGCTGAAAATGAGTGCTTCCCAGCTTGCATTACTTGCACTTCGAGAGATCGATATGCTCATGGACATGGCCGCCCAGATCATCTCTGCAGCAAGGAACAGTGTGATCATGATCCATATCTTTTTACGGCGAATTTTGTAATACTCCAGAGATAGAGCTTTCATTACAGACTTCTCTCCTTTCCAGTCAGGTCAAGGAAGATATCTTCCAAACTTTTTTTATGCTCCTCGATCCGAGTGACCGGAATGTTTTGTTCCACCAATGCTTTGTTCAACTTCGAGACTTCTTCGTCGCGAAGATATTTAAATATAAGCTGGTTCCCATGAACTTGAGGCATGTAGCCGTGAGTTAATAGAAGTTTCTCTGCTTTTGCAGGCTCAGGGGTCTGAAAACGGATTGTGGCTTGATTGTTAGCCTGAAGGCTCTGCATCGTACCTTGAAACAACAGCTTGCCATCACTGATAATGCCTACGGAGGTCGCTATCTGTTCAATCTCAGACAATAGATGGCTGGAGAGCAGAACGGTGATGCCATACTGACCTGGCAGGGATTTAATCAGTTCTCTAATTTCACCGATACCAGCAGGGTCAAGGCCATTCGTGGGCTCATCCAGCACAAGCAAGTTTGGAAAAGCAAGTAAAGCCATGGCGATGCCTAGACGTTGTTTCATACCAAGTGAATACTGATCAGCTTGTTTATGCTTCTGATTTTCGAGTCTTACAATTCTCAGAGCTTCATCAATATTTTTACTCGGTACATTTCTCAGTCGCTGCATGACCTTCATATTTTCAAGACCAGTCAAGTGACCGTAATAGGAAGGGGATTCAATCAGTGATCCTGTTTGACTCAGAATGGCGGGGCGATGTGTGGTCAAGTCTTTCCCGAAGACTTTGACCGTACCTTCGCTAGGTTTGATCAAACCTAGCAGCATTTTTAACGTAGTTGTTTTTCCAGCTCCGTTCGGGCCAAGAAATCCAAAAATCTGTCCTTTCTCAACAGATAAGTTCACTTGATGTACACGATTCATACCGCCGTATGATTTAGACAGATTGTGCGTTTCGACAATAGGGGAAGTGTTTATCATTGATTTCATCTCCATTTCACGGTGATCTCTGTTATGTTCAATATAGAGTAGACTTCTTGCTCTTGGCTGAAGATAACCTTACATTTACCTTAAATAGAATTGGAAAATATAGGTTTATCCTTGTCTCCTGATGTATAATGAAAAGGGTGATACGAATGGACATAATGAAAAATAAGAAAATACTGATTGTAGATGATGAACCGGAAATCCGTGAGATGATCGAACGATTCTTGCGCAAGGAGGGTTTTTTTAGGGTATATACCGCTGGTAATGTTGCTCACGCTCTGACGATGTGCAGAATGGAAAAGCCGGATGCAGCCATCCTGGATATCATGCTGCCAGATGGAGACGGATTCTCACTATTGTCTTCCATTCGTTCCTTCTCGGACATGCCTGTGCTGTTTTTGTCAGCGCGTGGGGAGGACGAGGATCGTTTACTCGGTTTGGGTCTGGGAGCAGATGATTATATGGTCAAACCCTTTCTTCCAAGAGAGTTGATTCTTCGGCTCATGGGTATTTTGAAAAGAGTGTACGCCTCTAACATGGTAGAGAGACTACCCGTATTTCGTCTAGGCGAATTAACCATCGATTTAGAAAGCGCTGTCGTTCAGGGGAAGGAGACAGAACTTCCGCTGACTGCCAAGGAGCACGCCATATTAGTCAAACTCTATGAGAACCAGGGTCGGATCGTAACCAGTGATGCACTTTGTCAGGCAGTTTGGGGAGATGAGAGCTATGGATACGAGAATACCTTAATGGTGCATGTTCGGCGTATTCGGGAAAAGATCGAAGAAGACCCATCCAAACCAGTGTTTCTGTTAACCGTCCGTGGACTTGGTTATAAACTGATGACTCAGGAGTCTCGATAATGGATGGTTTGGTTCGTATTCTAAGAAGATTTGTTGGCTCTACTATTCTTGTATCTGTCGTGTTGCTGTTATTTAATCTTGTATTATTGGGCTCATTAATCTTCAAGGAAATTCACGAGGGGCCTTCTCCTGGAGATGTTGTCAAACAGGTCGCAGGCACCTTGAGTAAGAGTGAGCAGGGGGAGTACATACTGCATAGCAAAGGCATGGAGATTCTCGATGATCATCAAGCCTGGGCCATGCTTCTAGATCAAGAGGGAAGAGTACAGTGGAGTGAGCGTCTTCCATCCGAAATCCCCCTTTCTTACAGCGTGACCGATGTTGCTAAATTTTCTAGATATTATCTTAAGGAGTATCCGGTATATGTGTGGGAGCGGCAAGATGGACTTCTTGTATTGGGTTACCCCAAAAATTCGTATGGAAAATACCAGTTTGATTTTTTGGCGGCCTGGCTTAAATCCCTACCTGTACGAATTGTATTGTTACTGATATGTAATGTAGCTTTAGCTTTGCTTATTTCTCTGCTGATCGGGACCCGTGTCATACGTAGCATTCGCCCGTTGATCAATGGCATTCATGCACTTGCTAAAGGAGAGTCGGTGCAGGTAGAAACCAAGGGGATTTTCAATGATCTGTCTGAGAGCATCAACTCGACCTCACATATGCTGCAGGAGAAAAATGATGCGCTGAAGGCAAGGGATGAGGCGCGATCGAACTGGATTTCAGGAATATCACATGATATACGAACGCCGTTATCTATGATCTTGGGATATGCCAGCGAACTGGAGGAGCAGCCGGATCTAACAACCGAGCAGAAGCAGCAAGCCTCTATTATTAGGCGTCAAGGGGAGCGTTTGCGATCACTGGTCAGTGATTTAAATCTGGTATCTATGCTGGAGTATGAAATGCAGCCCTTGCAGATGAAATCCATTCGGCTGTCTGTGCTGGCAAGACAAGTTGTATCTGACTTTTTGAATAATGGTCTGGACGAGCGTTATCCGATATCACTGAATGTTGAAGACGAAAGTCTGTATGTACAAGGGGATGAGCGATTGCTCTACCGAGCAGTAACGAATCTGGTACAGAACAGCATCAGGCACAATCCAGATGGCTGTGCAATTGAACTGATGATTAAGCGTGATGGGCAAATGTCGAATGGTGAATTCATCGTCTCCGATGATGGAAAAGGGATACCTGAAGAAGATCTGCAGGATGTATTGATACTTCCATATACGGCAGGACGCTTAAGACCCCCACGTCATGGTCATGGTCTGGGACTACCTATGGTGTCACGGATTGCTCAAGCTCACCGGGGGAAGCTCCTGCTCCAGCATAACAGTGAAGGAGGGCTTCGAGCGGTAGTACAACTGCCTGTAGTGTTATAGAGTTTGCCTGTCTAAGGGCGGGTTCTTTTCAATACATGCATATAACAACGATATAATGATTATATAAAATTTAAATTATGAGTGGTTTTTTTCTGATAATCCAAATAAGGAAAAATAAGGGTTTACAAAATCTAGCAAGTCGTGATAGAGTAGGGATAGAAAGCGATTACATATTTTATATTTAATGTAAATATTTGTTTTGGTTGATCAAACTCCGGTGTCTAGCTTATTTAAGCTATACATATAAAAAAATGTGAATGGAGGTTTTTTCAATGAAACATTTTAATCTCGAAGCATTGGCAGCAATTGAGGACATCAGTGATGACGAACTGATGGTGGTTACAGGGGCGTTAGCCGAAATCGAGGATAAGAAAAGCGGCGGTGTGTTTTGCACAGTGAGTCATGAGTGCCATTATAATTCCGTTTCACCTTCTTCCTGGTTAACTTGTTGTTAATTCTGACTTCGATCTTTTTCAAGCACATAGCTGATCTCAGTTATGTGCTTGAAGTATTTATATGACGTTTTTTCGTTACAACCATTGATTAGAAAGGGAGAGAAGACGATGAGCATACAGGAGCAGTTGAATAACTCCCGCTGGGGTGATGCGTTATATTTAAAAGAGAAATATAAGCAGTTTGAACTTGAGACTGGTGCCGAGTTTTCCATGGATCCCCAGCCAACCGGAGACGTATCCTCAGATGATGAAAGAATGAAGTTGTGGCTAGACCAGTTCTTTCAGGATCAAGAGCGATTGGCGGATCGGTTCCAGGCTGAATCGATGGAGATCCATAAGGTGAATGCTCTGTTTCATACACCCAATTTCAGGTATGCGTTTGCAGATATGGTCTGGCATCAGGAACTTCAGAAGACGTTTCTTGAGAATGAGCATGAGGATATTACATATTTTATTGAGGGAAAAACAGATGAAATCCCTTTTTTTGAATTCTCCCAACCCTTCCTTGAGCGATCTATTCAGATCATGAAGGAAAGTCTGTCAGAAGGATATGACTGGCTTGATAAGCGTCGGGTCATTGGGCTCGTCCTGAAGACCGTCTCGGATAAAGTGTTTCATTTGTCTGCGAAGACACTCATCTATGAGTTGAATAAGGCTAGATTGCAGGAGGAGTTGGTTGGTGACGACTCCCGGCAGAGGTATCTGCACTTTGTAAGCCAGCAGATGCAGACCAGAGAACAGATTCTTAATCTGCTGCTGGAATATCCCGTTCTTGCACGCGGCATTGCTGAGCAGACCCTACGGATCAATCAGAATATGATTCGGGTTCTGGAGCGATTGACTGCTGATCGTCTTGAACTGGAGTCTCTATTTGATGTCAAACTGGACAGGCTGGAAGACATTGAGTTTCTGGGAGATTCCCATAATGGGGGAGCCAGCGTACTGCGGTTGAAGTTTACCGGTGACGTTAATGTGATGTATAAGCCAAGAGACATGGCGATTGATACTGCATTTGCCGGCTTGTTACATTGGTTTAACGAACAGGAGAACGGATTGCCGTTCCGTATCACCAAAACGCTTGATCGTTCGGAATATGGCTGGCAGCAATTCATTGCTTACGAGGAAGTGGCCAGTCTGGACGAGGCCGAGCGTTTTTTCGAAAGACAAGGTCAATATTTAGCTATTCTATATGCATTGAACGCAACAGACATGCACATGGAAAATATCGTTGCACAAGGAGAGCATCCATTCTTTGTTGATCTGGAGTCTCTGTTGCACAATCAACCTTTCAAGTATATGGAGGAGAAGCAGCAGTATACGGCACTGGAGAAGACACTTTCCATATTGAATGATTCCGTATTAAAAACAAGTATGCTGCCTACGCTGGACTCTAATGCTTTGTATCATAGTGATCTGAGCGGGCTTGCCGGAGATATAGAGCAGGTTCTCAATACGTACGAGATTCACGATAAAAACACAGATATGATGAGGATAAAACGAAGCAAAATTGCTGTGACACGGTTCAGTCACCTGCCCTCCTACAATCAATCTCCTATAAAGCCAGAACGTTATATTTACCGTTTGAAGGAAGGGTTCTGCCGCACCTATCGTTCCATCATGGAGCAGAAGGATCGTTTCATCTCGGAGGTGCGCCACCATTTTCATGGATGTGCTGTGAGGACCATCGTTCGGCCGACGGTAACCTATTTCACATTAATTGAGGCCGGCTCTCATCCCAAGTATTTACGCAATGGGCTGGACAAAAGTCTGCTATTTGACATGATGTGGGCGATTGTCCGGCAGGATCGCAACCGTGAGAAACTGGTCAGTTATGAATGCCATGATCTGTTGCACGGTGATGTGCCTATGTTCAAAACCTTGATTGGAGAGAAGATATTGTTCCATCACTCAGATGATCAACCAATTGAGGGCGTATACGATTCGGATATTCTGACTCAAACCGAGACAAAAGTTCAGGCAATGAATGAAGATGATATGGACATGCAGTGGGAATTTACCGAGCGTACACTGCAAACCAAGTACGTACTTGAGCGCTCATTCGCCATGGAGAAGAGTACAGAGAGTGTAAGGCCAGATGAATTAAGCGGGCATCAAATCTCCACGACCCGAGCTGATTATTTACGCGAAGCCGTAAAAATTGGGGATTATATCAAGGGTATTTCTATTATGGGGGATGAGGGAGATACCGTATCTTGGATCAGCATGGGCATGGATGCCGACGAGAAGCTGATCTATAAATCTTCGGAATTGGGATTATACAACGGGGTTACCGGCATCGCCTATTTCTATCTTTATCTAGGTCAAGAGACAGGTGAAGAGAAGTATAAGGAAATGGTCGGGCTGTGTATTCAGACGGCCTGGGAAATGATTCGCAAAAACATGGACAGAAACATCTCCCTTTTTACAGGTTACGGGTCACTTCTCTATTTGTTAGTGCACAAGGCTAAGGTTTACTCTGAACAGGATGTGCATCCGGATATGTTGGAATTGCTGGATATACTGGATGAGATGGTTGAGGAAGATGAGCGACTGGATGTCATCTCGGGTTGTGCGGGCACAATAATCGCATGTGTGGATTTATATACGATGTTCCATCTGCCCAGAGCACTGGACACAGCTACACGATGTGCGAATCGGTTACTACAGCTAGCTCAACCGATGGAGCAAGGCATAGCATGGGTGACTTCAGCCATTAATAAGGTACCTCTTAGCGGCATTGCGCATGGGAACGCGGGGATCTGTCTGAGTCTTGCCCGTCTGTATCGTGTTACAGGTCATCAACCTTATCTTGAGGCTTGCTTAGAAGGGATGAAGTACGAGGAAAACATCTACAGTCCTGAGGTGAATAACTGGAAGGACCTCCGGTTCACCGATGGTAATGTGTCGGAAGAACACTATGTCATGTATTGGTGTAATGGTGCACCTGGTTTGGGCATCGCCCGGGTGGGAACAGCACAGGAGCTAAGCTTCCAGGGGCCAATAGAAGCGCTGGACACAGACATTCGCAGAGCAGTGAATAAGACCATTGAAGATGGCTTCACGGAAGTAAGTTATTCACTATGTCACGGAGATATGGGAAATTTGGAGCTGATTTTACTCGCGGCGGACTACTGGCAGGATGACACATTGGAAGCATACGCTTATCAAATGGCAGACTATATCATTACTAAGGTTAGAGAGGATAACGGTCATTGGAGATGTGGCATTCCAAGTCGTCAACAAATACCAGGGCTCATGCTGGGTCTCGCCGGAATCGGATACCAGTTACTGCGGCTGTACAATCGTAAACTACCTTCCGTACTTATGATGGAAGGGCCAGCGCGCCATGATGAGCAGGAGATTAAACAGATCACACAGCAGGATATGGTGGAGATGGCTTCTGCCAGACAGCATCAGGTTACAGCAGAATCGGCATCTGAATCAGGAGAGTCTTATGTTTAAACGTTCAGTATTTAGTCGTCTGCGTGGCAAGAGACAGCGGAAAATCCCTGTGAAATTGCAAATGAATCAATATGATTGCGGGCCAAGTTGCCTGCATATGTTGCTTGCGTACCACGGCTACGAAGCCGATTTTACCGATCTGAAGGAACGTTTCTCCATGTTGGGGAGCGGACGTGACGGAAGCTCGATGCTGAAAATGAAAGAGGTAGCGGAAACCTATCATTTGAAGGGTGTAGCTAAAAAGGCACCTGTGCCTGCACTAAACAATGACTTTTTACCAGTCATTTGTTTCTGGGAGCAGCGACATTTTATTGTGCTTGAAGAGATTAAGGCGGGAAAGTTATATACCATTGTTGATCCCGCCATGGGAAGAATGACCATAACTAAACAGGAATTTGAAGAGAAATATTCAGGTATTTTTCTACTGGTATATCCGGATGAAAACTTTGTACCTTTTTCAGAGAAAAAGATGAGCAAAGTGGCCTATTTCAAAGATTTGATTCGTAGCAACAAAAAATATTTTGTATGGGCTGTAATGCTAGCTCTAGGATTGCAGCTCGTTTCGGTACTTTTTCCGTTCTTGATGCAGGTGTCTATTGATGCGGTGACGGGCACAGAGGGATACTCCATTTTTCCTATACTAATCACCAGTGTAATCTTGTTAACCTTGTTTCAGATCGGTTTTGGTTATTTGAAGGATATGTGTATTGTCCGCCTTCAGGAAGTGCTGGATTCGCAGTTAACTACCAATTTTGTGTCCCACATGTTGAAGCTCCCGTATCAATATTTTGAGATTCGCTCTCGTGGTGACCTGATGATGCGGATTAACAGCAATATCACCATTCGGGAGATTTTGTCCCAGAAAATGATCTCTACGTTCATCAATTTATTTTTAATTGTGGTGACATTTACGTACATCGTCATTCAATCGAGGATTATTGCGTTCACGTTGCTAGGTATAGGGCTAACACAGGTTCTTATTTTTGCATATACGCGCAGCAGGTTCAAAAAACTGACGCAAACTCAGATTGTAGCTCAGAGCTTGGCAGGATCCTTTATGACCGAAGTGTTAGAAGGGATTTCAACGATTAAATCGCTTGGCATCGAGCAACGTACGGAAGAGAAATGGCGGCTGTTATTCAAACGGCAGCTTGCTACGGTGAAAGAAAAGGCGATTTTTCAGACCAGAGTGAACACAATAACGAACACGTTGAATTTTATGACACCGATGCTTATTTTGCTCGTGGGCCTGTACCAGATTATGCAGGGCAACATGACGCTAGGTATGCTTGTTTCATTCCAGTCCCTGGCCGCGCTGTTCCTAGGTCCACTTAATTCACTTGCCTTAATGCTGAATGAATTCGTGATGGCGGACGCGTTGCTGGATCGAATCTATGATGTGATTATGGCGGAAGAAGGCCATTCGGATCAGAAGAAATCAACGGAGAGAGTGCAGGCGATTCAGCTTCAGGGAGATATTACGATTGATCAAGTGAGCTTTAAATATACTGAATATAGTAATCATGTGCTGGATAACATTAGCATGACCATTAAAGCAGGACAGAAGATTGCTCTCGTTGGTAGATCAGGCTCAGGGAAAAGCACTTTGGCTAAATTGCTAGTAGGGTTATATGCACCTACGCATGGAAATATTTATTTTGATGGAATTCATGCGGAAGAGCTAGAGCCTAAAGATATCCGCAATCAAGTTAGCATTGTTCTGCAGGATAATTTTGTGTTCAATAATACTGTTTATGATAACATCAGGCTGCATGCGGAAGAAGCAACAACAGAAGAGGTGACGTTTGCTGCAAAACTGGCAGATATCCATGCCGATATTGAACGGATGCCGATGAAATATAACACGCTGATTTCAGAGGCGGGTTCCAATCTGTCTGGAGGTCAGAAACAACGTGTAGCTCTTGCACGGGCACTTGTGAGTAGACCTAAAATTCTGCTCTTAGATGAGGCAACGAGTGCACTGGATACGTTAACGGAAACGACAATAGCAAGTAATTTAAGCATGTTGAAATGTACCCAGATCATTATTGCCCACAGGTTGAGTACGATTCGAAATGCGGATAAGATCTATGTACTGGATCAAGGAAAACTTGTGGATGCTGGAACACATGATGAACTGGTTGCAAGGTGTGCGGAATACCAGCGCCTCGTAGGTGAACAGCTCAATGAGGCTCAGCTCAGACAATATGGGTAGAGCATGTTATTTATGAGTATGTGCTGACTCTGCTGGATTGGAATAAAAGACACCATACTAAAAAGTAAGCTTTCTTTTGGACACCAATCGGTGTTTGAAAGAAAGTTTTTTGTCTTTAATAGGATAAAAGTTAGAGGTTTGTTGGTACAACCGCCTTATAACTGGGTAATATACACCCAAATATAAGCATGAATCATCTAGGAGAAAAGTTCCAGGAAAACGCTCCTGTGAGCCGATGTGTCTTATGTTGATTTTGTACTATGATGCATGTAACAGTTGAAAGGGGCGCTCTTTGCTTACATCGGTTTGAGCCAAAGGGGGAATTGTTATTCCGCGCACCAAATGGACGAGAAGTTTATTCACACTGATGATGGTGTTCACTATATTGCTGGGAGGGTGTCAGAACATGACAGAGGGCCAGAAGCAAGCCTATTTTCAAGAAGCGGAAAAGAAGGCTGTGCGTTACTTTAAAGATAAGTTCGAACTGGATGTTGTCATTACGAGCAAGGAGTTATTGCCTGAGATGGCGCTTGATTCGATTGCGTTAGAAGGACATGTCACAGAACATCAGGATCAGGAATTCACTATTTCCTATGATTACACCGAGAAAAAAATGAAGAATTTCGGAATGAGTCCTGCGATTAAAGAAGCCATTATTGCAAAAGGGTATGATCCTTTTGAAAAGTAATCAAATGATTTGATAGAGGTGAGTGAAACGTGGGAACTAAACCCAAGGTTGATGACGAAACATACCACGTGATGTCTGAACTAGCTTACAAAAATGCGAAAGCCGGCACGGAATACGCCAATCTTCCGGGCTGGAAAGTACTGGATACACACGGCAATAAAAAATCCGGTCTTGATGCGGTGACCTTCTACAATCCCGAGACGAAACAAGCAGTCATTGCTTACCGAGGGACAGAAGGAACGGCTCCATTTGATCGCAGCGGGCCGGATTTTTTTGCGGATGCACAGATTGCTGTACCTGCAGCAGCAAGAAAAATTGCTGATATAACTCCAGATTGGTTAGCCGGAGGTATTCAAAAGGTAAGGGATATCACTGGTTTGAACAAAGTGGAGGAGGAAGTCAGAGACATAAGTATTAAAATTGTTGATAAAGAATATAATCCTCTACCTAATCAGATGTATGAAGCTGAGGACTATGCGAGGGATATGAAGAAAAAATACAAGGATCTAGACTTCTCCCTGACGGGTCATTCACTTGGTGGTGGGCATGCGCAGTATGCAGCAGCTCATACGGGAATGACGGCAGTTACTTTCAGTGCTCCTTCTGTTATCGCCAATCTTCCTTCACACTTGAAGCGCAAAGCAGAAGAAGGTGGTTTTGATTCACAGATCATTAACTACGGACATCCTGGTGATTTCGTCGCAAGTGGTTTCTTTGATGGATACGATCGGCATGTTGGATCCACATATTATATCAACTCCAATTATAAAGATATGAACGATAGGATGAGCGGAATAGAAAAATTATATCATACTGTGTGGGGTGATTATCACAAACTGAAACAGTACAAGTTCAAGAATGGGTATATCTCTAATGACCTCTATGATTCAGTCACTGGAGAGAAAATCAATTCTTCTCCACGCGAACCTTCCAATGTTTTGACTAACCTTGCAGCCTTTGCGCGAAGTTCTGGAGCTTATACAGGCGGTCTATTGGGAGGAATCGCCGCAACAGCTTCCGGTCTGATTCAGGTAACTCCGGAAGAACTCAAAAGTGTGGCCTCCCGTTGGAAACAGAATGCCCAACAGTGTAATGCGGAACTGAATCAAGTGCGGACTCGTATGGCCCAGTATTTACATTCAAGCCGTAGCCGCAGACTGGAGCCGATTGTCACCCAGTTAGATGCGTCAATCCAGGAATTGAGTACATGGCATATGAAGCATACAAGTCAGTTCTTGAACTTTATTGATGAGAAGGCCGATGCCTTCCGGCAAGCGGATGAACGTCCGGTTCAATTTAACTAATAACAGGTTCCAATGGAGGATAAGAGCGTCCAATTGCTTGGAAACCGAAAAAAGTCTGATTTCATAGCATGTATGTATGACATGAGATCAATCCGAAGAGGGTGGCCCGTATGAAATCAATGCGAAAATATGCGTTTTTATTTTGTCTAATTATACTATCTGCATTTATTTTAGGGGGTTGTCAGCGCATGAATGCTAATGAGGACGAGGCATTGTTGCAGGAAGCGGAGAATATTGCGATCCAGCATATGAAAGAAAAATATGATCTTGATGTGGTGATCACCAGTGAAAAGAAACTGCCAAGAAAGGCGGTTGCTGAAATATCACTCAAAGGACATGTCGTTGATCAGGAAGAACAACGATTCAATCTGTACGTGAATTACGAAAGAAAAGAAGTTACTAGTATGGGCATGAGTGAAGACTTTAAACAGCTATTAATCGATAAAGGCTACGATCCATTCAAAAAGTGAGTAATAACGACTTCTTAATTTAGGGGGAGTTCATAGTTGAGTAAAATAGATGATGAAACGTATAAAGAGATGTCGAGACTTGCTTACGAGGATCTGGAAGCGGGGGATGAATACGATACGCTCCCTGGCTGGAAAGTGCTTGAGGACACGCATGGTAACGGGTATTCCGGGTTTGATGCGGTAACCTTCTATAACCCCGAAACAAGTGAGGCGGTAATTGCATACCGCGGTACAGAGGGAAGCGCCGGTTGGGATCGCAAAGGGAGAGACTTATTTGCCGATGCACAGATAGGTCTGCCAGAGCTCGGGAGGAAGATTGACCAGAAGACAGACTTTACACCGGATTGGATATCGAGCGGCGTGCAGAAAGTAAAGGACGTTACTGGAATAACGAAGCTAGAAAATACCAAGGGTGATGTTGATAAATTTCTAGATAAACATCTGAGTTTTCAACCCAACCAAATGTATGAAGCAGAAGATTATGCGAAGGATATGCAAAATAAGCATAAAGATCTGAACTTTTCACTAACAGGACACTCACTTGGAGGCGGTAATGCCCAGTACGCGGCCGCTTACACTGGATTACAAGCGGTCACTTTTAGTGCACCGTCTGTCATCTCCAGCCTTACACCAGAGATGAAGCGCAAAGCTGAAGAAGGTGGATTCGATGGGCAGATTACGAACTATGCTCATCCTGGTGATTTTGTAGCGAGTGGTTTCTTCGATGGGTATGATCGTCATGTTGGTTCAACGTACTACATCGATTCTAATTATCAAGACATGAACAAGGGTGGTTTTGGAGGCATAAAGGAGAAGATCGACAATACGTTTGAAGGAAATAAGTATCACGAGCTTGATCGGTATGCATTCGATGAAAACGGCTATATTGCTAACGATCTATATGACCCGGTGACCGGAGAGAAAATCAATTACTCCCCGCGTGAGCCTTCCAACGTGTTAACTGATCTCGCTGCATTTATGCGTAATTTGGGATTTCAGGCCAGAGCTCTTGCTGGAGGTGTAGCGTCCGCAGCGGCGGCTTCCGGGTTGATTCAGGTAACGCCGGAAGAACTCAAAAGCGTAGCAAGCCGCTGGAAGCAGAACGCTCAGCAGTGTAATTCGGAGTTGAATCAGATTAGACATCGTATGGCACAGTACCTGCATTCCAGCCGTAGTCGTAGGCTCGAACCGATTGTTACGCAGCTCGATGCATCCATCAGTGAGCTCAGTACTTGGCATATGAAGCATACGAGCCAGTTCTTGAACTTTATCGATGAGAAGGCGGATGCTTTCCGGCAAGCGGATCAGACTCAGGTGAGTTTTAAATAGGACAGGCGATTCTGCCAAGCCTTGAAAGTTAAATAGGAGAGGTGAACATGAGTGAGCGGACAATTGCTGGTGGAACTGAATGATCTGCGAATTGCGGAAAAAGAACTGTCGCAACTGCTTGTCCGTCTGCAAGCGGACGAACAAGAGGCGAGAGCGCTGTACGCGCGTCTTAACGATTGGAAAGGGCAATCGGCAGACTATACACGAGAGCAGATTGAGGCATTCTTTGCAGGTCTGTCCTCACGTATTCATTCCATTGAACAACAGAAGCAGACCTTGATTCAATATATTGAGATTATGATCCAGACGGATCAGGAACGTTAGGGTGTTACAGCAAAAAGGAACCGTTGCGCAGGTGGAGATCATTCCACAGGTCAACGGTTCCTTTTTGTTTTGAACCTTCTAAATTAGCGTTTTTTGCGGCGTGTTGCTAGAGCGATTCCCAGGAAGGACATGATTAATGCCAGGATGGATACAATCAACGTGGCTTGTTGCAATTTCAGAGTTCCTGGATCAGAGTCGGTATTGTTCGGTTCACCAGTCACCGTATCGGAAAGTGCATCGCCGAGAGTGGTATCTTCATCAGCTTTTTTGTCATCGGTTGTTGTGTCAGAAGTTGTACCGTTTGTCGCATTGCCAGCTGTACCTGCGCTGTCATGACCGTTACTTCCAGCACTATGGTGGTCACCACCAGTTGCAGTGTCACCAGTTGCTGGATCTTTGCTAATCGCTGTGATACTGTGCGGGTTGTTGTCGCCTGGCTGACCTGTCCATTCTACAATACTACCGTCACTATAGTATTGGAACGCATCCCAAGCTACTTCTGTTTCTGCTTCAGGGTTCTGTGCAACGAAGTTGAACTGTTGGAACTGACCCGCCAGTATACCTTGATTATCTCCATCAATCTCCCAAGTAATCGAAGTGACTTCGTTCGAGTCATTTTTCTCATTTGTAATCTTCCATCCGGCTAGTGGTTGGTATTGCTTAAATGCAACGCCTTCTGGAATTTTGAGTGTAATTTTGGTTGTAGGGAGTTCCTTCTCGGACGGTATTTTAATGGAATAAGTCTGCCAAGCACTGGTCTGTGCAACAGAAGGATTGACCGTCACGTGGGCGCTGGCTAATCCAGAGAACAGCAGAAATGCTGCTGTACCTGTTGCCATAGCGGATGTTAGTTTGGATAACCATGATGTCTTCTTCAAAGTCATAACCCCTCTCTTTTTTTACGAATAGGTTCAGATCTGAGTCCCTCTAAATATAAGCTTTCTATGGACTCGCTACTTCAATCTCGAATTCAGCGTCTAGCGCATCAAGTGATCTGGTCAGCGCATGAACTTTGATATTCCACTTGCCAGGCATGGAGATGTAATCATCTGCTTGATATATGCCAGTATCATTCTTTGGAATGGTGATCTCATAGATTCCCATATCCATATCCAGGTGGGTCAGGGACAACGTCACCTGTTCCAAGTCGTTAACCACAGTTCCGTCAGCACGTTTGATACTGACTTCAAACTGGTTCTCTCCTGTAGCATTTGGGCTCACCTGAAGTGTAACCTCGGTGCCATCATCTATCGTCTGGGTACCTTGATAAGGTCCAGTAGGGGCCGGCTGACCTGGAGAGAGATGAGTCAATACAGCCGCTAGCGCTAGGATGACGGCACCTGTAACGAGTTCAGCTTTCAAGCTTGGGGACAGACGTTTACCGGTAGCTTGTTTTGCCCGCTTGGCGTGATACCATGCAAAACCGATCATCAGCATTAGTAGCAGTATTTTGCCGATCAGAACCCAACCGTACGTTGTTGTGAACAAGGAGTTCAGCAGCGGTACAGGCAAGATGACCAGACTGCTATAGATGCCCGTGGCAAATAGCACAGCTACAGCACCGATTCCCCAAACGGTAAATCTTCTTAACGTAGCCCAGTAGAGCTCACCTCGCAGCTTCACGGGCAAACGATCAGTGAGTGATGGCAGGCACACTGCCATAGCGGTGAGAGCTCCGATCCAGAATGCAGCGGCAGCCAGGTGCACAAAATCCATCGTGATTGCAAGCACCTGTTGCTCTGCAGCAGCAGGATGTCCTGTCATGGCATGGGTGAGCATCCAGCCTAGGATAAGCATCATTGATCCGTAAGAGGACCAGGTCCGCACGCGTAAAGAACGATCCAGATCGTAACCGGATAATAGTGTCACGGCAATTAACATGGCAATCAGCATCTGAAGTATCCAGATCTGGCCAAAGGATGTCAGTTTGAGCGCACTCCCTATTAGAGCCCAGCTGAATTCATTCAGAGTTACACCAGACTCATATAATGTATTCAGCGGCAGACTCACCAGCGCAGCTAGGGATGTGGCAGCATAGCTGATCCAGAGTAACTTATGGCTGCCCGGTGCATCGAGTGGTTCTCGTACCAGCGAAGCTGGAGCAATCCCCAGCAGTAGAAATGCGAGTGTACCCAAAAGGATGGACAGACCGAGATACTGAATCCAGTCGGTGAATGATAAGATCCATTTCAACGGCCCTCCAGTTGCACCCGAACCTGATGCCAGGTCTTTAAACCCGGCAGGTGCACCGGAAGGTTCACCAATATGGAATACATAAGCTCCTGAGATGGGATGCCCATCAGCGGATACAGCCTTCCAGCTGACTGCATACGTCCCGTCTGCAAGACCGGATTTCAGACCTGTTTCCAGGATGTGCGGACGTTCCGGGTCAATCAGCATGTTACCATCGTCTGCCTGATTGCCATCAGGCCCAGTAATTCGAATATTATAAAAGGCCGTTTGCAACGATTCATTAAACTCCAGCGTTAGCCGCTGTGGTGCGGTGGCGAGGAGTTCATTTTCTTCCGGAGACGCCTTCACAATATAAGCATGGGCAGATGCCCATTGCGGCACCACAAGGCAGAACACCAGCAACAGGCTGGCTAGTAGAGCCCAGTGGCGTTTGTTCCATTGCAGGGTTAGACTTCTTATGTTCAAAAAATGATCACCCTCGAGTTATAGATTTGCAGTTGTCTTCTTCCCGTGATAGTTCGTTCATACACAATCTATATCATTATAACTTTGTCCAAAATGAAGGCGTATGACTACATTGGGCTATAAAAAATCATAGATTACAGCGTATTTGTGACAAAAAAATGAAATGATGCGCGCCTAGATATCGTGCTATTAGATAACGCATATCCCAGATAGATCGCGATGTGCTAGAATGTGCTGTTGCTTCAAAGCATGTCTATTTGCGAGGCTTGCGTCCGGCAAGGCCGCTCTCCAGAGCATAGCGGGTAAGCTGGACCCGATTCTCTAGCTGCAGCTTTTGCAGGATGTTTTTCAAATGATTCTTAACCGTCTGATCTGAAATGCCTAACTGATCTGCAATTTCACGATTCGTATATCCGGCTGACACCCATTGTAGAATCTCCAGCTCACGTGTCGTTAACGGATTCTCCTGTACTTCCTCACTACGAGGGGAGGGGAATTCCTGCAAAATTCGATAAGCAAGCTCCTTACTAAGGGGAGCGTCGTCACTGACAATAGCTCGCAAGTATTCAAGCCATGTGGAAGGAGACAGGTTTTTGCGCAAGTAACCTTGTGCCCCTTGCTTCAATGCTTCAAACAGGTAGGTGACGTCATCCGAGACGGTAACCATCACGATAATGACGTATGGGAAGCGAAGCTTAATCTGTCTCGTTGCTTCCAGTCCGTCCATATCAGGCATCTGTACGTCCATGAGAATAAGGTCAGGCATCCATTGTTCTGTCAGTTCAATGGCTTCCTGTCCATTTCTAGCAGTGCCTATGACGTCAAACAAGCTGTCTTCCGATAAAATGGTGCAGATGGCCTCGCGCGCATGCGCATGATCGTCCACGACTAATACACGTACCAGTTCCATTAGCTAAGCTCCTTTCCAATTGTAATCTGCGTTTTACCTGCTGTGGAATCCAGTTGGAACTCCCATCCCATCTGTTCGGCCCGTTCCTTCGTGATTCTTAGGCCGTAACGGTCTTTCAGCAGTAACGGATCTCCCTGAATTCCGATGCCATTGTCTCGGATATGAATAGACCAGTGAGAAGCATTGCCTTCTGCTTGAACTTCTACCTTGGTGGCCTGGGCATGTTTACGTACGTTCAGCAGTGCTTCACGTATACAAGCCAGCAGCTCCACCTGTTCTTTAGCTGAGAAAACAACTTCAGTCAGGTTCCAGTCCATGTGAGCATCGGGAACGGTATCGCTTACGATGGATTCAACCTGTGCTTGCAGAGCCATAGCTTCGGGATCCGCAGCGGGAGAAGGGACATAACGCAACTGAGCAATGGATTGTCTTACATATGTATTGACTTCATGTACCGTTTTTTGAATTTCGCGGATATCTTGCTCATGGCTCGTGCCCGCCAGACTGCGACCTGCTTTATCTGTTTTCACAGAGAGCAAAAATAGGGATTGTGAGATCCCGTCATGCAGCTCCCGGGCAAGCTGGTCGCGGGCTTCAAGCGCAGTCTTGGATGCCCGTTCCTGTTCCAGTGCGGCCCTGGCACCTTCCAGCATACGAAACAAACGGCTGAGCAGCGTCACGCTGACCAAGTAAACGATAACAGGTGTCAGCCAATTACCGGCATCCATCGATAGATAAGGCATCAGAAACTGATGGCGAATGTATTCCCACAATCCCACCGTGAGGGTTGGGATCAGCAGGATCATCCATTTAATCTGTTTGTAAGACATATATACATAACTCCTTTTAAGGGCTGGATACATCATACTGTAGCAGGCAGCAACTTTACCACACAGGACGTTGGAATGAAGCCAATGGGATCATTATAACGCAACCTTGTCCAAGACCCTAGTCCGAGCTGTTTACTGGAAAATGGGGAGGATCATAGAGCATTTAGAAGGATATCTAAGAACGGTATGGGTTGAAATAGTGTCAGGCTAGGTGAGGGTTGAAGGGCTCTGCTCAGAGGGACTCTGCCCGTTTTCGATATGAAGAAGAGTCCTCTATACTTATATAGAACGAAAAATAAATAGAAAAACATGTTAAGGAGTGAAGCAGCAACATGAGTCAAGAAGTATTGGAACGTCGCAGTGAATTGCTCAAGAAAAACATTCATCAGATGCTTATTCAAGACAATCAGCACGGGATCAGTCGCCAAGACAACATGTTTTTGCAACAGATGATTAAAGAGCTGCATCAGACCTCGCATGAACTGAACACGATGAGTAGCACGGAGTCTTCAAAGGACTGATTTTCTTGTTGGATGCATCTAGTCCGAGCCGAAGATCCACATCATAATGAAAATGAAAAGGGCGCTATCCCCGAATGGGGGATAGCGCTTTGGCGTTCTAAGATATATTTGTCGTCTATATTCGTTGCTGTGCCGTACGTTTCTCGATATAACGGATAAATAATTCAGCAAGTTCCGGATCAAATTGTGTACCTGAACATGCTCGCAACTCCTGAATAGCTTCCTCCACATTTTTGGTCTCCTGATAAGGCCGCTCGGTGGTCATGGCGTCGAAGGAATCAATCACGGTCAGCATCCGGCATAACTTCGGGATCTCTTGTCCCTTCAGGCCGTAAGGATATCCTTGGCCATCATATCGCTCGTGATGGAGCTCGATATACGGGATCAGATCGGCGAAGCGATCGTTCGCCATCACCATTTTTTTGCCCCAGATCACATGACCTTTGATGGTTTCCCATTCCTCTGCGTTCAGTTTTTCTTTTTTGTTCAGAATGGACCAAGGAATCTCCAGCTTCCCGATATCGTGTATCAAGGCCCCGAGTACGAAACGCCGCTTCTCTACATTATCGAGTTTGAGGACTTCGCTGATATCCAGCGCGTATTTGTAGACCCGCTTCGAATGTTTGAATGTATCCATGTCTTTGTATTGAAACAAATTAAGTTGTTGCTCGATATCACGAACGTCCTGAACCAGATCAATCCCGTGCTCCATACCGTCATTACTACCGTAGCGATGTACGTTGTTTTTGCCTTGTTTTTTGGCATAATAGAGTGCTTTGTCGGCCTGATCGACTAATTGAGATTTGTTATACATGTCTACCTGATAGGAAGCAACCCCGGCAGAGAACGAGAGACATCCATGCGGTAATACCTCTACGCCTTCAAAAGGGGTGTCATTCAGCTGTTTACGCAGCTTGTTCATGAATTGGTAAGATTCTTCGAGGTCCATGCCTGGCATCAGCAGAGTGAATTCTTCTCCACCATAGCGAAAAGCAGTGACCGGTGTACCTTCAGTCTTTCGAATCAAAAAATCCCCTAGCAGAGCCAGCAGGCTATCACCCTGAAGATGGCCAAACTGATCGTTATATTTTTTGAAATCATCAATATCAAGCAGACCGAGACAGAGTGAAGTTCCCTGCGAGCGTGCTCTGTTCAGTTCCATCTCCAACATGCTCTCAAAATAACTATGATTAAACAGTCCTGTACGCTGGTCTGAATTAGCCTTCTCCTCAATGGATTGATACATGATAAAGAGTTGTTTGAATGCATGGGATAACAGGATGCTAAGACTCAGATATAAAAGCAGGCCGAGCACACCGTTATGCACAACTAGTATGGTGAGCACCAACGCGAGAATAAGCGTGCATAGATAAACCAGAAGTGACTCGGTGAGAAAAACTCGCTTCATCTGTTGCAGGGCATCTTTTGTTGAAAAATGAAAGAACAGTCCCAGCGTGATCGTGTTGATCATAAAATAGGCTGCCAAAGCGGCCGCATAAGGAAACAGGTTGTATCCATCAATTGCACCGGTGTGACCACCTGTCCATTCAAACACGGCAGCAGCCCCTGTGATCATGAGACTATAGATACTGAAGTTGACAACATGCTTCCACCAGGCAAGCTTGCGGTCTTTGATTAACAGAATGATAGAAATCGGCAGCAGTACCGAGAGGCTGAATGCCCCGCCAAACATAAAGATGCAGGCGAGATATACAGAGGAGTCCATAGATTGCTGATTGCCCTTCGGGGGAATCTGGAATGTAAAATAGTCGAGGATGAGCGCAGCTCCCAGCATGGTATAGACCATGACCCAGTCGGCTGTAGTCAAGCGGAAATAGGACCACTGGTTCATATAGAAGAAAACGCCGATCCCAGTGCAGCTTAGCAAAATAACATAAATCATGCTTCGGTCTGCTTTATGGATAAGGTTACGTATAAAGTTCATAGAAATCTCCTGCTTGGGTTTAGTCATCTCGTGATGTTAGTTATAAACGAAAGTTTCAGCAATACATCTTGCTTGGGTGAGAATGCATGTTTTCGTTTATATTGGTTATTCTTGTATAGGCACGTACTATATGTTTTTTTAACATAACAAGATCGCTCCCAAAAATCCAGCAAGAAAAAACAGGCCGCTCGCAGCCTGTTTGTCTGGGTGACGGCAGAATCTAGCCGCCAAGCTTGTATCCCGAAGTTAATGCCACAACGACAGAAGCTACGATGATTGCGTTAATGACAATACGGGAATATTTGATGCCTTCGAATTTCTTCATGGAAAAGACCTCCCTTCCTTGGAGTCTGTCCGATGTTCACTGGGTTTGAACCGTTTTGCTGGACGGCACATCTTGCTTGCCCTCATTCACCATCATGGACTGGATGAACAGAAATATGCCGACATTCATGACAACATCACCGATGCTGATCACCTGTGTCCGCGGATACGGACTGGACAACGGGATGATATCACCGAGAAAAGCAAGATGAGTTGAGGCATCCAACATATAATGTTTGGATACAGCTCCACCTTCCCGAAGTAGATCAACATAGTACGGGCCAAGTACAGCCGAAGCTTCCACAGAAACAGGCATCCGGCCGCCATTAACCGCCATTACAATAAAGTTGAGAAACACCCCGATCCAGATCAGAGTGAACCCCCGGTGATGCCTGTTCAGCCATAGAAAAATGAGCCCAGTGATATAAACAGCCGCAAATAGATAACCATTAATGGATGCGATCCAGTTCAACCGCTCCTGCAGATAGAAGATGCCAAATTGAAAGAGTAATAGGAGCGGAAAGATCCACCCACCTCGCAAATGGAGTGAAGCAAACTGATTGAGCCCATAGCGGACTCCACCCCTGAACAGACCAACAATCAACCCGATAAGAATACCGTCGTATACCATGAATAACCCCTGTTCTTGCGGAGATGTGCAACGCTAGTTTCGTGTTTGTGTACATATAACATTCGACCTTTTATTGGTAAATCCTGCCTAAAAAATCGGATATTCAAGAATATTTTTGCAAAAGCATAGCAAAAAACCTCCTTCACGAGAAACATAGGTCGAAACCTGGATCTATCTGGTGAAGGAGGTTTTATTTTTTGTTATCCATGGGACAATTCAATTAAAAAGTGGTTCGAACGCTAATTACTCAGAATCACCATTTAAATAGTTAAAGAAAGGTTGATCCACCCAGAAGTTGTATGAACTAATGTTTGCGTCAGGTGCAAGTGTGTGGAATCCTTCCTGAATACCTTTTGCGTTTTCCTTCAGGGAGAAGGATTGTGCGTAATAGTGATCAAGTGAGATTTTATTATTCGAAATCACTTGGTAGTTCGCCAGTTCGGTCGGAGAATAATACAGCGGCTGCCACCAAGAGTTGATAATTAACGGCGATGAGCTGTTGCTGTTCTTTTTGGCATACTTCAGAACGATGTCATTGAAACGTGCTTTGTCAGCTTTGTTGTTAAATTCGAACTGAATGTCGTATTCCTTGGCATAAGCGATATAGTTACCATTTTCAATCTGTGTAACTCTGTAATCCGGTGTTTCCTTAGGCTCGCCCCACTCTTTCAAGTAAATAAAGGCGGATGTCTTCGGCTGGAATTGTACATCGGCATCAATGCCTTCACTCCGGAGCAAACCAATCAGTTGTACAGCATGATGGATGCTGTCATGACCGTAGGTTAACGTCAATTCATCGATAAAGTTGGAGTCAAAACGGCTGTCCTTCAGGTTATAACCTGTAATCAGATCCTCTCGCAGTGCTTGATCGACAATCTTTCTAAGCTCAGGTGATTCTATAAGATCTGCTGTACGATATGCAGCATACAACTTGGTGTAGATGTCTGCATCATTGGAACGTCCAATTTCGTTCTTATAGTTACCTTGGCTGATCAACACACGTCCAAGCAGAATGTGTGCTGCATCGTTGCTTGCTGCACCGCCCTTAACAAGAGCAGGATAGAGGCTCTCAGGAATGAGTCCCGTATCAATGGCTGCAGCCACTTCTTGTGCCGCTTGTCCTTGTAAGCGATTAGGTTTGATTCCAGCCTTGGCAAGTGCTTTGGCTGTTTTGTCAGCAGGATATGTATCAGCGAGTTCTTTGAAACCGGCAGCTCTTACGGCGATGAATACAGCTGTGTATAGGTTCAATGGTTCCTGCGCCCGTACCTCAGTTGATGTCAAAACTCCATTATGAAATAAAGCGGTCGCTGCACTATAGACTGCATCGCTCGATTTCAGATCGGTAAAGGCTGGTGCTTGTTCAGCGTCTTGGTCTTGAGCTTCCGTGTTGCTTGCTTTTGTGATTGCCGCTACGGCCTGGATAAAATCACCCTTGGTAGTTTGCTGCGGCAACTGGATATCGTACTTCGCTTGCAGAAATTGAGCAAAGTCCGCTGCGCTCTCTGTGTAGACAGCAGGTACCTTAACCGTGGGAATCTTCGCATTCGATGTTGTAGAAGCATTTGATGTTACGGATGCTGCAGACGCAGGCAGACTAAGGCTACCGAGAGCTAATGGAGCGGCAAGCAGAGCCGCGAGCGTAATCTGGGTGATCTTTTTCAAATGAAAGGCCTCCTTAAAAATAGGTTGAAAATAAGAGAAGAAGTTATATATTTCTGACAAAACCTATCAGAATACAAATGATTGGATTGACTTTAGCACGGAGTCGCGCCAAATGTCAACGAGAAAAAAACTTGTCACAACGGGGTTTCCAGAGGTTGGAAATAAGCCATTTCCAATGTTCATTCATAAGAGTGTATACGCTGAAAGTTATATTGACAAGGATCGACATTATCCGCTAGGATATAAAAAAGATAATCGAAAAGGGGAATTTTTAAAAATGAAAAGAGGTTTATTGTTCGTCTTATCAATTGTTATGTTGGCAATTTTGTTAGCTGCTTGTGGGAATTCGGGTTCTAAAGACGAACAATCCACTCAAAACGCTCAAGGCGGAGATTCTGAGAAATCCCTGCGGATGGCACTGGTGCTTCCTGAGAAAATAGGGGTTAACCCTTT
This sequence comes from Paenibacillus sp., assembly GCA_017512705.1. Classification (GTDB taxonomy): domain Bacteria; phylum Bacillota; class Bacilli; order Paenibacillales; family Paenibacillaceae; genus Paenibacillus. Next base: position 104,520 of record JAFWEX010000105.1, read on the forward strand.
CTTTGTACAAATGGATGAAGGTTTCAAAAAAGCAGGTCAAGAGTTCAAGGTGGATACCAAAACGATTGAATCTACAGACCCTGCAGCATTCGAGCAGAATCTTCGTGCAGCTGTTGCTGAGAATTATGATCTGATTATTACGGCAACGTTCCAAGCTGAAGATGCACTGAAACAGGTCGCTGCCGAGAATCCAAACAAGTCGTTTGCAATTGTGGACACAACGGTAGATCTGCCTAACGTTCGTAGCGTTGGTTTCCGTGAGTATGAGGGGGCGTACCTGCTGGGTGCTGCTGCTGGACTCTCCACAAAAACAGATAAAGTGGGCATGATCGCTGCCATGGACATACCTTTGATCAAGAAATATACAGAAGGATTCAGAGCAGGTCTCGAATCCGTTAATCCAAAAGCAGAATTCCTGGTGAACTACGTTGGTGGTTTCAATGACCCAGCCAAATCCAAAGAACTGGCACTGGTGCAATTCGACAAAGGGGCTGACTTCATCGCGGGTGCGGCTGCTGTAGGAGACCTTGGTGTGTTCGAAGCAGCTAAAGAAAAAGGCTTTTATACTTCCGGACAAGATACAGACCGCACGGTTGAAGATCCGGAACATATCGTTCTTTCCCAGTTGAAATCAACAGATACTGTTGCATATGAGACGGTGAAGGATTTTGTAGAAGGTAAATTCCAAGCAGGCGCTGTGAACTATGGCCTGAAAGAAGACGGTGTAGGTCTGACATACGTGACACGTGATAGCGAGTCTCCATTGAGTGCGTTTGTTGGACAAGATGTTGTTGACCAAGTAAAAGCGATCAGAGATGACATCGTATCCGGTAAAATTGTAGTTCAAGATCCATTGCAACAATAGTAGACTTAGAAAATTATTTCTTAACTTGATCTGAAATACTTCATATGAAGATGAATAATCAATTGAGGGATGAGTAATCCATCTAGTTAGCCGGCTGCCCAACCAGGCAGCCGGTTTTGCTACTGTTTACACTAATCATTGTGTCCAATATAACGTTTACACGATAACGGAGAGGATAGATATAACCTGAAGAAGCAGCGCGGTTGGCTAAAAGCTTTCTGCAAGAAAGCTGCATCGGAAGCATACGCTTATCCCCGGATTTTCCCCTTCATAAGGGAATCAGAAAAATCCGGGGATAACAGCAATCGGAAGGTTAATCTATCATCGGAGTGGCAAGTGTAATCAATTGTAGTGAGACTGATATCAACCGAGAGGAGCGAACGCAAAGATATGCTGCTGGAGATGGAGCAAATTACGAAGAAGTACGGTAGCTTCACGGCTAACAAGGATATCCATTTTAATCTGCGCGAAGGGGAGATCCATGCTCTTGTTGGGGAGAATGGAGCAGGTAAAACGACACTGATGCGTATGCTGTATGGGATGGAGCAGCCGACAACAGGTACGATCAAAGTCCGTGGACGTGAAGTTAGCTTTGCATCACCATCTCAGGCTATGGCCAGTGGGATCGGCATGGTGCACCAGCATTTCATGCTGTTTCCTTCCTTTACGGTGGCAGAGAATATTGTCATTGGGCGTGAACCTGGTGCGGCAGGTGCATTCAATCGAAAAAAAGCGGCAGAACAGGTCTATGAATTGGGCAGACAGTATGGCATGCCGGTAGACCCGTGGAAAAAAGTCGCCGAATGTCCACTAGGCATGCAGCAACGTGTAGAGATCCTTAAGGTGCTGCATCAGGGAGCGGACATCATTATATTGGACGAACCGTCCGCGGTGCTCACTCCGCTAGAAGTGAAAGAGCTGCTGGCCAACATGAGATCCCTTGCGAAGCTGGGGAAAACCTTCGTCATCATCACACACAAGCTGCAAGAGGTGATGGATGTCGCGGACCGAATCACTGTATTGCGTGATGGACAAGTCACAGGGATATTAGAAGCTAAAGATACGAATGTAGAGGAACTGTCACGCCTGATGGTGGGACGTGAACTGGTGCGTATGGACAAGCCGCCATCTGTGCCAGGCGAAGCGGTGCTCCAAGTGGAAGGCATTCATCTCACGGGAGCCAAAGATCGGTCTGCCCTTAAAGACATTCATATGCAAGTCCGAAAGGGTGAAGTGGTCGGTATTGCAGGTATTTCAGGCAATGGTCAATCTGAATTGATTCAGGTGATCGCCGGATTGCGGAAGCCGGAAGGAGGACGAGTCCTCTTATCCGGACAGGATACGACAAACTGGCCAGTACGCCGGATTCGGGAACATGGCCTGGCTCATATTCCGGAAGACCGCTATATGTGGGGGGCGGCGAAGGATGCTAGCGTGAAAGAGAACGGACTGATGGGGCATCACCACCGTTTGCAGAAGAAGGGCATGATTAGGGCCAAAGCAGCGAAGACCATGGTGGAGAGCTGGATCAAACAGTTCAGTATTAAGACAGGTTCCGCAGAGACGAAAGCACAGTTTCTATCGGGTGGTAACTTGCAAAAGCTGATTGCAGCACGTGAATTTGCACAGGATACACCATTCTTGATCGCGGCAGAGCCTACACGCGGAGTGGATATCGGTGCGATGGAGACGATTCACGCAGAATTGTTACGTAAACGAAACGAAGGAGCAGGGATTCTGCTGATTTCATCTGAACTGTCGGAGATTTTGCAATTATCAGATCGCATTATTGTCATGTACGAAGGTGAGATTGCTGGAGAACTTGCGGCAGCGGAAGCGACAGAAGAACAGATCAGCTTGTTGATGGCAGGAGGGAAAGAGCGGATATGAATCGAGTAAAAGAATCACTTCGTGGACTTGTACAGCCGCTGCTTGCCGTACTGATCGGCCTGCTCGCGGGAGCGATCGCTATTCTGGTCGTTGGTGGCAGTGTCATAGATACGTACGCGGAGATGTGGAAAGGAGCTTTCGGCAACTTCTACTTCTTCACGAATACATTGGCGCGTGCTACACCAATTATCCTGGCGGGACTTGGCGTAGCACTGGCGTTCCGTGCCGGATTTTTCAACATGGGTGCGGAAGGTCAGATGATTCTTGGGGGACTCAGTGCGGCACTTACGGCGCTCTATCTGCCAGGGCCGGGCTGGTTCGTTTGTATTGCTGCGATCGTGGCGGGGATTATCGCCGGCGGTGTATGGTCTCTTTTTGCAGGCTGGCTGGATGCACGTTTTGGTATGAATTTGTTGATTACAACCTTGCTGCTTAACTATATCGCGATCTATTTTGGTGGATACATGGTGTCATATCCATTCAAAGATCGGACGGGATCAGCAGCGATGGCCCAGACGCCGATGATCGATCAGAGCATCTGGCTGCCGAAGCTATTTCAGGGGATGGGACTGCACGCAGGTTTCATTATAGCGATAGTGGCGGCATTGCTGATCTACTGGTTTACACACAAAACGGTGACGGGTTATGAGATTCGTATGCTCGGCAGCAATCCGTCGTTTGCCGCTTATGGCGGTGTGCGCCGGATTCGTATGATGATGCTGTCGATGATCATCAGTGGTGGACTTGCGGGTCTCGCGGGTGCTGGTGAAGTGCTCGGTACACAGTACCGTTTCCTCGATGGCTCGTTGTCCTCGGCAAGTTATGCGTGGAGCGGTATCATGGCTACATTGCTGGCACGCTCGCATCCACTGGGTACAGCGGTAGCAGCTATTTTGCTGGCTGCTCTGCAGACAGGTGCGATGGGCATGGAGCGAAACACGGATGTGCCACTGGAAGTGGGTAGCGTGATTCAGGCCGTTCTGACGTTATTTGTCTCAGCACAGATTGGTTATTCCTTCCTGAAGCGGAGAAAGGAGAAGAAGTCCAATGCAGCAACTGTTTGATGCAGCCATGTTTGGCTCAACCTTACGGATTATGACGCCGATCCTGCTCGCAGCACTTGGCGGGGCTCTATGCTCGCGTGTCGGTCTGTTCAACGTCGGTCTGGAAGGGCTTGTGCTGATCGGGGCGTTCTCCGCCATTGTGGGCAACTATCTATTCGGCAACGTTCTTTTGGCAGTACTATTTTCGATTATTATCGTGATGCTGTTCTCGGCGCTCTTTGCATTTATAAGTATTAATCTGAAGGCGAATGCCATCGTGGTCGGGATCTCATTGAACTTCCTGGCGGCGGGACTCACGACATTCGCATTGCGAGCGATCTTTGATGTCAAGGGTGCATACTACGATAAGGATATGGTAGGCCTGCCGAAATGGGACATTCCATTGATCCAGGATATCCCTTGGGTGGGCACGGTGTTCTCAGGCCATAGTCCGCTGGTATATCTCGGTATTATTATTGTCATTGCTCTGCAGTTTTATCTATTTAAAAGTGTATCTGGCTTCCGTCTGCGTTCCGTGGGCGAGAATCCGATCGCAGCTCAGAGCATCGGCATCAAAGTGCGCGGCATTCAGTACGGCGCTGTGTTGATGTGCGGTGTACTGTGTGCACTGGCTGGAGCGCAGTTGTCGCTTGGTCAGGTGACGATGTTTACCGAGGGAATGACCGCAGGCCGCGGCTTTATCGCTTTGGTTGCTACCATGCTGGGACAAGCCAATCCGCTTGGCGTCATGGGGTCCAGTGTGCTGTTTGGTTTCATGGAAGCACTAAGTATTCGTCTGCAAGGCTTCTCCTTGCCAACCCATTTCACCATGATGCTGCCGTATATTGTGACACTGGTAGCGATGTTCTTTTTCAAAGACCGGACGTATGCGCAGGATGCACTGAAAGCGGGCGGGAGCTCGCGTTAAGCCTGCTGTTGTCATGCCAAGTTATGATAGGATAGACATGTGAGAAGCGGTTACAGTTGCATATCGACATCGTGGACGAAGGAGGAAGCAGGGAATGCATAACAAGGCTGAACGTTTGAAAAAAACGAAAACACCGCCACCCAAAGCAGGTGCCGATTATGGAGATCGGCTGCCGCCGGGTCAGGTGCTGACGGAGAAATTCCCGATTTTGCATGAAGGGGAAGTGCCGGAATATGACCTCTCTACTTGGGATTTGAAGGTTTTTGGTGAAGTGGAAGAAGAGAAAGTGTTCTCTCTAGCTGAGCTCCAGGCGATGCCGCAGGTGAACATGGTTAGTGATATTCATTGCGTGACTCGCTGGTCGAAGTTTGATACACCGTGGGAGGGTATCCGTTTCTCGGAATTCATAAAGCTGCTTGGGGTTAAACCAGAAGCGAAGTATGTCATGATTCACGCGGATCATGATTACGAGACGAATGTTCCACTGGAAGAACTGATGCATGATAATGTATTGCTTGCATTTAAATACAACGGTGAGCCGCTCACACCAAAGCATGGTTTCCCACTGCGACTGGTTGTGCCACAGCTTTACTTCTGGAAGAGTGCAAAGTGGGTGCGTGGGCTTGAGTTTATGACGGAAGATCGCAACGGCTTCTGGGAAAGCAACGGCTTCCACCATTTTGCCGATCCGTTCAAGGAACAACGCTTCTCAGGTGAGGATCTACCGATTCCTGAGGATGAGTGGACGAAGAAGGAGTTTGATTAAGATGTTGATGCCGATTTTGCAGATTCATTCGGAAGATATGCCGGCTTATGCTATCGTGTGTGGAGACCCGGCCCGTGCCGAGAAGATTTCTCGTAAGCTGGAGAATGCCAGAGAGCTGGCTTTTAGCCGTGAATACCGCACGTTTGTCGGAGTGTATGAAGGTATTCAGATGGCTGTGGTTAGTCATGGTGTAGGGTCACCAGGTGCAGCTGTCTGCTTCGAGGAACTGATTCGTGCAGGAGTGACAACCCTGATTCGTGTAGGCACAGCGGGTTCATATACAGCTGATTATCCAGCAGGCAGTGTTATTGTGAGCACTGCGGCTGTGCGTACGGATGGGCTGACACGTCAGCTTGTACCCGACGGTTTCCCAGCTGTAGCAGATATCGATGTGACTAGTGCTTTGGTTACTGCTGCTCGTGAGACAAGCAGTAGCACAGGTGAGGGGAATACCCAGGCTACCAAGGTTGGGGTAGGTATCACGGTAACACTGGATGCGTTCTTCACAGGGGTGGAGGAGATTCCCCACCGCAAGTACAAGCAGGCTGGGGCACTTGCCGCAGAGATGGAGATCGCCGCGCTCTATATTGTAAGTACCTTGCGTGGTGCAAGAGCTGGAGCGATCGTAGCGATTGACGGCTTCGCAGACAGTGATCTTGCTGCCGAGTATGATCCGCATACCGATGCGGTCGCTAAGGCTGTGGAGCATGAGATCGATGCCGCGCTGCGGGCGCTTGCTGTGCTTGCTCGCCAAGATCAGGCCAAGCAATAATTAGTCCGTGCACACCAAATGAAAATGGCGTCCCCAAGGTCATCATATAGACCAGGGACGCCATTTTTATTCTAGATTTTACGGTGCAATGAAGTCAGAGAGGGGTGGGAATCTGGTTCAGACTTCATTGCTCCCATGAATCCAGCAGAACATCGTGCTTGTACACCGTGGGACGCTCTTAATTGTATACAATTTGCATGTTGAAGAAGGTACCATCAGAATTGTAATTACCTTCCACGGTAGGTTCGCCTTCTTTAGTAAAGATAACGACATCTGAAGGGAAAGCTTTCTTTTCTAGCATGTGGCCGTTCAGGTCAAGGCCGAGTAGCAACTCTGCCTGTGGTACACCAGAGTCTTGCAATTGTCTTGGTGTCAAAGCCTTCATTTTTTTGTTATATTCGTCCAAAGCTTCTTGTCCTTTGCCATACAAGTCATCTGCAAGTTCTCTTGCATTGAAACCTACTACTTTGTGAGTGGCTTGATCCACGTTAATCCAAGTGCCGAAATCGCCATCTGTGTACATAAATTCCAGAATATCATGTCCGCCTTTGTGCTGAAGCGTAATTTTTGCCAGTTCTCCGACTGGTAAACCTAGTTTGCTGAACACTTCTTCCGCTGCTGCAATATCCTCTTTAGACGCATCTTCATTGGCTAAGCTCTCTTCTGTATGGCTAATTTTGTTTTTTTCAAAGAAAGTGGTGATTTCATTTTCTTCAATGTATCCCGATTTAATATTCCCTTTTGCATCGATCAAGATCTGACTCGAAGGCGTACCCTTGACATTAAAATCCCAACCTAAACCGTCAATATAGTTGCTTTTATCCAGCTTGTACTCTTTTTTAGTTAATTTTTTCAGCGTTTGTTCTGCTTTTTTTATGCTCGCTGCCGGCGCTTTTTTCGTTTGGTTTGCTTCTGATTTTTTGGAAACTGTAGTCGACACATCAGCTTTTGCTGCACTTACTGAAGATGTGAGTGGAGTGATGGACATTGTGCCGATTATTCCTGCAAGGGCAACAGAACTTAATACTTTGTATATTTTTTTCATGATATACCTCCTAGAATCTTTTGTATTTTGTGTTTCACCTATATAACAATTAAGACCGTACTTTTGTGACACGTTTTTAGATTTTATGGAATTTCATGGTGTGAATGTGTTGATGGGCAATGCCTAACCTCTATCGAATGATATTGAAATCATTGGGTAATTATATAGAAGGAACATACATCAACATGAAGTTGTAGAAGGAGGACTCAGAGCGATGACACAAAACAATCAACCTCAGGATGAGGCAGCAATTCGCAACAAACTGGACGAAGACGGCGATTCTTTGATGGAGAAAAAGAAAATCATGAACGGTGTGGACATTGAACCACAGGCAGATGATTGGGCAGCCAAACCGTCACCGGTTGCTTTTAATGAAGAGATCAAGACGTCTTCCAAAAAGTAGTTCGAGATGTTCTCCCCTCATGGATCTAGAGCAGGTACCATATGGTATCTGCTTTTTCGTAGTTGTATACTATTGGAAATACATGATCAGGAATGTGAGGGGAACATAATGAAAAATATAATACAGATTCGAACTGCACAGCTTGCTGACTATCCGGCTATATCCACGTTAATGGATCAACTGCACGATCTGCATGTACAGGCTAGACCAGACATATACAGACCGCTGCATCCCCGGCTGGCGGAAAAGGAGTATGCCGAATGGCTTGGAACTGATCAGCGTTATTTCTATGTGGCCGAGCACGAAGAGACAGAGAAGTTGGTTGGCTTCTGTAGCGCACAACTGAGTGTCATTCAGGATCATTCTCTTTTTACGGATCGCAGGATGCTCTATATCCATGAACTAGTGGTGGATTCTACTCATCAAGGACACGGAACGGGCAAACGGTTAATGATTGCGATGCTGGATCTGGCAAGAGATCTTCAAGCAGACCATCTCGAACTTACCGTATCCACATTTAACTCACATGCTCAGGCGTTTTATGAGCAGATGGGACTACAAGTGCGCAGCAGTCGAATGGAATACCCATTGTAAATCCAATTGGGAAACAAATCTGAGTGTCATAACTACATACACTAAGCGTTGTGCGAAATGACATGAAAAATAAAACTCTTGAATACCCCCATGGGGTATGTTAATCTGTAAAAAGAACGATTGAAAAGGGGTGTTATGATGGAACATCCAACCCATCCCGAAGAGCTTGCATTCACCGCGGCAGAAGAAAAGACGGATTCATGCCATGGCATGAATGTGGGTCAAGATGGTAAGCCTATCCGCAAGAGCCATCATTCCCAAGAGATGAAAGGCAATTTGATCTCACGTTTAAACCGGGTGGAAGGACAGATTCGCGGTATCAAAGGATTGATTGAGAAGGACACGTACTGTGATGATGTGTTGACCCAGATTGCTGCAGCACAGTCTGCACTGAATTCGGTAGGTAAGCTTTTGCTGGAAGGGCATATGAAGAGTTGTATAGTGGAGCGCATCCAGGCGGGTGAGCACGAGGTTGTCGATGAATTGCTCGTTACCGTAAGAAAATTGATGAAGTAATGCCGTAAGGATGAGGCACAGATATAAGAAAAAATCAAACAAACTCAAGGAGGAATCGAGTATGTCTAATGTTACATTGAACGTAAAAGGAATGTCGTGTAATCACTGTGTGAAATCCGTCGAAGAAGCAGTGAAAAATGCAGGAGCAAGTGGGCAAGTTGACCTCGCCGCTGGAACAGTTGCCATAGAATATAATGAGCAATCCGTGACCATAGATCAGATTAAGGCTGCCATTGAAGATCAGGGATACGACGTCGTTTAATGATCTGAGGGGACGTTTACCAAACAATTCAAATTGAAAACTAGCAATACAGGCTTAAATCGCAGGATCATGGAATTCATATCAAGCCAGTTCTTTTGAGAGGGTGACAATCACTTCCCAGTTGGCTAACTTGATCAAACATGTAACGGTTTAAGCCTGATTTTCTGTCTCGCATATACCCCCATAGGGTATTATACACTTCTGAAAGGAGCTGATTTGATGACTACCAACGCATCTGAAAACGTAGAACCTGCACCCACGCCTGAACCGATGGATAACTCCGGTTTGAAGACAACGCTGCACATCACGGGCATGACTTGTGCGGCATGTTCTACACGTGTGGAGAAAGGTTTGTCCCGCATGGAAGGTGTACATGATGCTAATGTGAATCTTGCCACCGAGCAGGCAACCATCTCGTATGATCCGAAAACGACCAGCGTGAACGCATTACGGGAGAAGGTTGCCGCGCTTGGATACGATACCGTGATCGAATCTGTCGATCTGGATATTACGGGCATGACCTGTGCGGCCTGTTCTGCACGAATTGAGAAAGGGTTGTCGCGCCTGCCGGGTGTTACCCAAGCTAACGTTAATCTGGCACTGGAGACAGGACATATTGAATATGCCGCGGATACACTCAAGCCGTCAGATATTACAACCAAGATCAAACAGCTCGGCTATGGCGCTGAATTGCAATTAACACAGGAGGCGTCCACCTCTGTTCGGGAACGGGAGCTGCAACGTAAGAAATGGAAGTGGATGATCTCCGCACTTCTATCCATTCCGTTATTGTGGGCGATGGTGGGCCATTTCTCGTTTACCTCGGGCATTTATGTACCGGAGCTGTTTCTAAATCCGTGGTTCCAGCTGTTACTCGCGACGCCGGTACAATTTGTTATAGGTTGGCAGTTCTATGTGGGGGCGTATAAGGCGCTACGGAATGGCAGTGCTAACATGGACGTACTTGTTGCTCTGGGAACCAGCGCAGCATTTTTCTATAGCTTATATCTGACGTTAACAAGCGGGGTTTGGCCTGCTGGTGGTATAGGTGAGGGTATGAATCATGGGACAATGGGAGCGGAAGTAACAACGGCTGCCGGAACTGCTGCTATGCCTATGGTGGAACTGTATTATGAGACCAGTGCAATACTGATTACATTGATTCTGCTTGGAAAATGGTTCGAGGCTGTGGCGAAGGGCCGCTCGTCACAGGCGATTAAAAGTCTGATCGAACTGGCTCCGCGTGAAGCACGCGTCATTCGTGACGGTCAGGAAGTTCTGATTCCTGCTACCTATGTCGCAGTTGGTGATCTTGTTCTGGTGAAACCCGGGGACAGCATCCCAGTGGATGGCATCGTTCAGGAGGGGCAATCCTCAGTGGATGAATCCATGCTGAGCGGTGAGAGCTTGCCTGTAGATAAAAAGCCAGGAGACTCTGTCACGGGTGCAACACTGAACAAGAATGGTGTTCTTCGCATTCAAGCGACACATGTGGGCTCGGACACCGCTCTGTCCCAGATTATTAAAGTCGTTGAGCAGGCTCAGGGTTCAAAAGCCCCTATTCAACGCATTGCAGATGTGATCTCGGGGATTTTCGTGCCGATTGTGGTGGGGATTGCCGTGCTGACCTTCTTGATCTGGTACCTGTTTGTAAGCCCAGGTGAATTCGGTGGATCATTGGAAAAAGCCATTGCTGTTCTCGTTATTGCTTGTCCGTGTGCACTGGGGCTGGCAACGCCGACCTCTGTCATGGCTGGATCGGGCCGTGCGGCGGAATATGGCATCCTGTTCAAGGGCGGTGAACATCTGGAGTCTGCTCAGCAGATTCAGACCGTTGTGCTGGACAAAACAGGAACAGTCACTCAAGGAAAACCTGTTCTAACCGACGTTGTGACTGCACCCGGTTGGACAGAAACGGAACTGCTCAAGCGTGTTGGTGCGGCGGAACAGAGCTCGGAGCATCCCTTAGCCGAGGCGATTGTACACGGCATTCGAGAGAAAGGTCTGCTTCTGGAATCCGTAGCAACGTTTGAAAATATACCTGGTTATGGTGTACGTGCTACGGTATCTGGTGAGGAAATTCTGGTGGGGACACGCCGCTTGCTGGCGGATGCGAACGTGGAGATACCTGCAGAAAGCATACAGCAGATGAACCATCTGGAGGAGCAGGGACGTACGGCGATGCTGGTTGCTGCTCAAGGTCGTTGGGCAGGTATTATTGCGGTGGCAGATACGATTAAAGATACGTCCCGGGAGGCGATCGGACGCCTTCAAGCTATGGGGATCGATGTCATTATGATTACCGGAGATAATGAACGGACAGCTCGTGCGGTGGCAGAGCAAGCCGGGATTCAGAACGTTTTGGCAGAGGTTCTCCCTGAGGGCAAAGCAGCGGAAGTGAAAAAATTACAAGAGAGCGGCCGCAAGGTAGCCATGGTTGGAGACGGCATCAACGATGCGCCTGCGCTGGCGACAGCCGATATCGGTATGGCGATTGGAACCGGAACGGACGTAGCGATGGAAGCGGCAGATATTACGTTAATGCGCGGTGACTTGAACAGCATTGCAGATGCCATTGAGATGAGCCGACGCACGATGGGGAATATCAAGCAGAATCTGTTCTGGGCGCTCGGCTACAACGTGATCGGCATACTGATTGCAGCTGCTGGTTTTCTGGCTCCTTGGCTGGCAGGAGCTGCAATGGCATTCAGCTCGGTCTCGGTTGTGCTGAACGCTCTACGTTTGCAGCGATTGAAGCTGACTCGAAGCAAACATAAAGAAGCTTAATAGAATAATGATTTTATTATAGAATGATATAGCGATAGATTATCATCGATGCATGGTTGCTCTAGAGTGACCATGCATTTTTTTTTACTCTAGCATGATTGGAATCGAACCTCTTTCTTGAAAGTGAATCCAGCTTCATTCATGAAAATTAGGTTAATTTTTCTGAATTTCATGAAAATAAATTGACAATATAGACATATGTCTTTAAAATTTAAACGATTGTTTGATTCAAACGAATGTTTATATCAAATTAGAACTATTTTGAGGATGGGGGACCAACGTATATGTTGCAAGCTTTACGCACTTTATTTAAAAAACCACCAGTGATTATAGGTATTGTTACCGCACTGATGTTCCAAGTGATCTTTAGCGTGATTTGGATGACTGCATATTCCGGGGTTAACGACCGGACGAATGAATTAACCGTAGCCATTGTGAATGAGGATGGTGAACGTTCCAAAAGTATTGCTGATCGGTTGGCAGAGACACTACCCTTCCATACCGTTGCGAATCTGAGTGCGGATGAGGCACTGGATCAATTGAAGCATCATCAAGTGCATATGGTGCTGAACATTCCGGCAGGATTTAATGTCTCCCTTCAAACGCCCGGCGCCACCGCAGAGGTCCAATATACTATTAACGAAGCTAATCCGATAACGATTAAAAGCATGATGCAAGGTGTATCACAGAGCGTGACCAACACCATCAACAAACAAGCTTCTGCTCAAGGCGTACAGACCGTTCTAACCGCTTCGGGTGCTCCTGCGGATCAGGCTGCTCAAGCCGCTGCGAGTCTGACCAATCGTGTAGAAGGCAAAACCATTTCTATTAATCCAGTCAACGGTATGAACAATCAGATGGTGCCGATGATGATGGTGCTCGCATCTTATGTAGGTGCCATGATTATGGGCATGAATCTTCAAGTGGCTATGGGCATGGTATCTTCGATGTATTCCCGCCTCACATTGTTCGGTGCCCGGACTGTCATTAATGTAGCTTCTGCACTGGTTGTTTCCTTGCTGGGATCTTCCCTGATCGTGGCGCTGGGTGGACAGATTGCACAAGGATTTGTTGCGTTCTGGTTGTTCCAGGCACTGTTCCTGTGTACGTTCATGTTTTTCTCCCAGTTCTTCCTGATCTGCTTTGGACCGGCAGGAAGTCTGTTCAACATCATCTCACTCTCTCTGCAACTGGTATCGTCCGGTGCGATGGTGCCGCGTGAGTTGTTGAACAGCTTCTACAGCGGAATTGGTCAATACTTGCCTGCAACCTATGCCGTTCAGGGAATTCTAAGCGTGCAGCTTGGAGGACCTGGCGTGCAATCAGCCGCAGGTTCCATCGGTATTGTACTTTTGATTGCTGTTGCGCTGTCCCTGGTTGTGACGTTCTTGAAAAAAGGGCGTAAACCGGATGGTATGCCAAGCGCAGTTCCAGCAAACGGCTAATATACGCAGGTGTTATAAGATCTGCATCGTCTATACTCAAGCACCCCGGTGATTTTCATCGGGGTGCTTGGTGTAATATAATAGATGAGATGAAGAGAGCTTTGGTCGGGGTTAAGGGCTGAAGAAGCTGACATGAACGGATAAGAGGAGAGACCAGGAATGACCGCACCGGAATTAGATATAAAAACGAGGATTTTGCTTGCAGCTAAAAAACTTTTTGCATTACAAGGGTATGACGGGACGAGTGTTCGTCAAATCTGTGATGAGGCAGGTGCTAATGTCTCGCTGGTGTCTTATCACTTCGGCGGTAAAGAAAAGGTGTTCGATGCGTTGTTTGAGCATTTTTTTCCCGATCATATCCTGAGTATGCTGGCTGCAGAATCCATGTCTCCGATTGAAGGTATCCGCCGAATTGTTGGTGAAGTCGTCAGGTTTACGATGACAGATCGCGAGATGAGCGATATTGTGCAGTTAGAAATTACGCTGCGTACGCATCGCACTGCAACCGTGTTTCAGTATTTGGACCCAGTCTGGAATAAAGTGAGAGCGTATTTGCAGGAAGGAAAAGAGCAAGGGCTCTTCAAGATAGAATCTTCATCCTATGCGATGCTTCAGGTTATGGGAGTAGCGCTCGCACACAAGCGAGCCAAGCATTCGCGCTTTGGTTTTGATTATCAGGATATGAATACAGAGGAACTAGCCGAACAGACCGTAGAGTTCGTACTTCGAGGATTGGGAGTGAATAGCCATGAATGAAACGATTGAACTGATGATGAAACACCGCTCTGTGCGAAAATTCAAATCAGATCCCGTTAGTGAGGAGCAGCTTGAAGCGATTGTAGCAGCAGGACAGATGGCTTCCTCTTCAAGCAACGTACAGGCATATTCGGTTATCGCTGTAACGGATCAAGCGAAGAAATCCAAGCTGTCTGAACTTGCCGGGAATCAGGCATATGTCAATGAATGTCCGGTCTTTCTTGTCTGGTGTGCTGATCTGTATCGACTGAAGGATGCTGCGAAGCGTCATCTTCCGGATAAAGAATCATATGCGGACTCAACCGAGAACTTTATGGTCGCTACAATTGATGTTGCACTCGCTTCTCAGAATGCTGCGCTTGCAGCGGAATCACTCGGTTTTGGAATAGTGTATATTGGCGGAATTCGCAACCGTATTGAAGAAGTAGCTGAACTGCTCCAATTGCCGGATGGCGTTTATCCGGTATTCGGGATGTGTATCGGGGTTGCAGATCAAGATACGGGCATACGTCCACGTCTGCCGCTGAAGGCCGTATTACATCATGATCATTATAAGTCAGCGCAGACTCTGGAAGGTGTTCAGGAGTATGATGTAACTTCAACGGAATACTTGAAGGAACGTACCAATGGTGAACGCACGACCCCATGGTCTGAACTCATGGCGAAGCGTCTTACTGAGCCTGCACGTCTGCATGTGAGAGGATTTTTGGAACGCAAGGGATTCATGAAACGCTAACAAATCGAACCATAGGTTTGCGTAAAGGGCAATGGGTACGCATGCGTCATCAATTTTCATACATTTCATTAATGAAGTATGATGAATGTCAATGTGAACGATTAATTGCTTTGAACTTTTGAGGGACTAGATCTCGACATACGCAATATCACCGTTGAATACTTGTATATAGGACAATTCATATAATAAGTAGATAAAAAGCACAGGCATACAGGGAATGGCTGTGCTTTTTTCGGGAAATACGGAAACGAAACGATTTCCAACAAAGTCGGGGCAGCTATGTATTCGATTTTTTGCAGTGCTCCCGCCATGAGATAACTCCCCCAAATAGCTGTGCTGTTAACGCCAGGCTTGCAACCATAATCAGCATTAATCTCCAACGAATCGTTTACAGCCGTTGTGGTTGTATCCTACTCACCCCTTACTTTTTAAATCGCTTTCGATTTTGTATCCAACCCCCCATACGGTTTTGATAATCCGTGGTTCGCGCGGGTTAGGTTCTATCTTTTCACGAAGCTTTCGGATATGAACCATGATGCTATTTTTTGACTCCATAAAGGGCTCGTTCCAGACCTCTTCATAGATGCGATCCATGCTCAGCACCGTGCCTCTATTGACCACCAGTAAGCGAAGGAGTGCAAACTGGCGGGGGGGCAATTTGATTTCCTGCTGATCGACCTTTACCGTATGAGACGCAAAATTAATCACGAGGTTTTCAATATGTATTTCATTCGCTCTAGCTGTAATGGCGTTGAACTGGTTCATCCTTCGAAGCTGCGACTTGATGCGTGCAATTAGCTCGAGTGGGTTGAATGGTTTGGTAACGTAGTCGTCGGCGCCGATACTTAAGCCTGTTATTTTGTGGATATATTCGTCTTTAGCCGACAGCATGATGATGGGGATCGGGCTCGTTTCTCGTATTTTCATACATGCTTGTAACCCGTCCATCTCAGGCATCATTAGATCAAGAACAATTAAATCGATATGTTGCGAATTCAGAATCTCCAGTGCCTCCACGCCATTCGACGCTTGCAGGAGCTTGTAGCCTTCGTTATTGAAATAGATACTCATTAATTGTATGATTTCCGCTTCATCATCAACCATCAAAATAGTACTTTCCGCCATAGATCCTCCTTGATTCTGTATCTACCTTACATTGAAAGGCAGAACGATAATTATAAGCAATATTTCTTATGAATTGAGTAACGTCAGCATTAATTAAGGAATTGATAAGAAGTACGTTAGTTAGATGATAAGCTTTCGCCTCTATACTTAGTTCAACACAAGGATTTGGGGCTTAAGCTCCTTTGGATCCAGCAATCTGGTCATGGATATCGCCAGAACAGAAGGGTTAACGTATATGGATCCGAATACTCTAAAGGCTACTGCGAACAACTGCGTGGGAAAATGCCTATCGTCTTGCGAGCGAAGCAACGAAATCCGGGGTGCTTGACGAAAGGATCAGTCTGTCTGCCAAAAGTTACTTGGAAAGTAGCTCATTCATTATGGGACGATCAGCTAATTGATGCCGCTTGGGAGTTCATTAAGTATTTCAATGGAGATGAATACGCTACCGAATACTATAAACCCAAAAGCTTGAATAATAATATCGGTGCTCCTCTATCTCGCATGATTAAGGAGTACTCCGGTTACAAGTTAGAATCGTTCTATAAATTAAAGCCTAATCTCGATTCATCAATAACAAGTTATGCTCTCATGAACAAGTCACCAAATTTTGAATTAAGATTTCGCTCAACTCTACTTATAGAACTGACACAGGTAATCAACGGGAAGAAAACAATAGAGAAAGCAACTGCTGCTATTCAATCCAGCACTCAAACTTTCGCGGATAAACTAACAAAAGCTAAGACAGAAAAGAAATAGTCTATGAACACTCACTAAAGAGTAGAAAAAGAATAGCTACATGCAGGCTAAGCAGTTTTAATTGAAGGAAAACAACCTGCTACGACCTACCCTTATAAAAGGGAGGTCGTATTTTTTTGCGTCAGGGTACATCCAGCCTAGATATAAAGGTTTATAGGATGTCGTGAACTATATACCTTGGTGTAAACCCCGGTATAGGTACGACTGTGAAATGAAGTCTGTCACAAGAGGCGTAATTACAAGCCCATGAACAACGAATAACGGCCTTCGAACGCTCATCTTTACTTGTAAGAAACAACAACTCAAAAGCAGCACTGCTGTCTTATGAGATGCTATTGAAGTATCATGCATTCAATCGGAACGTAGCTGGTTTAAAACGTTCTCCGGAACCACTTTCTCTTCTACGATAATCCACTCTTTCGTATAGGCTCCCTTAGCAAGGACCCTGACATAGATCCCGGGTTTCTGTTCTTTGCTAGAAGAGAAAGTGATCTTTTTCTTTTCTCCCTCTCCTGTGTATCCTGTCAAATTATATCTGTAGCGAATCCATTCATTTTTACCTTCCTTCTTGCCTGGTTCATTGACTACTGCGTAAACATATTGTTCTTCATACAATGGGTTGAACTGATCAAACTCCCGTTTGAATGTTATATACAGGGCCGAGCAAGTAATCAATGCAACCAGAATGAAAATCACGGTTTTTTTCATGCTAAATTACCTCCATTGTTATAACATAGCGTTCCGTACAATTTTTTTGTAATAGCCAAACGTGAAGAAAGCGAACAGGAAATAGATAGCGGCATAAGCTCCCATCGAAATCATCGCAGGGATCGTATCGTCTGAAAGAGTTATGAAGTAACTTGCCTTGACTGCATAGACCGAATGAGTTATTCCAATAGACAGCGGTAGCAGAAACACCAGCATTTGCTTTCGCAAAATTCCTTTCATAATCATCTTTTCATCGAAACCAAGCTGACGCAAAGTTCTAAAACTCTGTTTTTCTTGCTCTGCTTCGCTCATCTGTTTAAAGTAGAGAATGCTGCCGGTTGAAGCAAGAAAAGCAAGTCCCAGAAAGGCAGCTATAAAAATTATTAATCCGGATTGTTGGAGCATACTTGTGTAGCGGGAATAATAGTCTGCCGAATAATATTCATTCGTGTTATATTTCTGATAGAGGGTGGAAGCCAGCGCGAGTTCCTTATCGTCCGGGACTAGAAATGTATCTATCTGAACTCGTTCAAACCCGTCCATATCGGACATTCTCCTCTCAACTTCTTCCAAGGTGGCTTCAGACACCAACATTTGTCTACCTGATATTCCGGCATTCACGATATTTTCCAAGAGTATTTCATTCAAGGGATAACTCTTGATCTGTGTTTCTGAACGCAGTTCAATCGTAGTTGGATATCGCTTGGTGAGATCAATGTCATCATATGCGCTCAGAGCAGAAGCATCATATTCTATTGCCTCGCCATAGTCAGGTACAGAGACATCTCTGCCCGATTTTTGCAACTGTTCAGCCGAAAGCCATAGAAGCGAGCCTTCTCTAAACCCGGGCTCAATCAACGGATCCAGAACAACGCCAGTAGTCCGGAACGTATTGATAGTATGGTGATTGTAATGAATCCCTTTGCTCTCCAGCTCGGCTGTAAACGCATCTGCATCCTGCTGGTTATTTTCAATTGCGAAGTCATATGGATAATCTTTGCGGGTGACTTGCTCTACAGAGTAGTAGATAGAATACGCCATGGTAACCAGTGAAAGGGTTAGAGCTGATAGGATAGTAATTAATGTAAGCGAGTTGGCATTTGATTTCATACGGTGCATCAGCGGAGCAAGCGATAGACTGTTGTACAAGCCCAGATGTCCTTTTTTACGTTTGCGGAACCAGTAGAGACACCATCGGATCGTCACCCTGAATAAGATATAAGTTCCTATTATTGTAGACGCCATGACCAGCAGCGCATTAAACACCAATTGTTCATCTACCATATGGCCTGATAAATCATACCCGTAGCCAATCAATATAACACCAAGTACAGCGATTATAGCCGTAAAAATAGAGGGTCGTTTGCTGATGAGATCAGGCTGCTTATCCGCCTGGAATAAGCCGAGCAGGGTTCTGCGATTGATCATTACCACCATCTGAATAGAAGTAATAATAATGACGAGAATGAATACTACGGTCGTTTCTAGCGCTGCCAGTACAGAAAAGTCTATCGAAGGCAGACCGTTCAAGTTGAGCAGATTCATCAAAATCAGGACAAACAGACGGGATACGAGTGCTCCGCAGATGACCCCTGTTATCAAAGCGCCCAAACCTAGCAATATATTTTCAAGGAGTAAATAACGGATAATCCAACCCTTAGAAAGCCCTATGAGCTGATATAATCCAAATTCTCGGCTACGTCTTCGTAGGAATATGCTGTTAGAGGAAATAGCAAAGATCCCTATGATGACCATAAGCAGGACCGCTGCAAACTGAAAGGCTGTAGTGAAGTTTGCACTTGAATCCAGCATATTCTGTACCTGTTGATCATACTTGAGGGAAGAAAAGATGAAGAACAGGCTCATACTGAAAATCATTGCGAAGAAATACAGATAGTATTGCTTCACATTTTGCCGCATACTGCGGAAGACCAGATTAAATACCGTCAATATTATCGCCCCCTAGTACAGCCTGCACATCAATGATTTCCTTAAAAAACGACTGTCTGGATTTCTCCCCCCGGTACAATTCGGAATAAATCTTCCCGTCTTTTAGAAAGACCACACGGTTACAATAGCTGGATGCAACCGGATCGTGTGTGACCATGATAATAGTGACCTCTCTAGCCCGGTTCACCTCATCCATTACGGACAACAACGATGATGCAGACTTGGAATCCAGGGCACCCGTTGGCTCATCTGCAAAGATGATGGAAGGCTGATGGATCAACGCCCGTCCGGCTGCAGTACGCTGTTTTTGCCCTCCTGATATTTCAAAGGGGTATTTCTCCGACAATTCCCGAATACCCAGTACATCTGCAATCGCTGTAAATTCTCTCTCCGCCCGCTTCTTACTTAGCTTGCTAAGTGATAACGGCAGAAGGATATTTTCCTTTACCGTCAACGTATCAAGAAGATTGTAATCCTGAAAGATGAAGCCAAGCTTGTTACGACGGAACGTGGAAAGGGCGGTGTTGGTCATGGCGGATATATCTTCATTATCAATTAATATTGTACCGTCGGTCGTCCGGTCAATCGTCGCAAGCACGTTTAGCAAAGTGGTTTTTCCGGAACCGGAGGGACCCATAATGCCGACAAACTCTTTACGCAGAACGCGTAAATTAATGCCTTTCAGTACATGTTGGCTGCTGCCCCTTGAGCCATACGCTTTATGAACATTGCGGGCATGTAATACGGTATTTTGTTCATTCATTTCATTCATGGTGAACCTCCCATATCTGGTTATAGGTTAAGTTTACGTGCAAATATCCTTGGTGTCGCACGTTTAGGGTGACGAGTTGAAGCGGAAGGTGACGAATTTGTCAGGTTAAACAAAAAAAACCAAGTTGCCTTGGCTATTCATAGCGGGATAGTATTCACTTGTTCTCTTCTGACGGTCTCGAATGCATTCGGATCTGTAAAAGTCATTCGCATTGTTGTACCTTGCGGCTGGCTGGAGGTAACTTGAAGTGTAATTCCTATTTTGGCTGCAACGGTTTGGGCAAGATAGAGGCCGAGTCCAGTAGCGGCATTATGAATCCTTCCATTCCCGCCAGTAAAACCTTTATCAAATATACGTGGCAAGTCATGAGGCAGTATTCCCGGGCCCTCGTCAATGATGTCCAAGAAGACATTCTCTTGTTCTGTAACAGCTGTCCTGAACGTGAGTGACTTGTCGGAAGGACTATATTTGATGGCATTGGTCAGGATCTGTCTAATGATGAAACGGCACCATTTACGGTCTGTAACAACAGTGGCATCTTGGCCTTCAATACTGACTGCCAGGTTTTTTTCCATACACCAGGGTGCCAGTTCCTGGATTTCTTCTATTGCGAGACGTTGTACAGAGAGCCTTTCAAGGACGTAGTCTGATTCCAGGGCAGGAAGGCGTGTCATGTACAGTTGCCGTTCAACAAGCAGATGAATCCGAAGCCACTCGGACTCAATTTTACTTATATCCGGGTTATGTTCTGCGTCCATAATCAGTTTCATAGCGGTAAGAGGGGTCTTGATTTCATGAATCCAGGAGGCAGTAAAATCATTCTCGATCAGTTGCGCTTCTTTCACTTGAGAAATCATTTGTTTGAAATGGATTGATGCCTCTTTTAATAGGTTGTCCGTTATCTTATCTAATTCATTGTCAGGGTGTGGGAGACTCTCAAACCAGTTCGTTTGCATGTCTTTTTGTAGCTTAGCAACTGCTTCCAGATACCTGGTTTCTTTCTTATATCGCCAAATGAAAAATAAAACAAATAATATAATATAAAGCGAATTCAAGTATATGAAAGAGGTGGGTTCAACACTTACTCCCTGATCGAAAAGTATAAGCAGGTCAGTCAAACCTAGTAAGCCGATAAACAACAGGATCCAGCTTTTTTTTGAAATAACGTAACGTATGAACATCTCATCTATTCCTCCTATAAAGTCACGGCTATATAACCCATCCCTTTCTTTGTTACAATGGCGTCTGAAAGTCCAAGCACTTCTAACTTCTGGCGTAAACGTGTGATATTGGCGGTAAGTGTATTGTCATTTACGAACTGTTCATCTTCCCATAGCTTACGAATCAGGTCATGACGTGAAATGACGGAATTGTTCGACTTCACCAGCGCAAGTAGTAAGAAAAATTCGTTTTTGGTCAAGTCTGCTTCCTCACCTGATTTTCGGATAACACCTCGCTTTAAATCAATCAAGGCACCGTTCCATTCGAGTGTATCTGCCTGGGTCTCCCCATAAGCGTACGTCCGTCGAAGAATCGCTTGAACTTTGGCATACAGCACATTCGTATGAAAGGGTTTCTGGACAAAATCATCCGCACCCATATTCAGTGCCATAACCATATCTAACGGGTGATCACGGGAGGATAAGAAAATGATAGGTACTTCGGATACAGAACGAATTTCCCTGCACCAATGAAAACCGTCAAATTTAGGTAGCGTAATATCCATGATTACAAGATGAGGTTGCTCATCAAGAAATGAACGCATAACCTCATCAAAATTATTGGGTTTCGAGACTCGAAACGCCCAAGCTTGTAGCCCTGTTTGTAGCGCTTCGAATAATGCTTGATCATCTTCAACTATAAATATATTAAATTCCATATCGTGAAATGTTCTCCCTTTTGTAATGTATTTATTTCATACTACTACATTAAATGGATAGAGTGGAGTGAGCGAAGAGATTTTTGGTGTATGAGGAATTAATCCTTTGTCTTCGTGGAAGTTGTAAGAAAGGTGCGTTAGTTCAATACAAGCAAGAAGGCAACCAGTCAAGAGGATCGGTTTCTTCTATTCAACTAACACGATAAATGATCTAATATCAAAAGCCAGTAGGACAGGGTTGGCACGGCAACGCCAGGAGTCAGTTGGGTTTCGAGCAGATGACTAGCGAATGCGGTTCAACCTATTTCCGACTGGCTTTTCGTAGACTTAATCCTCTTTCTGGATTGCTGTGATACACGCTCCCCTATTCGGGTAGACGATAGAAACGCTTGGTATTTTGATGGAAAAGTCGTGTTGCCCGCTCCGTTCCCATACCGGTAATCTCGCTCCAGGCCTGAATGACCTGACGTGTCATAGAGGGGTGTGTCATCTGTCCCTGAAACGGCCCTTCAAAAGGCCAAGGCCCGTCTGTCTCGGCCATCACCTGTTCCGCTGGATATTGCCTCGCCAGCTCAATAATCTCGGTCTCATATCGAATATCCGGTGTGAAGGAGATAAAATATCCGTTGTTCGCCATACGCCGAATGGTCTGCTTGGAGCCCTTGAACCAGTGAAAGTGAGCTTGTGTGAACTGATGTTTTTCCAGTAGATCACAGGCGATATCGGCATCCTCATACACCGCATGTAAGACGATGGGCTTATCGTGTTTTTTGGCGAGTAAGATAAACTGTTCAAGCAGATCAATATATCCGCTCTGGTCAAAGTCCAGGCCTGCTCCCTTTGCTTCTTCTCGGCTGTAATAAGGCAAGCCGACTTCTCCAATCGCAACAGCATGGTCGATGTGCTCTTCAATCCAGCGAAAGAACTGCTCTTGTTCGGTGTGGGATCGCAGGAGCTGTTCGGGATGATAGCCAAATGCGGGATGAATATAACCTGGATGCTGTTTGGCAAGTTCCAGATTCGCCTGAGCCGAAGCCAGATCCATGGAGACTGCAATGACAGCCTCAACCTGTTGCGCCGGGAAGCTAAGAAGCATCTCTTTCTGCTGTTCTGGTGTGTATTTATCCATATGAATGTGGGCATCAATGAGCGGTGCAAACGTTTGGGAATGCATGAGGGAGTTCCTCCATATATCGTAGGTATACATCTTATAACGTCCAGCTTGAGATGTTGGATTATCTGTATTCGAAAAATATAACCCGAAAACCCGCGCTATCCAGATAGGCGGGCTTTTTGCTGTTCTTCCTTCATCCACTGGGCAATTTGCCGTTTGCGTTCGAGAAAGGCGGGCTCTTCCGTCACTTCATCCCGTCTCGGTCGGTCAAAAGGAACCTGAACCTCATGCAGCACTGTCGCCGGCCGGTTAGATAACACATAGACCCGATCTGCCAGCAGCAGCGCTTCCTCGATATTATGGGTGATGAACAGCACTGAGCGGCGATGCTGTTCCCAGATATCCAGCAACCAGCGCTGCATGTCGCTCCGAGTCAGGGCATCGAGCGCACTAAACGGCTCATCGAGCAGCATGAGCTCCTGCGGACTGAGCAGCGCTCGCAGGAAAGCAGCACGCTGCTGCATCCCGCCTGATAGCTGATGAGGGTACGCACGCTCGAATCCCGCAAGGCCCACGCTGCTAATCCATTGTCTTGCCTCCGCGAGTGCTTCGGTACGCGGAGCAGGCTTAGCATCTGGGGCGGCAAATGCTGCTGCGGAAGCAATTTCACCAGCCAGCAGCACGTTGTCTTCAATCGTCCGCCATGGAAAAAGAGCGGGCTGCTGCGGCATGTAGCTGATATGCCCGCGCTCTCCAGTAACCCGCTTGCCGTTCATAAACACCTCGCCGCTCTGCGGTTTCAGCAGGCCGCCGATGATGTGGAACAGGGTGCTTTTACCGCAGCCGGAAGGCCCGACGATGGCGACAAATTCCCCTTTTTTCACCGTCATAGACAAGCCATTCAGCACAGGCAGTTTACGCCGCCGCTCCTTGAAGGCCACGTGAACATTGGCGATGTCCAGCGCAGGTGGAAGCGAAGCTGAAGCATCATGTTCAGGTTGATCCTGTTGCTGTTTCATATGATGATCACATCCTAGTGTACAAATTACGGTGACTTTCTAAGGTAGTAACGATTCCAAGCACCATCCAGAGCCACGTATCCAGCTCTAGCGTTTCTGAGGGCGCCAGCGAACGAGAAGTTTCTCTAACAGCGCAATAAGCAGGAATAGCAGCAGGCTGAGAGCTACGATAATCATGATGGCGACAAAAAGGCGGTCCGTACGATAAGCGGACTTCTGCAACATCATATAATAGCCGATACCCTTGTCGGCACCAATCCATTCCGCAATGATGGCACCCATGACGCTGTAGGTTGCAGCGATTTTGACACCGGAAAACACGGATGGCAGGGCATGAGGAAGCTCCAGTTTCCAAAAGATATGACGGCGATTCGCACCTGCCATGCGCATATAGTTCATCATCATTGCATCCGTGCGCGTAAGTCCATCCATCGCAGCTACAGCCACCGGGAAGAAGCAGACCAGAATGATCGTAATCAACTTGGGCAGCAAGCCGAAGCCGAACCAGATCAACAGGAGCGGTGCAAGCGCGATAATGGGTATATTTTGACTAAGAATAAGTAATGGATACAAGGCTGACTTGAGAAAAGGAATCAGGTGCAGTACCGTCGCAATCAGCAGACCTACCGCTGTACCTGCACCGAATCCGATAAGAGTTAACTTTATCGTTGCGGAGGCATGCATGCCGAGACGATCGGCCTGGGAAGCTGCTTCCCGGGCGATGTCGGAAGGCGCAGGCAAAATCCATTTCTCAATATGGAACAAGGAGACTGCCCCTTGCCATATCGCAATAAAGAGAATAACCGCCACAAGGGGCGGCCATACACTTTTGAAATAAGTAGACATTAGCGGTATTTCTCCGTCAGGGTATCCATACTGAATCCGTCGGGACTATGTGCAATTTTGATCTGGGAGATGATGCTTGGGCTACCGGCTTCTACAAGCACCTCATGCATTTTGCGAACAACCTCGAGCAGCTCTTCCAGTTCGCCTTCCATGGTGGTGTCGAGTGCGTTAACCTGATATTTCAGGCCGGATTGCTGAATCACTTCGATGGCTCGGTCTACGTATGGATATGAGTTCTCGCCGTTCGGCGTCTTGGGAATAACCTGAATACTAAGTAATGTACTTGCCATGAGAGATCATGCTCCTCCTTTGGATATAAAATGAAAAAATGATCGTTACACGTGCTACTCCGATACCAGAACATCCTCTGACTTCTACGTTCAAACGTGTAAATATGAAAGTTCATTTTCACATGAAGTAGTAATGTTATTATGGTGTTATTGTGGTAAAAACTCGTTCGTGTAGGCTTTCGTTACATCGATCTCTTTATCCAGCAGTTTCTTGTTGAACATCCAGTCGGTGTAGTTCGTCCAGACCTCTTCTTTTTGTTCACCCCAACGTGGTGCATCATCCTTGTATTTCGGGCTTAGCCATTGCTGACTTGCCAGTACTAAATCCTTGTCCAGATCTGGAACCGCTTTAAGCAAAATGTTCGCTGCATCTTCAGGATGGTCTATCGCATATTGATATCCTTCGGAAGTTGCCTTCAGGAAAGCTTTCACCAGTTCAGGGTCTTTCTGAATCGTCTGTTCATTCGTTACAAGTACAGGTGTGTAGTAGTCCAGCGCTTCGGCGTAATCTTTTACATACAACATGTCAATCGGCTCTCCGCGCAGTTCAGCCTCAATTCCAGTCCATGCATAGAAAATCCAGGCAAAATCAATATCCCGTTTCACGGCTGTGAAAAAGTCGGCGTCACCCATGTTAATGTTTTTAACTTTAGATACATCGGCGCCTTCACCTTCCATAATGGATTGCATCACTGCTTCTTCCACCGGTGACCCCCAGCCGCCGTAAGTTTTGCCTTCGAAGTCTTTAGGTGATTTGATCTTACGATCCACCGGAGCAGCAAATCCAGATGTATTATGCTGAATAACGGCAGCGATCGACACAAGTGGAACGTCCTGCGTACGCGCCTGGGTTACACTTTCTTGATAACTGACGCCAAATGGTACTTCACCCGAAGCAACCATCGTATCTGCTCCGCCAGCTCCGGGCTGTACAATCTCCACATTCAAACCGGCAGCTTGATAGAAACCCTGATCCACCGCTGTGTACAGACCGGTATGGTTCGTATTCGGAGTCCAGTCAAGCACAACCTTGATGTCTTTCAATGCAGCGCTGCTGTCCTCGTTAGTATTCTCTGAACCCGCTGCGCCTTTCTGCTCGGTCGGTACTGCTTCTTTTCCACCACATGCAGCTACGGTAACCAGCAGTAAGCACATGAGTAACAATCCTAACACTTTAGGCCATTTCATGGTGATTCCTCCTTCAATATGTCCGGCCAGGTGGCGCGGGTACTCCTTGGCTTCATATCCAATCCCTTTGCATAAATCGACGGATTTATACTTGTCGGTTATCCGGATAACGTCATTTTTCTGTTTCTGTTTGCAAAAGAGAACAAAAAAAGCGCCCCGTAATCCGGGACGCGTGCAGGTATGAGAGAGGGCGTTCAGCTTATAGCTGTGCCGTTACAATATACTCCAATTCCTACGCTGGCATGATCCAGATCAGGTCTAAGGGTTAGTATCTTAATGGGACACACTCTCAGCCGGCCAATTCCGACTCCCCTGTGGGAAACTATGAAGTTACGGGCATTACTAGGTGTAATTATAGGCCAGCAATGAAAGTGTGTCCAGTCAACAAATTGTTCACAATATGTTCACTTATGTAAGGATCGTCGCAATCTCTATAATGATCCAAGGTACAGAAAGGATGAGTATATTGCCAGAAAGTAAGAAAGAAGAAATCGTTTTTGGTCTCATGATGTGTACAGGAATGGTCGTGGTCATGATGACTTTCAATCTGTGGCACACAGGGATGTTGAGTCAGATGTCCTTGATGCAGGTACTGATTCAATTTGTCATCTGCTTTGTCATCGCCTTTTTGGTGGAGTCTTTCATCATCGGGCCTGTAGCGAGCAAAATCGCGTTTTCTTTCCCGTTTGCGAGGACCAGTAAAATCAAAGGAATCTTGACTATGTCCTTCTTCATGGTCATCGGCATGGTTTTGATCATGTCTCTGTATGGCCTCATGACTGCCTATGCAGCAGACCAGTTAGAAGGAGTGTCCTTATTCAGCGCATATCTTCATACGATTGCACGTAATTTTAGTCTGGCATTGCCTTATCAGTTGGTTATATTAGGGCCGCTTGTACGTTATGTGTTTGGTAGATGGGTTAAGGGCAGAGCGGTGACCACGGTGTCCATTTAACCAATATATGAATATACGTGAATATCTCTCCCATCGTAAAAAAGTATTTCCTGGGCAATCTTGTTTTTAGGAAGTTCTAATGTAAGCTATCCAATATAGAATACCAATGATAACGACAGTGATGAAAATGGTGGTCATGATTCGGCTCATTAAAGTGTCTCGATTAGCCTGACGGGCTAGTTCGTCTGCTCTTTGTTTGGTAGCTCCGGCTTTGGTATCATTCAGCTGATTGGGGCTCATATTCATCATGCCGTAGCTCCCCTCTAGATAAATAATTGCCTAATTGAGGCGAGTGTCATAATGATGCCAAGGGCAATAAGGACGATACCTCTGATCTTAATCATGGTTATGTCCGCTTTATTTAATTCTCTTCGATTGGGGTTGAACGGCCAGGAATCCGGTGTTGTTAAAGCCCTGAACCCAAATATGAACCCGATCACGCCAATGAACAACAGGACTATAAATAAGAACATGCAACCACTCCTTCATATTAATCAACTTTTCAGTCAACTTCGACTTCTATTAAGCATAGTTTACTTGAAAAAAATCCGGGCAGAAACGTAGGATGGTCCTATTCCAAAAAACGAAAAGTGGCATGTATACGCAGTGGACTGCATGGCCGTTCCTAAAAATAGTTCTAAGATGTTGCATCTTTAATCTTTTTTCGTATATACTGAGTAACACAATTACAGATCGGATCATGCCATTGAAGAGAATCCAACTCGGAGGCGTTTTCGCCAGGGAGCGAATTGAAACCTTTCCCAAGTTAACCGGAACCGCCCGTTATCGCGGACCAAGAGGCTGAATCTTGAGATTCGTACGGATTCGGCAAGTTGGGTGGCACCGCGAGCAGAGCGCTCCTCGTCCCAAGGGATGAGGGCGCTCTTTGTATTTTTTAGCCAAAGGAGACGGTGACCATGTTAGACATGAAGTGGGTTCGGGCACATGCAGAAGAGGTTCAGGCTGCAGCAGACGGGAAAAAGATCAAGGTGGATATTGCTGTGTTAATACAGCGGGATGATGAGCGCAAAGCACTTTTACAGCAAACGGAAGAATCGCGTCGTCTGCGTAACACCCTGTCGGGAGAGATCGGGAAGTTAATGCAGTCGGGGAGGTGTGAGCAGGCGGAAGAGATGCGGACACAAGTGAAACAGCTGAATGAACAGTTGGAGCAAGAGGAAGCGAAGCTCGCGGTAATTCAGGAGGAAGTGACCAGGCTGCAATGGCTGGTGCCCAATATCGTGTCGCCTGATACGCCTGTGGGCTTTTCGGATGAGGATAATGTTGAGCTGCGACGAGTGGGTGAACAGCTGGTGTTTGACTTCGAAGCCAGGGATCACGTTGAACTCGGGGAGATGCATGAACTGATCGATATTCCGCGCGGCGTAAAGATCGGTGGAACACGCAGTTACGTGCTGAAGGGTGCCGGCCTGTTACTGCACCGGGCAGTACAGCAGCTTGCTCTGGATCTGCTGATGAAGCATGGATTCACACCGCTGGAGGTCCCACTTATGGTCAGAGAGGACGCCTTGATCAATACCGGATTTTTCCCAACGGGGCGGGATCAGGTGTATGAGTTGCAAGGGGAGGATAAGTGGCTTGTAGGCACATCGGAAGTGCCGCTCGTTTCGTATTATGCAGATGAAGTGATTGATGTGAAAGAGCCAGTGAAGCTGGCGGCAGTGTCGACGTGTTTCCGAAGTGAGGTCGGTTCGGGTGGACGTGATGTGCGTGGTTTGTACCGTGTGCACCAGTTTGCCAAGGTGGAGCAGGTGATTCTGTGTGCACCGGATGCTGCTGAATCGGAACGTATGCTGCAGGAGATTACGGGGCATGCAGAAGAACTGCTGCATCTGCTCGAATTGCCGTATCGGGTAGTGGCAGTATGTACAGGCGATATGTCGCAGAAAACGTACAAACAATATGACATTGAAACCTGGATGCCAAGCCGCGGCGCATATGGTGAGACCCATTCGTCGTCGAATCTGCATGATTTTCAAGCTCGTCGTTCGAACATTCGCTGCCTTAATGAGGAAGGCAAGCTGGTTTATTGCCATACGCTGAACAATACTGCTGTGGCTTCGCCGCGTATTCTGATTCCACTGCTTGAAAATCATCAGCAAGCGGATGGCAGTATTCATATTCCATCGGCCTTACGGCCTTATATGGGCGGGGTCGAACGTTTGGTTTTGCCAGATTGCGATCAGGGGTAAATATCGGATCATCGAAGGATACTTGTGTCTCTTTCTCGGATTGTCATTTAACTTTAAACCATCATTACCCGATATAAGTTATAATTGGAGTAAAATATTGGATGATGGGAGAAGGAGACATGAGTAGAATCAAATGGGCGTTTCGAAGTATGCTTGCACTAGTTATCGCGCTCACCGTAGCAGTACCTTCGTCTGCTTGGGCAGCGACAGGTAATGTCATCTCCATTGAAATTGCAGGTGGCAGCAAGCAGAAGATGAATGTAGGTGAGACAAAATCGTTTCAAGTGATGGCCAAAGTTGAAGGTTTTGATCACGAACAAGATGTCACCGGAGGAGTAACATGGTCTACCAGTAATGCTGCTGTCGTGACCATGTCGAAGGGCAAAGTCAAAGCCGTTGCTGCAGGCGAAGCGACGATCGTTGCGGAAGTAGAGGGTGTTAAAGCTCAGGTTGTTATCCAGGTTCAGGATAAAATTAAAAGTATTAAGGCCTCGCCTAGTTCGTATACGTTAGTAAAAGGGAATGAAAACACACTTCCAAAAGTAACAATCACGCGTGCCAATGGCAAAGAAGAGGATGTTACCTCTGACATCGTGTGGACCGTATCGAAAGACATGGCTGTGCTTGAAGGTGGAAAAATTAAAGGTGTCACGCCTGGCCGAGTCCTGTTACAGGGGAAGTATGGGTCAACCACCGTTAGAGTTCCCGTGGCTGTGACAGATATCATCACCAAAGTAGAGGTCACGCCTTCCACAATCCAACTTAACCTGAAGAAATCCAAGGCAATCAAAGTGATTGGAACATACGCTAACGGCAAAACCGTTAATTTATCCAAATCGATCGTTTGGACTTCATCCAATCCCAGCGTAGCTTCGGTGAAAAATAGTTCGGTCAAAGCACTCACTGAAGGAAAAACTACCTTGACAGGTACATATCAAAATCAGAACTTAACCGTAGAAGTCACCGTTGTACCTAAGCTCCAAAAGCTGATTATGGGACAGAAAAATCTGACCTTATCTCCGCAATCTACCACAACAATTGGTGTGATGGCGAAGTATGATACAGGCAAAACAACAATGGTGACCACAAGTGCAGTGTGGAGCAGTTCCAAACCGGGTGTTGCCACTGTGACTAATGGAAAGATTGTTGCTGTAGCGAAAGGTAAGACCGTAATCACTGCGAAGTGGGACAATAAAAAAGTGACGATCCCAGTGACAGTAAAATAGTAGATTTAGAACTATCAACGTCACAGACAAATCCGTTTAACAAACAAATGATTGTATCAGGACAACTAAGGGGGCGTAATTCTACGCCTCCTTTTTTGAACTTTGGAGGTGTTTATGCATGAATATCGATAAACTCTTTGCAGCGTCCCCCGAATTCGAAACGGAACGGCTCTATCTGAGACGCCTTACGATGGATGATCTTGATCCGTACTATGCGTTCGCATCTGACCCGAAAGTAAGTGAGCAGAGCTTGTGGGAATGCCATCAGAACAAGGAGGATTCCATTCGTTATCTGGAGCGGGTATTGAGAAATTATGAGCAGAAAACGGTATATATCTGGGCTTTTATACTGAAGAGTACAGGCACATTGATCGGAAGAGGTGGCGTCTTCGATTTGGACGAATTCATGCAAAGTGCGGAGCTGGGATATGCCATCGGTAGCACATACTGGGGCAAGGGGCTTGCCGCCGAAGCCATGCAGCCTGTCGTGGATTACTGCTTCGAGCAACTGGACTGTAACCGGCTTGAGGGGAGATGCAATGCGGGCAATATTGGCTCTGCGCGCGTGATGGAGAAGCTGGGCATGGTGCAGGAAGGTTTGTTGCGTAAGCAGTTGAAGATAAAAGGAGTATTTACCGATCAGAAATTGTACGCCCGCATCCGGGATGATCTATAATATCTAGTTAACACGAGCTGTATCACAGCCATGAAGGAGGAAGCACCTATGATCTATAGCATCATTTCCCGTTCATTATGGGAGGAAGTATCCAAAGGAGACACCTATGCACCAGAGAGTCTGCACACCGATGGCTTTATTCATTGTTCCACCGCAGAGCAGATTCCGTGGGTGGCTGGGCAATATTATGCAGGACGTACGGATCTATTGCTGCTTGGGATTGAAGAGAGAACTCTGAAGGCAGAGCTGATCTACGAAGATTTGTATGATTTGAACGAGCTATTCCCACACATCTATGGAGAGTTAAATCTGGATGCGGTAAGTAAGGTCTTGAACTTTGAGCCGAATGCCGATGGCACGTTTTCTTTTCCGGCATAATTTTCGAAGCCTAAGACAAGAAAACATTTTACAGATGACAAGCTTGAATAGAAAAGAGGGGACAACAACAATGACACAGATTGCTTTGATACGTCATGGCAGTACGGCCTGGAATAAGGAGAAGCGCTCGCAGGGACAGACGGATAACCCGCTCGATCATGAGGGCAGGGAACAGGCTACTTTGCTCGCGGCGAGATTGGCTGAGGAATCGTGGGATGCCATCTACGCAAGTGATCTGGAGCGGGCAAGTGAAACGGCTCGGATTATCGGAGACCGGCTAGGCATTCAGGACATTCATCTGGACCCGAGATTACGGGAAATGGGCGGAGGTCAAGTGGAAGGTACGACAGAAGAGGAGCGTATCGCGAAATGGGGCGCAGACTGGAGTTCTCTTGATCTGGGCAAAGAACATCCAGATGCAGGTGCCACCAGGGGCAGTGCAGCGCTTGAAGATATCATTCGGCAGCACCCGGATGGAAGAGTCATCGTGGTGAGTCACGGGGCTGTACTTCGCAATACGCTCCGGGCACTGGTACCGGAACTGGATATCAGCATGAAATTAGGTAATACATCGATTACACGAGTAGTGCATCAGGATCAGGTGTGGCTGTGCGAGCTGTACAATTGTAGCTTACATCTGGAATAAGTGGTCGGCAGGAAGGTGAGAAAGGAGGGGCGCTAAACCGTGAAACCAATACGGAATTCGGCCAAAGCAGTCATTGTACAGGATGGGTGTTTGTTACTGCTTCGTCTGCATGATCAGTATGGCGATGCGTATGTTTTTCCTGGTGGCGGACAGGAGAAGGGTGAGGAACTGAAAGATGCCGTTGCACGGGAGTGCTTGGAGGAGATTGGACAAGCCGTGCAGGTAGGTGAGCTGTTACATGTCCGTGAATATATCGGTGCCCATCATGAGTTTGCGGAGTGGGATGCAGATATTCATCAGGTGGAGTTTTATTTTGCATGTCGTCTCGTTGATCCCGACGCTTCGGTCTTTGAAGGTTCTAACCCGGATGACCATCAGGTTGCTGTAGAATGGATTGCTCTGGAGGAACTCAGCAACATCCGTTTGTATCCCAAAACCATCGGTGAACTGTTGTTAGAAAAGGGAGAGCAACGCATTTATCTTGGGGACATTAATTAGATCACATTCTCAAAATTGTCATGTCTATGTTCTGGTTCAGGGATTCATCATCGTTGAGGCGGGTACACTAATAGTACAGGTGTTTGCACAGCAAATGCATAAACTGTTGGTAGCGAGCCTTCAAAGCTAAGCATAAACAATCCCCCAACCTGAAAGGAGAAACTCTCATGAACCAGAACGAATTGGAACAAAACATTGTGAAGGCTTTGGAAAATAACCCGTATTGCAGCTTCTCGACCGTAGAGAACGGCAAGCCAAAGTCCCGTTATATGGCTCTGTTCAATGATGGCCTGAATATTCATCTGGCTACGAACCGTCGTACACACAAAGTAGAAGAACTGGAGAGCAATCCGAATGTGAGCCTGTTGCTTGGTTACGAGGCGGGTGGTACCAAGGAAGTGGTAGAAATCGAGGGTACTTGTGAAGTTACCAAAAATGAAGCTCTACGTGAGCAAGTATGGAATGATGATTTGAAGGCATGGTTTGATGGACCTAACGATCCGAACTATGTCATTTTGGATATTACACCGGAACGAATTGAATACACAGGGAAAGATCATGAACATCATGTGTGGGAAAAATAAATGTGTTGGCAACTTCGTTTGCCAAACGGATTGGCGGATGAGCATGTCAGCCGCTGCGTAATGTCGAATATACTAACCGTGAACGCCGATTTCCGGCTTTCGCGGTTTTTTTATGGATAGAAGCTACTGAGAGAGTGTGTTGATATGACCATGATGTACATCCGTGATTTTAATAAAAATAACCCAAATTAAACCAATAATAACGCAAAATATGTCGAAATCACGCATGAAAACGTAAAGTTGCATAGATATGTGCGGATAATGTAAAAATAATTCCTTTTCATTCTTTTAACATTACGTTATGATTTGTTAAGTAAATGACGTGCACGTATAGGAATAGATCTTCATGTGGATTAGTCTGAACATCACTACTGAAACGTATGGATGATTAACAAAGCAGCAACCCATGAAATCTATTATTTCCTGTGCCATTATTTACGACATGGCCTGAGTTAATGTACATAAACCGGGAGGGGTTATTTTGAAGAGAAGTAAGAAAGTATTATCAAGCCTGACTGCCGCTTTCGTTGCATTTAACGTGCTTGCGGTGTTTCCAGTACCTGTATCGGCTGCAGATGCGGCCAAGGTCAAATTGCGGATTATGGAAACGACGGACATTCACGACAATTTGATCAACTACGATTATTATTCAGACAAAGCGACGGATCAATATGGACTGGCCAAAACAGCTACACTGATCAAGAAAGCCCGTGAAGAAGCGAAGAACAGCCTGTTGTTCGATAATGGTGACTTGATTCAAGGTAACCCGATGGGAGACTACGTAGCGAAGATTGATCCTCTGAAAAAGGGTGAGACTCACCCTGTATATAAAGCGATGAACCTGCTTGATTACGATGCAGGCAACATCGGTAACCATGAATTCAACTATGGTCTCGATTTCCTCGACATGACATTAGAGGGAGCTAACTTCCCATATATCAATGCTAACGTCTACGTAGACGATGGAGATCAAGACGAAAGCAATGATAAAAACTATTTTACACCTTACGAAATTCTCGACAAAAAAGTAACGGATGAAAATGGCAAGGAGCATACCATTAAAGTGGGTGTGATCGGTTTCGTTCCGCCGCAAATCATGCAATGGGACAGCGCGAACCTGGAAGGCAAGGTCATTGCGAAGGATATGATCGCTACTGCGAAAAAATTCATTCCACAGATGAAAGCCGAAGGTGCAGATATTATCGTAGCCATCCCTCACTCCGGATTTGAAGAAATTCCGCAAACCGACTTGATGGAGAACTCCGTACTGTACCTGAGCCAAGTGGAAGGCATTAATGCCATTTTGTTTGGACATGCCCATAAAGTATTCCCTAGTGCGGACTTTGAAGGCAAAAAAGGTGTGGACCTTGAAAAAGGTACAATCAATGGCGTTCCTGCGGTAGAGCCAGGCTTCTGGGGGGATCATCTCGGAATCATTGATCTGGATCTGGAGCAAGTGGACGGCAAATGGAAAGTTGTTGATTCCAGAACAGAAGCTCGTCCAATTTACGATGCAGCAAACAAGAAACCGCTGGTTGATGCGGATCAAGCGATTGTAGATGCGGTTCATGATGAACATGAGGGGACATTGGAATATGTACGTGGCCCGGTTGGTGAGACGACAGCACCCATTAACAGCTTCTTTGCACTGGTGCAGGATGACCCGTCTATTCAGATTGTAACCAATGCACAGAAATGGTACGTGGAAAAGAAATTGCAAGGTACTGACTATGAGAACGTTCCAGTCCTGTCAGCGGGTGCACCTTTCAAAGCGGGCGGTCGTTCAGGTGCTTCCTACTACACCAACATTCCTAAAGGTACGATTGCGATCAAAAACGTAGCAGATCTTTACGTTTATCCGAACACGGTACATGCTGTTATGGTGAATGGGGCGGAGTTGAAAGAGTGGTTAGAATGGTCAGCAGGCCAATTCAACCAGATCGATCCAGCTAAAGGCGGTCAGCAGCAGCTGATTAATATGGATTTTCCAACCTATAACTTTGATGTGATCGATGGAGTGACCTATGAGATTGATGTGACACAACCGGCCAAGTATGACAGCAAAGCAACGGTGGTCAATGCATCAGCAAGCCGTATCCAGAACTTGAGCTTCGAAGGCAAACCGGTTGACCCAGCACAAAAATTCATCGTGGCAACCAATAACTACCGAGCGTCCTCATCCAAATTGGCTAACCCAGACGGTAAACGGATCGTTCTGGCTGCACCGGATGAGAATCGTCAAGTCATTATCGACTATATTCGTGAAAATAAAACGATAAACCCAGCGGCAGATGGCAACTGGTCACTGGCACCAATTAAACCTTCGGCAGGGGTCACAGCCGCAGCGCTGAATGACCTTGAAGTCGTATTTGCTTCATCTCCAGATGCGAAGGAACTGGTTGAAGCAAATCCAGCAATGTCCTTTATCGGTACGGATAAAGATGGTTTTGCAGAGTACGGATTAAAGCTCACAGGTGAGGTAGCAACAGCACCAACACCAGAACCGAGTCCGACTCCATCACCAGAACCAAAACCAGAACCGACTCCAATACCAAAGCCAGCGCCATCATCTAAACCGCAGCCAGACAAACCTGCAACTACGAATAAAGTGGTGTATGTCGTGAAAAAAGGGGATAACTTGTATCGCATCGGCCTGAAGTATGGTGTGGACTGGCGTAAACTAGCTCAAACAAACCAAATTATAAATGTGCATAATCTGAAGATTGGACAAAAAATCATTATTCCTGTTTCATAACGTTTAATAATGGGTAAAGTGAGAAAAGACTGACAGTCATCAGACTGTCAGTCTTTTTTTATGGTTTAGGTGCATATAACTATTTCTGTAAACGTCATATAGTAAGTCATTAAAACATAAGGCTTAATTTCAAGACCCATGATATACTATTACCAAACTTTGGGCATAAACTTGATAACATTATTGACGTAACTACATAACTGGCAAGGGGGTTCTACATGAATTGCAGTAGCTGCCGTCCAATCTATCCGAAAGAGGGTCAAGGTACGTTGTACTTGCGTCCCGTCTCCCCTGCTTTGCTGGAGGCGCTGCAAACGATAGGGAGGCATGTTGAATATTCAGAAAAGGTGCTCTGGTTTCATTATACAGATGTGAATGAATTACAGGATCGGATTGAAGAGATTATTTATATAGAAGACACGTTATCGATTTCTCTAACTGTACAGATGAGATCCACTGTGGATATGCTTATGGGAGAGTTGGAGGGTGAGTGGATCAGCTTGTCCATGCAACACTCCAGAATTAAACATGCGGATACGGTAACTACGATTTTGAAACGTCAATTCAGCAGTTATATGCAACCAATAGTAGATGCCTCAGAGAAGATTATTGGCTTTGAGTTCCTGCTTCGTCCAGCTGAACATGGGAGAGCATTTGGCTCTTTTGAATTGTTTGAAGTAGCCCGGAAGACGGGACTTCATTCATTTTTGGACCGGACTGCCCGCATTACGGCTATTGAAACCAGTGCGAAGTATCTGCCTTGTGGTGTTAAACGGTTCATTAATTTCCTGCCTTCCTCCATTTATAACCCTGAATATTGTCTGACACATACGTTTGAAGCGATTGACCGCTTTTCACTGGATCCGAGGGACTTTGTCTTTGAAGTCGTGGAAACAGAGCAGATTCAGCATTTATCGATGTTGCAGCGTATCTTTGAGATATATCGTTCTCGCGGCATGTCCGTAGCCTTGGATGATGTCGGTGCCGGGTATTCAACGATTGAACTCATGAACCGGCTAGAACCGGATTTTATCAAGATTGATCGCAGCCTGATTGATCATTGCGATCAAGATCGAACGAAACAGCAAAAAATTCTAACTATTGTCCATGCATCTAACCGATTTGGCGGAAAAGTGCTGGCAGAGGGAATCGAACGCTTTGAGGAGTTTGACTTCTGCCGTTCAGTTGGTATCGACCTTGCACAGGGGTATTATTTTGGTAAACCTGCAGCACACCCTCCAAATGGTCCGTACTTAGGCTCCGAGTATAGAGCTGTGAAATAACTTCTAACACCCGCTTGCTAATCTCCAATATTTTTAAGAATGAAGATCACTGAACAAGTCACTTTTTTATGAAAGTGGCTTGTTTGTCGTGAACTATATTTTATTCAAATAAACCTCTTCATTAGCCGATATATAGTATATGGCTATAGTCGTTCAAACGTAGCAGAGAGAATGGCTTTTTACTAAAGGGGGATAAACGAATGGACGGAAATCAAAATGAAGTGTTGGGGAAAAATGGGAAACCCGTAAAACCGGGCAAAGCAAAACCGATTAAAAACAAAAAGAAAGACAAAAAGAAAGCTTTTGTCTGGAATATAAGAAATAAAATGCTCGTTTCGTTTCTGCTCGTTCTTTTATTACCTAGTTTGGCGATTAGCTTTGTGACTTTATATATTTCGGAAAATACGGTACAAAGGCAGCTAAATGATAGTGCTCTGCAGAGTGTGAGTACAGCTAATAAGATTGTGGAGAGTCAGATCAATAGCAGAATTTACGACATTAATTACTTCGCAGATTCACTCGATCCAGCCTTGGTCAAAGGAGAAGATGATAGTACAGAGCTTCAGGCGAAGCTTGCTCAATATTTGGGACTTCATCCAGATGCTTTGAATATTTTTGTTGGAACGAAAGAAGGAGTAATGGTACGTGGGAAGGAAAAAGCAAACAGTTTGAATGGAGAGACTTATGATC
The DNA here is from genome assembly GCA_017512705.1 of Paenibacillus sp. Taxonomy (GTDB): domain Bacteria; phylum Bacillota; class Bacilli; order Paenibacillales; family Paenibacillaceae; genus Paenibacillus. Next base: position 142,882 of record JAFWEX010000105.1, read on the forward strand.
CAAGAGAACGCGATTGGTATAAGCTAGCGATGGATAAACCAGGTACAGTTGCGGTTTCTCCAGTCAGCAAGAATACGGATGGAGTTGCAGTTGTTTTTATTTCCAAAACATTAACGGATCAATCCGCTGTAGTTGGTTTGTCACTTGATCTGACAGATATGCGGAATCAGGCCTCCATCAAGCTGGGTAAAGAAGGATATGTTATTATCCTCGATCAGGATAAAAATGTTGTGGTATCTCCTGTGCAGGAAGTAGGCACGAAGCTTGAAGATAGCGCAATAGATCAGTTATACCAGAATAAGGAAGGGCAATTCGACTACGTACTTGAAGAACAAGCGAAGACGATGATCTACTCAACTAATGAAGCAAGCGGTTGGAAGATAGCAGGTACGATGTACAAGAGCGAAGTCACTGATGCAAGCAAAGAAATTCGACTAGCTGTAATCATTGTTGTTCTGACTTCTGTTGTCCTGGCTGTTGTATATATTTTCTGGTTCACTCGTTCCATGTTGCGTCCAATCAAGCGGTTACAGGAATCTGCCCGTGCAGTGAGCAAGGGGGATCTGACGGTGAAGATGGATAGTAAACGCAAAGATGAAGTCGGTGATTTGGCGAAATACTTCGAACGTATGGTGGATAACTTACGTATGATGATTCTCGGTGTACAAGAAACAGCAGAGCAAGTATCCGCATCTTCACAAGAACTATCTGCGAGTGCAGAACAAACGACTAAAGCAATTGAACATTCGACCATGGCTATTCAGGAACTAGCTGAGGGTGCAGAACAGCAAGTAAACAGTGTCAAGGATGGTTCTGAACAAATGAGCCACATGGCGGAAGATGTTCGAATGATGTCCGAGCGTGTGCAATCCATCACATCCTCGATGAGAGACACTTCCGGAGCAGCGTCTTCAGGGAACGCAGCAGCGGGACAGGCTGTTGAACAGATGAGTATTATTCAGGAGACTGTTGAACAGTTAGGAAAAGTTGTGCAATCGCTGAATGCCCGTTCAGTCGAGATTGGAACTATGGTGGACGTGATCGCATCGATCTCGAAACAGACGAATCTGCTTGCATTGAATGCATCAATTGAAGCAGCGAGAGCAGGGGATGCAGGGCGTGGTTTTGCAGTCGTGGCCGGTGAGGTGCGTAAGCTGGCTGAAGAATCAGGTGAATCTGCGGCGCAAATCGGCGAGCTTGTGGACAATATCCATCAGGATATGGATTCGGCTCTGGTAGCTATGAACGCAGCCCAAACTCGGGTGGGAGAAGGTTTGCAGGCGGTAAACATCTCTGGACAATCGTTTGCCCAGATTCGTCAAGCGGTGGAGGAGGCTGTCCTTACGCTGGATGAATTGTCTGAAACGACGAAACAATTGGAGAGCGGTGCTTCTCATGTAGCTCAAACGATGACCAGTATCTCCAATGTTACTCAGGAATCGGCCGCAAGCACTGAATCCGTATCAGCATCATCACAGCAACAGCTGGCTTCCGTAGAGGAAATTGCATCGTCCTCTGCTCATTTAAATAGCATGGCAGAACAGCTACAAGGTTTACTAGGTATGTTCAAAATGATGGATGATTCTGATAAGGATCGTAATAAATCCTGATTCTCGTAGGCCTAGCGCTTTTTATAACAAAATAAAGATAGACAATCCTCCTGCAGCCCTGTATAAATATATCGTCTGGTTCTACACACCAGTGTACTTCTGGATCATATAACGGTGAGCATAACGAGTCAGGATAGCAGCAGGAGGAACTATGGTATATGTAGCAATATTGATATTTGTTTTGACGATCACAATGGTCATCTGGCAGCCACGCGGCATTGGCATAAGCTGGAGTGCTTCAGGAGGAGCAATCCTTGCCCTTGCAGCAGGGGTTGTCACCCTGAATGATGCTTCTGATGTAGCTTCTATTGTATGGAATGCTACGCTTGCCTTTGTTGGCATCATTATGATTTCATTAATTTTGGACGAGACCGGATTCTTCGAATGGGCTGCTCTACATATGGCAAGATTGGCCGGAGGTAACGGCCGCAGACTGTTCCTTTATTCTATTTTGCTCGGTGCAGCAGTATCTGCTTTATTTGCAAATGATGGCGCAGCGCTTATACTGACACCGATCGTTCTGGCGATGGTGCGTGCATTGAAGTTTGAAGAGCGTATGGTATTGGCCTTTGTTATGGCGAGTGGGTTTGTGGCAGATACAACATCATTACCACTCGTGGTGAGCAATCTGGTCAATATCGTGTCTGCCGATTTCTTCGGCATTACATTTGTAGAATATGCGGTGCGTATGATTGTACCGAATCTGTTTTCCATTGCAGCGAGTACAGCCATGTTATTTTTATTTTATCGTAAAAGTATTCCGCAGACCTACGATGTTACAGCTACTCACGATCCAAAAGAAGCGATACGTGATCCGCGAGTGTTCAAGATTGCATGGTTTATGCTTGGGCTGCTGTTGGTAGCATATGCTTCCAGTGAATTTCTTCCGATTCCCGTCTCCGTTATTGTAGGTGCGGTGGCGTTGTTATTCGGGTTTCTAGCTCGTAAGAGCGAAGCGGTGAATTTGAAAAGAGTCATAAAGGAAGCCCCATGGTCCATCGTTGTCTTCTCAGTAGGCATGTACATTGTTGTGTATGGGTTACGTAACGCCGGATTAACGGGTTACCTGAGTAGCTGGCTGGATGCTGTAGCGGACTATGGTCTGCTGGCGGCATCGCTAGGGATGGGCCTGATCGCTGCGATATTGTCCTCTGTAATGAACAACCTGCCAACCGTACTCATCAATCTGCTTGCCATTGAGGGTGCGCACGTTGAAGGCACGGTTAGAGAGGCAATGATCTATGCGAATGTGATCGGTTCCGATCTGGGTCCGAAGATGACGCCGATTGGTTCACTAGCCACCTTGCTATGGTTACATGTGCTATCTCGCAAGGGCGTCAAGATTACATGGGGATATTATTTCAAGGCAGGCATCGTCCTGACCATTCCAACGTTGTTGATTACGTTGGCTAGCTTAGCTCTATGGCTGTGGATTCTGGGGTAATGGATATTGGAGTTTACAATAGGAGAATGAAGAAGGCTGTACTCACGATGTGTCATGCACATCCAGTGAGGCAGCCTTTTTTAATTATTCAATTTTCTTCTTTAGTGATGCTTATAATTTGAAGGAAATATTTTTATCTATATTTATTACTCAGGATTTAAACCTAAGGCTCGCTTCGTGTGAGGTTCAGCGTTCTTCTTCAAATGTTAATGTTAATTTTAATAATAAAACCCATCATCATTTGGAGACAATAGCAATGGAAGAATGAATCGGTAAACAGGAACGCCTTCCAAGGACAGGTCAATCCTGCCCCGGATGGGCGGTAGATCTTTGTTTTGTAGGAGGCGAATGAGTGATGACCTAGCGAAATGAACAGAATAACGATGAAACGAACAGCCTATATTTTTTTACATTGCGTTTACAAAACAATGATTTTCAGATGACATAACGAAATTACAATGATTAAAGAGTTGATGGTGATCACACAAATTCAAAAAACGCCATCACTATATTGGGGGAGGAAAAGAAAACATGTTTAAAAAGTTGCCGTTTATTTTGATGACCTTAACGTTCGTACTAGTGCTTGCAGCATGCGGATCGAAAAACGACGCAGGTACAAATGGTGCTACAAGCAATGGATCAGGAGAAGGTGCTGCTGCTGAACTTAGCGGTAACATTCTTGCAGTTGGATCAACAGCACTTCAACCTCTGGTAGAGCAAGCCGGACAAAAATTTATGGCACTTGATGAATATAAGAATGTAATGGTACAAGTGCAAGGTGGCGGTAGTGGTACAGGTCTGACACAAGTTTCTGAAGGACAAGCTACAATCGGAAACTCCGACGTATTTGCTGAAGAGAAGTTGAAAGAAGAAGCGAAAGCAAAAGAACTGGTTGACCACCAAGTAGCAGTCGTAGCCATCGCACCAGTAAGCAACAAAGATGCGGGTGTAACGGATTTGACTAAGGAACAATTGGTAGACATTTTCTCGGGTAAAATTACAAACTGGAAAGATGTTGGCGGTAAAGATCAAGCGATCATTATCGTTAACCGTCCAAGCAGCTCCGGTACGCGTGCAACTTTCGAGAATTTTGCACTGGGAACGAAAGTAGAAGATATTCAGGGTTCCATTCAAGAAGATTCCTCCGGTACAGTTAAGAAGCTTGTAGCTGAGACTCCAGGAGCAATTGGTTACCTGGCTCTGTCTTATCTGGATGACAGCTTGCAAGTTCTGAAATATGGTGGCGTTGAAGCTACAGTTGAGAACGTAGAAGCAGGAACATACCCTGTATGGGCTTACCAGCACATGTATACAAAAGGCGAGCCAGATGCAGCGACGAAAGCATTCCTCGACTACATGTTGAGTGACGAAATTCAACAAAATGATGTTAAGGAACTGGGCTACATTCCGGTATCTGGCATGAAAGTAAAACGCGATGCAGCAGGTAATATAACGGAGTAATATTCTTTGAACTTGCGCATACAGCGAGAGAGGCGGACCCAGGTCCTGCCTCTTTACGCGGTTTGCTCAGATATTATCCCATATTTTGCATTAATTCTATTATAGAAGGATGGTTGTTATGGAACAGACCGAAGGGGGAACGGTAATGAACAATAAGCTGAAACCACGCCGGCCCTTGAGAGAGAAACATTACTGGGAAGAGTGGACGGGACGGATCTATACCTCGATATGCGTGGTGTTCCTGATCGTTGTCATGTTTTCCATCGTATATTTTGTGGCGTCCAAAGGGTTATCAACCTTTTTCCAGGATGGCGTCAGTGTGCGCGAATTCTTATTCGGAAAAACGTGGAATCCTGCAGGCGAGCCTGCGGTTTATGGTGCATTGCCGTTCATCACGGGTTCTTTCACAACCACCTTGCTTGCCGCATTAATTGCGAGTCCGCTTAGTCTGTGTGCAGCGCTCTTTATGACAGAGATTGTACCAGGTAAGGGTAAAAAGATTTTGCAACCAGCGATTGAGTTGCTGTCTGGTATTCCATCTGTTGTGTATGGATTCATCGGTCTGAGTGTAATTGTTCCGATGTTACGGAGTATCTTCGGAGGAGCCGGAATCGGGATTGCAGCCGGATGTCTGGTGTTGTCCGTTATGATTCTGCCTACAGTAACAAGTATTATGGCAGATGCGTTGTCTGCTCTGCCTAAAGGTCTGCGTGAGTCTTCTTATGCGCTTGGCGCGACACGCTGGCAGACGATTTATCGGGTAATCATTCCGACAGTATTGCCAGCATTGCTGACAGGTATTGTTCTTGGTATGGCTCGGGCGTTTGGCGAGGCACTCGCCGTACAGATGGTTATTGGTAATGCGCCGCACGTACCAACTTCCCTGCTTGAATCAGCTTCAACATTAACAAGCGTAATCACCCTGAGTATGGGTAACACCACGATGGGTTCTGTTCATAACAATGCACTGTGGAGCATGGCGCTTGTCCTGCTGGTAATGACCTTCATCTTTGTCATTCTGGTTCGCCTGCTTGAAAGGAGGAACCGGGTATGAGAATGAAGCCAAAAACAATGGACAAGATCGCAACAGTTGTCATCGTAGTTCTTGCGTTGTTCATTGTTGTACTTCTATTAGGTTTGCTCGGCTATATTCTGGTTCGTGGAATTGGCAAAATCGACTGGCACTTCCTGACGAGTGCACCTCAGTTGCTAAGAGGTGGCGGCGGGATAGGACCGCAGTTGTTTAACTCGGTATTTCTACTTGTGTTAACACTGATTATAACAATTCCGCTCGGCTGGGGCGGCGGTATTTATATGGCGGAATATGCGAAGCCAGGACGGATAACCAGTTTTATTCGTCTAGTTGTTGAAGTGCTATCATCATTCCCATCCATCGTTATCGGTTTGTTTGGACTTTTGCTTATCGTCAATACGTTTGGTTTGGGTTTCTCCCTATTATCGGGTGCTATGGCATTGGCGATCTTCAACCTGCCACTTATGGTGCGAACCACAGAGCAGGCGTTTCGAGCTGTTCCCAAAGAACAGAAGGAAGCTGGTCTCGCGCTTGGTTTGTCCAAATGGAAGATCATTACATCGATTCTCCTGCCAGTGGCGCTGCCAAGCTTGATCACCGGAACCATTCTGGCCTCCGGCCGGATCTTCGGTGAAGCTGCGGCACTGATGTTTACTGCTGGGATGAGTAGTCCACCGCTAGACTTTACGGACTGGAATCCGACAAGTCCAAGATCACCAATTAACCCGCTACGTCCTGCGGAAACGCTAGCCGTGCATATCTGGAAAGTAAACAGTGAAGGCATCGGACCGGATTCTAAAGAAGTAGCAGCAGGGGCATCTGCGGTGCTGGTGATTCTCGTACTGGCGTTCAATTTGAGTGCACGCTGGATCGGGCGGGTTGTATATCGCCGCATGACAGCTTCGAAATAAGGAGGAACTCCACATGGCCATACCTTTTGGTACGGAACAGTTAAGTATATATTACGGGCATTTTCAGGCAGTGAAACAGATCAGCCTGGCCTTTCCCGAAGCGAGTGTCACGGCTCTTATCGGGCCATCGGGCTGCGGTAAATCTACGTTTCTCCGGTCGCTGAACCGGATGAACGATGAAATTGCCGGTTCTCGCACAGAGGGTCACATCTGGATGGATGGCAAAGACCTGAACGAACCGGGTACAGATGTGATCAAGCTTCGTCAGAAAATCGGTATGGTATGGCAGAAGCCAAATCCTTTTCATAAATCCATCTACAACAATATCGCGTTTGGTCCCCGCTACCGCGGTACGAAGAGTAAAAAAGCGTTGGATGAAATTGTTGAAAAGAGTTTGCGCCGTGCTGCCCTCTGGGATGAGGTTAAGGACAGACTGAATGATTCGGCCTTGGCACTCTCGGGTGGACAACAACAACGTCTCTGTATCGCTCGTGCATTGTCCGTGGACCCACAGATTCTATTGCTCGATGAGCCAGCATCTGCCCTCGACCCCGTATCGACGGGTAAAGTGGAGGAACTGATCTCTGAGCTTAAGAAAGATCTGAGAATCGTTATTGTTACCCACAACATGCAACAAGCGGCTCGAATCTCGGATTATACGGCTTATTTCTATCTCGGCAATCTGATTGAACATGGGGATACGGAACATATATTCACGAACCCAGACAATCGGTTGACACAGGAATATATTATGGGTCGTTTTGGATAATTGGATTGAGAGTACAATATAGATTTATAGAATTTGAGTAACAGGATACACAGAAGCATGATCTTTGAACGAGGCTGTTCATAGATCATGCTTTTTTCATGCTTTCATGCAATTCAATTTCACACGTTTAAAAAGGAAATAACTGAAAAATCGATCTTGTTCGTATATAATTAAAAGATCGATAGCCGTAAGGAAGCATAATTACTCGGACGGAACTGCCCGGGGATTATGCTTTTTGCTATTTTTCCACTTATCGTTATATGCCGACGAAGTAATTTATAAAGAAAGTATAAACTTTTCAGAATCAGATGGATTCTTCACTACAATTTAGTCATGGGAGGATGAAAGCACAATGGCAGACAAGGACAACATACTTCTCGTAGAAGATGACCCGGAAATAGCCCGGATTCTATTAGACCATCTGCGCCGGGAAGGATATGCGGTGACCTGGGCTTCAAGTGGACTGGAGAGTTGGGAAGATTTCAGGAATGGGGATTATCAACTTGTTTTGCTCGATCTGATGCTGCCGGAGATGGATGGATTTACTGTGTGCAAGCATGTGAGGTTGATTAGTGATGTTCCCGTATTAATCATGAGCGCACGCACTCAGGAGGAAAGCAAACTCAAAGGACTTGGTCTTGGGGCAGATGATTATATCACAAAACCTTTCAGTTTGGCAGAACTCACAGCGCGAGTGGAGGCTCATCTGAACAGATACCGCCGATATCAAGGCAGTCCATCGACTTCAGTTTCTCAGCAGTATAATGACGGATTGTCTATACATCCGCAGAATCAGCAGGTGAAGCTGAATGGAGTTGATCTTCAATTGACGAGTAAAGAAGTTGCGTTACTCATGTTACTGGCTTCGCACCCAGACCGGGCATTCACAAAAAAGGAGATATATGAACATGTGTGGGGACAGCCAGCAGAGGGAAGTTCAGGGACAATCACCGTACATGTCAAAAGTCTGAGGGCCAAATTGGGGGATGAACCGCATCAGCCGCGCTGGATTCAAACGGTATGGGGCAGTGGTTATCGTTTCATCGGGGAACGGATCAAATGAAGCTGAAATATTGGCTAATGCTAGCATTTCTCATTGTCATGCTGTTGCCTGTAGCAGCAGGCTGGGCTTTGTTTTCCCTGTATAACTACTACGAAAATCAGCGTTCTGTAGCTGAATACGTGGAGCTGTCTGAACGTCTCGCCCCGATCGAGCAGGTGCTGGATGATCCGACGCTTTATCAGCTTCAGTCCCCCGAGCGCCATCAAAACCTCCCTAAGCTTGCGAACGAACAAGTAAGCTTCAATCTGTATTTGCCCTCTGGTATTCGGGTGTTCACTTCGGGTGGGGATACTTGGAAGACAAGTGGATATACCATGAGAAGCTCTGAATTATATCGAAATCTATATAACCTGCAGATTCGACATCGTACGTTTTCGCTGAAAAAACCGGTCTGGCATCAAGGAGAACTGGCGGGCATTTATGAAATAACGATGCTGCGGCAAGACTGGCTCGACGGAATCTCTATTCGAACGACCTGGGTCGTTAGCGGAGCGGTACTATTCTTTGTTTTGTTGTATGGAACGGTCTTGTGGTTATTGTCCAGAAAGCTATTCTTTCCCATGAAAGTGTTGATGAATCGAATGCATACCTTTGCCCGCGGAGAAGAACCGGAATCGGATATCAGGGGCCATATCCGCCGCGATGAGATGGGCACGTTGTTACAGCAGTTCGATGCAATGCAGCAGACCATTAGACAAACCTACGGAGAAGTGGAGAAGCAACAAAAAGAAAAAGTAATGATTGTGGCCTCCCTCTCTCATGACCTGAAGACACCCTTGATGTCGATCAGTGCCTATGCAGAAGCACTTAGTATGGATGTACGTTCTGAACGGTCGGAAAGACAGGAGTATAAAGAGGTTATTGCTAGGAATGTTGAACGTATGAAACAGATGATTGGGGAGCTTGAGATGTACACAGCGCTGGGCTCCGGTGATTCGGAACTGGCTATGGTAGAGGTAGAAGGGGAAGAATTTTTCGAAATGCTGCTCGGCAGTTACGGCGAACTCGCGGAACGTGAAAAGTTCACCATCCAGATGTCTGTACGTACCAATAAGTCCTACCAGATTCATCCTGAATCGTTAATGCGTCTGACTGATAATCTGGTGCATAACGCGCTTCGTTATACTCCGCCCAAAGGCAAAATTGGACTTGCAGTAATAGATTCAATGGAGGAGCTACCTGAATGGATCCATTCATCACTAAGAGAAGAACTAGATTCGTACAGAATCGGGATGACGATCATGGTGGTGCAAAATGAAGGTTCAGCCATTCCGGCAGAACAGCTGGAACGAATTTTTGAGCCTTACGTCCAATATCAAAATCAGGAGGGGCACAGCTACGCAGGAGGCTCTGGATTAGGGCTCAGTATTGCCAAACGAATTGCATTGAAACATGGAGGGGATATGCGCATGTGGTCTTCGGAAGAGTACGGGACTGCAGCGGTATGCCGATTGCGAGAGTTAGAAAACTGCGATGATGCGCAGATATGATCTAAGAAAGGATGAGCGTTTATGATTAAAAATGGATTGAAACTAATTGGAGCGGCCTTGATCGCGGGTTCACTATTTGCAGGTTGTGCAGAGAAGGAGCTACTTGGAATGTCAGGAGATGACATGATTGAGAAAATTATTACTACTGAGTCGGAGCCGGCGTCCTACTATGCTGAAGGTGTGTTGAAGATGTGGACGGATGATGAGATCACCAACACGATACAAGTGAAAGAATGGGTGGACGGAAAAACGGGACAACAGCGAATCGAGACAGTTGATAATGGAAATGTAAGCTATGCGGTTCATAACGGTTCAGAGGTTCTGATCTATGAGAAAGAGACAAAAACGGCGTATTCGATGGACTCATCTACACTTCAGCAAGAGCCTAATCAAACCCAGAAGCAGATGCTGGTAGATCAACTGGAGCGGATGCGTGATACCCATAATGTGAAGATGCTGGGACAGGAAAAGCTTCAGGGGCATGATGTAATTCACATCGATCTGACGCCAAAGGATGAAAATACCCTGGCTATGTCATCTCAGTATTGGGTAGATCCCGAGAAGTGGATGGTTGTTAAAGCTACCAGTACGTATGGGGATAGTAAATCTGAGGTTCATTATGATCTGATTGATTATAATCCTAAGTTCACAGACCAGACGTTTACTCTGGACATTCCTGCAGACGTTGAAGTGAAAAAAATGAACGATGTGATGAATAATAAGGAGATCACAATGGAAGAAGCAGAGAAGGCAGTAGGCCAGCCTTTCCTGCAATATGTAGGTAAAGATTTGGAATTATCAAGAATCGAGTTGACCCCATCCTTAGGGGAAAATGGCCGCGACGAAGTAACATTGTACTATGTGAAAAATAACAAACCCGAGATTAGTCTCACCCTATTCAAAGCGCCCGATGAAAATGTAGATGAGAAGCTTCTGCCAGAGGAAAAGCAATTGGCCGTGCGTGATACAGAAGGTTCATACATGTCCATAATCCGGAATTTGTCATGGAGTGAGGGAGGTTTGCGTTATTCCATCATGGGAGAAAACGAAACGTGGACAGAGGAAAAACTGCAGTCATGGGCGAACGATTTGCAGCTTCCAAAGCAAAGCAAATAATTCCCGGGTATGAAACGCGCTGAACGAATCCATGAATAATGCATATAATTGTAGAAAAGAGAGATATTATCTTTCTATATTAAGTCTCCTTTTTAAACATGCATATGTGATTAGCTCACTTTTATTGACATATACAGTCCTAGCATATTACTCTGTATATGGTCGAATGATGGTCTAAGCTTAAATTTTCGTAATGAAACAAATGAATACAGCGAATGATAACGAGTGGGAGAGACCTGAGCAGGCTGAATCCATACGGAATGGATGGGTATGTTGCATCATGTAGATGCAGAACGAATCTGTCACTGGCCAGCTTGAGGCACCGAAGGAGCAAGCGTCTATGTATCCGGCATAACGTTAATCTCTCAGGTAAACGAACCATCGTTGGACGCAACTCTGGAGAGTGCGCGGAAGAAGCGCCACCCAAGGGGTATATGTTCCGCCCGTCCGGTGAACAGAGGGGTACTGCAATGTACTTGACCTTGTTCTGCTTGGCGCCAGGATCATGAAACTCTCAGGTATCAAGGACAGAGAGAGGGCTAACGGCCTTCTTCTGTCTTTTTTTAATGTCATCATTCAGTAGTCATTAACATTATAGTGGGTCTTGTCTGGATGGTTCTGACGAAACCAATGGGAGGGTCGTAAGATGCGGTTTAAAGATGTTTTTTCAATTATTGGTCCATCGATGACAGGGCCATCCAGTTCACATACAGCGGGTGCTGCGAGATTGGGTCGTATTGCGCGTCAGTGGCTTGGATGCACACCGGAACGTACGCGTCTGACTCTATATGGCTCATTTGCAGATACCTATCAGGGGCATGGGACCGATCTGGCTCTAATCGGGGGTCTGCTTGATTATGTTACGGATGATCCGCGCATACCTGATGCAGAGCAGCATGCAGTAGAAGCGGGCATGGAGGTAGAATTTTACACCAGTGGTCTGCCAGCTCCTCATCCAAACACAGTCAAGATTGAAATCTGGCAAGGTGAACGGGAGTGTTCATTAATGGGTGCTTCCATCGGGGGCGGGAGTGTCGCTGTGCATGCACTGAATGATTTTCGTGTACAGATTAGCGGAGAATTTCCAACGCTCGTTTTGCGTCACGCGGACAAAGCCGGGGTGCTCGCATCTGTGACCTCAGCAATCAGTTCATCCGGAGTGAACATCGGATATATGCAAGTAGATCGGAAGGCAAGAGATGGTGAAGCATTGACAGCTATGGAGATGGATGCTCCTCCGAGTGAAGAGGTGTTGATGAAGCTTCGTTCACTGGATCATGTGCTGGACATTCGTGTGATCGATCTGAAGAGAGGGGTTGACCCTAGTGCGTTTTAAACATTTGCATGAACTAAACACGATCTGCACAGCGGAGTCCAAAACGATTGCGCAGCTGATGATTGAGGAGCAGGTGCAGGAGACGAATACTCCCGAAGCAGACGTCGTGAAACAGATGTCGGAATACTACCAGGTGATGAAGGAAGCAGTGCGTAAAGGGCTTACCGAGGATACAACATCGCGCAGTGGATTGACAGGTGGAGACGGGAAAAAGATGGCCGAGTACATTCGCAAAGGAGAGACTTGCTCTGGTGATGCTTCTGCTCTGGCTATGGCATATGCACTATGTGTATCCGAAGTGAACGCCTCTATGGGGCGAATTGTGGCTACACCTACAGCAGGTTCGTGTGGCATCATCCCCGGTGTATTTATAAGCTCGCAGGAGCGCTTTGGCTGGACGGATGAACATCTGGTGAATGGATTGTTCTGTGCTGGAGCCATCGGTTATGTAATTGCCAACAATTCATTTATCTCTGGAGCCGAGGGGGGCTGTCAAGCTGAGGTTGGTTCAGCGATTGGCATGGCTGCCGGTGCAATGGTGGAGCTTCGTGGAGGAACACCGGAGCAGGTCGTGCATGCCGTTGGATTGGCTCTGAAAAATACACTGGGTCTTATCTGTGATCCGGTGGCGGGTCTTGTGGAGATTCCGTGCATTGTGCGCAACGGACTCGGAGCCGTTACTGCCTTGGTTGCCGCCGACATGGCTTTGGCTGGCGTACGTAGTGCAATTCCGTCCGATGAAGTCATTGATGTGATGCTGGAGGTAGGCAGCGCCATGCCAAGCCGTCACCGTGAGACAGCGCAGGGTGGGCTAGCTCAGACACCAACGGGCCGCAAAATGATGGAGAAGCTGGCGAAGCCTAAGGCCAAGCGGGTGGAGCCGGAAGAGCCGGAAGTAAAATCAGATACAAGTTCGGAATCGGAAGCCTCGAAGGCTCAATCCGAAATAGAGAAGAAGTGATTCGAACAAACAAGCGTCCATCAACCTGAGATCAGGTTGTACTGGACGCTTGTTTGTTTAAGGGTAATTAATCCGAATCTAATTCCGTGCGCATCACTGCATATCCATAGGCAGGTAACTCAATGGCAAGTATGCCATCGTCAAGTGCAGTTCGGTGATTCCCTTCGAACAGTTCGGTCCATGGCTGAGTACCTGCTTCCAGTTCAACAATTGCAGTTTCCTCCGACCGATTGAACAGGATCAGAATCCGTTCTTCATTACTTTGGCGTTCCATCACCAACTGACTACCACCGGAACGGGCTTGCAGGAAACGAACCGCACCTTCCGCACGCAGTGCAGGATGAGCATGACGCAGGGCAATGAGCTTCTGATAATATCTTAGTAGTTCTCGATCCTGTTTCGTTTCATCCCATTCCATGCATTTACGGCATCCTGGATCATGCTCGCCGTCCAGACCAATCTCGTCACCATAATAGATACAAGGTGCTCCTATGTAACTGAACTGGAATAATGCTGCAAGCTTCATCTTGCGCTGATCGCCTTCACTTAGAGTGAGCAGACGAGGGGTGTCGTGGCTGTCCAGCAAATTGAAAGCCACTTCACTCGCCTGAAGTGGATAACGGGACAATTGACGTCCAATGGCATTGGCGAATTGTTCCGCATCGATCTTATCTTCCACAAAGAAACCGTTCACGGCTGCGGTAAAGGGATAGTTCATGGCTGCATCAAATTGATCACCTTGCAGCCAGGCAGAAGATTCATTCCATATCTCGCCCAGGATGTAGGCGTCCGGGTTAGCTGCTTTAACGACTTTTCGGAAATCCCGCCAGAAGGCATCATCTACTTCATCGGCCACATCGAGGCGCCAGCCGTCTGTGCCTACTTCTTTAATCCAGTATTCGGCGACTTGTAACAAGTAAGCTTTAACGTCGGGGTTCTCTGTGTTCAATTTGGGCATATGAGCCTCGAAGCCAAAGGTTTCATAGGTCGGTATACCATCCTTCACGTCCAGCGGGAACTCATGCACATGGAACCAATCTTTATATTTGGATTGGGCACCATGCTTCTGTACATCAAGGAATGGAGCAAACGTTTTGCCTGAATGATTGAAGACTGCATCGAGAATTACACGAATGCCGCGTTCATGACACAGCTTAACCAGACGTTTCACAGTATCGGCATTACCAAAGTGGCGATCTACGCGCAGATAGTCCTCTGTGTCGTATTTATGATTGGTCGTGGCCTCAAAGATCGGAGTGAAGTAGATCGCATTGATGCCCAAGTCGCTCAGGTAATCTAAGTGATCAATTACCCCTTGCAGGTCACCTCCAAAGAAATTGAAAGGCGTAGGCTCACCTCCCCATGGTTCAACATCTTTGGGGTTGATTTCAGGATTGCCATTGGCAAATCGCTCGGGGAAAATCTGATAAAATACAGCATCTTTCACCCATGCGGGGGGCGTGAATACGGCTCCTGCATGAATATAAGGAAACTGAAACATGCGTCCGGGGTCATCCGGCTCTTCTTCCTGGAAATCCGTTTCGGTCATCCAGATTTGTTGATCCCCACTCTTAAGCAAAAAAGCATACTTCAAGCGACGATAGAGAGGCTTAACTTCCCCTTCGTAATAATCAAACATAGAGTCCGACGTGAGTTTGGTCAAAGGAATCATATCCCGGGTTTCTTCCCATGCATACTTATCGCCGGTCAGGGCATACACTTCCGTCAGATCGTCCTTTTTGGCACGAAGGCGCAGACGGATGGTGTCTTGGTCGTAGGCATAGGCCCAATTTCGCTTCGGTTGATGAAAGATCGCTTCAAGTAGCATGTGGAATTCCTCCCGTCAAATGTAGAATAAGATGTGAAATATGGAAGTGTAGTATGTAAATCGTATTTCAATGATGGGTAGAACCGCATATTACAGGACTATGGATTGCGTTATAATGGAAATAGAAAACACGATACCTGACATTGTAGCTTACGCAACAGGTAGGTTGTTTAACCTGAGGACAGGATATTTTTGAGTAGTTCATGCAGATGCGACATTTCTTCCCAGATACATCATTAACCCAAAGGGAATGGAAAGGAAACGAATACATAGATGAAAACCAAACTGTTATACATTGAGGACGATAGGGAAATAGCGTCATGGGTGAGAGAGGACTTGCAGGAACGCGGATATGAGGTCGTCTGGCTTGAAAGCGGGGAAGGTGCAACGGAGGCAGCAGCAGATTGTTCACTGGTGATCCTGGATGTGATGCTGCCCGGACTGGACGGATTTACGGTCGGTCAGCGTTTGAAAAAAGAACATCCTGCCGTGCCCATCGTCATGCTGTCAGCCAGAACGTCGATTGATGATAAGTTACATGGGCTTGATTTTGCCGATGATTATGTAACCAAGCCTTTCCATCCTGATGAGCTTGCTGCGCGAATTGAAGTTCAACTTCGGAAGGCCGGCACGGTGGTATCAAGTGATGCCGTTCTCAAAATGGACCATCTTTCGATCTATGAACAGGATAACCGAATCATTAATGAGCAGACAGGGGAAGAGATTGTGTTGTCAGGTAAACAGTTTCATATCTTTGCTTATTTGTTAAGACATATAGGTATGATCCGAACCAAAGAACAGATCTATGAGGCAGTCTGGAACGAACCTTATCTGGAAGGGGACAAGACTTTAATGGTACATATCCGGCATCTGCGCGAGAAGCTGGAGATGGATCCGGCCAATCCAGCCATTATTCAGACGGTGCGCGGTGTGGGTTATCGTGTGAAGAAGCCATGATCAGGTGGCTTAGAGAGCGGAAGGCAAGGAAGAATGGACGAAGCAGGAACATGGATCAGCCTGTCCGTCAAAAGATGAAGTTCAGACAATCTCTGATGTCCAGATACATGCTTCTGATTCTGGCAGGTGTGCTGTTCGTACCGGTTGTCGTGCCGCTGGTCGGCATGACTTTCGTAATCATCATCACGAATACAAATCCCAGTAAAGAAGCACCTTACGGAGACGCTAAGCGAATTACGGATATGTGGATAAATGAATCTAAAAATCTGGATGGGGCAACTGATCAAAACATCCATATGCGGATGAAGCAGCTTCAGGAGAGGTATCCGGAATCAGCTATGTATCGTGTAGATGCAGCAGGCAAAACCGTATTCGTACTTGGTGGTGAGGAAGCCGAGTTGTTGAAGGAAAAGTCATCCGAGAATGCACAGGATAGGTCTGACTCCTCAGAAACAGATGTCATCCTGAAGTGGCCAACGGCATCGGGAAAGTCGGAAGAAACCCGAATTCCTGCAATATGGACAGCGAATGATATGGTGCAATTTATGAAAGAAGCATCTTATCGTGATCCTTTGACCGTTATTTCTTATATTGGAGGAGGAGACGTTAACAATGGACAGGGGTTCATTGTAATCGAAGTCCCTCGTAAGCTGATTCAAAGTTCCCCCAGAAACGGGATACTGGAATTTATCTATTTTGGTGTAGTGATGCTGATTGTTTTTATTATATTTATTGTCTTGTCGGTTCTGTTTTTCGCTAAAATTCGCAAACGGTTAGTTCGCTTGCAGACAGCGATGGTCGCTCCAAGTAAAGAGGGCATACCGCGTCCGGTGGACATTCGGAGATGGGATGAGATCGGCCAATTGGAGGAATCCTTTAACCAGATGGTGCATCAATTAACGAGTAGCCGTCAGCGTGAACAGGAGGAAGAGGAGCTTCGTAAACGGCTTGTTGCAGGATTATCACATGACCTGAGGACTCCGCTGACGGTTATTCGCGGGCATATGCATGCACTGCATAAAGAGAATCTAAGCGAGCAAGGCGTTAGGGCGCTGAGCCGTATGGAAAACAAGATGCAGGATCTCGGTGAATTGATCGATAACATGCTCTCGTATAACCTTCTAACTAGTGGGAGGTATACGTTGAAGTTGGAGCAGAGAGATGTGCTCCGACTGACGAGAGAAGCTGCTGCTTCATGGTATCCGGTATGGGAGAACGAGGAGTTTGAGATTGATGTCGACCTGCCAGAAGATCCGTTAATCTGGGCTGTGGATGAGCAGGGGATGCGACGTGTACTGGATAATTTGTTTCAAAATGTAGTTCGTCATGCTGCGTCCGGAAAGTACATTCGTATCTCTACGGATCAGATCGAGGGTCACACTGCCATTGTGATTGAAGATCACGGACCAGGAATCCAGCAAGATTCGGGGACCAAAGGGACAGGGCTTGGGCTGACCATCGTAGACTTGCTGATTCGTGAGATGGGTCTACGCAAGCGAGTGGATAGCTCGGATGGAGGTGTCCGGACATATCTATATACCGGAAAAGACCGTTCGGAATATTGATTTTCGGAATAACGTAGAGTCTTTTTTAAACTAAACTTAAACTTGGGTGTACGCTTGCTTTAACCTTGGAGGGTTACGATGGTTCCGAGGTGATTAATCGTGAGCGAAAATATTATTCAAACCGCGAATTTATGGAAAACGTACAAAGACCGTGCAGCGGTCCGGGAACTCGATCTGCATATTAAAAAGGGAGATATTTACGGCTTCCTCGGTCCGAACGGGGCCGGAAAAACAACAACCATTCGAATGCTTCTGGGGCTGATTAAACCGACCAAAGGAGTCATCCGAATCTTCGACAAAGACATTCGCAAGGAACGGATGGATATTTTGCGCCGTGTAGGTTCTCTGGTAGAGTACCCTTCCTATTACGGACATCTGAATGCAGTAGAAAATCTGGAAGTGTTACGTCGCATTATTAATGTGCCCAAGTCAAGGATTGCTGAAGTCTTGGCAATCGTTGATCTGACCAAAGATGCGAAGCGGGCTGTCAAAGGGTATTCACTCGGAATGAAACAGCGTCTGGGCATTGCTAGTGCGTTATTGGGTGATCCGGAATTGCTCATTTTGGATGAACCGACAAACGGACTGGACCCGGCGGGTATTCAGGAGATCCGAGAACTCATCAAACGTATGCCACTGGAGCACGGTATAACGGTCCTCGTATCCAGTCACTTGTTGAGCGAAGTAGAGCAGATGGCGAGCCGTGTCGGCATCATTCGGGATGGGAAAATGGTTTTGCAGGATACAATTGCGAATCTGCATAGTCAGACAGGCAGCTCGATCAGACTAACAGTATCAGAACCCGAGGAAGCGATGAAGTTGGCCCGGGAACAGGGACAATTTGGTCAGAGACAAGGATCGGCACTCACGTTTCCTTACATGGAAGATCCTGCGGTTGCTCTTCTTGTTCGCCGCTTAATCGAGCAGAATCACGATGTGTACCGGGTGGAGGAGCAACGACAGTCTTTGGAGGATCTCTTCATGCGTGTCATTGGCGAGGGGGCTTCGATATGACTGGACGTGCTTTATCATCCGATTGGCTTAAGATTCGTGGCAAAGGCATCTGGTTTCTCGTGTTTCTCGCCCCACTTGGATTAACAGCCATGCAGGCACTGAATTTCGGATTGCGTTTGGATTATTTGAAAGAGCAGTATGCAGGCAACCTGTGGGGAGGACTGTTAGAGAACGTTATTGTTTTTGTACCCCTTGCTCTGATGCTGGGGGCAACCATTCTGAGTTCCATGATTGCTGGGGTTGAACATGAACAAGGCTCATGGAAACAATTGCTGGCTCTCCCCATTCCTAGACCAGCAGTTTATCTGGCAAAGTTTTTGCTAGCTTGTATGCTGCTTATCGTCTCTTGTGTGTTATTGACAACAAGCGTTGTCGGACTTGGACTAATCTTTGGCTTCGATGTCAAAGACATACCGTGGGCGCAGGCACTGAAGTTGGGACTCATGCCGCTGGCTGGCGCGCTACCTGTACTATCGATTGAATTATGGTTAACCATGGTATCCAGAAATCAGGCCCTTCCTGTTACATTCGGTATCGTGCTTGCCATTACGGGTATGTTCTCGCTCAGCCTCTCTCCACAATTCCCGCTTGCATGGTCACAGATGGCGTGGAGTGCCCCTAATCCATATCTATATGCAGGGATGGGTGTAGCGTTAGGGATTATGATTATGCTGGCAGGTATGATGCACTTCAGCCGGAAGGATGTGGCCTGATATGAGCTTTGCAGCGACCTACTTTCGTATTTTATCTGCTGAACGGTTGAAAATGGCTAAATCGCCTGTCTGGCTTCTGATTCTGATCAGTCCGCTCATCGCATTGCTCATCGGTCTGCTATCTTCTACCTCAGGGGACTGGAACGCCCTGATGTCCGTTATGGTTATGCTGCACGGGATGCTGCTGTTACCAATGCTGACAGGTGTGTTCACCTCATTTGTATGCCGATTCGAACATGCGGGAGGTGGCTGGAAACAGCTTCTCGTCCTGCCGCTAACTCGTACCGGTGTGTATCTCGGCAAATTCACCATTGTGATGGCACTTCTTACAGCTACGCAGTTGCTAGTACTCGGAAGTATTTTACTGACGGGAATGATTCAAGGTATGTCGGAACCTGTTCCTTGGGGGTTCATTCTAGGCAAACTGCTACTTGGGCTTGTGGCCTGTGTACCGTTGACAGCTCTGCAGATGTTTGTATCTCTGATCTGGAGCAGTTTTGCTGCACCATTAGCAATCAATTTTGCGCTGACCATTCCGAATATGTTAGTTGTGAACTCAGCCACGTATGGCCCCTATTATCCTTGGGCACAGCCGATGATTCTGATGGTTCCTTTCGACGGCCCAGGTTTCGGTGTTTACAATGTTCCACTAAGTTCATTGATGACCGTGGTGGGAGGCAGTGCTGTATTATTTATAACGATCGGTATCGTGTATTTCTCCAAGAAGGAAGTATAGCGTGTTTGTACGATCATAAATTAGAATTCATCTGAGGTTGCACATACCATTTGTAGTTGGTATGTAGGCAACCTTAGTTTTATTTTAAAACATAAAAGCTCACAAAACCCCCAATCCCATCTTTTTCATCTCCATAGATGTGAATTTCATCCTCTTTTATAAGCAAAATTACACGAGAATCTGGTAAAATAAAAAAAGCTG
Organism: Paenibacillus sp.; assembly: GCA_017512705.1. GTDB lineage: Bacteria > Bacillota > Bacilli > Paenibacillales > Paenibacillaceae > Paenibacillus. Next base: position 163,090 of record JAFWEX010000105.1, read on the forward strand.
TTTCTAGTCAGGCATACATGGTTATTCGAGGGTAAGCCTGTTACAGCCCGAAATGGCACATGTGAAATGTGAGAAGAAGATTTGGCTGAGAAAAGAGGGGTAGGCCTTTGGATGATAATAAAACGGAAACCCTGAAACGAATTATTTCTGAGGGGAGCTCTTACCGATCATTGTTTTTTAACCACCCGGATGCAATCTATGTCATGGACATTGAAGGGAATCATGTGGATGCAAATCCATCCTTTGAGCGTTTATCCGGCTACAAAATTGGAGAGCTTGCAGGGGTGAGTCGGGATCGCATCAGCCCGCCTGAGAGTGAGAAGAGACGAACACAATTCATTGAAGAAGTGCTGGCTGGACATTCAGTCAGTGAATCGACGATGGCCTTTTATCATAAAGATGGATCCGTGAAACATGCACAGGTTACCTATATTCCGATTACAGAAGGTGAAGAAGTCGTAGGCATCTATGGTATTGCCAAGGATGTAACAGATAAGGTGTTAATTGAACAGGAGCTTCAGGAAGCGCAAGAGAAGTATCAGGTTCTCGCAGAGCATGCTCAAGATCTGATTACGACATGTACCGTTAATGGAGAACTTCTGTATGTCTCACCATCTGTACGTACACTGCTGGGCTATGAGCCCGAGGAAGTCACAGGAAAATCGTTTAAGTCGTACTGTTACCCGGGCGATTACCCCGATTTGGTAAGGCTCTCGAATAACGGGAACGGATGCAAAATGAGAGTGCTCCATAAGGATGGTCATTATGTCTGGATGGAGACGCTGGCGAAGCCCGTAGCTGGAGAGCAAGGAATGGCAACCCAAATTGTTAGCATCAGCAGGGATATTACGCAGCATAAAGATGCGGATATCCGGCTTCGTGAAAGCCGTCAGCGATACAAGTCCTTGTTTGAATATAATCCGGCTGCAGTGTATTCCTTGGATCTCCAGGGAAAGTACAGTGCAGTGAACAGCAATATGGTTCATATGCTGGATATCCCGCGCGATCAACTGCTTGGACAGTCTTTTTTGTCGAATCTGGATCAGAGGGAAATACCAAAAGGCGAAAATTCCTTTGAGCTCGTGAAGAAAGGAAAACCTCAATATTATGAGACACGTGTGGTCAATGCCAGCGGTCGAAAGATTGAAGTTTCGGTAACCAACGTACCGATTATTGTGGATAAGGAAATGGTTGGCGTTTACGGTATTCTATCCGATATTACGGAGCGTAAGGAGTACACGGAGCGCATTCAGGAGCTAAGCAAGCAGCACGAGTTGATCCTTAATACCGTTACTGAAGGAATCTACGGTTTGGATGCGGATGGTATAACGATGTTTATGAATCCGGCTGCAGCTTCGATGTTTGGTTATGAGGCCCATGATTTCATTGGCAAAAGTTCACACCCGATTATTCATCATTCCCGTGCAGATGGAAGCTATTTTCCAAGAGAGGAATGTCCAATTCATATGACGGTAATGGATGGACATGCCCGTTCTGTGACGGAAGATGTGTTCTGGAGAAAAGATGGCAGCAGCTTCCTTGTTCAGTATCAAGTTACACCAATTATTGATGAGGGCCAGATTCGCGGGGCAGTCGTTGTATTTAATGATGTTACGGGTGAACGTGAAATTGTTCGTGCGAAGGAGACGGCTGAACTGGCCGCACAGGCCAAGTCTGAATTCCTTTCACTCGTCAGCCACGAAATCCGGACGCCTATGAACGGCATTGTGGGTATGACAGAGCTACTGGTAGGGACGGACTTGTCAGAGGAGCAACGTGAGTACGCTCAGATCATTCAGGAGAGCGGCGATGCTCTGCTGAACATTCTAAATGATATTTTGGACTTTAGTAAGCTGGAGTCTGGCAAAATGGCACTGGCTTATGAGCCGTTCTCATTACGCAAAATGTTAGAGCAAGTCGCGGAGCTATTCAAACCACGGGCAGATGAGAAACATCTGGATATTCGTTTTCGGTTGAACCCGAATATCCCTGACTATATGGCAGGGGATTCGATGAGAATTCGTCAAATTCTGGTGAACCTTGTGGGCAATGCGCTGAAGTTTACTGATCAGGGAAGTATTGATGTCACTGTGGATATCATTAGAGGCAATAAGCCAGAGGATACTGTACTTGATTTTGCTGTGGAGGATACGGGAATCGGAATTCCAGCAGATAAGCTGGATCAGCTGTTCCAGTCCTTCTCTCAGCTTCATCCGGTCATTAATCGCAAATATGGCGGTACAGGACTGGGACTCGTTATCTCCAAAAGACTTGTAGAGATCATGGGCGGCAGCATCAGTGTCGAAAGTACTGAAGGCAAGGGCTCTACTTTCCGATTTGCCATTCCGACTACACGTGTCGAGGCATCTGGAGAAGAGTCGGCAAGTCAATTCCAGCATGACCGTACACGTCAAAGTGACAAGGTTTCGATGCGTATTCTCGTCGCGGAAGATCATCCGGTGAACCGGAAGATTTTGCAGGAATATTTGGAGAAGCTGGGTTATCAAGCTGATGTATGCACTAATGGTGTGGAAGCCATTGATGCCATCTCGCAAAATGTCTATGATATTGTGCTCATGGACATTCATATGCCTGTAATGGACGGGCTCAAAGCGACGAATCTGCTACATCGGCTGATTCCACAAGATCGAATCCCTCCAATTATTGCAGTAACAGGCAATACGAGACGGGAAGACAAAGAAGCTTGTCTGCAGATCGGAATGCGCGATTTCATCAGTAAACCGGTTATGTTGAGTGAATTGAAGCGTGTTCTGCAGCAATGGGGCCCATCTGATGAGCCGCGGCTCGCACCCAATTGACGGGCAGATCCGCGTAGTTAAAAACAACCTTAAATTTCCGCCAACCCTGGGGGGAATTTAAGGTTGTTTTTGTATTCAGTTTCGTAGTGGGGATATTCAGAACTCAGGCAATAGTCAGTCGATTAATATTCCCCGACAGAATTTCGCAGGAGCGCTCAAACTTCTCATATTCAGTCTGGTCCAGATTCAATTCAATAATCTCCTGAATGCCACCTTCCCCGATGATCGCAGGAACTCCTGCACACACGTTCCTTTGTCCGTATTCACCTTCCAGAATAGCGGAGACAGCAATGATTTTATGCTCATCATTCAGAATAGATCGGGTATATGGGCAAGAGCATTGCCGATACCAAATTGGGTTGAGCCTTTGCGGGTGAAAATTTCCCAACCAGCATCTTTCGTTTTTTTGGCGATATCGTCCAGATCGAGATGTTTAAAACGTTCCTTATGCTGATCGAGAATATGCAGAATAGGCTTACCTCCAATGGTTACATGTGACCAGGCAACAAATTGTGACTCCCCATGTTCACCAAGTGCGTAGCCATGTACGCTGCGCGGATCGATAGAGAACACCTCAGAGAGCAATGTTTTGAGCCGTGAGGAGTCAATGGAGGTTCCCGTCCCGATCACACGTTCACGTGGTAATCCCGATAATTTCCATACCATGTATGTCACAATGTCCACGGGGTTGGCTGCGACGACAAAGATGCCATTGAAACCACTGTTCATAATAGGCATTACGATATCTTTGGCGATGGCCTCGGCTTCCTCCAGAACATCCAGTCTCGTCTGGCCTGGCTTCGGATTGGCACCAGCAGTTAATATGATGACATCCATGTTGCCACAATCGGCATATGTGCCTGCATACACTTTGGTTCGATGATGTGTAAAATCCATGCAATGGGAAAAATCAAGAGCTTGTGCTACAGCACGGTTATATGTCCGATCGACCATCATAATTTCTCTGCTTATCGATTGATTGATCATCGAATAGGCACAACTAGAACCAACAAGACCCGCCCCAATAACCGCCACTTTACCTGATTTCCCTAACACTGCCTTCAGCCTCCGTTTACATTGAATTTATCTATGACTTGATCATTCTTATGTTAAGTATAGTCCTTCATTTTATGCTGACATTCAATTCTACGTTACATAAGATAACACAGAAATAGGCTGTACAGCAATGATTCTCTTTGTCGCGGGAGCGTATTGGAGTAATGGAGTAAACAAAGTTGACATGAATGTGGTGTGTAACAAATTTAGACGGCATTTGCAGATGCATTTTTCGACACGACACCATTCCTGTAGCTTGTCGGATGAAGGGGTATTTTTGCGAAACATAGCCCTGACAAAAGTTCTTATGAATCCCTAGAAACAGAACTAAACCGTCAAAGGGTTCTGCAGGCTCATCGACGAATACATACCGACAAGCAAAGTGAGAACCACTGACGGATTGGTGATGTGGGTTGTTGTATGGTTCAGTCATTGTCCATTGCTGTATGCAAGAGAAAGGTTACCCGATCCGATGACAGTTCGTTGCAGGAACGCTGAAGCCGTTATTTTGCAAGTCCAAAAGACTTCATACCGGGAGGGAATTCATGATGATTGAAGAAGCAGGAGTAACGACAGAAACGGCCAAGAGCCTGGGAATAGGTGCCAGCACTCTTCGTAAATATGCGGCAGCACTCGAAGAGCAAGGATATCGCTTCGAGCGTGCTGCTAATAAATCCAGATTGTTCAAAGCGGATGATATTGAGTGCATTGAACGTCTAATGACGGAGCTACGGGAGCACAATCTGCCGCTGGCTGATGCAGTAATTACCGTGTTATCTCCGTCAGAAGGACATACAGAACAGAGCTCAGTACAAACCACAGATGAGCACCAACTAGAATTAGAGCAGGAGTGCGCTGTTACCAGCGAAGAACAGTCAATATCAACTCCGTTAACGTCGCTGGAACCGGAGCAGCATGGACAGGTGAGATCCTACGAAGGTCTGGGCCAGCTTGTAAGTGAGGTTACCTATGGTGCGGTAGAACCGAAGCAGGAAGAGGATAGTCTTGTCCAGGTGCTGCAACATCGTGTGGATGAACTGGAGCTGACACTTCAGCATCTGGCAGAAACCCATCTGGTTCTCCAGGAACAGATGGAGAAGCAGCGTCAGTGGATGAACGAAAAGCTGGAGGAGGAACGGGATCGGGAACTGGTCACGAATCTGCGCAGCTATCAGGGACGAAAACGGAAGTCCAAGGTCACTTCGCTTCGCATGTTATTTGGATTACTGCCGAAGAAGCATAAGGAAGCGTAAGAAGGTCTAAGGAAGCATAAGGGGAAGCCTCATCCTGAGTTATGTCTTATCGTGATTTCACATATAGAGCCTGCTATAATTAGCTCCAATACAACATGAAGTCCAGCCGCTGATCAGCATTCTTTCAAATGACGAGAAACGAGATCGGAGATTAACCCGAGAGCTGGCATGGGAGGCAACGTGGAGCTGGAGCGAAGCTGGCAAAGATGGATTGGAATATTTACCGATCGCCCGAGGCGGCAAGGGACAAGTATCGGGGATCGTTATGTGATACGGGAGCTGCTGGGCATGGGGAGTTATGGACTGACCTATCTGTGTATGGATCAACAGTCTGGAAGGGAAGTTGCGTTGAAGGAGTCGAAGCCCAGTAAGGGGAAGCTTGCGGCACGACTGCTAGACCGGGAAGCGGATGTGTTGCAGCACCTGCATCATCCAGCGATTCCTAAGCTGCTGGACACCTTTAGAGTCCAGAAACGAAATTATATCGTGACCGAATATGTTCGGGGGCAGACGCTGGAGCAATTAATATTTGAGCAGGGCCAGCAATATACCGAGCTTGAATGTTTGGAACTGGCCTCTCAGCTACTGGCTCCAGTCGCTTATGTGCATGAGCAAGGATACATTCACGGAGATGTACGAATCCCGAACGTCATTTTACGAGAGGGACGAGTGCATTTGATTGATTTTGGCCTGGCAAGACGCTTGGGGGAGCCGTTGTTGCCAGAGTTGAAACGGCGAATGAAGGCTATGCCTGAGCCGGAAGATGAACCAGCTATACCAGACCAGGATTTGCAGGATATCGGTCATTTTTTGCTTTTCATGCTCTATTCCGCCTATGAGCCTCAGAAGGATGTTGCCCCTGCCAGTTGGCAGGAGGAGCTCAAACTTACGCCTGAACTGCATGAGATGCTGGAGCGGCTGCTTGGGTTACGTCCTGAATATGCAGGCGGAGCAGGAGAGTTGCTCCGTGAGATGGAACGTTTGAAACGGTTACTGTAAGAGTAAGTGCAGAAGAGCGGAGTTATAATTCTTAAAAATATAAAGCAGGGGTGTTCAGCCAGCCGCAGGTGCGGTATTGGCGGAACACCCCTTTGTTATGACTTAACATTTGAAGCATCATAGTAAGGCTAAATGAAGGTAAAGCTCTGTACTCTTTAGCTGGAGCTGTATTTTCTGCTTTTGTAATAACTTGATCCGTGGCGCGGATCCCTGTACTTCATATCGGAGGAGGAATAACGCTTATAACTTCGTTTGCCGGAGGAGCCGCTGTACTTTTTATAAGAACGTCTATGGGAAGAACTGTACCGTTTGTGATGAGATGATGATTTGGAGTCGATAAGTTTGCCAATGAGCTTTTTGAACATGCGTGGTTCACCCTTTCGCTTTCAGCTATTTTATGCTAATACGTGGCATAAGCAGGACGGGTTTCGTGTTTTTGAGAAAAAGAGTATTCATCTATTCACCGGCTGGCGTATAATAGGATGCTGGTTAAGTTATCGGAATTTTTTATTTTGAGCGTTTCGCGTTACAATAGAAGACAGGATTAGATCATAACGGACAAGGAGTAGTTGGCATGATCACTATAAAGACCAAAGAACAGATAGAATATATGAGAAAAGCGGGTGAAATTCTAGCTGCTTGCCATAGAGAAATTGCAAAACTGATTCGCCCTGGGATCACAACCCAAGAAATTGATCAGTTCGCGGAAGCATTTATCAAGAAAAATGGCGCAATACCGGAGCAAAAGGGATACAACGGGTACCCATATGCGACATGTGCGTCGGTTAATGACGTGATCTGTCATGGCTTTCCGGGACAATATGTGCTGAAAGACGGTGATATCGTCACCATCGACATGGTGGTTAACCTGAACGGCTGGCTCGCTGACTCAGCTTGGTCTTATGCTGTAGGGAATGTAAGCCCTGAAGCGCAGCATCTGCTGGATGTGACGAAAAACTCTCTATATAAAGGGATTGAGCTTGCCGTCGTAGGCAACCGAATCGGTGATATCTCTAATGCGATCCAGACCTATGCTGAAGGAGAAGGTCTGGCTGTGGTCCGTGAATTTATCGGTCACGGTATTGGGGAGAAAATGCATGAAGAACCGCAGGTTCCCCACTATGGTCCACCGCATCGTGGCCCGCGTCTCAAGGAAGGTATGGTCATCACGATTGAACCGATGTTGAATATCGGAACGTTCCGCAGCAAGCTGGACTCCGATGGGTGGACAGCGCGCACGCTAGACGGCAGTTTGTCTGCCCAGTACGAACATACCATTGCCATTACAGCAGATGGCCCGGTTATTTTGACTGCACAATAAAATCGGTTTGAGCGGTCTTCATCAAGTTGTCTGAGAAACTTTAATAGTGAAGAACCCCTGATAAGGGGAATTGAATCATGTATATTGTAATGATAGTTGTATCTTTTTGGGCGGCCCACGTTTGTGATCCGCCTGTTTCGGTTTAAACTATTATGAAAGTTAACATAGAGCCAGTGGTGTATTGTTTCACTGCAGATGACAAGGGCTAACCTTGAAGCCACTGGGAATCAGGAGGTTATTTTGATGACTGTAAACAAACAGATCGTACTGGCGTCCCGCCCTGAAGGGGCGCCTTCCAAAGAGAATTTTGAGTTCGTTGAGACGCCGCTACCTGAACCGGAAGCTGGGCAAGTGCTGGTTCGTACATTATATTTGTCAGTTGATCCGTACATGCGGGGACGAATGAAAGATACGAAATCGTATGCACCGCCTTATGCCTTGAATGAAGTGATTAAAGGGGGCGCAATCGGTCAGGTTGTAGAATCATCCGAGCCGAATCTGCGTAAAGGTGATCTGGTGACAGGCATGTGGGGCTGGCAGCAATATGCTGCGGTTAATACCACCGACCTATCGTTGATTGATTCCGAAGAGGCTCCAATCACAGCCTATCTGGGTGCACTGGGCCTGACCGGTTTGACTGCGTATTTCGGCATGGAGGATATCGGTAAGCCTAAAGATGGTGAAACGGTTGTTGTCTCTGGTGCAGCAGGAGCTGTAGGCATGATCGCAGGCCAAATTGGTAAAATTGTTGGTGCACGTGTCGTCGGTATCGCAGGTTCTGACGAAAAATGTGCTTATCTAAGAGAGAAATTGGGCTTCGACGTGGTACTCAATTACAAGACAGAGCAGGATATGTCTGCAGCGATTGAAAAAGCCTGTCCGAATGGAGTCGACGTGTATTTCGACAATGTTGGCGGCGACATCTCGGATGCGGTGTTACGTCATATCAACCGGAATGCACGTATTCCGCTGTGCGGACAAATCTCGTCCTATAATCTGGAGGAGCCGGATATCGGCATGCGTCCGCAGACACTGTTGCTCACCAATACGGCACTAATGAAAGGTTTTCTGTTGGGCGATTATGCGAAGTCCTTCAAGGAAGGTCGTGCCAAGCTGGCGAAGTGGATTCAGGAAGGCAAGCTGCTATATGAAGAGAACATTGTGGAAGGTTTCGAACGGACACCGGAAGCTTTCATGGGTCTTTTCTCCGGAGAAAATCTGGGTAAACAACTGGTGAAGGTGGCAGATCCTCAATAGTGGGCTTCATTTAATTAAGGCAAAATAGAAAGTAAGGAAAAAAGACACGTTCCTGGCACCGATCAAAGGTGTTTGGAATGTGTCTTTGTGTATTGCTCGGGGTTACCGCTGGCTCTATAACGAGAGCAGGGGAAGATAGATTCTAGGTTTGAACAGCTAGCACTTCCTTATAATGCTTGTACATATAAACACGCCAGTGAACAATCATGCCAAATGCCAGTAGGAAGAACAGGCCGCCCGTCTGTGGTATGCTGACATATTGCTGGATAACTTCATGTAGAATCAGGCGTACAGCCAGCAGTCCTAGCAAGATAAAGGCAAAACTTCGAGAACGTGTGGCAAAAATCTCCTCGCCTACGCGTTCAAACTTGGTACTACGGATGAGCGGATACGAGAAAATAAACCAGCCGACCAGAAACGCGATGAGCGCCCACAGCCATGGAACACGCGTATCCGGGACAACAAACATAAAAAAACCTGTGCTCATGCCGAGGGGCGGAATAATAATCTTACGAATGGTGACTGGCCGGTGGCTAGCTTTCATTCGGATGAAGATGGCAAGCAAGGCCATGACAAGCATGCCAACAGTCGCCCCAATCTGAAGATAATACGGAGAGATTTGAGCCACGTGAACGCCCTCTTTCTGTAATGATATGTAACCCGGTACACCGGATAAGGTACAAATATTTAAAATTTTTTTCAGTTCCTATTATAGCACAAACGCTGAAGCTCGATAGAATGCATTCATTTTAAAACCTAATCAGTCCGGATCATTTTTCAATTAGAAAATATGTACTAATATTCCCACTAAGATGGCCGTTTATTCGAATAAGGGAAATTGTAGCAGAAATGAAGAGGAGCAGAGCATAATCCAAATAGAGAGGAGCACGTGTGATTCAATGAAGAGAAGCACCGTGTGATCTAGAAGATTCACACGGTGCAAGAACCATGGGGGGTGTCCAGCTTGCTCAGGCTAATGCCTGTAATTCCCAAATCAAAAGCTCAAAACCGTATGCTGCCTGATCGAGAAGGTTCTGGTTATACGTCTTCGGAAAGATGGCGAAGCCCATGGAGAAAGGCGGCTATGGTCAGACGCAGACTGTCGTCTGGACTGAAATCCATGCCGAAGCCGCCTTGTGCCTCAACCGAGGCAAAACCATGGCAGAGGCTGCGCAATCCCCTCACCGCATGCAAGGCCTGTGCTTCGGTGAGAGGGTATGGCTGCAAGGTGTGCAGCAGCATGTTCAGCAGAGCTGTTTTGCATGCCACGAGCTGGGGTTCGTTCAGATCGGGCGCATGATATGAAGCTTCGTAGAGCCCGGGATGCTGGCGAACGAAGCTCAAGTAGGCGGCGGCGATGGCTTGAATCGCCTCGTCGCCGGTGCGGTCCGCCGCAGCCTCGGTTAGGGCAAGGCCAAGCTGTTGCACAGACATCAGCGCCAGTTCCTGGCGAAGCCCGGGGAGCCCGCTGATGTGGTTGTAGAGCGACGGCGAGCGCACATCCAGCCGCTTCGCAAGAGCGGCAAGGGTCAGCGCCTCAAAGCCGTCGCTGTCTGCGATCTGGACCGCAGCGCTGAGCAATGCGCTGCGATCCAGACCTTGCCGGGGGCTCATCGCTGCACCCCGGCTGGTTGCAGTCGCTGCTGTGCATCAGCGACTGCCGCGCGCATGGCCGCCGCGGGCTGGCGCAGCATTCGTCCGTGGCCAACGGCCAGCACGGATGGTTCCAGCTCCGCCAGGTTCTTTGCGCTGGCTAGTGCCGCTTCGCGATTCCACGTGGCCAGCGCAGGGAACGGGAAGAGCGGGCGGACACGGCCAGACACGGCAAGGCCGCCGCGCACCTGATACGCATCGCCGGCGATGAGCACTCGGCTGCGTGTATCCATGAAGGCCATATGCCCGGGCGTATGGCCTGGAGAAGCAATAGCGACCAGTGATCCAATCTGGTCGCCATCTTCGAGGAGCCGATCCGGCTTCGTCCGGACGGCTTTTGGCACACTGCCGCGTACTGGGGTCTGCGGCTCGTGTGCTAGAAGTGACGTGTCTCCGGTTAACAGCTTGGCATCTCGGATGGAGATGCATACTTGGGCATCTGGGAGCACATCTTTGAGACCATCAAGTGCACCTATGTGATCTGCATGAGCATGGGTGAGGATAATGGTGGTAATCGGTTTTCCAAGAGAGCCCGCTGCTTGGAGGATACCCTTGAGACTGAAGGGCATCCCTGCATCGATCAGGGTTAAACCGTGTTCTTCTTCAACAAGATAGACATTCACAGGGAAAAGACGGGGGAAAAAGGTGACCTGGATGACATCGAATTCACGGGTGACACGCATCGGCATTCCTCCTAAAACTAATGATGTTAGTAATATAACTAATGCCATTAGTTTATGCAATAGTGTTATTGAAAATTATCGGATTCTCCTTAAATCAGACTGAAATTTCTTTTTACAAAAAAAGCGTTTTCAAATTGAGGATTAGCGATTATAATAATCACGTAAGCCCTTTCATATGTCTATCTTATTGGAGCCCTTCGCGAAGCGAAAGGCTCACTTTTTTATGTCAAAGAGCTAGTATGTTATCCTGAATCCAGGATGCTTTCAGCAGACGGATGAGGGACTGTAAGTATTGATATAACAGGAAAATTCATGCCTGACCGGGACCTATTTGGAGGTGTTGACAAACATAACTGTTATTCATATAATGACAGTTATACTTACCTTGGATTGAAGTTTATCGGTGTTTTATGCCGGGAAGGGAGTAAGTTATGAACAGCGAATTTACCATTGCGGTACATTGTCTTGTTTTTCTGTCTATGAGAAGCGAGAGTATGGCCAACAGTGAAGACCTGTCACGCAGTGTGGGTACACACCCGGCCAGAGTCCGCAAGGTACTGAGTGTTCTGCGTAAACATGGCTATCTGGCTACGAAGGAAGGTGCGCATGGGGGGTATTTACTTAGCCGTCCAAGTGAAGAGATTAAGCTGGGGGAAGTGTACAGGCTTGTAGCCGGAGGTTCTTTGGGGCCAAGCTGGTGTTCAGGAGAGTCCGGTTCACCTTGTAGAGTATCTTCTAACATGCAGGGTGTGATGGGTGCTATATATGATGGAGGGGAAGAAGCGCTGAGTGCTTATTTCGACCGCATATCCATTCGTGATGTGAAGCAAAGTATTGACCGTGGTGATTGCCCGTTACCGTTGGAGAGTTCATCTGCCAAAGAATAATTCTGATTCGTACGTACAGTGAATTGTGAATTCTATATTTTACGTGGCTCATGATGTGTATTAACCAGATCCGGGTGAGAAGTCTGAAGAATAACATGCGTATGCTCCGGTGTGTAATGGTCTGAATGAAGAGGGAATTCCGGGCATAACGTGAACACAGATGGGAGCGTTCGTCTGCGCTGATGTTATTTTCGGAAAGCTTATGCTTGAGAGCGCACTGGATTTCAAGATGTGCTTTGCGGACGTAAAAACAAAAAAATACAAACAGAACTAAGGAGTGGAACACATGTCGGTGACTGAACAAAATGAAACTCTTCGCGTAATTAGCGAACGCCACGCAGTTAAAAAGTATGAAAAAGGTGTTGTAATGCCGGAGGCTGATCTTAACGCAATCCTGACAGCAGCTTCTGAAGCGCCGTCTTCCTGGAATCTGCAACACTGGAGATTCCTCGTAATTGAATCCGAAGCAGACAAAGCGAAATTGCTGCCGATTGCTTACGGTCAAAATCAGGTGGTTGACAGCTGCGTGACGATTGCCGTTCTTGGTGATCTGGAAGCAAACCGCAATACCTTTATTTATGATCAGGCTGTTGAAGCAGGTACGTTGCCTGCTGGAGTTCGTGATGCGCTGGTTGGACAGATCAATGCAGCTTACCAGAGCCCGCAAATTGCTCGTGATGAAGCGATTCGCAACGCTTCGTTTGCTTCTCAGAACATTATGCTTGCAGCACGTTCCCTCGGTTACGACACTTGCCCGATGGGTGGATACAACCCACAGCAATTGATTGAAACATTCAATATTCCTGAACGCTTCATTCCTACATTGCTGATTACGGTAGGTAAAGCTGCTGAGCCAGCTCGTCCATCCGGTCGGTTCCCATTATCTGAATTGGTTGTAAAAGGTTCTTTCTAAGTCCATCTAAACGAGGATCATAGACCGACATTCGAAGTGAGTACATTCCCCTTAACGGGGAGTACTCGCTTTTTTTGCTTTTTTACCCTGTGCTAAGATGCGGGGTTTTCGGTGTCTATACTTTTGCCTAAGGATAGTTCTACTTCTCCGGTGTGTCCGGGGTTTGCTCGGAATGGAACGATTCCATATGTTCGATTGCGTTGTACATCATCACCGCAGCCTCAGCGCGAGTAATGGTTTGCTTCGGATTGAACTGTCCGTTCGCATTCAGTGTGCTGATCTTCAGCACCAGGGAACGTTGCACTGCACCTTGGTACTCCGGCGTCAGCTCGTTCTCGTCTGCCATGTCTACTGGTTTGATTTTCATCATAGGTAGACCGCCCTTGGCCTCAAGAGCTTGCATCAGGAACAACGTGTACTCTTCACGAGTAAGTGGCTTGGATGGATCGATATTTTGCGGCAGCTTGATACTGTTGAACTGTGCACGGACGAAAGCATCACTGTACCAGACGCCATCTTTTACAGCAGAAAAATAATCACTCGGCACAGGCATTTTGATGAAGCGAATAGCATCCAGGTTCAGATCCAGCCCGTCCACAATTAATTGAACACCTTGTGCGGTACTCAATTGTTCTTCTGGCTTGAACAAGTCGTCACTGACTCCTTTGATGAATCCATCCTGATGGAGAGATTCGATCTTGTCAGCACCTGAAACGCTTTGAATATCGGTAAATTTAGAGGGTGCAGCAAGAAGAGGGCTTGCACTTATCGAGAGCGTGAGCAGTGTTCCTGCTGTGAAAGCAGCAATGTTTTTTTTCTTCATGTCGGTATGCCTCGCTTCTCCAGGGAGTCTAATTCCCTTTGTATTAAAGTGATCTGCCCTATAGACGTCCGTTCTGTTCAAAAGGTTGCTAATATTCGGTTTAAACTAACCTTTGGATTGGTTTCGATAATCTGTCGGTGACCGTCCCATCATTTTGCTGAACAGCCTTGAAAAATAGTATGGATCACTGAACCCCAGTTCAGAGCTGATCTGTTTAACGGTCCAGTCGGTAAAATCAAGATAACGGCAGGAATGCTGAATTTTGAGCCGCAAAAAATAGTCAATCGGTGAATGACCCGTCACCTGTTTGAACACTTGCGAATAATGTGGAACGGACAAGCGTGCATGGGCCGCCAGTTCCTTGAGTGTGACTCCGCTCTCCAGATGTTCCAGCATATATTGTACAGACTGCTCCGCTGCTTGTTTGCTGCTCATCGCGGCGTGATCTGTTACAACATTGTGAGACCCATATGTAAGCAATCCCAGCATATAACCGACAATCTGTGAGGCGAAGGTCATCGTTTGAAGAGAGTACCCGGTCTCCAGCGCACCGTAACATTCATGAAAAAGCTCCAGCCATCGCTGGGCCTTCGCAGGTGGCATAGTTGAAATTTCTTGGGTTAATAACGAATGAATATATGCATGGGCATGTTCACCGCGCAGGTGAAACCAGAAGATACTCCAAGGTTCTTCGGTATTGGCACCATATACATGAGGAACCTGAGCGGGCAAAATGATCAAGTTTCCTGGCTGCACCTTACAGGTTTTGCCGTGATCCAGAGCATACCAGCCTGAGCCTTGCGTACAGTACATGAGGATGTGCGAATCACATCCTTCTGGTCGATCGCGATAATGATGCTCCGCTTCGTGAAAATAGCCAATGTCCGTGACATACAACCCCGACGTAATCGGGGAAGCTGCCGCTTCAAGCAACAGGGATTCGGGTAACACCATGATTTTTTGCTGGCGGAATCCGTCTGATTTACGTAACAGGGGTGGTCGGTGTGTTGGTCTCATAGATCATATTATGGTGAGAGAGGAAATCAGAGTCAATCTTGTTTTGAACCAAAGGAAGTATTTTATTACTAAATAAGACCTATAGGTGGAATTTTATGTTTAATTTAAAATGAATATATTAAAGCGCTTACATTAAAGGGTGATAAGTGATACTACTTATCTTTAGATGCGCTATAGGACACGGGGCTTACCAATTCGATAGGGGAGGCTATGAATGATGTCACAATTATCGCTCTGGAAGCGCACATGGCGGGCCGCTAGCATAGCACTGCTGGGCTCAGCGCTGTTTGTCACTTCGCCCGGTTTGATCCACATGCCTGAAGCGCATGCAGCTGGTCCGAAGCAGATGGAATTTCTGGATCGCGGCGTGGTAGCGGTCAAGACGGGGAATGGTGTATTTGTCAGCTGGAGGCTACTCGGAACAGAGGGGTCCAATGTGGCCTTCAATGTGTATCGGGATGGCATGAAAGTAAATGCCTCGCCTATAACAGGCAGCACCAATCTTCAGGATACCGGCGGGATCAACAGTTCGAAATATACGGTTCGTGCTGTTGTTGGCGGGACAGAGCAGGCCCCCTCTGCGGCTACAAGTGTGTGGGGTAGCAATTATCTGAGCGTGCCGCTTCAAGTTCCATCAGGCGGTACGACACCGGACGGAGTAGCCTACACGTATAGCGCGAACGATGCCAGTGCAGGTGATCTGGACGGCGATGGCCAGTACGAATTGATTGTCAAATGGGACCCCTCTAACTCCAAGGATAATTCACAGAGCGGTTATACTGGCGAAGTATTCATGGATGCATACAAATTAAATGGTACTCGGCTGTGGCGGATCAGTCTGGGCAAAAATATTCGCGCTGGCGCTCATTATACTCAGTTTATGGTGTACGATCTCGATGGAGACGGGAAGGCCGAGGTTGCGATGAAAACGGCGGACGGTACCCGCGATGGCACCGGCACGGTGATCGGGGATGGCAGCAAGGACTACCGAAATTCGAGCGGATATGTGCTATCCGGGCCCGAATTTCTGACCGTCTTCAACGGACAGACGGGGAAAGCGATGTCTACCGTAAACTATGAGCCCGCACGCGGCAATGTCTCGGATTGGGGAGACAATTACGGCAATCGGGTCGACCGCTTTCTCGCGGCCATTGCCTATCTGGACGGGGAGCGCCCAAGTCTGGTTATGGCTCGCGGCTATTATACGCGAAGTGTGCTGGTAGCTTATAACTGGCGGAATGGACAACTGACCAAGCAATGGACCTTTGACTCAAATACCGCAGGTAACTCAGGGTATGCCGGACAGGGGAATCATAATCTGAGTGTGGCGGATGTAGACGGGGATGGCAGGGACGAGATTGTTTATGGCGCAATGGCTGTTGACGATAACGGTAGAGGGCTGTATACGACTGGATTAAAACATGGCGATGCGATGCATCTGAGTGATTTGGACCCGGACCGCCAGGGGCTGGAAGTGTTTCAAGTTCATGAGACACCGTCCAATGCGGGGGTATCGTTCCGCGATGCAGGGACAGGACAGCTCATCTGGGGGGTCAAAACGACGAAAGATGTGGGACGGGGCATGGCGGCGGATATTGACCCAAGGTACAAAGGTGCTGAAGTGTGGGCAGACTGCAGTCTGTACACAGCCAAAGGACAGAAGCTGGGTTCAACCCTCCCTTCCTCTACGAACTTCGGCATCTGGTGGGACGGCGATCTGTTGCTTGAGCTGCTGGACAGCAACCGGATCGACAAATGGGATTATGCCAACAGCAAAACGGTAAATCTGTTGACCGCTTCAGGCGTATCCTCCAATAATGGTACCAAATCGACGCCGAGTCTGCAGGCAGATCTCTTCGGAGACTGGCGCGAGGAAGTGGTGTGGCGCACGAGTGACAGCTCGGCCCTGCGAATCTACACAACCACTGCCCTTACAGACAAACGCATCTATACACTGATGCATGATCCGGTATACCGCCTTGGCATTGCTTGGCAAAATGTAGCCTACAACCAGCCGCCGCACACCGGCTTTTATCTGGGTGAAGGCATGACCCCGCCTCCGATGCCAAATATCCGGTACGCAGGCAGATAAGAGAAGGGCTGCGTGTGGCAGCCCGGCTCAATGAAGAAGTGAATATGAACAGCGAAGGTCTACACTTCGCGGAAGGGAGCAACGGGCGAAGGTTCGTTGTTCCTCTTTTTTTCAAAGGAATAGAATTTCGTTAAAAGTGAGAAAAAACGTTTGACAGCTACCTAGACTGCCTTTATTATACGTATATAACTTACTAAACAGGTAGGAATAATATATTTGATTGAGGTTACGTCAATCCGTCATGGCAGGCACGGCAGAGCAGCACGATAGTTACTCGAACAGCATAACGTTCTCACCGTATAGACGGAGGAACACCACAGCGCATGTTACCGCATGAAGCATACACGACTTTGGGTCGGCATGACTTGATGAAGGGTAGATTGCGCAGGGGTTCCTCCGTCTCTTTGTTGTTCGGTTACATTTCGCTGTTCTGCTGACCTGTAGCCTGTCTAATCATGCAAGTTTATATCGGGGGGAGTGTAAATTGATGAAGAAGAGAGTTCACAAAGGCATTCTGATTGGGCTAGCACTTGTGTTAACAGGGGTGCTGGCAGCTTGCGGATCAGATAATGGCGGGCCAGGCGCATCAAGTGCAGCCACAGGAACAGGAACGGATGCGAATAAGGAAGGCAGCAATTCGGTTGAGCTGCTCAACGTCTCCTATGACCCGACACGGGAACTTTACGAGGAATATAACAAGGCATTTGCCGCGTACTGGCTGAAAGAGAAGGGCCAGGAAGTAAACATTAAACAATCTCACGGGGGTTCGGGTAAACAGAGTCGTTCCGTCATTGATGGATTGGATGCAGATGTGGTGACGCTGGCTCTGGGTTATGATATCGATGCGATTGAAGATAAAGGTCTGATTAACGCAGGCTGGCAGGATCAATACGAGCATAACAGTTCACCGTACACATCCACGATTGTGTTTCTGGTGCGCAAAGGTAATCCCAAAGGCATCAAGGACTGGGATGATCTGATCAAAGGAGATACGCAGGTCATTACGCCGAATCCGAAGACATCCGGTGGCGCGCGGTGGAACTATCTGGCGGCATGGGGTTATGCGCTGAAGCATAACAACAACGATGAAGACAAAGCAAAGCAGTTTGTTGCTGAGTTGTTCAAACATGCTCCTGTACTTGACTCCGGGGCCCGTGGATCGACAACGACATTTGTAGAACGTGGTATTGGGGATGTACTGCTGGCTTGGGAGAACGAAGCATTCCTGTCAGTAAAAGAGTTAGGACCTGACAAATTCGACATTGTCGTGCCTTCCGTTAGCATACTCGCCGAACCCCCTGTAGCGATTGTGGATAAAAATGCAGACAAAAAAGGGACCCGCGATGTGGCAGATGCGTATCTCAAATACCTTTACAGCGAAGAAGGGCAGACCATTGCTGCCGAAAATTATTACCGTCCAACGCTGGACAGTGTGAAGGACAAATTCAATGATCAGTTTCCGAAGCTGGAGCTGTTTACGTTAAAAGATGTTTTCGGTTCTTGGCGGGATACCCAGGCCAAACACTTTAAAGATGGAGGCATCTTCGACCAGATCTATGTGCCAGGAAGCTAGACCTAGTTCTGCTCGGAATCTGTGGGTGTTGAACTGGAGGGAACAAAGAAGACAGGAAACACATATTGCGCTGTACGCGGCCAACCAGCCCAACCGGCTGAAGGCGGAGAGGATGAAATAGGCATGAGCAAGGTTATTGCGGCTCGGGGAAGGCAGACATTGCCGGGGTTCGGATTAACGATGGGGTATAGCGTGTTATATCTGAGTCTGGTGGTGCTGATTCCGCTGACGGCCCTGTTGTTCAATTCTACGGGATTGACCTGGGGGACGATGGTGGATGTGGCTACCAATCCAAGGGTGCTGGCATCATTCCGAGTCAGTTTCCTAACCGCCGGAGCAGCAGCTCTGATCGACCTGTTCCTGGGTCTGCTCCTGGCTTGGGTGCTGGTTAGATATGAATTTACTGGCAAACGATGGTTTGATGCCGTCATTGATCTGCCGTTTGCGCTGCCGACAGCAGTAGCCGGGGTGGCACTGACGGCAATCTATGCCGGAAACGGCTGGATCGGACAATTCGTAGAGCCCTTGGGTATTCAACTGGCTTACTCTCAAGTGGGGATCACTCTCGCGCTTATGTTTATCGGCATCCCCTTCGTCGTAAGGACAGTACAGCCCGTACTGGAGGAACTGGAGGCTGAGGTGGAAGAGGCAGCAGCAACGCTGGGGGCTGGGCGATGGCGGATCTTCCGTGCCATTTTGCTGCCGGATTTAATCCCGCCGCTGCTGACAGGGTTCGCACTTGCTTTTGCAAGAGGCATTGGTGAGTATGGGTCGGTTGTATTTATTTCGGGCAATATGCCGATGAAAACAGAAATCGCACCGCTGCTCATCATGGCGAAGCTGGAGCAGTTTGATTATGCGGGAGCTACTGCAGTCGCCTTGCTGCTCTTATTGATCTCCTTTATCCTGCTGCTTATTATCAATTCCCTGCAACGCTGGAGCCGCAAGGCAGGGAGAATATGATTGCATCAGCACATCAGCACGGGAGAATAGAGGAGCATTCAAGTACCACACATTCCGTCCGTGCGGCTTGCCCATTCGTGGCGGCCCGGATGGATTTATATAGCCACTCCGTGGCACACTCACCAAACCGAGGGAGGTGTATCTTATGGCGGGGTCTGTCCCACTGTGGCCTGCTTCACCTGTTCCAATGGGCAAAAGTCCGAATCGTGCTACAACAGAAGCACCTTGGGTAAAATGGTTGTTGATTGGACTCGCAAGTCTCGTCCTGATCTGGCTGCTGATTCTGCCGCTGGTTATTGTACTGATGGAAGCGTTAAAGCAAGGCTGGGGCGTCTACATCGCTGCCCTGACGGAACCCGATGCTTGGTCTGCGCTCAAGCTGACACTGCTTGTTGCTGCAATTACAGTTCCGCTTAATACAATCTTTGGTGTGGCAGCGGCCTGGGTTATTACCAAATTCAGTTTTAAAGGCAAAGGGCTGCTCATCACACTGATTGATCTTCCCTTTTCGATCTCACCTGTGGTTGGTGGTTTAATCTTTGTCCTGGTGTTTGGCTCGAATGGATGGTTTGGCCCATGGCTGGCTGAACAGGATATCAAAATCATCTTTGCACTTCCAGGAATTGTGATTGCAACGTTGTTTATTACCTTCCCCTTCGTGGCAAGGGAGCTTATTCCGCTGATGGAGGATCAAGGTACGCGGGAAGAAGAAGCGGCTGTAACGCTGGGAGCTTCCGGGTGGCGCATCTTCTGGAGTGTGACACTGCCTAATATAAAATGGGGACTTCTCTACGGAATTATCCTGTGTAATGCACGTGCTATGGGGGAGTTTGGAGCGGTATCCGTTGTCTCCGGGCACATACGTGGAGAAACGAACACCTTGCCCCTGCACGTTGAGATTTTATATAACGAATATCAGTTTTCGGCGTCCTTTGCCGTTGCATCTTTGCTGCTAATTCTGGCTTTGGCTACGTTATTACTCAAGAGCTGGCTTGGTCATAAAGCCGTTTCGGAAAAGAGGTAGCAGGACCTAGGAGTGCAGGAGGACAGCAAAGAAATGAGGTTCTGTTCAGGATTAAAATATCAATTGACAGCTGCTGGAAGCCCTGATATTCTATAAACCAAGTATATAGGTTGGATAAGAATGGATTATAATTCACTTCATGGAATGTAGGTGCGCACAGGATTACTCAGGATTATAACGGGTGGCAGCCCGAGAAGAGGAGGCGGCTCAAGTGGCTAAGCCGTTAAAAGTGGATGAGGTATGGTTGAACCGAATTGCCGGGCAACTGGATGACATGGAGTTTGGTTCATTGCACATCGTGGTACATGAAGGGCAGATTGTGCAGATGGAGCGTACTGAGCGCAAACGATTTGAAAATACGTCCTCAAGCAGTGCCTCCAAATCCAGTAATGTCGCTAGAAGCAGCTCTACTCGTTCTGTTCGTGGATCAAACGCGAGTGCCAAAGGGTAGGATTCTGATCTGAAGAGTATTCAGAGAACATACGTATCGAAAACAATAGAGTAGTGAGAAGTATGATGAGTAGTGAGTGTTGTATGGATCTTCATCGTACGTGTGCTCACCATTATGTTGTACTTAGTAAGCAAATCCTGTGTTGTATAATGATTTCGAATAATGAATAGGCTGTCCCTATCATCATGACGACTTAGGGACAGCCTTTTTTGTGTACTTCCGGGATCGTAGCGGAACAAAACGCTGCCTCCCTGGAATGACCGTTCTACTGCTAACAAACGTAACAGGAGTCTACATCCGACTACATACTTTCGAAGGCATACTTTAGAATGCATACTTCTCGTCGCTTCGCCTGCGACTAGTCCGAAGCGGATACAGATCTGCGAGGTGTCACTGGTGGAGGAAGATCCCCTGTAACAGAGTCATCTACCTGTGAAGCCGTATGGCTACTGCTGCTGTTCTCAACTGCTTCTGCATGTCCGGCATATGGACGTTCACTGCGAGAACGTGATCCGGTTAACCCGAATCCGGAGATCAACAGGATAAGTTGCAAGGCAAGAGCATAAGGGGCCGCTGCAAGTCCGATCCAATGAAGCAGAGAGCACAGTGCAATCAGGAGCGCAAGCCATTTGACTAATGTACCTGATGTGCCCCGCTTAGGACTTGCCCAGAGCACATAACCGTATAGTATGGTAAGCATGAGAGAAATGGTCTGGAACCATGGCAACAGGCTGCCCCAAGTATCTACGGAAGTACCTGCGATCCTCTTGGTGTAAAACAGGTTTCCGATCAAAAGGGCAGTGGCTGCCAGTGCAGCCGGTTCCGCAGCAGGCCTGAGAATTCTCCAGATGACATGACCCCAGTGCACCGAATATGTACTCCGGTTTAGTTCGTCCGATAGGGCGGTACACTCCCGTTCGAGTGCTTTATGCATAAGGCCGAGCCGGGCGGAATCCTCATTTTTAACACAGTCACGAATCTGATCCTGAAGCTGTGGGGAGAGGCATGAGGCCGATTTACAAGCCTGCAATGCTTTTAACAACTCATGATGTTCCTCTGCAGATGCTTCATATTTTCGTTGTTCCCAAATGGTAAGTAGTCCCAAAAGCTCTGTGCTTATGTATAATGTATCTCGTATCCTATGCATATGCCTTTCATGGCTACGCCGAATTTCTGTGGCTGACCACAGATAAACGGCCAAGAGCAAGGCGATCACACCCAGGTATATAAACGCAGCGTCAGGATGTGACGATAGGTTATCCAACCAACGTTGAAACACAACTTTTCCTCCTTTACAACCCACTTGACGTATCTGGAATATGCTTTACGCAAGCTTTCTCTCACTATTACACAGGAAGTAGATGAATTCAAGCAATTGAATCAATTAGACGGAGCAGAAATGAGGAGGTTTTTTTGATGGTATACGTACGTAGACATAACGACAACTGCATGGATTTAAACACAATTGCTGGGGAATACGAACTTGCTTCTGATTTTAATGTAGTTTCTAGCAGAGAGGAGCGTAATGGATGGACGAGGTAAAGATTGAACATGCACCGCCGGCTGCGGTTGAATATTTGGCACTGCGGCAGATTGCCGGACTTAGTCCGATGAGCCGGGAGGGAGCTGAGATTGGCCTGCCGCGCAGTTTATTTGCAGTATGTTTACGAGAGAAAGATGTTCTGATTGGCATGGGGCGTGTGATCGGAGATGGCGGTTGCTTCTTTCAAGTGGTCGATATTGCGGTACATCCCGATCAACAAGGGAAAGGCTACGGCAAACTGATCATGATCGAAATTATGAACTATTTACGTGAAGCTGTACCTGCGCGCGGCTTGGTTAGTTTGCTGGCAGATGTTCCTGCTGACCGTTTATATGCTCAGTTTGGCTTTGAATATACAAGTCCGAAGTCAGAGGGCATGTGGTGGAGGCAAGGAGAGTAGAAAATGAGTTATAAACCGTTAACCTTTGGATTACCAAAGGTTTTTCGGCATGATGAACAGGAATCTGGGTGAGAACAGGAATGATGATTCGAGTTTACAAGTGTTCGTTTCCGGTTTAAGATGACGTGAACCGTTTAAGGTATATAACAATAGGAAGTCGTATCACAATAACGGTAGTAATAAGCAATAAGTAATAAGTAATGAGTTGAGAT
The DNA here is from genome assembly GCA_017512705.1 of Paenibacillus sp. GTDB lineage: Bacteria > Bacillota > Bacilli > Paenibacillales > Paenibacillaceae > Paenibacillus. The sequence goes on from JAFWEX010000105.1 coordinate 186,029, forward strand.
CTATAGAAATGAGGGACTTAATATGAAAGTAGCAATCTTTGGAGCAACCGGTGAGATTGGGAAGACAATCTTGTGGGAATTAATGGATCGCGGTCATGAAGTCACAGCAATAGTCCGTACCCCATCCAAAATCGAGATGGTGCATGAACGTCTGCGTGTAGAGCAGGGGGACGTGTTGAACCCGAATCAGGTAGCTGATTTTTCAGCTGGTCAAGATGCGGTAGTGAGTGCTTACGGACCGAAATTTGGTGAGGAAGAGGAGTTGCTTGAAGTTACTCGATCATTGATTGAGGGCGTGCGCCGCGGGAACGCAGGACGTCTGGTTGTTGTTGGCGGGGCAGGAAGTCTGATGACGGACTCTGGTGAGATGCTCATGAATACACCAGGATTTCCGGAGGAAGTGAAGCCACTTGCGCAGGCCCATGCGGATGCTTATGGGATTCTGAAAGAATCCAACATTCACTGGACTTTTATGAGCCCGGCAGCAACTATTACTACGGGAAGAAGAACCGGTCAATTCCGAATCGGGATGAACCGGGTCATTACAGATGATCTGGGTGAGAGCAGTATTTCTGTAGGTGATTTTGCAGCGGCTTTGGTGGATGAACTGGATGATCCGCAATTTATTCAAGCCCAGTTCACGGTAGGGTATTAAGTATAAGCTGGTTTAAAGGCAGGAAGATAACGGATGATGGTCAGATCGTGATCGTGACTTTAGTGGCTTTCGTGCCTTTCGTGCCTTACATGGCTTATGTGACAAGGTGCGGATGAGAAGTTGATTAGCACAGGATCGGCACAATGGTGAGCCGGGAATGACCGATCGTGAATCGGAAAACCCTTGATTGTGATGGGGACGAAGATGGAATTCATACGTGGTGATCGGGGAGGGATGAGTATGTTTATCGTAACGGCTGAACAGATGCGTGCGGTAGACGAGCATACGATCCGGCAGCTTGGCATTCCTGCAGCGAGCTTGATGGAGAATGCAGGCAGGGCTATCGCGGAGGAAGTCATCAAGCTGTGCCGGGAACCAAGCGAAGGCGGAGAGCAGGGAGATGGCTTGCCTGATCATAGCCGGGCGAGACATAGCCCGGCGAGAACGGCGTGGCGGGCACATACGGGGCCCGGCGATCGATCAGGCAATGGGGGCGACATCTTCGCCGATCCGGCGCTGGCGATGGCGCATCCCGGTGATCAGCATTGGTACATGCTGATCGGCAAGGGCAATAATGGCGGAGACGGGCTGGTTGCGGCGCGCCATTTGGTTGAAGCGGGGCTGGGCGTGACGCTAGTCTACGCCGATGCCCCGGAGGCACTGCAGGGCGAAGCTGCAGTGCAGAGGGATGCCGCTGCGCAGCTCGGCATCCCTGCCGTTGTCCACGGGCGCGAAGCCGTGGACTTCAGCCGGTGCACAGGCATCGTTGATGCGCTGCTGGGCACCGGCTCGCGTGGGGCGCCGCGCGGAGCATATGCGGCGCTGATTCAGGCGGCGAACGACAGCGGTAAGCCGGTCGTGTCCGCCGATGTGCCAAGCGGGCTGGACGCCGACACCGGGGAAGTGTACAAGCCATGTATCAAGGCCCGGGTGACCGTATGCCTGGCGCTGCTGAAGCGCGGGCTGGTGCAGTACCCGGGTGCTTCTGCTGCAGGGCGCATTGTGGTGCGCGCCATCGGCATTCCTGCGCATCTGGCGCCGGAGCATGGTTCCTCCGTCCGTCTGCTGACAGAGGAGGTGCTGCGTGCAGCGCTGCGCGTAGACACTTGCCGCCGCCGGGCACCGGACGGCCATAAGGGCACCTACGGCCATGTGTTGCTGGCCGCAGGAAGCTTGCCGATGAGCGGCGCAGGCCTGCTCTCGGCCAAAGCTGCGCTACGCGCAGGTTGCGGGCTCGCCACATGGGCGCTGCCCGCTGCACTGCTGCCGCATATGATCGGCACCGTGCCTGAGCTGATGCTCGCCCCTGTAGCCGATGGCGACAGCGGCGAATGGGACGCGGCTTCCGCGGCAGCGGTGCTGCGCCTTGCGGAGAGCCGCGACGTGCTTGCGACCGGCCCGGGCCTTGGCCGCTTCCAAGGCGACACCGACTGGCTGCGCCGTCTGTGGCAACAGACCAATCGTCCGCTTGTCCTCGACGCGGACGCCCTCAACATGCTGGCAGATGCAGGCCCAGATGGGCCAAGCACCTGGGGCCAGCGAAGTGCGGCGACTATTTTGACGCCGCACCCTGGGGAGATGGGCCGACTGCTCGGCATGTCGACCCCTGAGGTGCAGCGTGACCGAATCGGACACGCTGCACGGTACGCCCGCGAGCAGGGCGTGACCCTTGTGCTCAAAGGAGCACGAACGGTCATCGCAACGCCTTCCGGCGAGGCGTACATTAACACCACTGGCCACGCCGGCATGGCTACGGGTGGCGCAGGGGACGTGTTGACTGGCATCATTGCCGGTCTACTTGCCCAAGGACTCAGCGCGGAGCAAGCGGCCGCGTTCGGCGTCTACCTGCATGGGCAGGCTGCCGAACGAGCAGCACTCCTGCGCGGGGACCCTTCATCCCTACTGGCTGGAGATATTATCGAAGCACTGTAGGGATCGATTTAGAGGAGCACTGAAGTATATAAATTTGAAGTATATAAATAAAGAGGGAGCCCCAACCAATCGATGGTGTGGTGGACTCCCTCTTCTTATTTGAGTTCTATACGAACCCTCTGTTCAATCAGTGCACTCATCCTGCATGATGATTCCTGCACAATCTAATATGCGTCTCCGCGTTTCCTTATAGACGGAAACGCTGGAGTTCCTGGTGCATTTCCGCACTGATATCACGCAATGACTTCACCTTCATACTCGATTCGGTGAAGGAACGTTGCTGCTCCGCAGTGGAAGCGGTGATCTCTTGACTGCTGGCCGCAGACTGCTCGGTGATGGCACTAATGTTTTCGATAGCCTGCTGCACTTGGGAACTGAGCTGACTGGAATGATCCATATCTTCAGCAAGCTGCTGGATCCCTGCGCTGATCCGCTCGACGCTCTCGCGTATAGCCGAGAAGGATTGGCGGGTCTGGCCCGTAGCTTGTTCCTGTTCACCAAAGAGCTGCCTGCTTTGCGTCACAGAGTTTTTTACTTTTTCCATGGATTCTGTGATCTCATTAACCGCATCGTAGATGTGTTTGACGGATTGAGCAGACTGCTCCGCGAGCTTGTTCACTTCTTCTGCCACAACGGCAAATCCGCGTCCGGCTTCTCCTGCACGTGCGGCCTCAATGGAGGCATTCAGAGAGAGGAGAGTGGTCTGTTTGGCGATTTCGGATACATATCCAGTCATTGTGGTGATGCGAGCTGTGCTTTCTTCCAGTTCCAGGACAGTCTGTTCCACTTCGGACATGGCACGGCGATTCACTTCAGCTAATCGCAACTGTTCTTCAATGGCGTTGTTGCCCTCTTCCACAGTCAATAATACTTCACGTCCAGCCGTGGCAGATTGTGAGGTGGCTTGCAGATTATCGTTGAATGTAGATTGCATGTTATCGACAACAATGACGGTTTCACTTAGATCCTCGGCAATCTTTTGACTACCGATAGATAGCTCTTCTGTTGTACGAGATACCTGCTGCACGATAGCTTGTACCGTATCATTGCCGCGATCAATATCCTGAGCCATCTGATCTACGCGCTGACCAGCCCCTTCAATGGACCGAAGAATTCCGCGAATATTATTCGTCATTTGTCCAAAGGAGCGGCTTAGATCATCGAGTTCGTCTTTGCCACGAGGCTCTGGCAGTGTCTGTGTCAGGTCACCATTAGCGATGTGTCCTGCAGCTTCTTTAATTAGGCCAATGCGCTTGGCTATCTGACGTGAAGTGTACATATTAAACAGCATAACGGCGATGAATAAAAGCGCTGCACCACCAAGGGCAACCTGCCATGTCTGCTGAATGTTTTTCTCCAAATCTGAGGTATATTTCGTGTATCGATCCTTAGTCAATTCATTCAGTGAATATATGTCATTCTGTATACCAAGAACCCGCGCGCTGTAACGCTTTGCTTCTGTACTATCCATGTTGTTCATGGCTTCGGTAGCTCCCTGATCCAGAGCCTGCAGCTTCGTTTGGATCGTTTGCAAGAACTGCAATTCCTGGTCCGTTTCCAGCAAACCATTGGCAAGGTCCGTAACCATAGCTTGACCTTCTTTGAGTAGACGAAGTACGGCATCCTGGTTACCTTCTGTCATTGAGAAAGAGTAGACATCGAGTGCTTGTTGGATCTGAATTTGATTCGAGTTCAGTTCGCTTACCTTGAGCATTGCAGGAACCAGGTTTTGATTTTTTGCATTCATACTAAGCAGTTCCATAATAATATAAGCAACCAGCGCAAGACATAGAAGCAGTGAGATCAGAGCATTGATAATAAGTTTCCCCTGTAATTTCATATGCGTACCTCCTCCAACCGTGAGTTATGGATGATTTATAATTTTGATTTGACCCGAAGAGATTTTGGATTTTAGATCATCAAATATTTTCTGTTGTTCTTCACTTAGACGGATGTTGTGAAGCTCAGTCAAGCCTACAGCATTCTCAGCCAGCCCTTCTGAGATTTCCTTATTCGGGAAGGTATGGTTGTTCTCGATAAACGTGTTCACGGTGTTATAGATGGAGACATCTACATTTTTCAACATGGATGCAAGGATTGCTTTCTCCGCGATAAAGAACTGATCCGTATCTACACCGATGGCATACTTACCCAAATCCTGAATTTCGGTCAGAGTACCCACCCCTGTCAGGCCTGCGACCGCATAGATCACGTCGACACCGTTCTCCTGAATCATTTTCTTAGCAATCTGCTTGCCTAGATCCGGATCACCGAAATCACCGGCATAGATAACATCTACAGTAGCTTCAGGGTTGACTGCGAGTACCCCTTGCTCAAAGCCTTTTTCGAAATCTTTAAGCACCGGAATTTCTAATCCTCCCAAGAAACCGACACGGTTTTCCTTAGAAGCCATGGCTGCAAGGACACCGGCCAGATAACTGCCTTCTTCTGCACGAAATGAGATCGAAGCAATGTTAGGCAGGGACGACTGACCGTCAATCAACAGAAATTGCTGATCAGGATATTTGGTCGCGACCTTTTCCATATCAGCGAGAATGGTATTGCTGAGTCCAATAATGAGATCGAATTTTTGTTCTGAAAATTCCTCAAATGCAGCTTCAGCAGTTAAGTCCTTGCTAGGTTCACGATAGTCAAAAACAATGCTTTTCTCATCTCTGGCTTTAACCAGTCCGTTAAAAGCAGCGTCATTAAAAGATCGGTCTCCCAAGCCAACCTCCGTCAGAACAATCCCGACCTTGGTCTTTGCATCGATAGCTGCCGTTTCAGATTTGCTTGAACAAGCCCCTATGAGTAGCAGAACTAGAGTGACAAGCATAGTGAGACTCATACGGATAAACATCTTCGTTTTCATTTGGATTGCCCTCATTTCTATAGCGATATGTATGTATTGGTATGTGGAATTTGGAGTGTTGGCTGAATTCCAATGATCTACACAACGTCATTCCCTTATCTATATCGGTGAAAGCTGTTGTTTTTTTATGTTGTTCACTGAAACTTTACGGAAATATAAATATATTTCATGAATATTGCATATTTTTACGAAATATCGCAGAAAACTTACACGTATAAGCACTTCTAAGCTTCCTAAAAACGCAAATTCATGGCACAGCGCCATAGCAAAGAAACCATGTGTAGAAAATAGAAAACAATAAAAGCAAAGCAGAGGAATAGATCCTGGGCTGCTTTGCTTTATTTTGGATACATTACAAGTCTAGAAATAATCGCATGATCGGGTTCACTTTCTGTTTGTTTTCTTTTCGTTTTCCTCGCTCTAGTGTGTTCGCGTGCTGTGAATCTATCAAAAAACCTCTTTCTTTAATTGTGCACCTAATCTTACGTCGTGACCATATCGCCACCATTGACATGAATGCATTCACCGGTGACGTAAGAGGAATCACGTGACGCCAGATAGACATAAGCTGCCGCCAGTTCGTACGGTTGACCAGCTCGCCCCATAGGCGTATCGGTCCCAAACACCTGCACATCCTCAGCTGAGAAACTGGATGGAATAAGCGGCGTCCAGATTGGACCCGGAGCCACAGCGTTTACACGAATACCTTTGCCAGCCAGAGATTGGGATAGCACACGCGTGAGGGAAACGACAGCTCCTTTGGTCGATGAATAATCAATTAGACGCACATCACCTTTATAGGCTGTAATGGAGGCGGTATTAATGATAGAAGCCCCTTGGCACAGATGAGGAAGGGCAGCCTGAATCAGGAAGAAATACGAGAATACATTCGTTTGAAACGTATGATACAGCTGCTCCTCCGTAATGTCGACAATGCTCTGCTGCACATACTGAACGGCATGATTGTTGACCAGTACATCGATCTTGCCGAACATATCTATCGTCTTGCGGATGACCGCTTCACAATTAGGTTTCAGACGCAGATCAGTCTCTATGAGTAGACAGCGCTGGCCCAGTTCGATAATCCGATCACGTGTCCATTCTGCATCACTTCGTTCATATAGATAAGCGATAACAACGTCTGCACCTTCTTTGGCATAAGCAATTGCTGCTGCCCGACCAATACCGCTGTCACCGCCTGTAATGATGGCAACCTTGCCTTGGAGTTTGCAGCTTCCAATATAAGCAGGGTCTTCACTGATTGGTTCGGGAACCATCAATGATTCCAGTCCCGGCTGCTGATCCTGATGTTGGGGTGGGAAAGCTAACTTTTGCGGTTTACATACTGTTTTTTCACCATAAAATGGATAAACAGGGTTCATCGCTTGAACTCCTCCTCGAACGATTCTTGATATGCCTACCCTATGCATTCGCCCAGAAGAAGGTGCGGTGAGAGGGAGCCCCGAGGTTGTATTTTGCAAGAAAGATATACCATAATAAGGGTGGAACTCTTTAAATTTGATGGAGGTGTTAGGAGCCATATGAACATTCAGGGAATTAATCATCTGTGCTTTTCCGTATCGAATCTGGAGCGATCCATTTCGTTCTTTGAGCAGGCTCTCGGTGCCCGAATTCAGGTGAAAGGACGCAAGCTGGCCTATTTCGAATTGGCTGGACTATGGGTTGCTCTGAATCAGGAGGATGTCCTTCGTAATTATACGGAACGAACCTATACCCATATCGCCTTTACAGTAAAAGAAGAAGAGTTTGAAGCTTCCGTTGAGCAGCTGCGAACTGCAGGAGCTGATATTATTCCCGGAAGACCACGAGATGCGAGGGACGGAAAATCCATTTATTTTACAGACCCGGACGGTCATCTGTTTGAATTGCATACCGGCAGTTTGAAGCAGCGATTGGAATACTATCGTGAAGAAAAACCTCATATGACGTTTTATTCTTGAAATTTGCATTAAAAATAAAAAATGGCATTTAAGCTCACATAACTATTGTAAAAATGATGTAACTAACGATAAAATGGACAAATAGCACCTTAATTTACCAATGTTAAATTTATTGGTTTATTCTGAAGGAGGTTTGTCATGATTCAGTTTCCGAAACCGGATGTGGAGCAGTATTTCCAGACGTATCGCATTGCGCATTTTGCCGTATCTGCTGATGAGAAGCGGATCTATATGGACAGCAGCCTGAACGGTCAGCCGAATATTTGGGCGATGGACTTGCCTGGCGGTTATCCGTATCCTTTGACGTATCTGAACCAGAGTAGTCAGTTTATCAAAGCCGACCCGCAAGGACGCCATCTGCTTACCGCTTTTGATCGCGATGGGAATGAAAACTATCACCTCTATGCCCTACCGCCGGAGGGGGGAGTGCCACTTCCTGTGGTTCCAGCAGAGCCAGGTGATCGCTGTTATTATGCTCACTTATCGGAGGATGGGAAGCGTCTGTACTATATTACAAGTTCGGGTAATCCGAATTATTTGAATTCACGTAGACGTGACCTGGAGACTGGAGAAGACATACTTTTGCATGAGGGAGAAGGGGCTAACAGCAGTCTCATAGCGGTAAGTCCGAATGAAGAAGCCTACGTGATCCTTAAATTGTATTCTAATACGTACCAGACCGCTCATCTATATCGGAACGGTGAATCACATCCCATTGTACCGGTTACGGAGCGGCAGAGTCAGGTTGCCGATGTCCTGTTCGCAGGTGATGACCGCTTGCTGTTAATTACCAATGACAACTCGGCATATTCGTATGTGGCGGAATATGTCATTGCTACGGGAGAATTCCGATCGCTGTGTCACATTGATGATGAAGACGTAGAAGTGATTCGCTGGCATGAAGCATCTGAAACATTGTATATCTGGACACTGACCGGGCCGGAGAATCGCATGTATGTGCTGGGGAAAGGTGAAAAGGAACCTCGCCGCATGGACATGCCGCTTGATACAATTGATCAGGTGAACGTGACCAAAGCGGGTAACGTGTACATGCTCGGACGCGGTGCTGTGCAGCCGCATAACATCTATCGTCTGCTTGCAGGTAGTGAGTCCTGGGAAGCGTTAACGGCCAATCGGCTAACCGGGTTGAACCCGGACGATCTTGTATCTCCCGATGTAGTACGGTACAACTCCTACGATGGGCTAGAGATCGAAGCGCTGCTGTTCAAAGCCAAGCCGGAGCAGGCAAACGGATACAGCGTATTCTGGCCACATGGTGGACCGCAGGCGTCGGAAGCCAAGTTTTTACGGCCTATGTTTCAGTTATTACTTGCGGAAGGGTACAACATCTTTGCTCCGAACTTCCGGGGCAGTACAGGATACGGTGCTGAATTCGTGAAGATGGTTGAGCGGGATTGGGGCGAAGGGCCAAGGCTGGACTGTGTTGCAGGCATTCAGTGGTTGTTCGATCAAGGCATTAGCTCAACTGAACGTTTGTTTGTCGTCGGCGGCAGTTACGGAGGTTATATGACCCTTCTGCTTGCAGGTCGCCATCCAGAGTTGTTCCGTGCAGCAGTTGATATTTTTGGCCCATGCAATCTGTTCACTTTCCTGGAGTCTGTGCCGGAGGACTGGAAGCCCATGATGGACATGTGGCTGGGTGATCCTGTACGTGACCGGGAACGCTTGATCAAAGATTCACCGATTACGTATCTGGATCAGATGGTGAACCCGATGCTGGTCATTCAGGGAGCCAATGATCCGAGAGTGGTCAAGGCTGAGTCGGATCAGATCGTGGCCGCGCTGCAAGAAAAGGGTGTAGATGTGGAGTACATCGTATTGGATGATGAAGGCCATGGCTTCTCTAGAAAAACGAACGAAATTTTAGTGTATCGCAAAATGGTAGAGTTTCTGCAAAAACATCAAGAGACGCCAGTTGCTCAAGTCTAATCTGAAATGCTTGATCACTATAATGATCTGATGTTGTTACATACAGAGAGATCATTAGTGTGCAGTTCATGATGTGCAAGCAGCTCTCGCGATAAAACATATAATAGAGTAAAGAAACAGCCAGTGATCACGAGGATCATCGGCTGTTTCTTTACGTTGTGCGCCCGGCATGGGCGATAACTCGGTGGTGAAAGTCCACTACAGGCTTGGCAGTAGGAACTGTTAGCGGAAGGCAAGGATGTCCGTTGCGAGGCGGAATCTGAAGGAAGCCGGAGGCAAACCCTCGGTCTGACGAA
>JAFWEX010000106.1 GCA_017512705.1 Paenibacillus sp.
GGTAGCAGTGATAGTTGCGATTAACAATAATTCGAAGGAGCATGGGGATGATCCTGAAGCGTTAGCACAGTTAGGTTTGTTGACAGATGAGGAAAAAGTACGTGCCTGTCAAGCGGCTGTCAGAGCCGGTGCTGATTTTGTTAAAACATCGACAGGGTTCTCTACAGGTGGGGCGACACCGGAAGATATCGCATTGATGCGCCGTACAGTTGGTCCAGATGTAGGTGTCAAAGCTTCCGGCGGCGTTCGCAGCCTCGAAGATATGCAGAAAATGATCGAAGCAGGTGCTACTCGGATTGGAGCAAGCTCTGGTGTGAAAATTATGCAAGGCGGCCAGTCAACGTCTTCTTACTAACAACCAAGAGCTTTTGTCCTGAACCTTGTTATTAAAATAAATTGACAAGGTTCAGGAAATTTTTTTCAAAATAATAGTCAAAAAGGTGTTTTCTACGGTTTGTAAGCGCTTAATAAAATTTCTGAAATTATAATCGCTTAAATTGTCTAAAATAACATTCAGTAACCCTTTGAGTGTCTTTACAACGGGAATAACTATCTTTCAAAGGAGAGATCACATGAAATACCTCATAGCCATTTTGGGCTTAATCGTTGTTTTTGGACTGGCGTACATTGCCAGTAACGGGAAGAAACAGATTCGATATCGACCGCTTGCGGTAATGATTGTTTTACAGATTGTTCTAGCCTATTTCTTGCTTAATACGGTGGCTGGAACGTACCTTGTTTCTAAATTCTCAAGTGCGTTTAACGCATTGCTGGCTTATGCCAATGAAGGTATTGGTTTTGTTTTCGGGGGATTATTAAACGTAGAAGGTGGAGCTCCGTTTTTCCTGAGTGTACTTATGCCGATTGTGGTTATTTCTGCCTTGATTGGAATATTGCAGTATATCCGAATTTTGCCTTTTGTAATAAGATATATTGGTCTGGTACTAAGTAAAATCAACGGAATGGGCAAACTGGAGTCTTATAACGCGGTTGCTTCGGCTATTCTGGGTCAATCCGAAGTGTTTATCTCGGTGAAAAAGCAAATTGGATTACTGCCAAAGCATCGACTTTACACCCTTTGTGCCTCAGCTATGTCTACAGTATCCATGTCCATCGTGGGTGCATATATGACAATGATTGATCCGAAATATGTCGTTACAGCGCTGGTGCTTAACCTTTTCGGCGGTTTTATCATTGCTTCCATTGTGAACCCGTATCGGGTAACGGCGGAAGAAGATATATTGGAAGTGCAGGAAGAAGAGAAACAATCGTTTTTCGAAATGCTGGGTGAATACATCATGGACGGTTTCAAGGTTGCTATTATCGTGGCAGCGATGTTGATCGGTTTTGTTGCCTTGATTGCCTTGATTAACGGCATTTTCAGTTCAGTGATTGGTATTTCATTTCAGCAACTGCTTGGGTATGTGTTTGCACCGTTTGCTTTTATTATGGGTGTCCCTTGGCAAGAAGCGATACAAGCGGGAAGTATTATGGCTACCAAAATGGTATCCAACGAATTCGTAGCGATGCTGGATCTGAGCCAACAAACGGAGCTGACTGCCAGAACAACGGGGATCGTGTCGGTCTTCCTCGTATCCTTCGCCAACTTCTCTTCCATCGGTATTATTGCCGGTGCAGTAAAAGGACTTCATGAGAAACAGGGGAACGTAGTTGCCCGCTTCGGCCTGAAGCTGCTTTACGGTGCATCGCTTGTCAGCGTACTGTCAGCGATCATTACTGGACTGTTCTTGTAAGCTGGATTATTGGAAGGAGTGCTTAACTTATGTCAACATTCAAAAGAGTACATCTAATCGTAATGGATTCTGTGGGAATCGGCGAAGCGCCAGATGCAGCAGAATTCGATGATTTCGATGTGGATACGTTAGGTCATATTGCACGTGAACGCGGAGGTCTGAAGATGCCGAATATGGCGAGTCTTGGACTATCCAATATTAAAGAAATTCAAGGGATTCCCGTTGCGGATAAACCCAAGGCATATTACACCAAAATGCAGGAGGCCTCCCGGGGTAAAGACACGATGACAGGTCACTGGGAGATCATGGGTCTGTACATTGATACACCTTTCAGGGTATTCGAGAATGGTTTTCCAGATGAGCTGATTCAGCGCATCGAAGAGAAGACAGGCCGTAAAGTAATCGGGAATAAACCAGCCAGCGGAACGGAAATTTTGGATGAGCTGGGTGCGGAGCATGTTGAAACAGGCGCGCTTATCGTTTACACTTCAGCCGACTCGGTACTACAAATTGCAGCGCATGAAGATGTTGTCCCTTTGAAAGAACTATATGAGATCTGTGAATTCTGCCGTGAAATAACACTTGAAGATCCATACATGCTGGGTCGCATTATTGCCCGTCCTTTCGTAGGTGAAGCGGGGAACTGGAAACGTACAGCGAATCGACATGATTATGCACTCAAACCATTCGGTCGTACGGTGATGAATGAACTAAAAGATGGCGGGCTGGATGTTATTGCTTTGGGTAAAATCTCCGACATTTATGACGGTGAGGGTGTAACGAAAGCCGTACGTACCGTTTCCAATATGGATGGTATGGACAAGTTGTCGGAAACATTGGATGAAGAGTTCACTGGACTCAGCTTCCTGAACCTGGTTGATTTTGATGCGCTGTATGGTCACCGCCGTGATCCGAAAGGATATGCGCAAGCTCTCGAAGATTATGATGCACGGCTACCAGAGATTTTTGCGAAAATGACAAACGATGACCTGCTGCTTATTACAGCTGACCATGGTAACGATCCAACATACCGCGGTACAGATCACACACGTGAATATGTACCACTGCTTGCGTACTCTCCTCGTTTTGAAGAGGGTAAACAGCTGGATCTTCGCAGTACTTTTGCTGACATTGGTGCAACGGTAGCGGATAATTTTGGCGTGAAACTGCCAGAGTACGGAAAGAGCTTTTTGAGTGAACTGAAGTAAAGCAACGGTAGCATAACATCAGGAGTACACCACGGTATTCTCAACATCGATAAATAAGATCACATATATTCGGAGGAGATTAAATGAGTACACATATCGGAGCAAAACCAGGAGATATTGCAGAAACGATCCTATTACCAGGAGATCCACTGCGTGCGAAGTACATCGCTGATACGTATCTGGAAGACGTTGTATGTTATAACGAGGTTCGTGGCATGCTTGGATTCACAGGCACGTATCAAGGTCACCGGATTTCGGTCCAAGGTTCAGGTATGGGGATTCCATCCTTTGCTATCTATGCGAATGAGCTTATCAGTGAATACGGCGTGAAAAACCTGATCCGTGTAGGTACGTGCGGCGGAATGCAGGAGCATGTTCATGTGCGTGATATCATTCTTGCTCAAGCGGCTTGTACAGATTCCAATATGAACAAACATGTTTTTGGTGGATACGATTTTTCACCAATTGCTACATTCTCGCTATTGAAGGAAGCTTATGACCGTGCAACAGCAAAAGGCATGAAAATCCATGTGGGTAACGTGTTCAGTTCAGATACGTTCTATCGCGATGATCGCTCCATTACTGAAAAATTGATGAAACATGGTGTACTTGGCGTGGAGATGGAAACGACAGCTCTGTATACCATTGCTGCCAAGTTTGGTGTAAATGCATTGACGATCTTGACGGTAAGTGATCACCTGCTCACAGGTGAAGAAACTTCTGCTGAAGAGCGCCAGAAGACATTCAATGACATGATGGTTGTTGCGTTGGATACAGCAATTACTCTGTAATATCGGAATTAATGTTATAGCACGAGGTGGAGGAGCAGGGTAGGAAATCCGAAGCCGGAGCGTTGATGCGATATACGTGTTCTATATAATCCATTTTACACAAGGGAGAGATCATCATGAGAATGGTAGATATCATTGAGAAAAAGCGTGACAGAAAAGAACTGACAACAGAGGAAATCGATTTTGTCGTTCAAGGCTACACAAAAGGAGAAATTCCGGATTATCAGGTTAGCGCATGGGCGATGGCTGTATTCTTTAACGATATGACAGCTAAAGAGCGTGCTGACTTGACCATGTCAATGGTAAATTCGGGTGAAACCATTGATCTGTCTGCGATTGAAGGCGTCAAGGTAGATAAGCACTCCACAGGAGGCGTAGGTGATACGACCACTCTGGTGCTGGCACCGCTCGTGGCTGCGCTTGATGTACCTGTAGCGAAGATGTCTGGCCGTGGTTTGGGTCACACAGGGGGCACAACGGACAAGCTGGAATCCGTTGCGGGATTCCACGTGGAGCTGGAAAAAGAAGAGTTTATTCGTCTGGTTAACGAACACAAAGTAGCAGTTATCGGTCAAAGTGGGAATCTCACGCCTGCTGACAAAAAGCTGTATGCTCTGCGTGACGTAACGGCAACTGTTAACTCGATTCCACTGATTGCAAGTTCCATCATGAGTAAGAAAATTGCAGCCGGTGCTGATGCCATTGTACTGGATGTAAAAACAGGCGCAGGCGCGTTCATGAAAACAACCGAAGATGCTAAAGAATTGGCACATGCTATGGTTAGCATCGGTAACAATGTGGGTCGTAAAACGATGGCCGTCATCTCCGACATGTCCCAGCCGCTAGGTCTTGCTATCGGTAATGCTCTGGAAGTCAAAGAAGCAATTCTGACGCTGCAAGGTAAAGGACCGAAAGACCTGGAAGAACTGTGTCTGGCACTCGGACGTCAGATGGTGTTCCTTGCAGGTAAAGCAGATTCACTGGAGCAGGCAGAAGAAAAACTTAGAGAAGTGATTCAGAATGGTAAAGCTCTGGAGAAGTTCAAACATTTCTTGGCGAACCAAGGCGGTGACGCTTCCGTAGTGGATCATCCAGAACGTTTGCCACAGGCTCAATACCTGATTGAAGTGCCTGCAGATCGAGACGGGTATGTTGCAGGCATCGTTGCAGACGAGATCGGAACAGCTGCCATGCTTCTCGGTGCTGGGCGCGCAACCAAAGAATCTGAAATTGATCTGGCCGTGGGACTCATGCTGAACAAAAAAGTGGGCGATCCTGTGAAAGCGGGCGAGTCTTTGGTAACAATCCACGCTAATCGTGAAGATGTTGCTGACGTTATTGCGAAAATCAAGGAAAACATTACGATTGCGGATCATGCTGATGCACCTGTATTGGTTCATGATATCGTGACAGAATAATATAGTCATATCATCACGTATAGGACGGAGCAGAACTTTTCTGCCCGTCCTTTTTTTGTATTTTCATCATCGTATCAATAAGTGATTAGGGTAAGGGGTTATCTCTGCTTACTCCTAATCGCATCATATGCCTTAACCGAGTCTGCATTGGTGTAGATGTAAGGAGTGGCTGGTTGATCAATCGGTGTCACTTGCGTTGCCTTAATCTCCAGCGTATCTTGACCATCGACTTGAGCGGAGCCAATCGTTCCGGTAACTTGAACCCAGCTATCTTTCTTTAATTTCTTAGCATCGGGGATGTGTATCATCACACCAAAGGGAGCAGCATCTGCTGGACAACACATGACGAGAAAACGCCCTAGTGCAAAATGAGATTCATGTTCCATACCTTCATCTCGGTATACAAAGCCGGTCAGTGTAATCTTTTTACCAGAGAACTGTCGTTGAAACATATCCAGGGTACCGAGTGTCTCAGAAAATATCTCTTGATGTACTTCAATGATAGGCTGTTCATATAATTTTTCTGCCAGTTCTGCGAATTCACGGCTGTATTCATCTGGTGGAACAAACTTCACACTAGTAGGTGTATCTGCAAGGTTCGTATCTTGTGGTACTGTAACGTCTTTCACATGTAAGCGAGGGGTAGAATTTGGCAAAGGCTCTTTACGCCTTATTTCAGGTGGAGCATACGTTAAAGACATGCCTTTCTGACTCGCCATAGAACTGCCTAAGGCTTGATCAGGCAGAAGAAATCCCATAATTAAGGGCAAAGCAATGAGGCCATAGAGCAGGACGCTTCGCATGATTCCGGAAGGAGGGGGATGTTCACAACCACAATCGAATTCATTTCGACCAAACAAAGCATGGCAAGCCATAACAATCGCAATAAATATGAAAGGGATAACACAACCGAGTAATAGCTTCTGCATCGTGGGAGCTAAATAATAATGCAATGAGTTCGTTGATTGGAGGTGCATAATATAAACAGCCAGACTGCCGATCCAAGTTGCTCTGATCAGGGTATGGAAACGAATTGAAGCTGAATTTGAGAAGAATTTTTTAGACGCCGTGCGATATGTTGGACTTGTTGTGTGACTCATGATCCTCACTCCTTTCTCTTAATCAATCTAATGAGTAGATGAAATTACGGGTAGAAAGTAGTTAATCATATGAATGATTCATGGGATTAATAAATTTTGGATCTATTATCCTAAAAAGTTCACAAGCCACGACCCCACAAACACCAACAATACTATGGCCAGGCTTACTCCGATGACGAAGCGGGTACGGAAGGTAGAGAGCAGCATCAGTGTGCTTTTGAGATCCAACATTGGTCCGAGTACAAGAAAGGAGATCAGTGGACCTAAAGCAAACGTATGGGAGAAAGCGGAAGCAACAAAAGCATCTGAGGTAGAACATAAAGACAGTACATAAGCAAAGCCCATCATAAAAACATAGGACGCTACAGGACCGTTACCCAATGAAATCAAGTCACTTCGGCTGACAAAGGTCTGGATACAAGCTGTAATCAAGGCACCAATCACCAAATATTTACTCATATCCACAAACTCGTCTCCAGCATGAATGAAAAAGCTACGCCAGCTCTTGGGATGTGTGTGATGATGCTGATGAGCATCTGTATGATGTTGGGATGGAGAAGAAGCCATCTTGAAACCAGGGTGTGTTTTTACTTCGACTGCCGCAACGTTGGGTGTGCGCAGAGGATTATGTTTAACGAACAAATACACTAGACCTCCAACGGCTGCCGCTACAGCAAAAGCCAATCCCATGCGAGCGACGGTGATCTCTGGATGATTAGGAAAAGCCAGCAACGTTGCAGTAAAAACAATCGGATTCACGACAGGTCCGCTTAATATGAACGTCACTGCAATGTACGCGGGCATGCCTTTATGCATAAGACGCCGCACAACGGGGATCATTCCGCATTCACAGATCGGAAAGATCAATCCGAGCAATCCGGCCATGAGTACACCGCCAACAGGATGTTTAGGAGTGAGTCTACGTACCATCTCTTCGGACACGAACCACTGCATAAGAGAGGACAACAGAACACCCATTAATAAAAAGGGGGCTGCTTCCAAAAAAATGCTGACAAATACCGTTTTTATATTCTGCAGCGCTTCGCTATTCCAGATCTTGTTCAGATTAGGAGCAAATGCTATGATCACCGGAACCAGAAACGCAAACGGAACGATGAAGGTTAGGAGCTTCAGACTAGCTGCCATTCTCATGAAAAAAGACCTCCATTACTAGAACTTTGCTAGAATATATGCTTGTACTTGTCGTAACATACATCGGTCTGTTTCGTTCATTTGCATTTGATGCTTGGTACTGAAAAAGGTACAATATAACAACGTGCCAATGAACGAACACGAAGGTCCGTTTGTATTTTGCAATGCAGAGAGCACAGGACTGTGTTCTTTTGTTGAAGGAGAATATGGGAGCATGCAGGCCAGGAGGAAACGATGAATTTACATGAAGAATATGAAGAACAGGAAATTTTGTTAAGTGAGCAGCCTGCTCATCTGTGGAGAAGGCGAAAACAGGAACTCCTGCACTGGACAGAACGGGATAAACGGACTGTGTTGCCCAAACGGACTGCGGTATGGAATGGGATAGAGGTTGATGCAGAACTGGTTCGCACACTGTTCCTGCTAGAGGAAGCAGGGGTGGAGACCGAGTTTTCCTGTGCTGGTGTTAGTCCGCTGGATGAACCTGTCGATCACTCACTATATGCATATGTAACACTGATTCAGAGCCGAGCAGCAGAGCAGTTTGTACGCTATGCACTTCTGCGAATGCGAAATCGATTACTGGTTACATTGGAGACAGGGCGTGGACGATATGATCTGTCTTCATTTTTCATCGGACATAATCGAAGTTTCTGTTGGTGGATCGAGCAGTGTGCTTCTGACTTCAAAAGCGGAACGAAGCAGGGAAACCTGACGTAATACATGGGATAGGCTCTTATATTGAAGGTAAGGAGGTCTGACCGTAGAATGAATAAGTGGCTCAAAACGATACTTTTTCTCATGGCCTCTGTATTCCTGACCCGATTTATTCCGTTCTCGTCTTTGTTTCGTAATCTGGATACAATGATTCACGAATTCGCTCATGCCCTAATGACGCTAGTTTTATCGGGGAAGGTGTTGAGAATCGAATTGTATTCAGACCATAGCGGTGTAACATATTCGTCTATGCTGACATCGGGGAGAGCGATATTTGTTTCACTGGCAGGATACATTGGTGCATCTCTTTTTGCATGGTTGTTATTTTATTTGTACCGTAAAGGCCGGCATATGTGGGGATTAGGAGTAATGACAGCTGTGGCCATAGTCTCCCTGTTATTGTATGTTAGAGGGGAATTCGGCATGTTGTGGTTGACCGGATTTATCGCCTTGAATGTCGTTATTATGATTTTTGGAGTCAAAATCGCAAAGTATTACTATCTGCTACTGGCCTTTATTACACTCGAAGAGTCGGTCGTCAGTGCGTTGTATATCGGTTGGATGTCTTGGACCCGTCCATCTCAGGCTGGAGACGCAGCCAACCTGGCACAACAGACATTCCTGCCCTCTTTATTCTGGGGCACGTTGTTTGCTTTGTTTGCCTTATGGTGTGCAAAGGGAGCTCTCACTCTTTTCTTCCGCAAAGAGGGTACGGCAAGAGCGCCGAAATCTCGCAGTTTAAACAGAGCATAGAATGATGAAAATGGTTTGTCGGACGAATAAAGAGCAAGTTCTTTTCTCGAAAAGAACTTGCTCTTTTAAGTTATAGGTATCCTTTTGCATCAGTGTGAACTAAATCAACGACGTCAACTAATTCCCAAGATTGTCCCATAACGCATAAAAATAATATATTTCCTCCAAGATCGCCTGATCATCTTTGGCTGCAATGCCACCTTTCATCCGTGCAAGTGCGCCCAAAATATCATAGATACTTTCTCGCTCCACACTGAATTGTATACGATTGACGATCCGATCCCAAGCGTGCATCGCATAATCCACCTGAACTTTGGCTTGAGTCCACTGTTTCTCTTGCACCTGCTTCTCCAGCAACTGTACTGATTCAAGTAATCGATCGTGTTTGCCAAGAGGGTTTTTGAGCATTGGGCCGCTAACCATGATCGAAATGAACAGTAGCAGCATGAGGATCGGGATCGCATAGAGCAGCCATTTTTTCTTTTTCATTTGCTAACCTCCCGGCACAGGTCTGGAGAATGTTCTGATCAACGAAGAGAGTTATTTATGTTCCTTATTTTGATCTGTTACGGACTTGTCAGTCAATTGATCTTTGTACAAATCAATATATAACTTGTCGTTTGGCAAAATAGCAGCAAAAGCAATCTCCTGAATCGACAGGTTTTGTTTCTTCAATTGCTCTGTTAACCATCGATTGTCCTTATTTCGCTCTGCCAGTTTTTCTTTCATCAGGACACCGTCAATAATAAGCTCGGTCATGAGCTTCTGAGAGGGAGGGTGAATATGCATGTCACTTGCGGTTACAGGCTGATTCCCAGGTTTTAGCGCAATGGAGAGGGTACCATCGGGTTCCAGAATGCCGTAGTCGACCGTTGTTATATCGAATACATCTTTTTGCCGCAGCATCATCGTGAGTTCGTCGAATTTCACTCTCATTTTATTCAGATTTTGCTCCAGAATTTTGCCGTTCTGAATAACCAGCGTGGGATTGGAATCCATAATGAGGGAGAAGGCTGGGCTTTTCAACGTAATGTATTGAAATAGAATCGTGATTAAGGTGAAGATGGTAAGTGCCACAAAATGAATCCATGCTTTGGACGACAAATCCGTTGCAAACGTACCGGCTATGGAACCGATGGTAATACCGTTAATATAATCGAAATAGGTCAGGTTACCCATTTGTTGCTTTCCTAAGACCCGTGTATAGATAATCAAAGTAAGAAAAGCGATTATTGCTCGAACAGCAACGACCGTAGTTTCCTCCATCATGTACAGATCACCATCCTCTACATCCACAATCCTTGCCCACTACATACCAACTTATTCTTCACTCGCTGAATGTAAAAAAACCGAACCCCGTGACAGATCACAAGGTTCGGCTGGTTAGTCAAAATACATTAAAGTAAGAGTTCCCACTAAAGATTTTGTTTACAGAGCATATTCATTCTATTAAAAAAATCTACACGCCGGAATAAGCCATGAATCCACCATCAACAGGCACAACGATACCCGTCACGAAGCTCGACTGTTTTTCATCTGCAAGCCACATTAACGTACCGAGTAGATCCTCCGGTTTACCAAATCGGCGCATTGGTGTATGTGCAATAATTTTGCTGGAACGCTCTGTAGGTGAACCGTCTGGATGTAAGAGCAAGTTGCGGTTTTGTTAGGTCAAGAAGAAGCCGGGGGCAATTGCATTGACCCGAATTCCAGACTCCGCAAGATGAACGGCGAGCCACTGTGTAAAATTGTTTATTGCTGCCTTGGCAGCACTATACGCAGGCACTTTTGTCATAGGAGATGGGGCACTCATAGACGATATATTGATAACGGTAGCAGGTACATCACGCTCAATCATATGTTTGGCAAATATTTGAGTAGGGATGAGGGACCCAATAAAATTCAGATCCATGACCTGCCGAAATCCCTCGACGCTAACATCAAAAAAAGTGGTCACGTCGGGATTGTCGAGATCTTCCAGTCTGAAAATTTCATTCGTTGTATTGGCACTAGCATGATTACCGCCTGCACCATTAATTAATATGTCACATGGACCAAGCTCTTCACGGACGATATCGGCCGCAGTTTGTACACTTTCTGCTTGGGTGACGTCACAGGCAACGGCAATGGCTCGGCCGCCTGCTTGTTCAATTGCAGACGCAACCTCCTGACCTTTAGATACCGTCCGGTTCAAAATGGCTACCTTAGCGCCATGTCTTGCGAGTTCTATAGCCATCGAGCGGCATAACACACCTGCACCTCCGGTGATAACAGCAGTTTTGCCTTCAAGGCGAGTAGTGCGCTCCAGATTCAGGTTCACGTTGTGTTCGCTCATGCTTTAGCCCTCCTTTGCAATGAATCCCATACACCCCAGAGGTACATAATTCCAAGAGCCCGATCATACAGCCCGTATCCGGGTCTGCATTGTTCTCCCCACAGATGTCGGCCATGGTCAGGTCTTGCGTATCCTTCAAATCCAATATCGTGATAGGCTTCGACAACACCCGCGATATCCACACTACCGTCTTGACTACGGTGAGAGGTCTCAATAAAGTCACCATTATCATAGACCTTTACATTACGAATGTGCGCAAATGAAATTCGGTCCTTGAACTCGTGAATCATACCAATGATATCATTGTCTGGATTCGCTCCTAGAGACCCACTGCACAAGGTTACACTGTTCGCCGGACTATCATACAGATTCAGGTATCTGCGAATATTGTCTTGACTGATAATGATCTTAGGTAAACCGAATATCGGCCATGGTGGATCATCCGGATGGATCGCCATTCGAATGCCAAGGCGCTCCGCAGCAGGGATGATCTCTTGTAAGAAGTAACGTGCATTCTCCCACATGTCTTCTTCGGTCACATCTTTATAGGCTTCGAATAAGCCTGACAGATACTGCAGCCGCTCTGGTTCCCAACCTGGCATTGTCAGTGCAGTGTTTTCGGTGATTTTGCGAACTAACTCCAGCGGTTCAATATTATGCAATCTGCTGCTCTCATAGAAGAGGGCTGTTGATCCATCTTCCATCTCTTTGTGCATATCGGTACGTAGCCAGTCAAAGATCGGCATGAAATTATAACAGATTACTTTCACGCCTACCTGAGCGAGCTTTTCCATTGTTCGAATGTAATTGGTAATGTATTTGTCCCGTGAAGGTAATCCGAGCTTGATGTCTTCATGGATGTTAACGCTCTCTACGACATCCAGGTGGAGCCCTGCTTTGTCCGCAGCAGCCTTTACAGCAAGTATTTTTTCCATAGGCCACTCTTCACCTGCAGGAACATTGTGCAGCGCCCATACAATACCTTCAACTCCAGGAATTTGCCGGATATGATCCAGTGACACTGTATCGTTGCCTTCACCAAACCAGCGAAAAACCATCTTCATTCCATTCACCTCATCATGATTAGTGGAAGCAGCATAGCTTGTGATGTAGAAGCATTAGAACGTAACTTATTGAAAATAAGAAGGATATGTACTCCGCAGAACAGCCAAGTCCGTTACGGGCTGGCGTAGATGCTCCTGCATCAGATGTTCTGCTTTCTCTGCATCTTGCTGCTGAATCGCCTGGACCATTGATCTGTGCTGCTCAATCAGGTGATCCCAATGATGATTCGAAGAGAGGCGAAGCATCCGGCTTCGATTCAAATGCACACTCATCTGTTCAATCACTGTCCAGGTTTTACTCTTATTACAGCCTGCAAATAGAGTGCTATGGAACTCCTCATCCAATTGAAACATACGCCCATCATCCGGTTCGTGCTGACATTGCTGTTGTTGCGTTAAATTTTGTTCGAGAGCGGCGAACTGTTCAGCTGGAAAGTGTTCACATGCCAAACGAATGACGGCCCGTTCAAGTTGCTCACGCATAAATCGAGCTTCTTCGACCAGATCAACTTGAATGAGGGAGACATACGTTCCACGCTGCGGATACACTTCCAACAGACCTTCCTGAGCCAATCTGACAAAACTTTCACGCACAGGAGTCCGGCTAACCTGAAAATCCAGAGCGATTTCTTTCTCCGATATAGCTGTGCCTGGAGGCAGCTTGAGACTCAAGATCTGTTGCTTCAGCGTGTCATAGACCAAATCTCGTACCGAGTAGGATTGCTTAATCAGCGCAGAGTGAGGACTTGACGGTGGTGACAAACCGGCTTTGGATGATAATTTAGGAATATGATCCACAACTTCAACCCCTTCATTGCCATACTACCATACAAGTATGTCAGTGTGGAAGCGTTTTATTTTTATATTTAACAAACGCTGGAAAAAGTTAAGTTAGAGGAACATGACTTGCGAAGGAATCCAAATAGATGTAAAATTCACTTATTAGGTTCGTATGTTTAAACGAATTAAAATTATTGAGAACAATGGACTAAACGAAAGACAATTGAGGTGTAGTCATGAGTCATAAGGCACTAAGCATTTTTCAGGATTGTATTCCACTCTTTCAGGTGCTGAGCGAGAACCATCGTCAATCTATTTTGCTGATGCTCAGTGAAAAAGGCAAAATGACAGTGAATGAAATTACGGAGCAATCCACCCTGTCTCGTCCCGCAATATCCCACCATCTGAAGCTTCTACTTGAAAAAGGGCTGATTTCGGTGGAACAGAAGGGCACACAGCGTTACTATTCTGCCTCACTCCGCGCTTCAGTCGATTTGTTGAAAGAACTTGTCGCTGCATTGGAAGAAGAATGTCTGAAATAATTGGTGTGAATATCCATCTACGAAAAACAACAACATGCCAAGGCATGTGTTTTATTGGTTCGTTAGTTTAAACGCTTCATCAATAACGAGAAAAAGGAGTACGACCTCTATGACTACGTTTCAGGAACTTACCACAGAAGATGTGCATGTTATACTTGAGAAACAACGGACATTTTATCGAACAGGGATTACCCGTTCAGCAGATACGAGAATTGAGCGGCTCACCCGTTTAAGAGAAGCCATACAGAGATATGAACCTAAGCTGACCCAGGCACTTTATCAAGATTTAGGGAAAAGTGAATTCGAATCCTACACAACAGAGATCGGATTTATGATGGACAGCATCAAACACACCATTCGCAAAATTAAAAAGTGGGTAAAACCTGTCAAAGTTAAGACACAAGCAGCGCTTCTGGGCTCCAAAAGTTATATCCTCCCTGAGCCTTATGGAACGGTGTTAATTATTGGCCCATTCAATTATCCATTTCAACTCCTCATTGAACCTCTTGTCGGCGCAATTGCGGCAGGTAATACGGCGGTGCTCAAAGCTTCAGAAAACACCCCAGCCGTATCGGCTGTTGTCCGGGAGTTGATTGGTGAAGTATTCGAGCCAGAATACGTACAAGTGGTTGAAGGGGCAAAAGACACAACAACAGCACTTATTCATGCACCCTTCGACTATATCTTTTTTACAGGCAGTGTACCCGTAGGTAAGATCGTGATGGAGGCCGCGGCCAAAAATCTTGTTCCTGTTACGTTAGAACTTGGAGGGAAAAGTCCTGTCATCGTCGATGAGCAGGCTGATATCCAAGTCGCTGCGGAACGTATTATGTGGGGCAAATTGCTCAACACAGGACAGACTTGTATTGCACCTGATTACTTGCTGGTACATGAGCGTGTTAAACAGCCTTTGATTGAAGCAATGAAAACAGCTATTGTGACCTTCTTCGGAACAGACATTCAAAATAACAAGGATTATGGGCGCATCGTGAACAAGTCACACTTTAAACGTTTGACCACACTAATTGAGCGAGATCAGGATAAGTTAATCTATGGAGGAGCTTCCGATGAAGAGGATCGTTATATTGAGCCTACATTAATCGATGCCGAGTCGTGGAATGCAGCTACGATGGAAGATGAGATTTTTGGGCCCATTTTACCGATTATCAGCTATAGTCACTTGGATGGAGCAATTGGAGAAATCATTAAGCGTCCTAAGCCGCTTGCTCTGTATTTATTCACCTCTGATCCAGCCGTTCAGGTTAAAGTGCTAAAAGAGGTTTCTTTTGGCGGAGGATGCATTAACGATACGATTACCCATGTGGCTAATTCGCGATTGCCATTTGGAGGTGTAGGCCATTCTGGTATTGGTTCGTATCACGGACGGTATAGCTTCGAGACCTTTTCCCATATGAAAAGTATTTTGAAAAAGAA
>JAFWEX010000107.1 GCA_017512705.1 Paenibacillus sp.
ACACCCCGTAATAGATAATCATGAGTTGTACCAGCATTGGCGTTCCTCGAATTACCTCAACATAAGTTGTACCGATCCAGCGCAGAATCGCCATGTTATGAAGACGGAACAAGCAGATAATCAGACCGATAATGACCCCGAAGAATACACCCAGAGCCGATAATAGAAGCGTGTAACCGATACCTGTTGCGTATAAACCTTTATATTCCCAGAAGAGTTGGAAAATGTTTTGATTTTTGTTGACTTTATCCGCCATCAAAAGACTGGCTTCGGTTACCATTTCATTAATTTTATCTTCGCTTTTCAAGCGTTCCAGCGTTTTGTTAACAGCGGCTAACAGCTCCGTGTTGCCTTTACGAATCCCGACAGCAGCCTCAGCCTGTTCCTCGTCTGGAACTGCTGCAGCAAGACCAATAATATCATCCAGGTAACCCGCGGCTACAGTATCCTCAACAATCGCTGCATCGACTCGATTCGTTTGCAGCTGAAGCACAATGTCAGAAATTTTGTCCAAAGAAGTCAATTTCGCGCCTGGAATATTCTGTCCAATGGTTTCCTGGATTGAACCCTTCTGAACACCAATTTTGACATTTTCCAGTGCTTTCATATCTGGATATTTGTCCTTGTCAGCATTACGAACCATAATCACTTGTTTGGATTTATAGTACGTATCTGAGAAGTCAATGCTTTTCTTACGTTCATCTGTTGGTGTCATACCCGAGATGACCAAATCTACTCGACCACTTTGTAGTGCAGGTAGAAGCCCGTCAAAGCCCATATCTTCAATAACGAGTTCAGCGCCGAGATCCGCCGCAATTTCTTTCGCAATCTCAATATCGAACCCGACGATCTCGTCTTTACCATTAATTACTTTGTGGAATTCGTAGGGTGCAAAATCAGCACTCGTTCCTAGCACCAATTTTTTACCGTCGGAGCTGTCTGTTCCGCTTGCCAGTGCTGCAGGTGCAGCCGCCGTCAGAAAAAGAAGGAACGTTAACAGCATTACGGTGTAACGACTTATTAATTTCAACCTTGTTCTCCCCTTACAATGCTATTATTACTTTGCAAATGATTGTGCCATTTCTATTGATGACTGAGTCATTATAAAGTACAATGCATGAATATGCAATGGATTTTCAAAACGAATTTACTCACTTGATTCTGAAAAATCATCGCAAACATGTTATAATTTTATGACTTATTCTCATTTTTTCTAAGGAGTTCACCTATGATACCAAATAAAACACATATTTTTAACGTTATTGATCAATATGCTTCCCGCTTCAAAGACATTTCATCATACATCGGAGCGCATCCTGAACTTGGAAATGAAGAGTATCTGGCCTCTGCCCGTTTGAAGGAAGAATTGAATTTTCATGGGTTCGAAGTAGAAGCTCCAATTCTTGGACTCGATACAGCTTTCATCGGGACATACGCTTCCAAAAAAGCAGGCCCCACCATTGCCCTTTTGTGTGAATATGATGCTTTACCTGAGATTGGTCATGCTTGCGGACACCACTTGATCTGCATGATGAGCCTGGGCGCTGCCGTAGGTCTGAAAGCTGTTGTGGACGAAGTAGGTGGAACCATTAAAGTTTTTGGTACACCTGCGGAAGAAACACGCGGGGCCAAAGTGCCAATGGCAGAAGCGGGACTATTTGATAACTGTGATGTTGCACTTATGGCTCATCCGTTCTATGCCTATGAAAAATCAGGGACTTCCCTGGCCATTGATGCGGTGCAATTTGAGTTTCATGGCAAATCCTCACATGCGGCTGCCAGTCCACATGAAGGCATTAACGCACTTGATGCAGTCATTCAAACGTTCAACGGCATTAATGCATTCAGACAGCAAGTGAAAAGTACTGTCCGTATTCACGGAATCATTAATAGTGGCGGACAAGCCGCTAACATTATTCCAGACTATGCTTCAGCACAATTTTATGTACGTGCAGCCACACGTAAAGAACTTAACATCCTGACCGAACGTGTCATTCATATTGCACAAGGTGCCGCACTTCAGACCGGATGTAAACTCGTGACATCCAACTATGAGACATCTTATGATGAGATGGTTACGAATGAGACCTTTTCTGACGCATTCAGTCAAAATTTGATTGAACTCGGTATTCCACAGAATGAAATCGTCCGTGGTAATGATCACGGTTCGATGGATATCGGTAACGTTTCTCTGAGATGTCCAGCCATTCATCCTTATATTCGTGTCGTTGATGAAGTTCATACACTGCACTCCATTGAATTCCGTGATCTCGCACTGCAAGAACGTGCATTGGACGGCATGATTCTGGGTGCCAAAGCACTGGCTGCAACGGCGTTCGATGTATTGAGCAAGCCTGAACTTCTGCAGGCTATACGAGCAGAATTTGAGCAAGCTGTCCGTTAAATCGGACTCCACTCATGCATTAAGTAATCAATTAATTTTCCATACAAACCAGGGTTAGCTTGAACTGACTTGATGATTCAATCAAGTTTATATTCATGCTGACCCTTTTCTTATCGTAAAAGAAACCGCAGTCCAATGAACCGCGGTTTCTAAAAATGTAAGACATTACACCTGAATTCGACGATAGATGCTCATATACTCTTCTGCAGATACATCCCAGCTATATTCTCCGCTCATTGCATTATTAACAATCTTCTTCCAATGATCCGGCTGCCGATAGAACTCCTCTGCACGCCGGATGGTGTTCATCATGTCATGCGCATTAAAATTCGTGAACGTGAAACCGTTACCTTCCTTCGTAAACTCATTGTAAGCTTGTACCGTGTCATTTAATCCACCAGTCTCTCTGACGAGTGGAACGCTCCCATAACGCAGAGCCAGCAATTGGCTGATTCCACATGGTTCAAATTTGGAAGGCATTAGAAAAATATCGCTTCCTGCATAAAAACGTCGGGATAATCCATCGTTAAATGTAATTTGAGCTGACATTTTCAGCGGATAACGATTCGCTGCTTCTCTAAACCAATGCTCATATGCTGAATCTCCCGTACCCAATACAGCAAATTGAATATCATCATAATAGAGCAACTCGTCAAGAACGCGGCACACCAAATCTAGTCCTTTGGAATCGACCAGCCTTGTCACCATAACCATTAACGGCGAGTCTGGGCGAACGGGCAGTCCCAATTCTTTCTGCAATTCAATTTTATTTTCATTTTTCTTGGCCAGGCTTGTTCTGTATTTTACAGCGATTTTGCTATCTGTTGCCGGATTGTAACTCTTGGTGTCAATTCCATTTACTATACCGCTGAAACGATCTCCCAAAGAACGAAGTAACCCATCCAGTCCGTAACCATAATAGGAAGTCTGCACTTCTTTAGCGTACGTAGGACTTACTGTTGTCACATGGTCGGAATATACAATACCAGCCTTCATGAAGTTAACGTTCCCGTAGTATTCTACACCTTCCATCGTAAAGTAACGATCATCTAGCTCCAGAATCTCACTGAATAACTCGTACGGATACACTCCCTGATACAACAAGTTATGTATAGTGAACACAGTACGGATCTCACTATAGAATGCATCATGCGCATAGTGAGCTTTCATAAGCAGCGGTATCATGCCAGCATGCCAGTCGTGCGTGTGTAAAACGTCAGGCTTGAATCCGATCTGCGGGAGCACCTCGAGCACAGCGCGGTTGAAAAATGCGAATCGTTCGCCATCATCCATGTAACCATAGACTCCGTCCCGAGCAAAATAATATTCATTATCGATAAAATATACGGGAATGCCATCATGCTCCAACATTTCAATACCACAATAGGGTTTACGCCAGCCCAGAGGCACTTCTGTAACAGCAACTGGCTTCATTGCGTCTTTGTACTCTTTTGGAATTCCTTTATATTTAGGCAAGATCACTCGTACATCTGCGCCATTTTTTTTCAATGCCTGTGGTAGTGCCCCTATGACATCAGCCAGCCCTCCTGTTTTGATAAACGGATGAGCCTCTGCTGCTGCAAATAAGATTTTCATGCTTGATTCCCCCTTTTTGATTTAAGCGAAATACTCTCTTTTTTATCAACTTTTTTTTCCGATTTTACGGAAGCGCTACCTTCAGCGATGGGCTTCGTTTTACGTCGTGTATTCTTCTTCAAAATAACGATACTCAAAGGGGGTAAATCCACTTCCAGACTGTTTGGATGGCCATGAAATGGAATCTTTTCCGTATGAATCTGCATATCATTAGTTATCCCTGAACCGCCGTAATCTGAATGGTCACTGTTCAGAATTTCGGTATACATACCGGGACGCATGACACCAATCCGGTAACGCTCCCTTCTGACAGGTTGGAAGTTAATAAGCACAAGGAGTGTATCCGCAGGTTTTTTTCCTTTGCGCACAAATGAAATGACACTTTGGCTATGATCATCTGGAGTGATCCATTCATAACCGTCAAAGGAATGATCAAGCTCCCATAAAGCTTTTTCACGGACGTACAGTTCCGACAGTTCTCGCTCAAACGTGTGCAGGCTGCGGTGACTGTCATAATCCAGTAAAAACCAGTCCAGCTGATCTTCATCTTTCCATTCGATGAATTGGCCGAACTCTCCACCCATGAACAATAGTTTTTTGCCTGGAAATGTCATGAAATAACCAAGAAACGCGCGCATACCTGCAAATTTCTGCTCATAACTTCCTGGCATTTTGTTCAACAGTGACTTTTTACCATGTACCACCTCGTCATGGGACAGAGGAAGCACGTAATTTTCAGAAAAGGAGTATACAACCGGGAATGTCAGCAAATGATGTTTGGAAGGACGCTCATGAAAATCAGATTCTATGTAATCCAGGGTATCATTCATCCAGCCCATATTCCATTTGTAGTTAAAACCCAGACCACCTTTGTCAACCGGCATGGTGACCATAGGCCAGGCACTGGATTCTTCAGCCATCATTAACGCATAAGGAAAGTATTCAAAAATAGTCTTGTTTAACTGTTGTAAAAAAACAATAGCTTCTTTATTTTCCAGACCACCTTCATGATTCGTTCGATATTGGCCTGGCTTCTTCTCAAAATCAAGACGAAGCATGCTTGTAACAGCATCAACACGTAGTCCGTCAAAATGATACATTTCCATCCAGTAGAGCGCATTAGAAATAAGGAATGAGCGAACCTCTGGTTTGGAATAGTCAAAGCTGAGTGTGCCCCAGCCTGGTTTCTCGGCTAACATCGGATCAGCGTACTCGAACAAAGGAGTTCCATCAAACAGACGCAGACCATGTTCATCTTTGGCAAAATGAGCAGGCACCCAATCCAGCAATACACCGATACCCGCCTGATGTAGCTTGTCCACAAGATACATGAGATCTTTTGGCTGCCCATAACGGCTTGTCGGTGCGTAGAATCCTGTGTTTTGATACCCCCATGACAAGTCATAAGGGTGCTCACTAAGAGGCATCATTTCAACATGTGTATAGTTCATGTCCAATAAATAAGGAATAAGCAAGTCGGCCATCTCACGGTAATTATATAAACTGCCATCATCTTTGCGTTTCCACGTTCCCAGATGCATTTCATAAATATGTAAAGGTTTATTATACATCGCCCGCTGCTTGCGTCTCCACGCACCATCATTCCATTTGTAACCTTCAATCGAACTTGTGACAGAAGCTGTTTGAGGGCGAACCTCTGCATGAAATGCATAAGGATCCGCTTTAAGGATTTCGGTACCGTCTTCCGTTAAAATGCGAAATTTGTATAAAGTACCTTCTTCAATTCCCGGAAAAAAACGAGTCCAAAATCCAGATTCGGGTATCTTATATAAAGGTTCCTTTTCACCTTTCCATCCATTGCGGTCTAATGCCAGTCCGACTTCGACGGCATTCGGGGCCCATACGGTAAAGCGGAACCCTTGACGGTGATCGCGAGTCTCAGGATGAGCGCCTAGTATACGATAACTGTGATGAAGATTACCTTCATGAAATAAATAAATGTCCTCAGATAAAATTTCCGGTTGTGTTAACGGTTCGATAGCCAAGGAATCACCTTCTTTTCTCCAGGAAATAGATATAACGTTAATCATTACCCCATTCTAGCCAAATTGAAAAGAAAAATGCGTTGTTTTAAAAATGATGTATTTTTTCAGAATTTTTACAATAACTATCGTTTCAGAAGCTCTGCTTTCGTTTACTAATGTACTACACTGCACAAATATTTTGGGAGGGAAACGATCATGTTTAATAAAGATTGCATCGCTATGCTGTTGGCGGGAGGAGAAGGAAAGCGTCTAGCTCCTTTAACCTCAAGGATCGCTAAACCCGCTGTACCGTTTGGCGGGCACTACCGGATTATCGATTTTCCTCTCAGTAACTGCGTCAACTCGGGAATCGATACGGTAGGAGTTCTGACACAATATCAGGCTGAATCGCTGCACGAACATATTGGTCAAGGAGAACCATGTACACATGGTAATTCAAGTGAGAGCGGAATCTCCTTGCTCCCATCTTATCATACAGGAAATGACGAATACTCGGGAACTGCGGATGCCATATATAAAAATATGGACTATATTGACCAACAGAATCCCGAAAATGTTCTCATTTTGTCGGGTGATCACATTTATCATATGAATTATCGTGAAATGCTTGAAGCACATAAGGCAAATAACGCGGCTGCCACGATTTCCGTTATGGAAGTACCTTGGGATGAAGCGCATCGCTTTGGGATTATGGCTGCAGACGAAAATCTGCGTGTGACCGAATTCGCCGAAAAACCGGCTGAACCCAAAAGCAACCTCGCCTCGATGGGAATATACATGTTTAAATGGCAATATCTGAAACGTCATCTACTCGAAGATGCTGCGAATCCTGATTCCAGCCACGACTTCGGAAAAGATGTCATTCCTCAGATGTTAAAGGAAAACAACTCACTTTTCGTATATAATTTTAATGGTTACTGGAAAGATGTCGGTACGGTTAAAAGCCTTTGGGATGCCCATATGGATCTGCTGTTTAACGATGAGAATTGGAGCCTACAAAGAGAAGACTGGCCTATGTTCACACGCGAATGGCGCTTCAAGCCTAGTGCGATCAAAACGAGACAAGCGCAAATGGAACATCACTCTTCCATGGTTCATGATTCTTGCGCCATCGAAGGTCGTGCAGAACGTTCTGTCATCTTCTGCGGAGCTGAAGTGGGTAAAGGATCTGAAGTGCTGGACAGTGTCATTATGCCCAATGCACGTGTAGGCCGTGGTGTTCACATTGAACGCGCAATTATTGGCGAAGGAGCCATTATTAAGGATGGCGCTATTGTGAAAGGTACCGCTGACGAAATTGTTGTTGTCGGCCCGAACGAGATCGTGGCACCTAAACCAACCGTTCGTAGCCAACCTGTGCGGATCCTTAAAGAGGTCTATGAGAAAAGCGGACGTCTCCGTGCTGGAGAACTCTCCTCATAATTTCAACTTAACATATTAAAAAAGCGAGCCTTTTCAGGCTCGCTTTTTCGGTTCCACTTGCATCCACTCATGCTTGTATTTACGGATGTTCAATACCCAAGTTATAGCTTCTCTTTATCAGAAGTTTGATGAGGATCTGATGTTTTCACAGGCTGCACTTCTATACTCGTTGTATCTCCTTGAATGGGTAGATCTTCTTGTTTGAGCATGGGTAACGATATCGTTACAGTCGTACCGGAACCTAGCTCACTTTGTATCGTGATTGTCCCCTCATGTAACTCTACAAGCTCCTGTGTAATCGCAAGGCCAAGACCAGTTCCTCCATTCTGATGGTTCACTTGGAAGAAGCGATCTCTTACTTTAATCAGATGTTCTTCACTGATCCCGATCCCTGTATCCTGCACAGCAGTTACAATCTGACCATTCTCTTCTTTCACAGATATGAAGATCCATGAGTTTTCGTGTGAGAACTTGATGGCATTATCTACGATATTGAGGAATACCTGTTTCAGTCGATTGCCATCACCATGAACGTTGTAGGCATGAGTCTCATCCGTATCCAGCTTCAGATGTACTTGTTTCTGTTCCGCTTTGGCCCATACATTTAACATCGTTTCCTGTACAATCTCACGAATATTAACTGTACCCTTAACCAGCTTCATCTGATTCTGTTGCAACTTGGAGAAGTCGAGCATCTCCTCCACCAATCCAATCAAACGCTCCGTTTCCTTCGCAATGATCCCCATACCGATTCGAGTTTCTTCCGGATCATATCCACCAGAATCCAACGTTTCACTCCAGCCTTTGATACTGGTTAGCGGTGTTCGCAATTCATGGGAAATGGACGAAATAAAATCGTCTTTGATCTGATTACTACGCACAATCTCATGAGCCATGAAGTTTAATGTTGAAGCAAGTTCGCCCAGCTCATGTTTATAATTTCCTTTGACCCTTACATCGAGACGCCCTTTCGCCATTTGAGCAGATACCGCTGTAATGTTGTTAAGGGGGCGTACGATCGAATTGGCCATACCAATACTAATGATTAATACGATCGCAAGAACACCTACGCCTACAGCGATAGCCAGCATTCCCATAACGAGTAATTTGGAGTTTACCGATTCGAGGGACGTGAGATACCGTACAATATACGTATTTTCACCGCCCAGATCGAATTTGTTAGCAACTGCCATGACCGATTCACCTGTAACGGGCTGTCTACCAATCCATCTTCCCATATCACCGTTTAATGCCTGCATAATGTCACTTGTTTGCAACACAGCCCTGTCGGATTCAAATGCTGTCGAACTGGCAAGTACGCGACCATTCAGATCCAGGATTTCCAGTTCCGTATTATCTAGTGCTAAACGAACAAGAAGTCTGGACAAATTATTATTGCCCTCTTCCCCATTACTAACTCTCGCAATCGGTTCAAAGAAGTCTCTGTTATTGGTAATGTGTGTGCTGATTGTATTGTAGATACTCTCGTAATAATACCGCTGCACAGCTAGCATAAACACAAATTCGAGCAGTACCAAAGCGAGGAATACGACAATAAAGTAATGTAGTACGATTTGCCGTGTGATCCCTTTTTTTATCATTGATCCCGGCCCTTCCATTTGTACCCGTGACCCCATACAGTTTGCAGGTATTCAGGCTCGGAAGGATTGTTCTCAATTTTTTGACGCAGACGACGGATGTTTACATCAACAATTTTGGGATCACCCATATATTCTTTCCCCCAAACGTGGTCCAGTAGCAAGTCACGGCTCAGTGGCGTATTTTCTTTTTCCAAAAAAAACTGAATTAAAGAAAACTCTGTTGGGGTTAATTCGATCGCTTCATTATTCTTTTTAAACTGTTTAGAGATCAGATCGAGTGAAAATGGTCCAGATTGGAATGTGACTTTGGCGGCTGTTTCACGATGTACGTTGACTCGGCGCAACAGGGATTGAATTCGTGCAATCAGTTCAGTGGGGCTGAACGGTTTACTTACGTGGTCGTCCGCTCCAACCGAAAGGGCGTATACTTTGTCCTGTTCCTGAACTTTTGCCGTGAGGAATATAATGCCGAGTCGTTCGTTCGTTTCACGAATCCGTCTACACACTTCAAATCCGTCAATACCGGGAACCATAACGTCCAGTAGTGCGAGATCTATATCTGGAACGGATTGCAAGATACGCAGTGCTTCATGGCCGTCCCCAGCTTCCAGCACTTCAAATCCGTTTCGCTTCAAGTTAATAACGATAAAACTGCGGATGGATTCTTCATCTTCAAGAATAAGTACTTTGCTCATCAAGTTCTTCCTTTCTATTCAGCTGAGAAGTTTCTGTTTAATGCATCTTTGGCCGCCTCAGATGACGCAACACGTGATGCAATTACCCGATCTTTCGTTCGCGTAATCTCCTTCCAGCTTTTTCCCTTTTCAAGATCCCACTGAGAAAACGTAAAATATTTGATCTCGGCTACGGTTTCATCCGTCTTGATCATTTTAAAGCGAATATATTTTTCCTTCTCCGATTTGGTGTCAATCGTGATCTTGCCATACCATTCAGGCTTCAGGTTAAGATGGAACAAATCGGCATCATCCCGGAACTGGAAGGATACAAACTTCTTGTCCTCTTCGCCATCCCATTGATAGAACGTATAAAACCACATTCTTGAGTCAAATACGTAGTGTTCCCAGCCTTTTGGTGTTTCTTTTAATCCAAACTCAATAATACCATCATTATTAACATCACCGCTTAAAATTTTGTCATCTCTATACGTTTGATCTGGTGATTTAAAAGCACTGACGAGTTTATCGTCTTTCACATACATGATCTCTGTAAAGGAACTTCGATCATCCAGATTTGCGTCGAGCACAATTCCTACTTTATCCTTAGCGATCTCTCCGCCGAGCGCATTGTATATTTCTTTGACGGTATAATCCGTTACCAAACGATCCATTTCTTTAAAACTGTCTTCCTGATACTGATAGAGCGCAATGGTAGCGAAACCGTTAATATTGATAGAAACAACAACAAAATCACTTTTACCGTCTCCGTTTAAGTCCAGTGATTTACCTTGCATATCATCAATAATCATCTGATTATAAGGTAGGCCACCAAGCACTTGTTCCAATATCCCACCCTTATAGGAATATGCAGTTAAGGCTTTCTGATCCTGTAGGCTGACACCAACAACAATATCGGGATTCCCATCATTCGTTACATCCATGACTTTGAACGATTCAAGATCATTTCCTGGCACATCAAAGGTGAGTTTTTTGACCCATGAACCTTCTTGCTCTTCTAGGATCATACCGTGAATACGCACATCTTCATTGGGTGTTTCGTAAAAAACACTAGCTTCCCGTATGCCATCGCCGTTCAAGTCTTCCACACGAATCATACTTGTGTTGCTCATATCTTTAGGCCGGATTAGCTTACTCTCAGCCGGTGTTTCCTTTTGAACAATATTATACAGTTTTTCCTTGCCCGTAGACATCATTGGCGGTTTCATCAGAAGCTTGGGGTCACTGATAAAGGTACAGCCGCTCAACATCGCTCCAAGCAGAATAGCCATCGTGCCTGCTGTCATGTAGCGACCCCATCGCGATTTAAGCAATCTCATCACTCTTTTCATTAAATAACTCGTATTCGTTTTCCATTCAAAGCTATCCCACTATTCTTCCTATATAAACGTTCCTGACAACTCTCAAAAGTCATCTAAATCTGATTTTTTTCCTGCTGGGTTAATCGCCGTCCTCGTATATCAAAAACAATTCGACCTTCCGCGATTCCCCAAATTCGTGAAGCATGCTTCTCCGCTAGTTCAATCGGCAACACGGCAATGACCGTCGCTCGTTCCTCTTCACACAATTTACGCAGTGTTTCCAGGACAGCATCAGCCGTGTGTGGGTCCAGCCCTATAACAGGCTCATCCGCGAGAACTACTTTCGCACCGTGAGCAAGTGCTCTGGCAATGGCTACACGTTGTTTCTCGCCACCGCTCATTTTTTCAGATATCTGATGTGCTTTATCCAGCAAGCCTAAGCTTTCGAGGTGATCCATCGCTCCCATATAGTCATCAGATCGTACCATGCCTGTCGCCATTCTCCATAAAGGCGTTTGGCCAAAACGTCCAATAAGTACGTTTTTTAGCGCCGATTTTCTGGGATACAATTGCGGATTCTGCTCCAAGTACGCCCATTCTCTCCTAATCTTCTGTTTACCTGACCAGCCTTCTTTCAAGATATCAACGCCGTCTACTGTAAAGCGTCCTGTATCCCATTTCTCTTTCATGACCAGACATTTCAGCAGCATACTTTTACCGCTCCCGCTGGAGCCGACCACCGCAATCATTTCCCCTTGTTGCATATCAAAACGAATATCACGCAGAATCGGAATACGATCCGCTCCCACGGATTTGCTCAAATTCTCCACTCTGATCATCGCGATGTCTCCTCTTGTCCATTTTTTTCCCTACTATATAGTGTACTCGGAAATGGACATCAATTTCCATGCGAACACCAGCTTCTATTTTAACACAAATTTCTCTTCGCCGTTACGCCGAAATAACACACCTGTCACACCAAAAATCAAATACATCAAGCCGAGCATAATAAACATGCTTCCAGGCGACAGCCAGTTAATCAACTGTCCCCCAAGGTTAGGTCCCATAATACTTCCAATGGTGAAATGGAATGAGGCTACAACATTAGCTGCTGGAAGGAGAACTTTGGGTAAAATATCTGCGGCATAAGCTAGGCCCAAGGAAAAGAACGAACCCACAAGACCGCCTGCAATAAGCAATAACATAAGTGTTAACCAGAAATGTGTCCCTGCAAGGGGAACCAGCATAAATGCAATACCGCCACCCACGCCGGCCAGCATGAGAATTTTTTTCCGACCATATCGATCACTTAACATCCCCAGTGGAAGCTGAAGAAACAATCCGCCAATCCCTATAAAAGGAAGCAACGCAGCAATCTCACTGGTTTCATATCCGATTCGAAGTCCGTAAACCGGGAAATTACTGTTCATTCCCGCCTCCATATAACCGTACAGAAGAGCAGGTAACAAGGCATACCATGCCCAAGTAAAACTGCTGCGAAAACGTCGCTCCGGCAGATGAGTATGCTCCGCTTTTTCCGGCTTGGTATCCGGAAGTTTGCAGAGTACGAGTAAAAGTACAGCCGCCATGGCAGCAAACAGCACTAGAAACGGAACAGCATCACCGAACGCGAGTAACTGGATTCCGAGTGGCCCAATGCTGAAACCAAGTCCATAAGACATGCCATATAGTGATATATAACGCCCTCGTTTCTCTGGCGTAGTAACCAGCAAGACCCACAGCTGTGCAGCATAATGCAAAGCGCTGTCTCCGATCCCGACAATGATGCGCAGCACAAACCATATTTTAATATCAGGCCAAGACGGAAACAGAATTAATGGAATCATAACTAGAATAAGTCCACCAACAATCAGCTTTTTAAAGCCAAGCACGCCCAGCAATCGTTCAGCTACCAGTGTCATGGCGAATGATCCAACGTAGAGCGCGGCAGCATTCAGTCCGTTTAATCCCGGCGAAACCCCTTGCTGTTCCAGAAA
This sequence comes from Paenibacillus sp., assembly GCA_017512705.1. GTDB lineage: Bacteria > Bacillota > Bacilli > Paenibacillales > Paenibacillaceae > Paenibacillus. Next base: position 13,023 of record JAFWEX010000107.1, read on the forward strand.
GATCGATAGCACAGGAAGCAATAGTCCTTGACTGATACCAGCAGCCACGATCACTGTTATTAAAATTAGATAGTTTAAGGTTGATGGTGATATTTTGGATTTGAACATGGCCACGACGTTTCATTCCTCCTGCAAGCGCAAACAAAGAAAAATCGTCATCGCTGACGATCTTTAGTTTGTCATTTATATCGATGTGTACTTCTGTCTTAGAAACAGGGCACAGCCCCAGACTTGAACATTATAGTGGACAACGCCCAGTAAAACAAGCCATAATAGTACATAAGTCGCTGTGTATATCTAGATGTGACGGGAGGATTCTGCATCATTATGACTTATCATGTTAAAATTGATGTCTCACCGATATATGAAATGCTAAACAGCTTTCTGGTTTATGTCACGAAAAAGTGGATTCAGCATCTGGACATTGGTCCTGAATGGATTCTGGACGTTGAAGGCAAGCTAAGTTCCAACGTGCGAGCTGCGCTGGCACCCGCTGCAACTTGGCCATTTGACGATTTTGATGTCCTGTTCGCTTGGGCAGCATATCAGAACCCCACTTCAGAGAATCAAGACTTTCTGGACATGCTCGCTGAGCTTTCAGCTGACGAATTATTTGCGCGCATATCACCATTAATGCCTGCACTTACTATAGAAGAATCAACGCGTATTCGGAACAGCTATGTCCCTTTATTGCGACTATGGGATCAGCACTATTGCCGAAATATTAGCGAAGATCATCGTGTATGGCTTGAAGAAGATGCTGAAGAAAAACGCGTTTTACTTGAAAAAATGGGCCCAGAACTGTTAATTGAATATGCGACCGCAGGTGTCATTGTGGAACCAACTCTTGGATTAAACGAAGTGATTCTATTCCCAACTGTTCACAACCGTCCAATTAACATGTATTGCTTTTATGAAGGCATGATGATCATACAGTATCCAGTTGATACACCTGAAGAAAGTGAAGATGAACCGCCAACATGTTTGCTTCGATTCACGCATGCTTTGGCTGATCCCGAAAGACTCCGACTGTTAAGATATGTATCAGACGAACCCAAGTCACTCTCGGAGATGTGTGAAGAGCTTGGCAAAGACGAAGACCCAGTAAAGGATCAGGTCATGGCCCTTCGCGTTGCAGGATTGTTACGCACTCATCTGCTGGGAAGCAACCGCAAGGAAAAATACAGCATTCGACCAGATGGCGTATCTGAATTAAATATGTTTCTGGAATCCTACATTCGCATTTAAGTCAATTAAATCGTATTGGATTCCTGTAGCAAGGAGTGAGTAGCTTTGACTTTAATGAAACAACATATTTTGTTTGACTTGGATGACACTCTTGTGTACTGCAACAAATACTTCAATCTTGTATTAGGAGAGTTCTTTGAGAACATGCAGGAATGGTTTGACGGACATGCCCTTACTACACAGTCGATCCGAGAGAAACAGCTCGAAATAGACGTGACCGGCGTGAACAAAGTCGGGTTTGCAAGTCACCATTTTCCACAGTCACTGATTGATACGTATCGATATTTCTCAAAAAAATACGCTCGTGCAACTTCGACCAAAGAAGAAACATATCTCAACAAACTGGGTATGAGCGTATACACCCAAGAAGTTGAGCCCTATCCGCATATGGTCGAAACGTTGGAAGAGCTGAAATCTGCTGGACACTCTCTTTATTTGTATACAGGGGGAGAGACCGTCATTCAACAGCGAAAAATTGATCAGATGAAGCTCTCGAGCTATTTCGATGACCGAATCTATATTCGTCAGCACAAAAACATCGAGGCACTCGAAGGCATTTTGTCGAATGGACCATTTGAACGTCGTTCAACGTGGATGATTGGCAACTCGCTTCGCACAGACATTATGCCTGCCGTAAAAGCAGGTATTCACAGCATCTACATTAAGCAGCCCAATGAATGGCAATATAACATTGTGGAACTGCAGCCGAATCCAGAAACCTCCTTATATACAATCACTGCATTGGAAGAAGTTCCTACAGTCATTCATGAGGATCTACAACAGCAAAAACAGCAAAGAACCCTTGGTTAAGGGTTCTCTGCAATTCAGAAACTCGGTCTTTTTTCAATACCAGGGTTTCTTTTTTTATAATAAAGTAACGTGAGCTTAAGATGAAGCTTCCTGCTTCTCCCCGGATAGTTGTCCCGTGACAGCATCCTTTAAAATAATTCGTGCCTTCACCGTGCTTCCGTCTTTGCGTTTGAATGAGAGCACTTGGGTACTCCCCTTTTCTACCAAGGATTTCAGCATCGTCGTTGTTATTTTTTTGCCTGCGTATTCTTTCCAGATGACAAAGGTACATCCTTCTTTGAAGCGGGAACAACCATATCCCTTCTTACCTTCAATAATATTCCCGCCACAACCTGGCGAAGGACATGAAGCAAGAATTTCCCGCGTTCCCGAGCGTGCAGTATTGGTGTTCCCCGTTGGACGTGTACTGGACACTGCTTTTACAGTTGATGTCTTGGTAGCACTCGCACCATTAGTCGCTTTATTCCCTGCTTTACCTTCGGCAGTTCTTGTCCTTCCTTTACCTCTACCACGTGCGTCTTCACCGAAAGCATCTGCAGCAGCCGGAGTCTGCACTCTAACCTTTTCGATTATGGACAACGTGAATTTCTTGACGTTTTCCATGAACTTGTCCTGTGCTGCCTCACCTTTAGAAATTTGGTGTAATCGGCGCTCCCATTGTCCGGTCATCTCAGGCGAGGTGAGCAAGTCTACGCCGGCTCGGCGGATCAATTCTATCGCAGTTCGTCCTTTAAGCGTCAACTGCATTTTCTTACCTTGCATTGTAATATAACCTACGTTTTTGAGACGTTCAATTGTAGCCGCACGTGTAGCAGGAGTTCCCAGACCGCTGTCCTTCATCGCATCACGTAGCTCTTCATTCTCAATCTGTTTGCCAGCGCTCTCCATTGCCTTAAGCAGCGTACCCTCGGTATAACTTTTGGGTGGTTGAGTAGCTTTCTCTTTAAACTCGCTCTTTGTACATTGAACAGGCAGGTCAGGCTGCACAGCAAAAGATTTATCCGTCCATTCTTCCGGCTCCACTTCTTCGCTGCTATTTTTCTTCGCCTTTTTCTTTCTTGAATCACCTTGATTCTGCTCACTTGAACCTAGTACTACCTTCCAACCGATGGACAATAGTTCTTTTACGGACGTTTTGAATTGATGTTTTTCTACTTCGGTAAGTACAGTATGCTGCTTATACTCGGCTGGTGGATAGAAATGAGATAGAAAACGTCTCACAATCAGATCATAGATATTCTGCTCATCTTTGGACAACGTTCCAGGTCGCTTCAGTGTTGGCAAAATCGCATGGTGATCCTCTACACGGCTCGGATTGCAAACCCCTTTGTTGTTTTTATGCACCAGTTCAGGCTTGGCATTCAAGGCTAATTCGCTGTACGTGCCGTTCTTGAGCAAATTTAGCGTTTTATGCATTCCTTCGATGTTTTGTTCCGTTACATAATTTGAATTCGTCCGCGGGTAAGAGATCACCTTATGTTTTTCGTACAAGGCTTGCGCGATATCTAACGTTTTTTTGGCTCCATAACCGAACTTGGCATTCGCCTCACGCTGTAAAAGAGTAAGATCATACAACCGGTAGGGATACTCTTTCGTTTGTTTCGCCTCATATTTGATAATCTGGCCGGTCTTACCCTTAACACTTGTCGCAATCGCCTCTGCTGCTTCAGCATCCGTCAGTTTATCGCCTTGACGTAACCCACGGTATTCTACACCTTCCTGCTTGAACCAGGCCGCTACTTCATAGAACGTCTGTGACTGGAACGCCTCAATCTCCATCTCACGATCATAGATCAGCGCTAATACAGGTGTCTGTACACGCCCTACTGACAAAAGTGCATTATGCCTTGTCGTGAACGCTCGAGAGGCATTCATTCCAATTAACCAGTCCGCTTCACTGCGTGCCCGGGCAGCACGAGTCAGATTCTCGAATTCAGTACCATCTTTCAATCCATCAAATCCACGCCGAATACTTTCAGCAGTCAAATCCGATATCCACAGACGTTTGACCGGCTGGCGCAGCTTCAATTGCTGCTGGATAAGGGCAAAAATATACTGCCCCTCACGCCCAGCATCACAAGCATTTACAATGCCTGAAGCTCGTTTTGCCAGTTCACCAATGGTTTTAAGCTGGTCCTTCGTTCTCGGATTCGGAACAATTTTGAATTGATCAGGAATAATCGGTAAGTCCGCAATATTCCAGCGTTTGTATTTCGAATCATAGGCGTCCGGTTCAGCCAGCCTAAGCAAATGCCCAATCGCCCAAGTGATGATGTATTGCTCACCTTCCAAATACGTGCGATTATTGTTGGCTTTTGGTTCTATGACGGCGGCAATGGTTCTCCCCATATCGGGTTTCTCCGCTATAACCAGAGTCTTCATCCGTCCATCTCTCCTTCTATACCGACCGCAATGACAGCAAAAAGGGCCTTCCGCCGACGGAAGCCCCTTGCTTCTAAAGTTCATTATATCAGATTTTGAATTCAAGAGCACCTGTCCAGCATGATTTATCCGACCGCTTGCTCACTAAGTTTGTGTTTTTGTCTACATTCTCTGCATACACCTTGAAAATCCAGCCGGTGGTCTGTAACAGCAAATCCGTACTGATGTAATACCTGTTGCTCCAACCGAAGCAGCCCATCTTCCATGATTTCTTCAACACTTCCGCACTCCGTACAGATCAAGTGATGGTGATGATGAGAGCCATCGGTACTGCGAAGATCAAAGCGAGCCGCTCCATCACCAAAGTTAATCTTTTCTACAACCTGCAGATCACTAAGTAGTTCTAGTGTGCGATATACGGTAGCCAGTCCGATCTCCGGGAATTTCTCTTTTACAAGTAGAAATACCTCTTCCGCACTAAAGTGATCCTTCTCATGTTCCAACAAGACACGTACTGTCACTTCACGTTGTTGGGTTAGCTTATATCCTTTATCAACCAATTGACGTTTGATTAGATCAATCTGCTCTGAAATAGAATTCCGGCTATTCACCATACCGGTGCACCTCCGTTTTAAATCTGGAACCCGCCTATTCATCTTCAGTTTACTCCAAATTCCGTTTCCAAGTTCCTAATGTTCCATCTTCTAATTTATAATAATTATAATTTAATAATAAGTCTTTATCTTAAAAAATGCAATGCTTTGCATCACAGTCTCATAAGAAATGAATGAATTTGATATTAATTGGTAAGGAATCCAATCGCAAAGAACCCCCACATAGTGAGGGTTCTTCAATCATAATCTCTTCTTCATTCAAGCCATATGTTTAGTAGAAGTCATAAGGACATACACTACAATCTATATAACAAAATTTAAGCTAAGACTGTTGCACCCATCAAATACTTATCTACTTCACGGGCAGCTTCACGGCCTTCATTGATCGCCCATACGACAAGACTTTGACCGCGGCGCATATCACCAGCTGCGAACACTTTTTCCACATTGGTGTTGTATCTGCCATAACGCGCTTTAACGTTCGTACGACGATCCGTTTCAAGTCCTAATTGCTCAACTAGCGTTTGTTCCGGTCCGTCAAAACCAATAGCAATCATCGCCATCTGTGCAGGAAATACTCGCTCTGTGCCAGGGATTGGCTGATAAATTTTACGACCGGTCTCGTCAACAATACGCTCTATCTGAATCGTGTGAAGTTCTTTGAGATTGCCCTCTTCATCCCCCACAAATTTGGTCGTCATGATGGAGAACTCACGCGGATCTTGACCAAACAGTGCCTTAGCCTCTTCTTGAGCATAGTCCAGTGTATATACATTTGGAAATTGAGGCCAAGGATTGTTCATCGGATCGCGTTCCATTGGCGCCTGAGTATGCGTACCGAATTGTGTAATCGTACGGCAGCCGTGTCGTAGTGATGTGGCTACACAGTCAGAACCCGTATCCCCGCCACCAATTACAATTACATCTTTATCTTTCGCGGAAATATAGTTACCATCTTCCAAGTTTGAATCCAAATAACTTTTAATGCTTCCATTGAGGAAGTCCATTGCATAGTGCACACCTTTGAGGTCCGCACCCTCGATGTTAAATTCACGTGGTTTAGTTGCTCCACCACACAAAACAACAGCATCATACTCGTCAACAAGCTCTTGCGCCATAATATCCTTACCAATCTCTGTATTCGTAATAAACTGAATACCTTCCGCTTCTAAGAGGTCTACACGACGCTGAACCACTTTTTTATCCAGCTTCATCGTTGGAATTCCATACACCAGCAATCCGCCGATACGGTCCGAACGCTCATACACCGTTACGGTGTGTCCAGCCTTGTTTAGTTGGGCCGCTGTTGCAAGTCCCGCCGGACCCGAGCCTACTACAGCTACTCGTTTGCCAGTGCGCTTTTCCGGTGGCTGTGGGACAACCCAACCTTCTTCAAATCCTTTTTCGATAATAGCCTCTTCGATCGTTTTAATCGTTACAGGTTGACCAATCAGACCCACTGTACACGATCCTTCACATGGAGCTGGACAGATCCGACCCGTAAACTCTGGAAAATTGTTTGTTTTGTGAAGGCGCTCCAGCGCTTCCTTCCACAAACCGCGATAGACAAGATTATTCCACTCCGGAATCAGGTTATGAACCGGACATCCTGACGTACCGCCAGTCATATCTATACCTGTATGGCAGTAAGGGGTACCACAATCCATGCACCTAGCACCTTGTGTTCTAAGCTCTTCTTCAGCCATATGTTTATGAAACTCTTCCCAATCTTTAATGCGCTCCATCGGCTCTCGATCCGCAGGGAGCTGCCGTCTGTATTCCATAAATCCAGTAGGTGTAGACATCTTACGTTTCCCCCATCCGTTCTTGTCTTAATCCCTTCATTCACATTGCTTTATATGAAACGGATTACGCATTTACCTGATTTTTTTGTCTATTGTATCACAAAATTTAATCAAAGATATTTCAATTATAGTAGCATTTTCGTTATTGAATATTAAATGGATAATTCGCATAATTATTTGTATTTTGTTCATCATAGCGTGCATTTCACATACGGTCCATCGTATACAATTCGTTGAGAAATCAAACACAAATCATGCATCTTATATGTATTACTCCGTCTTTAGAGAGTTGATGAAACGTCTTACATATAGAATAGATTAACGTTGTTAAATTGAATGGATAATCCACCTCTTTCCATCACAACTCTGTCGGCTAACCTAATTTCAGCAACATAAAAAGACACCGTTCACGAGTAATTCGCTAGCTGGTGTCTTTTAATCTCTTACCTTTTCCGATCGTAAAACTCAAAGGTGAACGGGTATATGTTTTTCTCGTCCTGCTCCCCTTCGACTTGCTTCTTCAGTTCCCACTCCGACCAATCTACTTCTGGAAAAAAGGTATCTCCTTCGAATGTCTCATGAATTTTGGTTACAACAAGTCGATCTGCAAACGGTAAAAACTCTCGATATACCTGAGAACCTCCGATAACACAAACCTCCTCGCCCTCCGTAAGTTTCAACCCTTCTTCAATCGTATGTACGATTTCAGCGTGATCAGCTTGGTAGTTCATATCCCGGGTTACAATAATGTTACGGCGCTGGGGAAGGGGTTTGCCGCCAAACGATTCCCACGTATTCCGTCCCATAATTATCGTTTTATTTATAGTTTGCTGCTTAAAAAAAGCCATATCTTTGGGCAAACGCCAAGGAAGAGTGTTGTTCCGTCCAATGACACCATTCTCTCCCATTGCCCATACCAATTCAATACTCAAAGGTTATACACTCCTTTCATGGAATAGGTGAACTCATAATTGCCTTTAAGCTCAACATTTAAAGTGAAAATGACTCTGCATCTGGTGCTTAAACTGCAATTGGAGCCTTAATGCCAGGATGGTGCTCATAATTTTCAAATTCGAAATCCTCAAACTTATAATCAAAAATAGAATCCGGTTTTCTCTTGATAATGAGCTTAGGCAGAGGAAAAGGCTCGCGCTCTAGCTGTGTTTTCACCTGCTCCACATGATTAGAATAGATGTGCACGTCTCCACCAGACCATATGAACTCCCCAACTTCTAAATCACATTGTTGTGCAATCATATGCGTCAAAAGCGCATAACTGGCAATGTTAAACGGCAAACCTAGGAACGTATCCACAGATCTCATTGTTAACATACAGGATAATTTACCCTCAGCTACGTAAAATTGAAACGCAAAATGGCATGGTGGCAACTTCATATTGTTAATTTCGGCCACATTCCACGCACTCACCAGATGACGGCGGGAATCCGGATTATTTTTAATCGAATCAACAACAGCTGCAATTTGATCTATCTTTTCCCCGTTCGGCGCTTCCCATGTCCGCCATTGTGAGCCGTATACTGGACCAAGATCACCGTTTTCGTCAGCCCAATCGTCCCAGATTTTCACACCATTCTCTTTCAGATAGGCAATGTTCGTATCACCACTCAAAACCATAATAACTCGTGAATAACCGATTTCAAGTGAATTCGTTTGGTCGTTACAAGCGGAAAGCCTTCAGACAAATCGTAACGGAGCTGTCTACCGAAGACAGATTGTGTCCCTGTTCCAGTACGATCGCCTTTGTGCACGCCGTGATCTAATATATCTTGTAATAAATCGAGATAGTTTTTCATGATAATATCCCCTCACAATCGAATTTCATACTAACTCAATACTAATGATTACTTACACAGGCTTTAAATGACTTCTATCCATATCATGCCTGATCATTATATCAGTTTACCACACTGTGCTTCGGGATAGAATGATATTCATTCTACAATTTAATGTGTGTAACCTTATCATTTTGTCCATTCTTCCGTTTCTTCAATCTGTACACTAAAAAAGAGGCGAACAACGCGTTAGCGCCATTCGCCTCTTTGAATTTACATATGATGCCGGACGAATCCGATGCTTCAATGAACTTAGCGGGAGATGATGTGGATCGGGTGACCCATTACCAATTCCGCTGCTTCCATCACGATTTCGCCCAACGTTGGGTGAGCGTGAATTGTAAGCGCCAGATCTTCCAAAGTTGCACCCATCTCAATCGCAAGACCAAGCTCAGCAATTAAGTTAGAAGCTTCCAGACCAACGATTTGGCAACCCAATACAAGGCCACTTTCTTCGTCAGCAACGATTTTTACGAAACCTTCAGCATGGTTCAAAGATACGGCACGGCCGTTACCCGCATAAGGGAATTTGCCTGCTTTTACTTTGTAGCCTTTTTCTTTAGCTTCTTTTTCAGTGTAACCTACGCTGGAGCACTCTGGATCTGTGAATACAACAGCTGGCATACATTTGTAATCAACTACAGATGGTTGTCCTGCAATTGCTTCAGCAGCCACTTTACCTTCATAAGAAGCTTTGTGTGCCAGAGCAAGACCAGATACGATATCACCGATAGCAAAGATGTGCGGGATACTCGTGCGGCCTTGGTGGTCAACTTTAACGAATCCACGCTCGTCAACGTCTACACCAATCAGGTCAAGACCAAGCTCACCATCTGTGTTTGGACGACGTCCAACGGTAACCAGCAGGTAATCTGCAGTTACTTCTTTGGACTCACCATTTACAGAATATTTAACAGTTACATCTTTATCTGTTTGCTCAGCACTTTCAGCTTTTGCACCTGTTACGATTTCGATGCCTGTTTTCTTCATGTTTTTAGCAACTAGGCTAGTCATGTCTTTATCGAAACCTGGCAATACCGTATCCAAACCTTCGATGATTGTTACTTTTGCACCAAATTTGGAGTACATTTGACCAAGCTCGGCACCGATATATCCGCCACCGATAACAATCATGCTTTTTGGTACTTCAGGCAAGTTCAATGCTTCTGTTGAAGACAGAATGCGTCCGCCAAACGGGAATGGTTTCAGTTCGATTGGACGGGAACCTGTTGCAATAATTGCATTTTTGAATTTGTAACGTGGTGATTCGTGATCGTTAAATACACGAGCTTCGTTTTCATTGATGAACATGCACTCACCGCTGAAAACTTCAATTTTGTTGCCTTTGAGCAAACCAGCTACACCGCCAGTCATTTTCTTAACAACGCCATTTTTGAATTCTTGAGTTTTAGCAAAGTCTACTTTTACGTTTTCAGCGGAGATACCAAAAGCATCGCCGTGAAGAGCTGCCTCATATTGGTGTGCAGCAGAGATCAGAGCTTTAGATGGAATACATCCGCGGTTCAAACATACGCCGCCGAGCTCGGATTTGTCTACGATCAATACGCTTTGGCCCAGTTGTGCAGCACGGATGGCAGCTACATAGCCGCCAGGTCCCGCACCAATTACTAATGTGTCGATATTGAGAGAAGCGTCGCCTACTACCATATCTTACACCTCCATAACAAGCAGCTCAGGGTTAGCGAGCAGCTGTTTAATGTAATTCATAAAGTTTTGTGCTGTTGCGCCATCGATGATACGGTGGTCGAAGCTCAAGGAAAGAGCCATGACTGGTGCTGCAACAACTTCACCGTCTTTGATAACCGCTTTTTCGCTGATGCGTCCAGTTCCGAGAATGGCAACTTCTGGGAAGTTGATGATCGGAGTGAAGAACATACCGCCAGCAGAACCGATGTTACTGATGGAGATTGTGCTTCCTTTCATTTCGTTCGCGCTCAGTTTACCTTCACGACCACGAGCTGCCAGATCACGGATGGAATCAGCGATCATCCAGATGGATTTACGATCAGCATCTTTGATAACAGGAACGATCAAGCCGTTGTCTGTATCTGTAGCGATACCGATGTTGTAGTATTTTTTGTAAACAATTTCGTTAGCTTCTTCATCGATCATTGCGTTCAGAGCAGGGAATTGGCGGGAAGCCGCAACCAATGCTTTAACGATGAATGGCAAGTAAGTAACTTTTGTTCCTTTTTTCTCAGCAATTGGTTTCATACGAGTACGGAATGCAACCAGTTCAGTTACGTCAACTTCGTCCATGATCGTAACGTGTGGTGCAGTGTAAGCAGATTTAACCATTGCGTTAGAGATCGCTTTACGGATACCTTTGAACGGTACGCGCTCTTCTTCAAGGCGTTGATCAGCTGCTGCTGCCGGTGCTGCGGATTTTTTCTCTTCTTGAGCTGATGCTTCGGAAGATGCCGCTGCGGAAGAACCGCCACCGTTTTTGAAGGATTCAACATCTTCTTTGGTTACTTTACCGTTGTTACCAGTGCCGTTAACCTGAGCGATGTCTACACCTTGCTCACGAGCAAATTTGCGTACGCTTGGCGTAGCCAGAACGTCTTTTGCAGGGACTGCAGGAACGCTATTGTTGCCACCTTCTTGAGCTGCATTGGAGCTGGAAGCTGCTGCAGAAGAACCGCTAGTATCAGCTCCGCCTTGTGCTGCGTCTTTTTCTTGTTCAGCAGGAGCGTCATCTTGCTCAGGCAATTCGCCTTCTGCATCGATTACCGCAACAACTTCACCAACGCGGCAGATTTGACCATCTTTAGCGAAAACTTCAGTTACTGTTCCGTTAACCGGACAAGGAACTTCAACAACCGCTTTGTCGTTCTGTACTTCCATGATGATATCATCGTCGGTTACTTTGTCCCCAACTTTGATGTGCATCTTGATAATTTCGCCTTCGTGTAGGCCTTCGCCTAGTTCAGGGAATTTGTATTCAAATTTAGCCAACTGAAAAACCTCCTTGATTATGTGCTCAATCCTGAAAACAACCCTTAACTCCAAGAACCAACGGTTACTGCTACTGCAAATAACGGTTACTCAAGGGGCTAATGGCTGTTTACAGTGCAGCGTGAGCTGCGATGTGAATCACCATACTGCGCCTTGCGGCATGTCAGATGATTGAATTAGAAGTTCATGACTTTATTAACCGCAGCAACGATACGTGCCGGGTTAGGCAACCATGTATCTTCGATTTGTGCAAATGGATATACTGTATCCGGACCAGCTACACGCAGAACCGGTGCTTCCAGATGCAGGATTGCTTTTTCATTGATTTGTGCAATGACTTCAGCAGCAACACCAGCACTCTTTTGAGCTTCTTGCACAACAATTGCACGATTTGTTTTCTTAATGGAAGCAAGGACAGTATCGATATCGATCGGGCTGATCGTACGAAGGTCGATAACTTCAACTTTGATACCTTGTTTTTCGAGTTCTTCAGCAGCTTTCACAGAAGTATGAACCATCATACCGTAAGTGATAATGGTAACATCAGAACCTTCACGAACAACGTTAGCTTTACCAAGTTCCACTACATAATCCTCTTCAGGAACTTCTGCACGGAAAGCGTGGTACAGGTTCAAGTGTTCCATGAAGAATACAGGGTCGTTGTCGCGGATCGAAGCGATCATCAGACCTTTTGCATCGTAAGGATTAGAAGGAACTACTACTTTAATACCCGGAGTTTGCGTCAGCAAACCTTCCAGAGAGTCTGTATGCAACTCAGCCGCTTTTACGCCACCACCGAAAGGTGTACGGAAAACAATCGGAGAATTGTATTTACCGCCAGAGCGGAAACGCATACGAGCAGCCTGAACAACCATTTGGTCAAGGGCTTCGAAGATAAAACCTACGAATTGGATCTCAGCTACCGGACGGAAGCCTTGAATACCCAGACCTACAGCCAAACCGCCGATTGCGGATTCAGCCAGCGGTGTATCAAATACACGCTCTTCGCCAAATTCTTTTTGCAAACCTTCCGTTACACGGAAAACGCCGCCGACATTACCTACGTCTTCACCGAAAAGGATAACGTTAGGGTCACGTTTCAGCTCTACGCGAAGCGCATCACGGATTGCTTCTTTCATGTTCAATTGTGCCATTTGCTTCATTTCCTCCTTAAACATTGACGATTCACATTCAAATTCATAAATATATACCGAGACACCATATCAGTGCCGGAAGTTTATGCTTTATCGGAAAAAACTTATTGGAAATCCGCTTTTTGCTCTTCCAAGTGCTTAGGCGTTTGTTCGAACATGCTGTCGATCAAGCCTGAAATCGTCATTTTCTCGGTTTTTTCCGCTTTTTTAATTTCTTCATTTACTTTTGCTTTTGCTTCTTCCTTCACACGAGCTGTATCTTCTTCAGTCCAAAGACCTTTTTTCTCCAGATATTTAGCAAAACGTGCGATTGGATCTTTTTCGCTCCACTCAGCTTCTTCTTCTTTTGTACGATACTTGGAAGCATCATCAGAAAGGGAGTGAGGACGGAAACGATAAGTTACTGCTTCAATCAATGTTGCGCCTTCTCCGTTACGTCCGCGCTCAGCAGCTTCCTGAACCGCTTTGATAACAGCGAAGATGTCCATACCGTCAACTTTAACGCCTTTGATACCTGCTGCTACCGCTTTGTGAGCGATGGACAGAGCTGCTGTTTGTTTAGCAAAAGGTGTAGTGATGGCATAACCGTTGTTTTGTACGAAGAAGATTACTGGCAATTTATATACACCAGCAAAGTTCAGACCTTCATAGAAGTCACCTTCTGAAGAACCGCCGTCACCTGTGTAAGTGATAACGACTTGCTTTTGTTTCTTCAATTTGTAACCCATAGCGATCCCCATTGCGTGCAGAATTTGTGCACCAATGATGATTTGTGGCATCAATACATTAACGCCATCTGGAATTTGTCCACCATGTTGGTGTCCACGGGAGTACAAGAATGCTTGATAAAGAGGAAGTCCGTGCCACACGAGTTGCGGAATGTCGCGATAGCCTGGAGCAATAAAGTCTTCTTTTTCAAGGGCAAATTCACTACCAACCATTGTTGCTTCTTGTCCAGATACTGGAGCATAGAAACCAAGTCGACCTTGACGGCCGAGGTTTACTGCACGGTCATCCCAAGTACGGGTAAATACCATGCGGTACATAATTTCTTTTAATTGATCGTCGGAAAGCTTAGGCATCATGTCTTTATTAACGATTTCACCGTCAGGAGACAGCACGGACAGAGCTTCTACATCCTCCGTGTATACTTCATAAGGAACCTTGCTCATTTTTTTCTTCACCTCAACAAAAAATTTGAATATCAAGTTCCGCTGTTATATTATTATTATACACCTGTTTCACTGCATACGTCAAAGAAATCCGTAATTTTTTTATGTTTCCTTTCGGATTGTATGTATAACAGGTACTTAATATTGGTATAACAGCATAATACATGCTTGCATGTTTGACCCATTGCCCGCACCAGGTTAATCTTACCGTATTGCGCGGTCGAATGCAAAAAATTACACGGAAAGGTGACGTTTTATGACGGATTCCCGCTATTTGAAACGCACAATTGTGAAGGAAGAGATCGAAAGTCGTTACCTCGGCGAGAAACGAACTCTTCGTATTTATCTTCCCCCAGGCTACAATGAGCTACTAAGTTATCCCGTGGTTTATTGTCAGGACGGCGAAGAGTTTTTCAATTTTGGTCGAATTGCCACCACTGCGAATCGTATTATCCTCGATGAAGGAGCAGAACCTTTCATTATTGTTGGAGTTCAGGTCGATGTGTCTGTGAGAACTCAAGAATACGCTCCGTTTGGCAATCGATTCAAAGATTACACGAAGTGCTTTGCAGAAGAGATTATTCCCTATGTAGAAGAGAAATATCCTGTGAGACGTTCTCCGCAGGAACGTATCCTTGCCGGTGACTCATTAGGTGGCAGTGTTTCACTGCATCTGGCGCTAATGTATCCCGAACTGTTCACCCGCGTCATCAGCATGTCCGGCGCATTTTACTCCGCTTCTCAGGAGATCTACGCTGCAGCCGAAGATTTATCTTGGCTGTCCATCTGGATGATCGTTGGTTTGCAGGAGACGGCTTTTGAAGCTGATACAGGAACGTATGATTTTGTACAATTGAGCCGGGATACTCGGGATTTGCTCGAGAAGCGTGGTGCTCTCGTCTCCTATCAGGAGAAGGACGGGAATCACCAATGGGGCTTCTGGCAAAAGGAACTACCAGATGCATTGTTATACTTTTTAAAAGAGAGATAATTAAAATGCTCCTCATTTTTAAACTTGCGGCTAATCAGCCGCTCTTTTTTTACTCTGTAATTGTCCAGATCGTTTGTCAACGCTTACATTAATGACCTGAAAAAGAAGCAGGAATATTCAGATAACTTTCACTCCTGCTTCTTTGCCATTTCATTAATCGTAAAAGAACGCTTTAGCATTTTGAACTATTAAAACCCATCATGAGCTTCCAAGAAATCTTATTATCTGGTTCTGTTCTTTTGTTTTTCTCAGCTTTCCCTCAGGATAATGAGTTCTCTTCTTTGATACGGTCCAATAATACGTCACAACCCGCATTCACCAGCTCGTACACCTCTTCAAAGTTCCCTGTGAAATACGGATCAGGTACTTCTCGCAGCTTTTCGTTCGGAAGCAAGTCCATGAACTTGATAATCTCTGCCGCTTCCCCACCTGGTAAGCTTCTCACATTATCGGCATTGGAATTATCCATACATATAATGTAATCAAACTGAACAAAATCTTCACTCGCAAACTGTCTTGCTGTCATGTTAGCATACGAGATTTTATAGGAATCGAGCAAATTCCGCGTTCCTTCATGCGGAGGTTTGCCTACGTGCCAATCGCTGGTACCTGCTGAATCAATACGAATTTGTTCGCCAAGCCCCTTATCAAGAACTTTATGACGCATAACAGCTTCTGCCATTGGCGAGCGGCAAATGTTACCTAGACACACAAATACAACGTTAATCATGCAATTACTCCCCCTTGTTTAAGATTTTTGAATTACCGAAGGTACAGCTGCGGAATAAGTCTTTCAGTCTTTAAACTGACATTTCCGCTATATGTTAGCGAACAACGCGGTAGCTTCCAATTATAATGTACCGAACCATCCGTAAGAAGACAACGGTTACGAAACAGATCAACAGACCGATGTTTGTTTCTAAAACCAACCTATTCCGATTGTAAAGCCTGCAGTCATCGCCCATGCTGCATAGATTTCGTCATGCAGAACAAGTGGTTTACATCCAGTAAGAAGATCCCGAATAATTCCTCCGCCGATCCCGGTCATTACAGCAGCCACAATTACAGCGATAATCGGATGACTTATGTTGGCCGCGTATAATTAATGCGGTGACTAGAGCAAGTACCAGTACGCCCAAAATATCGTATTCCTCTTCCATGGCTACAAATGCACCGGATAATGCAAATGCGACCGTACCTATGAGGCTGAACA
Source organism: Paenibacillus sp. (assembly GCA_017512705.1). GTDB lineage: Bacteria > Bacillota > Bacilli > Paenibacillales > Paenibacillaceae > Paenibacillus. The sequence continues at coordinate 29,244 of JAFWEX010000107.1, forward strand.
CTTCAAAAATGTTTAAATCTAACTTGCTCAAGCCTCACTTTTCAAGTCACCTGCATGTGGCTCTCCCCATTGTATCCGCGAGTACAGAAATTGTGCAACCACATTTTGTCGATTATACTGGTTTGGTGTAACGTTTTATACCTTAGTTCAGTTCGTGGTGAACTAGCCTTTTAAAAACAAATATGTGTCTCCTCTATAATAAGGAAGGATGAAATAAAATGGACTACAAACGTATCATTATATTCACAGGTGGCCAGCTCGCCAAAGAGTTCCTTCGGGAAATTCAGCCTGATGACATTATTATTGCAGCAGACCGCGGTGCGTTATATTTAATTCAGCATGGGATCAAGCCACACATTGCTGTAGGAGACTTCGATTCGATAACAGAAGAAGAACGAGAGATCGTAAGCAGCAACAGTGTTGAGTTTATCGCTTGTGATCCGATTCATAAAGACCTTACAGATACCGAAATGGCATTTGAAACTGCCCTGGATCACGAACCTACCCACATTCTTATATTTGGAGCAACTGGCACACGAA
>JAFWEX010000108.1 GCA_017512705.1 Paenibacillus sp.
AGAGCTGCAGTGGCTCAAGTTTCATTCACACGTGGCTCAAGTATTCGCTGTCACTTTTTGCTTTGGTGGCTCAAGTATTCGTTAGCACAAGTGGCTCAAATATTGGTTAGCACTTGGCTCAGATTTTCATTGACATTCACATTTGGGGGATAAAACACTATGCCATTTATAATTATCCGAAATGACATAACAAAAATGAATGTTGACGCGATCGTCAATCCAACGAACACAGCGCTTTCAGGCGGCGGAGGCTTAGACGGTGCGATCCATCGAGCAGCCGGACCAGAGCTTACGGAGGCATGCCGTAATCTTGGCGGTTGTGACGTTGGCGATGCAAAAATCACTCAGGGATATCGGCTTCCTGCTAAATATGTGATCCATACGGCAGGGCCAATCTGGCATGGAGGAGCAAATGGAGAGAGGGATCTGCTTGCCGCCTGCTACAGTAACTCTCTGAACCTGGCCAGAGAATACCGATGTGAAAGCGTTGCGTTTCCGCTAGTGTCCGCTGGCACCTATGGCTATCCAAAGGATGAAACACTGGCTGTGGCACTCGATGTCATTAGTAAATTTCTGTTTCAGAACGACATGCTCATCTACCTGGTGGTGTTTGGGCACACAGAATTCCTTACGAGTAAGAAATTGTTCCAGGATGTTCAGGAGTATATCGACGATGTCTATGCTGCTAGCCATTATTCGCCAAATACGGAATACCGTAGAAGAAAGCTGTGGCAGGAAGACGAGGAAGCAGCACTGCAATATGATAAGAAGCTTAGCAACAATCTGGACTATGTGTTTGATAGAATAATAACGGGATCGTCAATTTCAAAACCATATTTGGAGGAGTTACTTAGAAAGACTGATGAAGGTTTTTCTGAGGCCCTTTTGCACCTGATCGATGAAAAGGGCCTTACGGACGCGCAATGTTATAAGCGTGCGAACATAGACAAGGGGAACTGCTCATAACCATCATGAGCAGCCTTGCGCAGGAGGAAAGCCGATCCATCTCGGAAAACGTTACCTGGGGCATGAGAAGGCGTTTTGCGGAGGGCAAGGTTTCGCTGCCATACAAGCATTTTCTCGGGTATCGCAAAGGCCCGGATGGATTGCCGGAGATTGTACCCGAAGAAGCGGAGATAATCCGACTAATCTACAGGAAGTTCATGGAAGGGAAATCACCTTCATATATTGCGAGGTATCTCTCTGTACGAGACATTCCATCTCCGGCAGGAAAGGAAATCTGGCGGCCTGAGACTGTAAAGAGCATCCTGACAAAACTTAGAATCACGGATTTTATACGATGTACAAGATAGCACCCTCTGAAACCGCTTTGCACAAGGGCATTTGCGGACAGTGGGTGCATTTTGTTTTATGTGCGGAGTAGAAAGGCGGGCAGGAATGGCCGGGGAGGCTTATACGCTGGACACGATAACAACATAGGAAAAAGAGGCTATCTCGTTATGGTGTCCATTGTACTGAGTGCTATCTTGGATATTGTATGGGGCTATCGCGTTATAGTGTCCAGAATATCGGTAAAATGTTATGGTGTCCAAGGTACAGGGCTATCGCGTAATAGTGTCC
>JAFWEX010000109.1 GCA_017512705.1 Paenibacillus sp.
GAGGGGTTCCACACGTACCCATCCCGAACACGACCGTTAAGCCCTCTAGCGCCGATGGTACTTGGACCGCAGGGTCCTGGGAGAGTAGGAAGCCGCCAAGCAAAGAACCACTGCCGATGAAATTCGGTGGTGGTTTTTATTTTGTCTTAAATAAACTTACTTGACCAAGGCAGCTCATTAAGATATGAGCTGTTTTTTTGTTGTAACTCCATAGACGGTGCGTTTGCAGTTTCCTTGATCGAGGAGAGGAGTGTAACGATTTAAATAAAGTTATACTAATAAGTCGATGGGGATTTATTTTGGGATAAATAAAATAAATTAGTACCAAGTACTAGTACTAAGTGCTATAATAATAAAAAAAACGAACGAGGTGATCTCTGCGATGAATCATCAATCGAAGGCAGCAATAACAGCGATGGGTACGTATGTGCCTGAACGAATTTTGAGTAATGCCGATTTAGAGAAGATGGTTGATACAAGCGATGAATGGATTGTACAACGGACAGGCATGAGAGAGCGTCGCATTGCGGCAGAGCATGAATATGTATCTGATCTGGCTACAAGAGCCGTAGAAGATATGATGCGTCGTTACGAGGTGGATATCACCGATGTTGATATGATTCTATTTGCAACAAGTACACCTGAATATTCCTTTCCAAGTTCGGCTTCGCGCCTTCAGGCTAATCTGGGTATTCCGCACACAGGGGTGCTCGATCTGAATGCAGCTTGTGCTGGTTTCACATACGGGATGCAGCTCGCGGACAGTTTGGTGACCAGCGGGATGTATCGAAAGGTGCTGGTCATCGGGGCAGAGACGTTATCCAAAATAACGGATTATACAGATCGCACCACTTGCGTATTGTTTGGAGATGGAGCGGGTGCCTTTTTGGTAGAGCGTGCTTCGGGTGAGGGAGATTTCAAATCGATCGTATCTGGAACCCAAGGAGAAGGTGGCATGCACTTATACAAAAGTGGACTTTCTACGGAGATGAATGGACAGCCTTTGAATGCGGAGGGGAAATTAGTTCAGAACGGCAGAGAGGTCTACAAGTGGGCAGTGCGTATGGTTCCAGAACAATTAGCTGAGCTTATTGCTAAAGCCGACATGTCACCTGAGCAGGTTGACTGGTTTGTACCACACAGTGCCAATATGCGTATGATTGAAGCAGTGTGTGAGCGAGGTCCGATTCCACTGGAACGTACACTCACGAGCATGGAATATCGGGGAAATACGTCAGCTGCCTCAATCCCGCTTGCACTTCAGATTGCAGTAGATGAAGGAAAGTTAAAATATGGACAGAACGTTGCGTTGTTTGGTTTTGGCGGTGGACTGACTTACTCAGGTCTGATCCTCCGATGGGGAATTCCAGAATCGAACAAGTTCTAATCTAAAGGGAGTTAGCCCATTATCATCTGAAATATCGATCGGTAGCACATGAGATTGAAATTAGAAGATGGTTCATTGCTCACACTGAATATACAAGTACACCCGTCCCTATATTGGGGCTGGGTGTACTTTTTATGTTGCATCCGAGTACTACATAAATGTAAAGATGGGTTCAATCCATTTTTTCATTAATGGCAGTAACCTTTCAAGGGATTAAATGGGGTGCTTGGCGGTGGTATATCCTTTCATGAGCCCGGCAACACCTTTAAATAGGAGCAGTGGAATATCGGAGGAATGTCAAAAACATGTTCTTGGTTGAAATGTTATAATAGACAAATAGATTCGCAGATCCTTAGTGTTCTGAAAGAAAGGGAGATACGAAGTGAAGACATTGGTACTCGCAGAGAAGCCATCGGTAGCTCGGGAGATTGCCCGGGTTATGGGTGCGCGTGATAAACATAAAAGCTATATGGAAGGTCCGAAATATATCGTCACCTGGGCGCTAGGTCATTTGGTTGGTTTGGCTGAACCAGAAGATTACGACAAAAAGTATGCGACTTGGAATCTGGAGGATTTGCCTATTTTGCCGGAGCGAACCAAGCTGAAAGTGCTCAGAGAAACGAATCACCAGTACAAAGCCGTACAGCAACTGATGAAACGTCAGGATGTGGGTGAGCTAATCATTGCAACAGATGCGGCACGTGAGGGGGAGCTGCTGGCAAGATGGATTATGCAGATGGCACAGTGGAAAAAACCATTCAAGCGGCTGTGGATTTCATCTCAGACCGATAAAGCAATTAAAGATGGATTTGCCTCGCTGAAGCCCGGGAGTCAGTTCGACCGTCTCTATGAATCCGCACGCTGCCGCGCAGAAGCAGACTGGATGATTGGTCTTAATGTGACACGTGCGTTAACCGTACGTTTCAATGCGCAATTGTCAGCAGGACGTGTACAGACCCCAACCCTGGGTATGATCATGGATCGGGAAAATGAAATTAACGGCTTCCGTTCACAAGAGTATGAGACGTTAACCGGAGATTTTGGAGATTTTCAGGCCGTATGGCGTGCAGCAGGAGGGGATTCTAGGCTTTTTGACAAACAAGACATGCAGCAATTGAAAGAACGGGTGGAAGGGCGCAAAGGAACGATTGCCCAAGTGAAAAAAAGTGAGAAGGTCGAGCCACATCCATTGGCTTACGACTTGACCGAGCTGCAGCGGGATGCGAACCGTAAACACGGTTTTTCCGCCAAACAGACCTCCAATGTGCTGCAACGCCTGTATGAACAGCACAAGCTGGTGACCTATCCGCGTACAGATAGCCGTTATCTGACATCGGACATGACAGGAACACTGAAAGAGCGACTGGAAAGTGTGGCTGTTGGACCATATGCATCGCTTGCGCGTCCATTGCTGCGTAAGAATCTGAACATCACGAAACGTATTGTGGATGACAGCAAAGTAACGGATCACCATGCCATTATTCCAACGGAGCAGACGGTGCTCTTGAATCAGTTAAGCCCAGAGGAACGTAAGCTGTATGATCTCATTGTGCGCCGTTTCATCAGTCTGTTCTATCCGGCGGCCAGGTATGATTCCGTTGCCGTTACGGTACAGGTAGGGAAGGATTCCTTCCATGTAAAAGGTACAACAGTTAAGGACAGTGGCTGGCGTGAAGTATACGGCGGTGATTACACCGATGATGACGATGACCGTTCGGATGACGCTGGGGATCATGAGCGTGCACTGTTGCCAGATTTGCAGCAAGGTCAGTCGGTCACGCTTCAGCGTTGTCACATCAAGAGTGGGCGAACCATGCCGCCGAAGCGGTACACGGAAGCTGCTCTGCTCTCCCAGATGGAGAAGCACGGGCTTGGCACCCCAGCAACACGTGCGGATATTATTGAGAAGCTGGTCAGCTCGGATACAATCGATCGTCAAGGCAATAGCCTGCATCCAACGGGTAAAGGCAAACAACTCATTGAGCTAGCTGCACCACAGTTGCGTACACCGGAGCTTACGGCTCGCTGGGAAGCTGAATTGGAGCGCATAGCGCGTGGACAGGGGAAGCCTGGCCCGTTCCTGGATGGCATTCGTTCTATGGCGAAGGAGCTTGTATCTACCGTTAAAAGCAGTAAAGCCGAGTACAAGCCGCATAATGTGTCCAACAGTCACTGCCCGGATTGTAATGCAAGATTGCTTGAGAAAAAGGGGAAACGCGGGAAGTTCCTCGTATGTCCTACGGAGGACTGTGGTTACCGCCGCTCCAATGAGAAACGAATGTCAAATCGGCGTTGCGCGCAGTGCCACAAAAAGATGGAGATCAAGGAAGGCAAAGCAGGACTATATGTGCAATGTCTACCTTGTGGAATCACAGAAACGCTGGATAAAGGCAAACAGCATGTCAACAAACGTGAACAGCAAAAGCTGGTTAAACAATATGCGAAGCAAGAGTCCATTGGCTCCAATCTGGGAGACTTGCTAAAAGAAGCTATGGAGAAACAAGGTAAATAGGAGTGAGCTGTTGCACACTCCCTCTTCCAAGGGCTAAATGTTCTCTTTGTAATTCGAACAGATCAAGCCGCTTTTCTACAGAAGTACAGATTCTTATGCAAGTTTAGTTAAAGAAGTTCCAGCCTATGTTATGTTTCCTTTCAAGAAGGTTTAACGACATATCGGTTGCGGTATTCCTTCGGTGTGAAGCCTGTATGTTTTCGAAATACCTTGATGAAATAACTCTGATCGTGGAAGTTTAACAGCGAGTAGATCTCACTCAGCCGATAGTCTGAGAAGACGATGAGCGTTTTAGCCTCTTCAATCCGTTGCCTTTGTATAAAAATGCGAAGCCCCTCCCCAGTCTCTTCCTTGAATTTACGGGAAAGATAGGAGGGGCTTATTTGCAGATGTTCGGATAGGACGGACAGACTCAGGTCATCGTATAAGTGATTGAATATATACTCCTGACATAACAGAATGTCTTTGGATATGTGCGCCCGTTGGACCTTAGCTACTCGTTCGGTAAAATCACTAAGAATATCTTGCAGAATCGGATGAATCGAATGGATTTTTGATAGCGTTTCAATGTGCTGGATATAGGTATCGCTAAGTGTGAGTGCTGATTCTGAATATAGCCCACCATCTATGGCAGCTCGAGTCCCCAGCGTAATAGCTGCGATAATCAGGTTCTTTTTGCTTCGTAAACTATCATGTTTGGATAAGGTGCCGTAGACACCATTCAGATCCATATGCTGTTTCAGATACAGAAGCATCTTGCGTTTGTTTCCCTGCCGTACTTGGTCAAACACCTTTTTCTCCGAAAGATAGGATTTATGAAACAGACTCCGTTCTCTCTGTTCCAGAAGAGACAGTTCGAGTACACCTTCGGTCTGGCTATTGACAACATTGGCGTTGTCCTTCAGCACTTGGTTTCGATCCAGAACTTCATGATGTAAAAGGTAATGGGCCATAATCGCAGCACTTAGAAGCTGATGGAAGTCAGCAGGTTCAGACAAAGGGGGTGCGTTAAGATGTTGAAGGTGCTGAACTAATGCAGCAAATTGCCTACTCTCCAGATCCTCCTGTGCATGAGGCCAAAGAACAAGCAGACCTGGACCTTCATCGGTTGAGATTGGGAGCAGGATCATGTTATCGGCTTGCTTGGGGTTCTGTTTATGATGATGGTAATGGATCACTTGGATTTTGTGCCGGATGGGGATGGAGAGAAGATGACTCATTAGCTCTTGATTGAAATTGCGACTACGGGAACCTTCCGTAAGGTAGAACACGGGAATATGGGTAGCGTCATATAACGTTTGTATGATCCATTGAAGCTTGGTTCCGTTTATCGTGGACATCACGTTGTCATCTCCTATTCATCATGATTAAATACCACTATTCGCAAAATAATACCATAAATATAATTGGAAACGCTCTATATTTCAATTAAGATGTTGATTACTGATTTATGGGGCAGGAGGGTGACAGAATGTATCTGGTCATTGATATTGGCGGAACATTTATAAAATACGGGGTAATGAGCGAGAGTGGGGAACTGTTGTCCAAAGGGAGACGTGGCATTGGGCGAAGTGGCCTTCAAGAACTGCAGGATGCACTTTATGCCATCGTGGATGCACAAGACATGAAGCAGATTCAGGGCATTGCTATGAGCTGCCCTGGAACGATTGATGTGCTAACAGGCGTGGTGTACCATGGCGGTTCTTTTCCGTTTTTGCATGAGGTGAACTTGGCCAAGCTCTTGGCTGATCGATATAGTGTAGATGTGTCCATTGAGAATGATGGGAAATGTGCAGCGCTGGCTGAACTATGGCTGGGCAGTGTAAAGGATAACAGGGATTCCGTAGTTATGGTGCTCGGTAGCGGCATTGCGGGAGGAATTATCATCGATGGTAAACTACAGCGAGGGAAAAACCTTTCAGCCGGAGAGGTCAGTTATGTGATGAGCCGGATTGATCCAGTAACGAAAGAGGCTGCTTACTTCGGGCTGGAGAGTTCCGCTGTAGAGATGGTCAGACAGATTGGAATGTTAAAAAGGTTACATGATCCTTCTGATGGGGAAGCAGTATTTGAATTTATTAATCAAGGAGATCCTGAGGCATGCGGCGTATTTGATAACTTTTGCACACAGATTGCGGTACAGATTATGAATCTGCAGTATATCCTTGATCCCGAGGTATTTGCGATTGGCGGGGGCATCAGCGCACAGCCTATTGTGTTGAAGCGAATTGAATGGGCCATTGGTGAACTGAAGCGGATTAACCCTTTGCATAAGGCAAATCCAAAGATCACAGCTTGTACATTCGGCAACGATGCGAATCTTTACGGAGCACTGTACCATTTTCTAAATAGCCATCGCAGCACCTAAAACCACGACAGGGATTACAAGTCAAGTCCGAATACAGAAGCCTCCTTCGTATAAGATGCTTGCTTTTCAGGCAACGTAAACGGAGGAGGTGAGCGTCAGATGCCACATAACAAACCGGAAAAGCGTCATAACCAGCAGAACAAAGACAGCATTCGAGAAGAACATATTGCAGTGAGCCCAGAGAAAGCGGCCAAACGAGTGCCGAGCCTGAACGGCATTCCCAAACAGGAGTCGTAGAAGTAGCAGAAACGGTTAGACAATTTAGTTATACGATAGAGAGCATTGGTTGTTATAGTTTAAGGCAGTGTGGGTTAGGGAGTAAATTACGAATTAAGATTACGAAGTAAGGTTACGTAAAATACTGCGGTTCTCTTCCCGCGTTGATCATCTGCCTGACTTCAGATTATAATGGAGGTAGGGAGATGTCCCGGGACAGGGGGACCGCTAAACACATATGCAGACCGGACTTATAGTATGGTTTATTTTTATCAACGTTGTAGCCTATCTTGTTATGTCAGATGACAAGAGACGGGCGCGGCAGCGGCGGGATCGGACGCCAGAACGAACGTTATTTTTGCTGGCATTCATCGGCGGTGCGTTGGGTGTCTGGATTGCGATGTATCGGAAAAGACATAAAACGAAACATCCCAGCTTTACCATAGGTATTCCACTTCTCGTATTTTTGAATGCCGTAATGTACGGTTACTTTTTACAATAATTTCTAAGGCTTTGTATGTAAATTCTTTCTTAACAAAAAAATGATTCATCCTAACCTGTGAAGGTTTAAGAAGTTACATGGTTCCAGACTCTGTACAGGATTGATCTGTAGAAGATTGAGATGTCAGACCGAAGCATGCTTCGGATTCTACATATATAAGGAAGGGACGGGATTTACATGTTATTTTCCAAAATCTTAGTGGCTTATGATGGGTCGAAGGCTTCCAATAAAGCGCTGGATCGTGCAATCGAGCTTGCCAAGGCATCTCCAGGGGCTGTGCTGGATGTCATTCATGCATTTGATTTTCCGCGCGTATTTATTGGAGAGGGTCTGGCCCCGCTGCCTACTTCCCTCAACAATGATTACTACAACCTGGCTGTACAAACGACCGATGAAGCCAAAGAACGCATTCAAGCTGCGGGTGTTGAGGCAAATGTGGATTTGATTCAAGGGGCTCCAGCTGAAGTTCTGCTGGATTATGCCAAAGAGAACGGTTCCGATATCATTGTAATTGGCTCTCGCGGACTCGGTGGAATCCGTGAATTCGTACTGGGTAGTGTCAGCCATAATGTGGTACAGCACGCTCGTGTTCCTGTATTGATTGTGAAATAAAAAGGGGTTGTTCAACCCTGTAATACTAAGCCGGTGTCTTCGAGAGATTGAAGAGGTCCGGCTTTTTTGTTTTTGTGCAGTGGGATCAGATTGTTCGTAAGAAATGGGTTTTTATTCAATTGCATCGACTTTATTCCCGAACAATAGATTTGTCAATAGTTTAAATGTTCGTCTTTAAGTTGACATTCGCTGTAGGGGGTTGTTAGAATGTTAGATGTGTCGATCAGGTATAAATAAGGTCGAGTAGGAACGAAAGCAATAGAAATATGGAACATAGTAACAAAGAGGTATTGAATAGATGTTTGCTCGTATAACGCCGGGAATAGGGCCCGGAAGTATCTACCCGGGAACCGTAAATTTCCGGACTACGAGGAGATACGGCTGGGACTCGCATTGATCGAGGCGGACAGCACCCCGTTTGGCATGCCCAAATATGGGGATACGTATTTCTTGGAGTCCGGTGTCCGGAGAAAATGTGATGTTTTCGCGGGTAACGGACTTTTTTGTTTTTAATTATGCAAATTTATCTAAAATGCTCAGACGGGAGTGGGATATATTCATGTCAGTGCAAGTCGCTGTAATTATGGGCAGCAAGTCAGATTGGGAAACGATGAAACATGCGTGCGAGGTGTTGGACGAGCTGGAGATTGGTTATGAAAAAAAGGTCGTCTCTGCACATCGTACACCAGACTTGATGTTTGAATATGCAGAACAGGCGATTGACCGCGGATTCAAGGTCATTATCGCTGGTGCAGGCGGAGCGGCCCATCTTCCAGGTATGGTGGCATCCAAAACGATGCTTCCGGTCATCGGTGTTCCGGTTCAATCCAAAGCATTGAACGGTCTCGATTCCTTGCTGTCCATTGTGCAGATGCCTGGCGGCATTCCGGTCGCTACGGTTGCAATTGGCAAAGCTGGCGCGACGAATGCAGGCTTGCTCGCGGCACAGATCATTGGTGCATTTGACCCGGAGGTACAGCGCCGCTCCGAAGCCCGCAGAGAACGGATTAAACAAGAAGTATTGGAAAGCAGTGATGAGCTATGAGTAACGAGGCAACTAGACAGGATAGAGGATTAGGGCAAGGACAACCTGTGTTGCTGCCTGGACAAACAACCATCGGTATTCTCGGTGGCGGACAGCTCGGACGTATGATGACGCTGGCTGGAACGGCAATGGGATATCGATTTGTCACCCTTGATCCAACCCCGGATTCACCTTGCGGTCAAATCGCGAAGCAGATTGAGGCAGGATATGATGATGTGCAGGCAGCAAGAGAACTTGCACGGCAATGTGATGTCATCACCTATGAATTCGAGAATGTGGATGCAGAAGTTGCAGCTTTACTTGAGCGTGAATCATCCGTACCGCAAGGTAGTACCCTTTTGTATACAACCCAGCATCGCCTGCGTGAGAAACGTGCAATTGAGGCCGCTGGTGTCCGAGTAGCTCCATACCGGGAGATTACCAGTCTGGATACAATGAACGCTGCGGTAAGTGAACTGGGCGTACCATGTGTGCTGAAAACGGTGACTGGTGGATACGATGGCAAAGGACAACGTGTAATTCGTGTGGCAGCGGAAGCTAAAGCGGCATATGAGGAACTTGCAGCAACAGGAGCAGAGCTGGTACTGGAGCAATTTATCAAGTTTGAATGCGAGATCTCAGTCATTGTTGCACGCAGTACGAATGGGGAGATCAAAACGTTCCCGCCTGCGGAGAACATTCATGTGAACAATATTTTACATGCGTCCATCGTGCCTGCGCGAGTGGCTACGGACATTCAGCTTGAAGCACAGAAGCTGGCAGCGGCGGTTGCAGAATCAATGGAAGCTGTTGGGTTATTAGCAGTAGAACTGTTTGTAGCAGCTGACGGAAGATTGTATGTGAATGAGCTGGCTCCACGGCCTCACAATTCCGGACACTATACGATGGAAGCCTGCGCAACATCCCAGTTTGAACAGCACATTCGAGCGATCTGCGGATTGCCATTAGGAGATACAACATTGTTAAGTCCCGTTGTTATGGTCAATGTGCTTGGTGAACATCTGGAAGGGATCATCGCAAGAACAGGGCAACCTGATGAAGAGGCGATGGAACTCGGTGTTATCCCTAGACTTCACATATATGGCAAGAGCGAAGCGAAGACAGGACGGAAGATGGGGCATGTGAATTTGCTCTGTCAGGACGTTGAAGAAGGATTACAATGGATTGAACAAACTAATCTATGGAGGTACACGAATTCATGATAGAACGTTATAGCAGACCCGAAATGAGAGCCATCTGGACGGAAGAGAACAAGTTCAAATCTTGGCTGGAAGTTGAAATCTGTGCATGTGAGGCTTGGGCTGAACTTGGAGTCATCCCGAAGGAAGACGCAGCATTGCTTCGCCAGAACGCTACGTTTGATATCGACCGGATCTATGAGATTGAACAAGAAACACGTCACGACGTTATCGCATTCACACGCACCGTATCCGAGAGCCTTGGAGCGGAGCGCAAATGGGTACATTACGGCCTTACTTCCACAGACGTGGTTGATACGGCGCTGGGTTATGTACTGCGTCAAGCGAACGAAATTTTGGAAAAAGATATCATTAATTTTATTGAAATTTTGCGTGAAAAAGCGCTGGCTTACCAACATACACCAATGATGGGACGTACACACGGCGTACATGCGGAGCCAACCACATTCGGATTGAAAATGGCACTGTGGCATGAAGAGATGAAACGTAACCTGGATCGTTTCCGCCACGCGGCAGACGGTGTACAGTACGGCAAAATCTCGGGTGCTGTTGGAACATATGCGAATATCGATCCGTTCGTTGAGGAGTTTGTCTGCAAGAAGCTGGGCACGAAGCCAGCGCCAATCTCTACCCAAACGCTACAACGTGATCGTCACGCGGAGTACATGGCAACGTTGGCCCTAATTGCTACGTCCCTGGACAAGTTCGCTACAGAAGTACGTGCGCTGCAGAAGAGTGAGTTCCGTGAAGTAGAAGAAGCTTTTGCTAAAGGTCAAAAAGGATCTTCTGCAATGCCACACAAACGTAACCCGATTGGCAGTGAGAATATCTCTGGTCTGTCTCGCGTCATTCGCGGACACATGGTATCCGCCTACGAGAACGTAACCCTGTGGCATGAGCGCGACATCTCGCACTCTTCCGTAGAACGTGTAATTCTGCCGGATGCTACGATGTTGCTGAACTACATGCTGAACCGATTCGGTAACATTGTGAAGAACTTGACCGTATTCCCGGAAAACATGAAACGCAACATGGAACGGACCTTCGGTGTGCCATTCTCTGGCCGCATTATGACCAAACTGATCGACAAAGGCTTCAGCCGTGAGCAAGCATACGATACCGTTCAACCGCGTGCGATGCAAGCTTGGGAAGAACAACGTCAGTTCCAGGACATCGTGAAGTCCACACCTGAAATTACGGCGGTGCTGAGTGAAGAGGAAATTGCAGATGCCTTCAACCCATCCTGGCACCTCAAACACGTTGATACCATTTTCAAAAAACTCGGCTTGAACGACTAATATATCTTCAATAAGGCTAGAGAAACGAATGATGGCTAGCAGGGAACGAAGAGGACAGATTGACTCCCCTAAAAGTATAGGTTGATTATGTGTTCACGCTGGAACAGAGAATGCAGAAAAAACCTGAAGAAGCGAAGCTACAAGCTTTCTGAAAGAAAGCTGCTTCGGAAGCATAGGCTGCGCCTTTATCACTGAATTTTCCCCTTCTACAATGGGATCAAAAAATTCGGGGATAACAGCGATCGGAAGGTTCTTCTGCATTCGGAGTGGGTCCTGCGTGATGAGGGGAATTGGACGTATATTTACATCTCCTGAAAGAAGGTGAACCCATGGCACTGTCCACAGCGGCAGAACTTGTTAAAGCGCCTCTGTTATACAAAGGAAAAGTACGCGAGCTATATGATCTGGGTGAACATTATCTTATCGTGGTAACGGATCGCATCTCAGCATTTGATTATGTGCTCGACCCGGCGGTTCCGGAGAAAGGCAATGTGCTCAATCAACTGAGCAGCTTCTGGTTTGAACTGACAGGCAGCATGATGGACAACCATGTCGTGCATACCGATGTGAATCAGCTAGGTGATCTAATCACCGATCCTGAATTACTCAAGAACCGTATCATGGTTACTCGCAAAGCAGAACGCATTGATATCGAATGTGTGGTGCGCGGTTACATCACCGGAGGTGGCTGGAGACAGTATGAGACAACTGGTGAAGTGAACGGCATTACATTGCCAGAGGGCTTACGCAAAAACGCCAAACTTGAAGTGCCGATCTTCACACCAGCAGCCAAAAATGATGTGGGTCATGACGAGGATATTTCGATGGAGCGTATGAAAGAGCTTGTCGGAGATGCCCTTGCGATTGAACTTCAGGAGAAAAGCCTGCGCCTGTATGAGTTTGCTCGTGATTACTGCGATCAACGCGGCATCATTTTGGCAGATTGTAAATTCGAATTTGGGATCGTAGACGGCAAGGTGATCCTAATTGATGAAATCTTCACCCCGGATGCCTCTCGCTTCTGGGCAAAAGAAAACTATGCACTCGACATTGAGATCGACAGCATGGATAAAGAGCCTGTCCGTACCTATCTTGCAGGCACCGAATGGGACAAGAACAGCAAGCCGGATCCGCTTCCGCAAGAGGTTGTAGAAGCAACCACTGCTCGTTATGTCGATATCTATAATCGTTTGACGAGGGGCGTTTGAGGTAAGTGGCGTTGGAGCGTGGCTGCAGGAAAGTTTGGCCTTCGATCGCTGTTGCCCCCGGAATGTTTGGATTGGAATCCTTTTTTTCAAAAGGACTCATTCCGGTTTCAAAGGCGAACGCTTCGCTTCTCCAGCTCAAATCTTTCCCTCCGCCAGTGTTCAAACTGGTGGATGAGGCAATGAAGGCACTGGCTTCTGCAAGTTTGAAGCCTGGAAAGATTGTAACTAAAAGATTGAGAAGCATTGTTACTCAAGTAATTTAAAAACCTATCTACGATTCTGCCAAATGACTAGGTTTTACCGTTGCCAACCTTGCAACGCAAAGGGGTTAGGCCTTTAAAAATTTGTGCCGCAGGATCAGGGCGTAGGGGTGGAATTGTTCACGAAGGAGCGAAGCGTCCGCCTTTGTTCCCGGGTTTTGACCGCAGTGCGGGCCAAAACGAATCAGAGAAACCTGGGAACAAGAAGCGGCCGGAGGAACAATCCACCCTAGAGCCCCAGCCCCAAGGCTACCCTATTATTTTTAACAGCATAAAGCATTTATCCCGTTCATTACTGAGGAGGAACTTCGAATCATGATTAAAGCAACCGTATATGTCACTATTAAACAAAGCGTACTCGACCCACAAGGCGTAGCCGTTCAAGGAGCTCTGCATTCTATGGGATTCAACGAAGTGGAAAGTGTACGGATCGGTAAAGTCATGGAACTCAATCTGGATACAACAGATCGTGCGGAAGCGGAGAAACGATTGAAAGTAATGTGTGAGAAGCTGCTCGCTAACACCGTTGTTGAAGATTACCGCTACGAATTGGAGGGTTAATCTCATGAAATTTGCAGTTCTTGTGTTCCCTGGCTCCAACTGCGACATCGACTGTTACAAAGCGGTGGAAGATGCGATTGGACAAGAAGTAGATTATGTATGGCATACGGCAACAGATCTATCAGCATATGATTGCATTCTGGTTCCTGGTGGTTTCTCGTATGGAGACTATCTGCGCTGCGGAGCGATTTCCCGTTTCGCACCAGTAATGAACGAAGTAGCTAAGGCGGCAGAGCAAGGTAAATATGTCCTGGGTATCTGCAACGGGTTCCAAATCCTGACGGAAGCAGGTCTGCTCCCTGGAGCATTGATCCGCAATACGTCCCTGAAATTCCGCTGCCATGACACGGTATTGAAAGTGGCTAACGCGGACACACCATTCACGCGTGACTATGCACCGGGCGAAGAGATTATCATTCCGATTGCTCACGGTGAAGGCAACTACTATTGTGACGAAGAAACACTCGCAAGTTTGCAAGCAAACAACCAGATTGTATTCACATATGGTAGTAACCCTAATGGTTCCCTGGGTGATATCGCGGGAATCTGCAACGAAGCAGGTAATGTCGTGGGCATGATGCCACACCCGGAGCGTGCAGTAGATTCACTGTTCGGTTCGGAAGACGGCAAACGGATGTTTACATCAATTTTGAAAGCATGGAGGGATCGGCATGACGCAGCAGCTATCCGCTAAGGAGCCAACAGCAGAACAGGTCGCAGAACATAAACTTTACGCACAGATGGGCGTGTCTGACAGCGAATATGAGCTGATCTGTGAGTTCATGGGCCGCAAGCCTAACTACACAGAAATTGGTGTATTCAGCGTCATGTGGTCTGAGCACTGCGCATACAAAAACTCCAAGCCGCTCTTACGCCGTTTCCCGACAAGTGGCCCGCGTGTTCTGATGGGTCCGGGTGAAGGTGCCGGAATTGTAGATATCGGTGACAACCAGGCCGTTGTTTTCAAAATTGAAAGCCATAACCACCCTTCCGCGGTAGAGCCTTATCAAGGCGCGGCAACAGGTGTAGGCGGCATTATCCGTGACATTTTCTCGATGGGTGCAAGACCGGTAGCGCTGCTGAACTCTCTTCGTTTCGGTAAGCTGGAGAGTGAGCGCGTAAAATATTTGTTCGAGCACGTTGTGGCGGGTATTGCGGGATACGGTAACTGTATCGGAATTCCAACTGTCGCAGGTGAAGTGATGTTTGATGAGAGCTATGAAGGTAATCCGCTCGTTAACGCGATGTGTGTGGGTCTCATCGATCATGACAAAATCCAGCGCGGTGTAGCCAAAGGTGTAGGTAACCCGGTGTATTATGTGGGCCCACCAACAGGTCGTGACGGTATTCACGGTGCAACGTTTGCATCCGTTGAGCTTACAGAAGAATCCGAGTCCCAGCGTACGGCGGTTCAGGTCGGTGACCCGTTCATGGAGAAACTCGTGATGGAATCCTGTCTGGAATTGATCGATACAGGCATCGTACTTGGCATTCAGGATATGGGTGCAGCAGGTCTGACATGTTCCAGTGCAGAGATGGCAAGTAAAGCTGGTAATGGTCTGGAGCTCTATCTGGATCAGGTACCTCAGCGTGAAGAGGGCATGACACCTTACGAGATGATGCTCTCCGAGTCCCAGGAGCGGATGTTGTTTGTTATTGAGCCGAAGGATGAGGCGCAAGCGTTGGAAATCTTCGAACGTTGGGGTGTGATCTGTGCCAAAGTCGGTAAAGTGACGGATGATGGTCGTCTGAAACTGATCCACCACGGTGAAGTTGTTGGTGATATGCCGGTCAAAGCGCTCGTTGATGAGTGCCCGATATATGACAAACCATCCTCAGTGCCAGCGTATTATGAGCAAAGTGCTTCCATCGACACGCTTCGTTATGACGAAGTGTCAGATCTTGGCGGTGCATTGAAACAAGTATTGTCTTCTCCAACCGTTGCGAGCAAAAAATGGGTTTATGATCAATACGATTACATGGTACGTACAAGCACAGCAGTGCGTCCAGGCTCGGATGCAGCAGTTGTAACGATTCGCGGAACACGCAAAGGTCTTGCGATGACTACGGACTGTAACGGCCGTTATGTGTACCTTGATCCTGAGGTGGGCGGACGAATTGCGGTAAGTGAAGCAGCGCGTAATATCGTATGTTCCGGTGCAGAGCCACTGGCAATTACGGACAACCTGAACTTTGGTAACCCGGAGAAGCCGGAAATTTTCTGGCAAATGGAAAAAGCAGTGGACGGTATGGCAGAAGCTTGCCGTGTGCTGGATACACCGGTCATCGGTGGTAACGTAAGTTTGTACAATGAAAACGCAAAGGGCTCCATCTATCCAACGCCAGTAGTCGGTATGGTAGGTCTCGTTCATGATACAGATCATATCACGACACAGGCTTTCAAGTCCGAAGGTGATGTGATCATCCTCCTCGGTGAAACCAAAGCAGAACTCGGCGGCAGCGAGCTGCAATACGCCGTTCACGGCGTGACGGAAGGCCGTCCGCCTGAGCTGGACTTGAACACAGAGAAGGCATTGCTCAGCACTGTGCTGGAAGCGATCCAATCCGGTCTTGTTCGCTCGGCACATGACTTGTCCGAAGGTGGTCTGGCGGTTGCACTGGCAGAGTCTTGCATCAGCGGTAACGTGGGTGCACAGGTGAATGTTGAGACTACACTGCGTGCAGACCATGCTCTGTTCAGTGAGAGCCAATCCCGTATTTTGCTGTCGGCTTCGCCGGAACAAGCAGGTAAGCTGGAAGCTTTTGTGCGTGAACGCGGTGTGCCTGTAGCTGTGATTGGACGTGTTGAGGGAAGTAACTTGACCATTGAATTGAACGGAACTTCAGCCGTGAACGAACCTGTAGGAGGTTTGGCGAAGGTCTGGGAGGATGCGATTCCATGTCTCATGAACTGATGACGGAACCGTTGTGGACTGGCGATTATTATAACGAAGGTTCTGGCAAGGAAGGACTCGATAAATTAAAGGAAGAATGCGGCGTATTCGGGGTGTATCGGCACCCTGATGCAGCTTCTCTTTCCTATTACGGTCTCCATGCACTACAGCATCGCGGGGAAGAAAGTGCAGGCATGTGTGTAAGTGACGGTACGCAATTTAACTATCACCGAGGTATGGGATTGGTGAAAGAGGTCTTCACCAAAGACTTGATGCAGACCCTTGCTGGCGATATCTCTATCGGTCACGTGCGTTATTCCACGAGCGGAGATAGCAAGCTAACCAATGCACAACCACTGGTATTCAAATACCGGGACGGTGACTTGGCCGTTGCAACGAACGGAAACATTGTAAATGCACCAACGATCCGGCGTGAGCTGGAGCAGAGCGGTTCTATTTTTCAGACAACAAGTGACACGGAGGTTATCGCTCACTTGATTGCACGTTCTCCCAAAGGACTTGTGGAGGCGGCTAAATACGCGTTCCAGCGGATTGTTGGAGGATACGCATTTTTGATTATGACGAACGACAAGATGCTGGTTGCTTCGGATCCGCATGGACTTCGTCCGC
Source organism: Paenibacillus sp. (assembly GCA_017512705.1). GTDB lineage: Bacteria > Bacillota > Bacilli > Paenibacillales > Paenibacillaceae > Paenibacillus. The sequence goes on from JAFWEX010000109.1 coordinate 16,693, forward strand.
TGACGATGGGCAAGCTCGGGGATGCCTATTTGTTCGCGTCAGAGACTTGTGCACTTGAAACCATTGGCGCAGAGCTGGTTCGTGATATTGAGCCTGGTGAGCTGCTTGTGCTCGATGCAGACGGATTGCATGAAGATCGATTTGATAATCATAAGCATCGTAAGGCGCTCTGTGCGATGGAATATATTTATTTTGCTCGTCCCGATAGTGACATGAACGGTTCAAATCAACATGCTGCTCGTAAACGGATGGGTAGCCGGATGGCGATCGAGTCGTTTGTGGATGCGGATCTGGTTACGGGGGTACCTGATTCCAGCATCTCGGCGGCCATTGGATACGCTGAACAGACAGGCATTCCGTATGAGATGGGTATGATCAAAAATAAGTACACCGGACGTACGTTTATCCAGCCAAGTCAGGAGCTGCGTGAACAGGGTGTGAAGATGAAGCTTAGCGCAGTGCGCCGGGTTGTAGAAGGCAAGCGTGTTGTCATGATCGATGACTCGATTGTACGAGGTACAACATCCCGCCGAATCGTTAATATGTTACGTGATGCAGGTGCAACGGAAGTGCATGTGCGGATTACTTCGCCGCCGTTCAAGAACCCGTGCTTCTACGGTATTGATACGCCGGATAGCCGCGAGCTTATCGCATCTGCTCTGTCCGTTGAAGAGATTTGTCGTGAAATTAACGCGGATTCTCTAGCATTCCTTAGTCCAGATGGACTGATTGCATCGATTCAAGGAAATCATCAGGAAGACTATAAGGGCGGACTATGTCTGGCTTGCTTCGATAATGACTATCCGACCCGACTCGATTTTGACGGTGAAGAGAAATTCGGATGTAGCTGTTAGGAGGTCAGACTTATGGCAAGAAAAAGCTATAATGAGGGCGATGTTTTTCTAATTCCGATGCATGATGGGCGATATGCTGTGTGTCAGATTGTATGTGCCCTGAGAGATCGCTTCAAAAAGGCATTTTCGTTCGGCGTGATGAGCATTCAGCGTGACGAAACCGTAAGTTTGGAAGATAGCGAATTCCTTGTCTATTCTTACGGTAAACGTAAGAGCAACGTGATCTTCACATCGCCCCAATTGCTGAAGGACGGAACATGGCGAATCATCGGTAACATCCCGCTGACTCTGGCGAAAAAAGAACTACAAGTATTCCAGTGCGCCGGTGCGGTATACAACGGTGACGAATACATTCGAATGATTCCACCAAAAGAGTACAGGAACTACATTACAATGGGTTTAGCTGGATTTGAATTGGTACAGATTCATCTATTAGAGATGAGTAGCAATAAATGAGTTGGACTTTTGATTTACACATAAACGGAGAGGACAGAAAAAACCTGTAGAAGCGAAGCGTTCGCCTTTATCACCGGATTTTCCCTTTGAAAAAAGGGAATCAAAAAATCTGGGGATAACAGCGATTGGAAGGTTATTCTGTCATCGGAGTGTGCGGTGTAAATATGTTCAGCTCAATTAATACAAGATACGAAGGGTGTGAGGGTTGTGTCCGAAGCATATAAAAAGGCTGGCGTGGATATCGCGGCAGGGAATGAAGCGGTTGAACGGATGAAAAAACACGTTAAACGTACTTTCCGTCCGGAAGTCATGACCGATCTGGGTGGATTCGGTGCTCTGTTCGGATTGAACAAGGATAAATATGATGAGCCGGTACTGGTTTCCGGTACAGATGGTGTTGGGACCAAGCTGAAAATTGCATTTGCCATGGATCGTCATGACACGATTGGTATCGACGCGGTAGCGATGTGTGTGAATGACATCGTTGTGCAAGGGGCAGAGCCGCTTTTCTTCCTGGACTACCTCGCATGTGATAAGGTCATCCCGGAGAAGATTGAAGCGATTGTTTCCGGGATTGCAGAAGGCTGTCACCAGTCTGGCTGCGCGCTGATCGGCGGTGAAACAGCTGAGATGCCGGGTATGTACAGTGAAGGGGAGTATGATATCGCGGGTTTCACTGTAGGTATCGTAGACAAAGCAAAGATTATTAACGGCACAACCATTGCACCTGGAGATACGGTGATCGGTCTGGCATCCAGCGGTGTGCACAGTAACGGATTTTCTCTGGTGCGCAGATTACTGCTTGAAGAGGCAGGTTTGGATCTGCATACCGAAGTGGCAGAGCTGGGCGGCAAACTGGGAGATACATTGCTGGAGCCTACGAAAATTTATGTAAAACCACTGTTGTCCTTGTTGGAAAGTGTCAATGTCAAAGGCATGGCTCACATTACAGGCGGTGGATTTATCGAAAATATCCCGCGTATGCTGCCAAGCAACGTGAACGTGGATATTGATTATGGCTCATGGCCGATTCTGCCAATCTTCAACTTGTTACAACAAAAAGGCAATGTTTCGAATCGTGATATGTTCACTACGTTTAATATGGGCGTCGGGCTTGTATTGGTTGTGAGCGAAGCGGATGCAGCGAAAACCTTGGAACAATTGAAGGCATCTGGAGAAGAAGCGTACATCATTGGCCGTGTAACTGAAGGAGATGCGCGAGTAACCTTCACAGGAGCGGATGTTTAATGACAAACTACCGTATTGCTGTATTTGCCTCAGGGGAAGGGAGTAACTTCCAGTCTCTGGTTGATGCAGCACGGAATGGTGCCTTAGATGCTTCGGTGGAATTGCTTGTCTGTGATAAACCTACTGCACGCGTTGTGCAGCGAGCACAGGAGGCAGGTATAGACTGCCATCTGTTTACGCCTAAGTCATATCCTTCACGTGAAGCTTATGAAGCAGAGATTATCGAGGTGCTGGAATCGAAAGAGATTGATCTGGTTGTGCTAGCAGGTTATATGAGATTACTCACCTCGGTTATGGTAGATCGTTATGCGGGTCGACTGATCAATATTCATCCATCGCTACTACCGGCGTTTGCAGGTAAGGATGCCATTGGACAAGCACTTGATTATGGAGTGAAAGTAACAGGTGTGACGGTGCATTTTGTGGATGGTGGAATGGATACCGGGCCAATTATTGCCCAGCATCCGGTTCCAGTGATGCCAGAGGATACAGCAGAAACGGTCAGCAAAGCCATTCACGCAGCTGAACAACAGTTATACCCTGAGGTCGTGTCTTGGTTCGCACAAGGTCTGGTTCAACTAGATGGAAGACACGTTACCATTAACAAACCAGTTTGATATAAGTTGGATTTTTTTACACATTAACGGAGAGGGCAGAAAAGACCTGGAAAAGCGAAGCTAAAAGCTTTCAGTAAGAAAGCTACTTCGAAAGCATAGGCTGTGCCTTTATCACCGGATTTTCCCCTTGAGAAAAGGGAATCAAAAAATCTGGGGATAACAGCGATTGGAAGGTTGTTCTGTCATCGGAGTGTCCTGTGTAAAAACCATGGTTAAACTTATATAACAGAAGTCGAATGATGGTGCGCATTTTGTGATATTTCTCGGGAAATAAATCAGCTGTGTTTCGTCAGGAAACGCGAAGCTTATGGGACAAAAAAAGGAGGAGCATATTGTGAGTATCAAAAGAGCGCTGGTCAGCGTATCGGATAAAACAGGCATCGTGGACTTTTGCCGCGAGCTGTCGCAAATGGGTGTGGAGATCATTTCGACAGGAGGTACAAGCAGCTTGTTGTCGAAGGAAGGCATCCCTGTCATCGGAATCTCAGACGTAACTGGATTTCCGGAAATTATGGATGGACGTGTCAAAACATTGCATCCGGCAGTTCACAGCGGCTTGCTCGCTGTTCGTGATAACGAAGAGCATACACGCCAAATGCAGGAGCTTGGTCTGGGTTACATCGATCTGGTTGTTGTTAACTTGTATCCATTCCAGGAAACTATTGCTAAACCGGATGTAGCCTATGAAGATGCCATTGAGAACATCGACATCGGTGGCCCAACCATGCTTCGTTCTGCGGCTAAAAACCATGCCTTTGTTAGCGTAGTTGTGGATGCTGCTGACTACAGCCAAGTGCTGGAGGAAGTACGCACTAGCGGAGATACAACGCTGGAAACACGCAAACGGCTTGCGGCAAAAGTGTTCCGTCATACCGCGGCTTACGATGCACTCATCTCCGATTACCTGTCCAACATCAATGGTGATCCGTTACCAGAGCGCCTGACCGTTACTTATGAAAAGCTCCAAGATTTGCGTTACGGCGAAAATCCACACCAGCAAGCGGCATTCTACCGCAAACCGCTGGCTGCGCAAGACACACTCACGACAGCCGAGCAATTGCACGGAAAAGAGCTGTCTTACAACAACATTAATGATGCGAACGCAGCTCTGCAGATTGTCAAAGAATTCGAAGAGCCTGCAGTCGTAGCGGTAAAACACATGAACCCTTGCGGCGTGGGGATCGGTGAAAGTATCTATGAGGCATACGGCAAAGCTTACGCTGCTGACCCAACATCCATTTTTGGCGGGATTGTGGCAGCGAACCGCATCATTGACAGTGATACCGCGAGCAAACTAAGTGAGATTTTCTTGGAAATCGTACTCGCACCTGATTTTACCCAAGAAGCACTGGAGATCCTGACGAAAAAGAAAAACATTCGTTTGCTCAAAACAGGTGAGCTGAGTGCAGCTCGCAACCGTGAAAGCCAGTTCGTGGTGACATCGATTGACGGCGGCATGATTGTACAACAATCGGACGTACACTCCATTGAAGCAAGCGAGCTTAAGGTCGTGACAGATCGTGCACCTTCCGAAGAAGAGTTGAAACAGTTATTGTTTGGTTGGAAAGTAGTTAAACATGTGAAATCCAATGCTATCGTACTTGCTGCGAATGACATGACAGTAGGCGTTGGTGCGGGACAAATGAACCGTGTCGGCGCTGCTAAAATTGCAATCGAGCAAGCTGGTGAGCAGGCCAAAGGTGCAGTTCTCGCTTCCGATGCATTCTTCCCAATGGGCGATACCCTTGAACTGGCAGCAAAAGCCGGCATTACAGCAGTTATTCAACCTGGTGGTTCTATCAAAGACGAAGAATCCATCAAAGTAGCTAATGAATACGGCATTGCCATGGTATTTACTGGCGTTCGTCATTTTAAACACTAGAACAAGTGTTGAGCAGGTTAGAGAGTCATAGAATGAGCGGAAACATATGAAATGAAAATGTTCTCTCATCTACAATGGCAAGTGTAAATAAGGAGTGTCACCTGTCATGCTCATGACGAATGGGACACTCCTTTTTTCAGGAAGAGAAGCAAGTCATGTGTTTCAATATTGAAAAATCCAGAAAATTTTGTGTAGAGGGGATCAGACGAATGGATATATTGGTAGTCGGCGGCGGTGGCCGCGAACATGCCATTATCTGGGCACTGGCGAAAAGTCCAAAGGCAGGCAAGATTCATTGCGCACCAGGGAATGCGGGCATTGCACAGCTCGCAGAGTGTCACCCGATTGCGGTGCATGAATTCGACAAGCTTAAAGCATTGGCTGTTGAACTAAAAGTAGACCTCGTCGTCATCGGACCGGATGATCCGTTGGCAGATGGCATCGTGGATGCATTTGACTCGACAGGCCTCCCTGTCTTCGGCCCACGCCGCAACGCTGCCGAGATTGAGGGCAGTAAAACATTTATGAAGGATCTGCTCTACAAATACAACATCCCTACAGCTGCGTATGAGAAGTTCGATAACTACGAGCAGGCTCAGGCATATCTGGATAAACAAGTGATTCCTGTTGTCATTAAAGCGGACGGACTCGCAGCAGGTAAAGGGGTTACCGTAGCGTACTCCCGTGAAGAAGCGAACCAGGCTCTTCGCAGTATTATGGTCGATAAGGTGTTTGGTGAAGCTGGAGCTAAAGTGATTATTGAAGAATTCCTCGCCGGACAGGAAATGTCGATTCTGGCCTTTGTTGATGGCGAGACGGTTCGCCCTATGGCTGCTGCGCAAGATCATAAACCAGTCTTCGATAATGATCAGGGGCCTAACACAGGCGGAATGGGTACATACTCTCCGCTTCCACATATTCCGGCATCCATTATTGATGAAGCGGTAGAGACGATTATCAAGCCAACGGCTAAAGCAATGGTATCCGAAGGACGTCCGTTCCGCGGTGTATTGTTCGCAGGTTTGATGATATCCCCGGATGGCAAACCTAAAACGATTGAGTTCAACGCTCGTTTTGGAGATCCAGAGACACAAGTGGTGTTACCGCGTCTGAAGAGCGATCTGCTCGAGATTTTCTGGGCAACCGTTCATGGGAAATTGGCCGATCTGGAGATTGAGTGGAGCGACGAAGCTGCTGTATGTGTCGTACTAGCTTCAGGCGGATACCCGGGCCCATACGCCAAAGGTGTTGTGATCGAGGGACTGGATCAAGTCGAAGGGGCTGTTGTATTCCATGCAGGAACAGCACGGAATGAAGCTGGAGACTGGGTAACGAACGGCGGGCGTATTCTTGGCGTTGTTGGTCTCGGCGCAGATATTGCAGAAGCCAGATCCAAGGCATATGCTGAGGCAGAGCGGATTCAATTCGAAGGCAAACATCAGCGCTCCGACATTGCAGCCAAAGCTTTGGTATAATTGCCGAGCATCGTTTTTTTCTAGACTTTAAACAGCTAAACAGCCCGTAAGATGGGGTACCGAAAGGTATTTGCATCCTGCGGGCTATTTGCTACGTATTACATATATCCCTTGAAAAAAAAAGTTGTATTCTTGCATTTGTAAAGTCTAAGCAGGCTTGAACGCAAGCCTATGAAACTGTTTTATATGCAAATGGAATGGGTAGTAAATCAGTAAATTATCAGGATTAATAGTCTGAAGTTTAACACTAAGATACCAAAGCTATAGTTATAGTTATAGTTATAGTGGAAGTAAAAGAAAAAGTATACGATCTCAAAGCTGTTTACAGGCAGACTACGCTTGTTAGCATGCCGAAGCATAACATACATATAGATTATTCTGTGAATACTATACTGTAAGCTTGTTCCAAACCATAACGTGCAACTGGATGGTTGGGTTGCAAACATGATATACTTTTCGGAAACAGGAATCGTTACGTTGGGAGGTGGATATCTATTGGGTAGGCGATATTGTAAATTGTCCAAATGGAGAATCTAGGTGGAGTTGATTAAGAAACAGTAGACACCAAAAGGGGAAGCCCGTTTTGATTAAAATCGTTTCTGCACGTCATTGACTTCATCTTGTATTCCTGTTTTAAGATTTACAAGGTCATTGTGCGACTTATACAGAAGTGATCAAAAATTGATTTTTTTTATATACGTTTCTAAGCACCAATTGCCCATGGCATCTGACAACTAAACAGCACATGAAAGGTTAACGGCATTAACGTTAACGAATTACGCTGTAACTATCTTTGGAGGTGAATCCCTGAGAATCGGGGAAGTCTTTGGACATAATTACCATATTAAATATCGCATTGCTTATCATCTTGATCGTAGCGACTGCTTTTTTTGTCGCATCAGAGTTTGCTGTTGTTAAAATTCGTACATCAAGGGTGGATCAACTAGTTGCCGAAGGCAATAAGAAGGCTGTTCTTGCCAAAAAGGTTGTATCGGATCTGGACTATTATCTGTCCGCCTGTCAGCTTGGTATTACGGTTACTGCTCTGGGACTCGGAGCATTAGGTAAACCGACTGTAGAGAGATTGTTGTATCCGGTATTCAGCTATTTGGACGTACCTGCCTCTGCTGCGGCCATTGCTTCTTATGCGATAGCTTTTATTCTCGTTACGTTTTTGCATGTCGTTGTTGGTGAGATGGCACCTAAAACGCTGGCGATTCAGTTCTCGGAAAAACTGACGTTATTACTCTCACCACCGCTCTACTGGTTTGGTAAGATCATGTACCCATTCATATGGGCGCTTAACGGTACATCTCGTGTAATCCTGCGTGGATTCGGTGTCAAGCCTGCCGGACATGATCAAGCCTATTCCGAGGACGAGATTAAAATTATTATGAACCAGAGTTATGAAGGCGATGAGAGTAACCAAACCAAACTTTCGTATCTGGAAAATGTGTTTGTGTTCGATGAACGTGACGCTAAAGATATCATGGTTCCACGTACCGAACTAATCACGCTGAATCAGGATATGACTTATGATGATATCATTCCTATTTTGGATGAGCATAACTATTCACGATATCCCGTCATTGAAGATGGGGACAAAGACCGTATTATCGGTGTTGTAAATGTGAAGAAGATTCTGCCGGATATGGTCGCCACGCGGGCACAACAATTAAGTGATTTCGTGCGTGAAATCCCGTTTGTATCTGAAGTGACGCCGATTCAGGATGCGATGATTAAAATGCAGCAAGAACGAGTGCATATGGCTGTAGTCGTCGATGAGTATGGCGGTACTTCGGGGATCATCACGATGGAGGATATTCTGGAAGAGCTGGTCGGCGAGATCCGGGATGAATTCGATGCAGATGAAGTGGCAGACATTCAGGAGACCGGAGAAAACCAGTACCTGATTAACGGACGTGTACTTCTGGATGAGCTGGAGCGTCAATTCGGGATTATATTCGAGGGTAATGAAGAGATGGATACCGTTGCCGGATGGATTCAGTACCAGAAGGGTGTCGGTGTAGAAAAAGGGGATACGGTTGAACACGGTGACTATGTCTGGACCGTTGTGGATGCCGAGAATTATCACATCAAGCAGGTGCTGCTTGAGCGTATCAATGGTCCTGAGGTTGAAGAACCTGCAATCGATTTGGCATAACCCTAACTTGTAAGAAGCTTTGTACGTATATTTCAAAACTTAATGGAGGTGAATCCCTCATCCTGAGGGAAATCATTGGACGGAATAATAGCCTTAAATTTGTTTTTAGTAGCTGTATTTATCGGTTTGACCGCGTTTTTCGTAGGAGCTGAATTCGCTATTTTGAAAGTGCGGATGTCCCGCATCGATCAATTGATCTCGGAAGGCAATAAAAAAGCTGTGGTCGCCAAAAAAGTAGCACAACATCTGGATTATTATCTGTCTGCGTGTCAACTTGGTATCACCATTACTGCTCTCGTGTTGGGGGCATTGGGTGAACCGACTGTTGAAAAGATGCTTCATCCATTGTTTGAGAGCCTAGAGGTACCTGCGGCCGTCTCCACCGTACTTTCTTACGGTATTGCGCTGGCTGTGATCACGTTCCTGCATGTCGTGATTGGTGAGCTTGCACCTAAGACACTTGCGATTCAGTATGCAGAGCGGATGACACTGCTGCTTGCTCCACCACTCTACTGGTTTGGTAAAATCATGAACCCGTTCATCTATGCGCTGAATGGGGCAGCGCGTGTATTGCTGGGCATATTCGGTGTTAAACCGGCCGGACATGACACGGTTCACTCCGAAGAGGAATTGAAGCTGATTATGGCCCAAAGTTATGAGAGTGGTGAGATTAACCAGACCGAGCTAGACTATCTCAAAAACATTTTTGCATTTGATGAGCGTTTGCTCCAGGAAATCATGATTCCTCGGAACAAAATCGTTACCATAAATAAGGAAATGCCGCTGGATCAGATTATTGAAGTGTTTAACCAGCATGAATATACGAGGTATCCTGTTATTGCAAACGGCGACACAAATCACTTTGTTGGTTTTATTAATACTAAACAAACGTTGACGAGCGTAGCCGCTGGCAGAACGTTCAGTATGAATACGTTTATGCATTCGATGCCGAGCTTCTCGGAACGTTCACCGATCAAAGATGTACTTGTTCAGATGCAACAAAGTCGTGTCCATATTGTTTCTGTCAAAAACGATGAGGGTGCTACCATTGGTATGGTGACAATGGAGGATATTCTTGAAGAGATTGTTGGGGATATCAAGGATGAGTACGAGCATAAAGATCTGGTGAACCCACCAAAGAAATTGAAGCTGGTATAAAAAAAGAGACAAAAGCAACCTGCATGTAAAACTAATGTAATAGCTTGTGCGGTCTGATAAACAGGTTTCCTTCGTTGGGAACCTGTTTTTTTAATGGAGTGTCGTCTGCTTAATCTCGAATGAAGCACCGATTGGCGAGATGCGCACAAAAAGTATCTTAATTTTAAAATAAAACACTTGCGTAATCTTCAGAAATGGATTAGTATGATTTTAAAGAATCTTAAATTAAAGATAAATGACGATGGATTGATAGTTTTGCTAATGCAACTAATGCAGTAAATACAGAGCTTTAGTAAATAATAGAAGCTTACTACAACCAAGATATAGTCCATAAATTAAAAATCAAGGGAGTGGAGATTATGTTCAGAACGTCAGGGATTCATCATATTACGGCTTTTGTTGACGATGCCCAGAAAAATGTAGACTTTTACGCAGGGGTGCTGGGACTCCGTCTGGTGAAGAAGACGATTAACTTTGACGCACCGGATGTATATCACTTGTACTACGGCAATGAGCAGGGTGCGCCGGGTACGATCATTACCTTTTTCCCACAGAAGAATGCAAGAAGAGGTGTGATTGGTTCAGGACAAACCGGGGTTACTGTCTATGCAGTGCCCGTGGGCAGTATGTCGTTCTGGAAAGAACGTCTCGCTTCCTTTGATATCCCGTATGAAAATAAAACCAGATTCGGTGAACAATATATTCGTTTCTTCGATAAAGGGGGATTACTCCTTGAACTGGTTGAGCGAGAAGGCGGTCAGCCTAGCCAGTGGAGCTTCAACGGTATAACTCCGGAACATGCGATCAAAGGATTTGGCGGTGCGGTGCTTTACAGTCACGTCCCTGAAAAAACGATGGACGTTCTTGTCAGCAAGCTTGGTCTGGAGCAGGTCAGCGAAGAAAATGGATTGATTCGTCTGCGTGCGAGTGGTGATCTGGGACAGATCATCGATATTCAATCGACGGGCATCCAGCGTGGGATCGGCGGTGCAGGAACAGTGCATCATATTGCATGGCGTGCCAAGGATTACACTGAGCATGAACAGATTCAACAAGAGCTGGATCAAACGGGATATAACCCAACACCAGTGATTGACCGTCAATACTTCAATGCGGTATATTTCCGGGAGCCAGGAGGTATTCTGTTCGAGATTGCTACAGACCCTCCAGGGTTTGCGCGGGATGAGCCGCAAGAGACGATGGGTGAGAAATTAATGCTGCCTGAATGGTATGAGCCACAACGTGCGCAGATCGAACAACTACTGCCACCGATTCAAGTTCGCGAATGGAAAGGAGAGGTTTAAGTTATGAGTACATCTACAATGAAACATATCTATAAAGCAGGTGCGCAGCCAGATGCACCGACGATGCTACTCCTACACGGTACTGGCGGTACGGAGAATGATCTGATTGGACTGGCAGAGATGATCGCGCCGGGTGCAGCAATATTAGGGGTACGAGGTAACGTGTCCGAGAACGGTATGCCGCGTTTCTTCCGCCGTCTGGCAGAAGGTGTATTTGACGAGGAGGATCTGATCGCACGGACAACGGAGCTAGGAGCTTTTATCGATGCTGCTGCGGTGGAATACGGATTCGACCGTAAGAACGTCTATGCATTAGGATACTCTAATGGCGCTAATATTGCGGCAAGCTTGATGTTCCATCAGGCAGAGGTATTCAAGGGAGCGATTCTGCACCATCCTATGGTTCCGCTGCGTGGACTGACACTTCCTGATCTGAAAGGACTGCCTGTGTTCATCGGTGCAGGAGAGAATGATCCAATCGTACCAAGACGCGAAACGGAAGAGCTGGCAACTCTGCTGAGCGGTGCGGGTGCTGATGTGCATATGCATTGGGAACGTCAAGGGCACCAGTTAACGCGTACGGAGGCAGAAGCAGCCGCAGCTTGGTACAAGTCGCAAGCTTAAAAAAAGCTTCAAGCAATGAATGCTTCCTACAGGTAAGAACATGAACAGCAGGGAGCGTCAATTCGGCATACGGTAGATGTGCAATATTTATGCAATGAACTACTAGGACATTACACAACAGTCTGATCAATAGATCAGGCTGTTTTTTAACTGAATTCAGCCCATTTTCGAGCATTCAAAATCGAATGCGAGTGTTATGTAAACGTAACTAACCGGGTAAACATTTGAGATGGTGGGATTACACTACAATCTGAAATGGAGGGGTTCATGTGGAACGTAACATCAAAGCACTGGTCCAGCAGATGACACTGGAAGAAAAAGCAGGAATGTGCTCAGGACTCGACTTTTGGCATCTGAAAGGGGTAGAACGACTCGGCATTCCATCCATATTAGTGACGGATGGGCCGCACGGATTGCGTAAGCAGGACGGTAGTGCAGATCATCTGGGGTTAACGGCAAGTGTACCTGCAACCTGTTTTCCATCTGCGACAGGACTGGCGAGTTCTTGGGATACCGAACTGGCACGTCAGGTCGGCGTAGCTCTGGGCGAAGAATGTCAGGCTGAGGATGTAGCAGTTCTACTCGGGCCAGGGGTAAATATCAAACGTTCTCCTCTGGGCGGACGAAATTTCGAATATTTTTCCGAAGATCCGCTGTTATCGACGCAGATGGCCACCGCTCATATTCAGGGGGTTCAGAGTCAGGGCGTGGGTACGTCACTCAAACACTTTGCAGTCAATAATCAGGAAGAACGACGCATGTCGGTCGATGCGGTGGTTGATGAACGGACGCTTCGCGAGATTTATTTGGCCAGCTTCGAAGGAGCAGTGAAGGACGCACAGCCGTGGACGGTGATGTGTTCCTATAACAAAGTGAACGGCACGTATGCCGGTGAAAATGAGTGGCTGCTGACCGACATCCTGAAGGATGAATGGGGCCATGAAGGTCTGGTGGTATCCGACTGGGGCGCTGTGAATGAGCGGGCAGATGCGCTTGCCGCTGGACTGGAGCTGGAGATGCCAGCGAGTGGCGGCATTGGTGAACGTAAGATTATCGATGCGGTAGAGAGCGGAAAGCTGACGCTGGACAAGCTTGACCAAGCAGTGGAGCGTGTGCTGAACCTCATTTTCAAAGCGGTTGATCATAAGCAAGAAGGAGCTTCATACGACAAGCATGAACATCATCAACTGGCACGTAGAGTTGCATCTGAGAGTATGGTGTTGCTCAAAAATGAAGATGGCTTGCTTCCGCTGAACCGGGAGGGCAGCGTTGCCGTGATCGGAGCCTTTGCGCGTAAACCTCGCTATCAGGGCGGCGGCAGCTCTCACATCAATCCGACCCGTGTCGACGATATTGTGGACGAGATGACTGATGTGGCAGGGGAGGGCGTCAACATTACGTATGCGCCAGGGTACCGGATTGAAGCGGATGATGTGGATGACACGCTGATGCAGGAGGCTATTCAGGTTGCACAAGCAGCAGATACGGCTGTGGTATGCGTTGGCCTACCAGATCGTTATGAATCTGAAGGGTACGACCGTACACATCTGCGTTTACCGGAAAATCACATTCGACTTATTGAAGAGGTTGCCAAGGTGCAATCCCGTGTGGTGGTTGTATTAAGCAACGGTTCTCCGGTAGAGATGCCATGGTTGCCACAGGTTCAAGCTGTACTTGAAGCCTATCTTGGTGGACAGGCCGTTGGAGGAGCAATCGCCGATGTGCTGTATGGTGAAGTGAACCCATCTGGCAAATTGGCAGAGACGTTCCCCGCCAAACTTAGTCATAATCCGTCCTATCTGAACTTCCCGGGGGAAGCGGATCGAGTGGATTATCGGGAAGGTATTTTCGTAGGATATCGATATTATGATAAAAAAGAGCTGGAGCCGCTGTTCCCGTTTGGCTACGGCTTGAGTTATACCACATTCGAATACAGCGATTTGCAGGTGGATCGTACATCAATAACGGATCTGGATGAGTTGCAAGTGCAAGTACGTGTCACCAACACCGGAGAACGTGCAGGGAAAGAGATTGTACAGCTGTATGTGAGTGATGTCGAGAGTACAGTGATTCGTCCAGATCGGGAGTTGAAAGGATTTGCGAAGGTGTCACTGGAAGCTGGTGAGTCCAAAACGGTTCATTTTATGCTGAATAAACGTTCATTCGCCTATTACAATGTGGATATGAAAGATTGGCATGTTGAGACTGGTGAATTCGACATTCAGGTGGGCAGTTCTTCGCGTGATATTCGTATGCAGACTCGGGTGGACGTTGAATCCACGGCTACATTTATTCCAACGTATACACGTAACAGTACGCTTGGCGATATTCAAAAGGACCCAGCGAATAAAAAGCTGCTGGAACAGGCTTTGCAGCAGTTTCAGGAAGCTAGCGGCTTCGGTGGTGGAGATGAGACTGGCGAGAGTGAACATGCGGATATGATGAACGCCATGATGAAGCATATGCCTCTTCGGGCACTTGTAGCTTTTAGCGGTGGTGCGTTGACGGAGGAGGCCATGAATGATCTACTGGAACAGATGAACAACAAGAATCATGGCATCCGTGGATAGTAGTGATGGGCGTAAGAGGCCTATGGATCGGATTCATCGGAGGATGCAGAACGTGAATCGGAGACAGGGGTCCATTCTTGGATCTAGATAGAGTGAAGCTTTGGCCGAGAGTAGGCACATAGCCGAAAGGTTATTTATTGTGTGGTCAGCAGCTGCAAGACTGAGCATTAAGCCCGATCCGATCATGGATCGGGGTTTCTTTTTTGGCGAGGAAAAAGGTATAATTAACAACTGATAATGATTTTCATTTAGAGGTGGAAATTGAAAAGTAGAGTGTGGACTCGTAGAGAGGAAGGATAAAAGAATGAGCCATAGTTCTGACTTACATACATTTGGTTCCAGTACATATATTCAAACCAAGGATGGTCGCAATCTACACTATATGTCTAGGGGAACAGGGAAATATACAGTGGTTTTTGAGTCAGGAATGGGAGTTTCCCGATCATCATGGGGCTTAGTTGCACCGGTCATTGCGAAGTATGCACGCGCGGTTGTATACGATAGAGCAGGAGCCGGACGAAGTGATGCTGATTCTTCGCCGCGAACGCTGGCCCGGATGGCAGAAGATCTGAATGAGCTTTTAGCAGCACTGGGATCAGGTCCATTCATTCTGGTGGGACACAGCTGGGGAGGGCCGATTGTCCGTGCGGCTGCGGCAGCAGATCCATCTCGTCTGAGAGGGCTTGTCCTTGTTGATCCGTCAGATGAGCATTTAAAGTTGTATTTTTCCAGGTTAGCAAAATGGGGATTGTCGCTTAATGGTGTATTTATTCCATTTTTGGCCCGTCTGGGTCTGTATCGGTTCCTTGGCTTCAAAGAGTTCCTTACTCAGCCTCCTGATGTTACAGTAGATCATCTTCGTGAGGATTATACGGTACAAGCTGCGCAAACTGTAGCGGCGGAGACCAAGGATTTCGTGCAAGATATGAAATGGTTACGAGAACAGCCTCCAAGATTGGATGATCTCGAAGTTAGTATCGTCTCAGGTACCCGGCCGGGCAAGGGGGAACGCAGGATCAGACCCGGCATCGTTGCAGCCCATCAAGAGACGGTGAGCAAGCTGTCCAATGCGAGATGGGTGGAGGCGCCACATTCAGGACATTTGGTCATGTTCACAGATCCTGAGATCATTATTGATGAGATTTTGCGAATGATATGGGACACGAAGAAGGAATAAGAGATGGGGAATAATCTGGTAACGCATGAAGTGTAATAGGGAGCAGTACATGTGTTGTCATATCCTAATCAGACGCAAGGACAGACCAAAAGTGATACAATAAAAAGAATAGCAGTGTGTGACTATATAGAACATATAAGTGGAGTGTGAGACAGATGAAACCAATGGATCAAGAAACAACTGAGACAGGGGCCGGACAAGAAAACGAAAGTTCCGGACAGGTCAGCGTCAGTATGGAAGATATCGTTCGTGCACACCATGTGTTGCGTGAAGTCATCGTAAGAACCCCATTGCAGCGTGATGCTGTATTGTCAGCTGAATATAATTGTAACGTGTATCTGAAGCGGGAAGACTTGCAAGTCGTTCGTTCTTTCAAAATCCGTGGTGCTTACAATATGATTCGCAGCTTGAGTCCGGAAGAGATGGAGAAGGGAATCGTCTGTGCCAGTGCAGGAAATCATGCACAAGGTGTTGCATTCAGTTGTAATGCACTTGGGATTCATGGGAAAATCTTCATGCCTAGCACAACGCCTAATCAGAAGGTGAAGCAAGTACGGCGCTTTGGTGGTAGTAACGTAGAAGTGGTTCTGACCGGAGATACGTATGATGATGCATATGCTGAAGCAATGCGTGCTTGTGATGAACACGGGATGACGTTTATTCATCCGTTTGACCAGCCCAAGATTGTTGCAGGTAACGGGACAGTGGCTATGGAGATTATGGAAAGTCTTGACGAGAATGCGGATTTTGTATTTGTAACCATCGGTGGTGGCGGTCTTGCTGCTGGTGTGGGAACCTATATGAAAACAGTGAGTCCGGAGACACGCATCATCGGCGTTGAGCCGCTTGGAGCAGCTTCCATGAGTGAAGCAATGTTCCGCAAACAAGTGGTCACGCTGGATAACATTGATAAATTTGTAGATGGTGCGGCGGTGAAACGAGTTGGCGATCTGACCTATAACATCTGCAGTAATCTTTTGGATGACATCGTGAAGGTGCCCGAAGGCAAAGCTTGCACGACCATCCTGGAGTTATATAACGAAAATGCCATCGTTGTTGAGCCTGCCGGTTCACTGGCTGTCGCTGCACTGGAGCAATACAAGGAGCAGATTGCAGGCAAGACGGTGGTCTGTGTGATCAGCGGTGGTAATAATGATATTGACCGTATGCAAGAGATCAAGGAACGTTCTTTGATTTATGAAGGTTTGAAGTATTATTTCATGGTGAATTTTCCACAACGTGCAGGAGCTTTGCGTGAGTTCCTGGAGGAAGTGCTTGGACCGAATGATGATATTGCCAGATTTGAGTATACGAAAAAGCATGACAAGGAAAATGGACCTGCTCTCGTTGGGATTGAGCTAATGTACAAAGAAGATTACGAGCCGCTCATTGAACGTATGAACCGGAAAGGCATCGCGTACACGGAACTGAACAAAAACATGAACCTGTTCAATATGCTCATCTGATACAGGATCGGATTAGAGAAACAGAAAAGAGAAAAGAGCAAAGAAAGAAAAAGAGCAAAGAGCAAAGAGAGAAAAAGGGGGGGGGCGCTCCGAAGTGAAAGCAAAAACACAGCCAGATCAACAGCAGCCAGCTCCTCAGATCAGACCTGCGCGGCCAGAAGATGCAGATCAGATTGTCTCGCTATTAGTGCAGGCCATTGATGATATTGCCTATTCGCTTGCAGGTGAAGCAGATCATGAGCGGACGCTGGATATTTTGCGGGATTTTGTTATCCAGGAGAACAACCGCATTAGTCACCAGAACATCATGGTCATGGAACAGGATGAACAGATAGCCGGAATGCTGGTGGCGTATGCGGGAGATGATGCGGATCAACTGGATCAGCCTATTATAGATCGGCCCGGACGTGATCAGGATGAGAGATATGTGTTGGTAAAAGAAACCCGTCCCGGGGAGTATTATCTGGATACTCTCTCGGTAAGTGAAAGCTTTCAGGGGCGGGGCATCGGCCGTGCACTGATGGCTGCTTTTGAACAGCATGCCCGCAGACTTGGACATACACGCACTGCCCTCATCGTGGAACAGGACAATGAACGTGCAAGACGTCTCTATGAACGTCAAGGCTACATTCAGGATGACGTTCTTCTCATCGGAGGACATGAGTATTATCATATGATCAAATCGATTTCAGACTTGTAGCTAACTGCGAATGAAGTGAAATTTAAATCCGGAACATCGGTGTAAACAACGATAAAAACGATAAAAGACGAAGCATTACCCGAAAGGGGATGCTTCGTCTTTTTGGTTTTCATATGGAATAAATGATCTCGGGGTTCAAGCGTGTCCACATGTACTCGCGTTACGGGTTGGAGTATTTAGTTACCGGTACATGCTGTTCTAACCATGTTTCGACGGTTTCTGTTTTTTCATACTTGGATTCGGCCACGACATCCATAAACGTCCCAAGTTTTTTCAAAAAGTCACTGTCATTATGCTCGGAATTGTTATGACGTTGTAAGACAGCTTTGTAACCTTTTTGGGCTGCAGCAACCATTTTATTCGTTTCATAATCGAAAAGAGGTGTATTGTTCAGGCCATAAAAGGTGTACAGGGTATAGTTATTCAGCAGGTTCTGAACCTGCTGTGTCCGGTTAGACTTCGGATAATCATTCAAGAACGTCTCCTGATTCAAGGCACGGTTCAGAATTTCCTGATATCCAATCATCAGTCCTCCATCTTCAGCAGCAATGGTATTTGTTTCGACAGCCATGATGCGGATGTACTGTTGGATATCCTCGTTCACGTAAGAAATATATTTATCAAAAGCGGAATAATTCATGATGGGATACAGGGCCCCTTCCAGCATAACGAGGCGATATCCGCTGTCTCTGGCCTGTTGCAATAGTGAACGCAGATTCTTGTCTTTCGTGCGTGACATTAGTTGGGTGAAGCTATCCTTGGATTTGTAGATTTTCAACATCTGGTCCTGTACATTGGGCACGAGCATACGGTCAGTCATGGCGGTCAGAGCTTTGTTGCGGACGTTTTCCAGCTGTAACACCATCAACGTAGCATGATAGCGAGTAACCTGGCTAATATGAGATTCCAGATAACGATCTGCACCGGGCAGACCATTCTTCTGATATAGCTTGGTCTGGAATGATTTGTATATTGAGGTTGAACTGGCTGAAGTCACTTTGGTATTTGGTGCAGGAGCGGCAGAAGCAATACCGCTGACTGTGGATAGCGATGTTTGTAACAACATGGCAATGGCTGTAGCTGCTAGAAGGGTACGAATGCCTTTATTTTTAGAAGAATACGATGTGGTCATGGGTTTGAACCTCCTGTAACTCTGAGTATTAGGTGAGGATCAGGCTTGTTTCGCTATTCCTTCAAGAGTAAAACAAATGGCACAGGAATTAGTTGCGGAATAGTGACAAATTATTCTGTTATTTTTAACTTTTACTAGTCTAGTCTATCGTATTTTATTTATAAAAATATTTCTCGGATAACTGGAAACTTTTTCGCTAATTGGAACGTCTAGAATATGCGACCGGAAAATACAGGAATTATTGACGGGTACAGCTAATCAAAATGTGAGAAATAATAATGGAAGATTGGGGATAGGTTGATGAGGAAAGCGGGAGGATTTCAAGTGAAAAAGGTCATGTCGGCACTGGCTGTATCAGCCATGCTCATGTCTTCACTACCAACGTCTGTCATGGACGCTGCGGCAAGAATCAGCATTTATATTGACGATGAGGTGCTACCATCTAATCAAGCACCTGTCATGAAGGGAGGACGTGTACTCGTTCCACTTCGTTCTATTTTCGAAGGACTTGATGCTAATGTAAAATACAGCAATAAGACGAAAGTGATTACAGCAACCCGTGGTGACCAGAAAGTTACATTAACACTTGGTTCCAAGAATGCGTATATCAACGGAAAACTGAATAAGCTGGATGTGCCAGCGAGTACAATCAAAGGTAACACCATGGTTCCGATCCGTTTTGTGAGTGAAGCATTTGGAGAAAAAGTCTACTGGAATTCACGTTATCAGCGTGTAGATATTAAAACGATGTCTACGTCTCCGTCTCAGCCGGAAACGCCAATTGATGACTATCAACCGTCCGCCTGGAATGTCTATGGTTCAGTATCTGGAAGCAACGGAGATGGACGTGATCTGACCGTCAGCTTCACACGTGCAACATCAGAGAAAAACATATCTGCTTATCGGATTATGTTAGTGAAAACTCAGGATACGAGCAGCTTTAAGGAATCGATTGCTTCAGCAGTACCTTCGGGGAATTATACTGAAGTTAGTCCGAACGGCACCAATCCGAGATTGACACTCAATGCTCAAACCCGAGACGTTAACGGAGATCTGCTGAACGAGAATGAAACGTATCGAATTTATGTACTAACTGTAGGCAACAGCAACAATAACTACAGAAACACATTATCATCATCTTCTCAGAATATAAAACTGGGTAATACGCGCAATGCCGTACAACCTGTTACAAGTCTGCGTATTGCAGATGTCAGCGATTATGGTGATGGCAGGGATATGGAGATTCAATTCACACAACCGAGCAGCAATTCAAATATTACGTATTACCGGGCCTTTGTTGTCAAAGCGAATGCCTCATCAGCATTTAATCTGGAAGCTGCTAATAAGGTATCCAGCACCAATTCGACGATTATCTATAAAGGCAATTCTTCTGCGGTTAAAAGTCAGTTGAGCTCTTCAACGCGGGATACTTCCGGCGAATTGCTTAAAACGGGGACGTCATACGTCGTTTACATCATGTCGGTCAGCACGAATAGTACAATGGACAATAAACTGTCATCGGCTTCGTCATCCTTGACCTTATCCAACAATAAAGCTTCAGCTCCCGTTATTACACAAGTGAGAGACGTGGCCGACTATGGCGACGGACGGGATATTCAGGTGAGCTTCAACCGGGCATCGGATGAGTCTAAGGTAGCGAACTATCGTGTGTTTGTTGTACGCGATACGTTATCCAGCAGTTTTAACCTGAATACAGCAAGTAATCTGTCATCCAGTTTGTATTACACCGTAAACAAAACAGGAAATAACCTTACGGTGACGCTGCCTTCGAATATGAAGGATACCAGTGGGTATAACATCACGAATTCCCAGGATTATCGTATTTATGTGATGGCTACAGGATATCAGCAGAACAACGATGCTAACGCTTTGTCGGCCTCTTCCAACGTGCTGAGACTGGCATCGAATCGCAATGCTGGTGTGGCGAGTAACCTGTCGGTAACCGATATTGCGGACAACGGCAATGGATCGGATCTGCGTGTATCCTTTACGAGAGCAACGGATGAGTCCAATGTGTCTCATTATCGCGTGTTTGTAGTGCCTTCGAATGTGAGTAACTTTGATCTGAGCGCTGCCAATGCATCGAATCAATACACTCAGGTCAATAAAACAGGCGGTAACTTGTCTGTAACCCTTTCGAGCAATGCAGTGGATACGAACGGATATAGAATCTCCAATTACGTTTCTTATCGGGTGTATGTTTTGTCCGTAAGCAATAATGGAGACTGGAGTCAAAATGCCCTATCTTCATCATCGTCCCAGATTACATTGATGCCAAATTCAGCACTTCAGGCACCGACCAATGTGAGTGCGGCTGATGTGTCCGATAATGGGAATGGCAGTGATCTGCGGGTGACATTTAACCGACCAGCAGATGAGACGAACGTGAATCACTATCGTGTGTTTGTTGTGAAAAATTCAGCTGCCGGAAGCTTTAATCTCAACACGGCATTAAATAACGGGTCATATACGTATAGAAGCAAAACCGGAAGTAATCAGACGTTTACCTTGGGAACGGATGCTAGAGCAACAGATGGCAGTATGATTAGTGAGAATGTTGATTATCGTGTATACGTTCTGGCGGTAAGTAATAACTCATCTCAATCCGGCGCACTGTCATCCGCATCCGGCATCGTTAAGCTATCTTCTGCATCGGCAGTAGCAGCAGTCAGTTATGTGAATGTAAATGTTAAAGGTCAGGGACAACAGGTGGGGAATCCTTCGGACGTCATTGTTAATTTTACGAAAGCACCGAATGAAACAGGCATCTCCCATTATCGTCTGTTCATCGTACCTGCGGATCAGGTGCCTGGTTTCACGGTAAATACAGCTATGAATATTAACTCTTATAATGACCTTAGTAAAAGTAGTGCAGGGACGAATTTCGCACTGAGCGAAGGATACCGGGATATTAACAATAGCTCTCTTGAAGCTGGCAAAAAATATAGAGTATTTATTATGTCTGTATCGGATAGTACATCTCGTGCTTCCAGCCTGTCACCTGCTTCGAATGAGTTTAGTATGAGTGCAGCAGCAGAAACCGTTCAAGCCGCGTTTATTGCAGCCCTGCAAAAATCGAGTACTACAACAGAAGCGAGTCACAAGTTAACGTTCATCAAACCATCTAATGAAACAGGGATTTCGGTATATCGATTGTTTATTGTGAAGGGAAGAGGGACGCCTGATCCAACAACTGCTTTCGCTAACAACAATTTTCAGATTGGGGAACCGAAAGCTGTAGAACTCACATTAAATACCGCAGCTAAAGATACAATGGGCGCTAATCTGGTGGAAGGTGAAGAGTACACGGTATATATTCAATCCGTCGTTTCGAATTCAACGACGAATAGAAATGCCATCTCGCCCCCTTCGGAACCATTCAAGCTCGAAAAGGCTCCTGCGGCACTACCACCCGTTCAGGAACAAAATGAGGGCCTTCCACCTGTACAAGGATAATTCTGAAAAGGAATCAATTCTTAATATGAATGAATGAAAAAAATCTTTCCGTTCTGGAAAGATTTTTTTCGTTTTATGATGAGAAACGAATCGTGACTATGACCATTGTCGTGAAAAATGACCTTATTTTACCAGATACACAACGCCCAAAAGAGTTCCTTAGACCATTGCTGGAGATGGATTAAACCATGGATAATAGAAGTTATAGGGTGAATAGCTCATGAGCCGAAAGGAAGGATGAAATGTTAGCATTTCGTTTGACGGGGCAGCCGGATTCACGAATGCCTCTGTATCTGTACGGTGTGGGTACGCAGGAAGAGAGAGGACTGCACAGACCGGATGGTTTTCCAGTATACCAGTTGTTTTTGGCACGCGGTGGTGGAGGACAGTTCATAATTCCCGGAAAAGGGACCTTGGTTATGGGGGGAGGGCAAATGCTCGCCCTAGAGCCGGGAATTCCCCATGAGTACATCCCTCAGTCGAAAGTGAGCGGAGAGCTTGCCTACATCGGGATTGGTGGTGCATCAGTTGCACCGGTGCTTCAGGCGGCGGGTATACTCCGCGAAGAGCCCTTTACTTTATCCGAATTCGACACGATCTGGTCGCGTATGACAGCGTTGTGGGTGGCACTGGATCAGGGCAAAATGTCGATATGGAGCACATCGGTTTTGATATATGAACTTATTTTGGATATAACTCGGGTTATGGCTGAAGTTGTACCTATGACAGGGTCGGAAGAGGCTATGCAACAAAATGGGGTTACGAGCTCGCGCTTACAGGATACCCCGGACGCTGGCCTAGAGGGGCTTAATCGGGCAATCGCCTTAATGCAGACTCACTATCAAGATGATCTGTTATTGAAACATGTAGCTAATGCGGTAGGTTATTCCGTGCAACACTTGAACCGTCTATTTCACCAGCATTATGGGGTGACTGGACATCAGTATATGCAGCGCTGGCGCTTGCAAAAGGGTCTAGAATGGCTGAACAATCATCCTCAGGCCAGTGTGAAGGAAGCAGCAGAGAATGTAGGAATGGAAGTGAACTACTTTATCCGTATGTACAAGCGTGAATTCGGGGAAACACCAGGCAAAGGCATGAAACTGCGCAAACAGATCGAATTGGAGCAAAGTCCCGGCCATCAAGACAACTAGATCTCGAAATAAAGAAAAGGGACCCGCGGGTCCCTGAGGAGTTGTACTTCCTAGTACTGGAGCAGATGCTTATAGACATCCATCCAGAGTACAGATTTCCGTTTAGTTATGCTTCTTTTGTCCGAAGAGAGGACGGATCAGAACAAGTCCAGCGATGCCGATGACAGCACTTAACCAAGGAGCCATGTAAAACACAGGGAGTTTATCTCGTAGTGGGTAACCGACAAATAGAACCAGCACAACAACGGTTATATAGATTGCGATGCCTCGAATGTTGATTTTGGGCGTAACATGTTTGTCTGCACCCTCGTCATCCGGCCGTTCTGCTAATCGGCGGAGCATCTCCACCAGTGCAATCCCGCCTACAGCGGCAATGATGAGAGAGAACAGGCTGATGTGCTCAAAAGCTTCGGTATTGCCATCTGTCCAGCCAAAGAAGAGACCTGCACATCCCTGAATGAATAGCACAACGGAAATAGCAGCCCAAGCAATCATCACATACCACTTAGGCGTTCGTTTCACAGGCTTAGGTGGCTCCGCAAGATCAGCAGACTGTTCAGAGCCAGCTTTTGATTTTTTAGTGGACTTCTCCGTGGCATGGGTATTTCTTGACGGATGGGTTCGTCTTTTCTCAGAATGCGTACTTTTTCGCGTGTTTTCTCTCGTGGCATCTGTCTGAGTACCCGAATTGGGTGTTGAGAGAGAGTGTGTATCACTTAATCCGAGCTGGGCATAAACAGCCTGTTCCAGGTCCGGACCGTACCGTTCTCGAGCAGATTTATTCTCTTGCTGTGCTTGTACAATAGCTTTCCCTGCAGAGAGAATCCATTCTTCCTGTGTTTTCTCGTCTGCTGGAGACTGCCTTGCGATGGCACTGATCTCGTTATACAATTTTGCATTGTCTGGTGTCATGCGGCTCATCTCTGTGATTTGCCGATTTTGTAACTCTTTCAGCTTTTTATAGGAAATCCCCAATGATTGCTCCCCCTGTCTTTACACGTTCTGATCTTCCATATCCATGAAGACCCTGACGGTATTTTAGTATACGGGAAGGGCTCCTGATTCGCAAAGTCATTCCTTATAAAATAACTGCTTGTGGTTTACCCATAACCAGATGCAGGCTAGCACAACACAAGTGCATAAGAGCACCAGTTTTCCATGATGCTGAATCCATTCAAGTAGATGTGCCATGAGTATTCATTCCTTTCAGGGAAGGGGATACGGGACGAAAATACCTGTAAATTTGGTTTTATTTTCCCCTATGCATGGCTGAATATACATGACTTGGTCTGAGAAGTAACGATTCTGTGAACCATGAATAAATATCTGCTTAATCCATCACAATAGTAGCATTTCCAAACTGAACTAAGGGATAGGAGTGTGCTCAAATATGGATAAGCAATCCGATTTAACGCGAAAGCTGTTGCTCAATAGTAACTCTCGTGGTGTGCTGGATGAAGTGGTACCGATGGACGAAGCAGTAGGAGATACGGAATTCAGCGAAAAGCTGAACGATGGCAATTGGCAGGGCAGGAGCTTCTGGGACAGCGGTGATGCGGGTGAGCAGCATGAATGGAATGGCCGAATAGAGACACATGCGATGTTCCGTAGAAGCTACGAATAAGATGTAAGGAATCATCCGTAACCAAAGGTAAACAGTAAATATGTCGGGGCCGGCTGAATGCAGCTAGGCTCTTTTTTTTGCAGGATGGAGTTATGAAAAAAGAAAAACTAGAAAGAGGATAACTACATAGTAATAAAAGCTTCATTTCTCGCGTTGACTTGCAGGTGGAGGGATGATAATATACTAATATCTTCTTAATACACACTAAACTTATCGGATTAAATACAATTGACGATTGAGCGTTGAATATAGAACAGGGAATGGATAACAGGTTTATCATGGGAAGGGGAAATGGGTATGGAACGCCAGATCAGCATCCGTCACGGGGAAGAGGAGTTAACTGCGACCATTCACTATCCGGTTGTAAAAGATATTAAAGAGGAGACACGTCAACAACGTGTTCCATTGGCAATCATCTGCCACGGCTTTGTGGGAAGCCGAATCGGGGTGGATCGATTATTTGTGAAGACAGCTCGTGAGCTCGCTGAAGACGGATATCTGGTGCTGCGTTTTGATTACATCGGTTGCGGAGAGAGCAGCGGTGAATACGGAGCAGAGGGGCTGGAGTCTATGGTGCTTCAGACTCGTTCTGTGCTGGATTATGCTGTGAATTGCAGCGATGTCGACCCTACACGTGTAACCTTGATTGGACATAGCTTGGGCGGAGCTGTTGCGCTGTTGACTGCTGTGCGTGATAAACGTGTGAAAAATCTGGTCATGTGGTCGGCAGTGGGTTATCCGTTTAACGACATTGTGAAGATTACGGGCCGGGATGTATATGACGAAGGTGTTAGAACAGGAGCTGCTGATTATTTGGGTTACAAATTCACGCCCAAGTTCTTCGAGTCACTGGCAGAACACCAGCCATTCCAGGAGGCAGTAAAATTCGGAGGGGATGTGCTGGTTGTGCACGGTACTTCGGATGAGGTTATCCCTGTAGATTATGCATTCCTCTATCAAAAACTCTTCTGGATGCGTCAGGAAGGACGCTGCGACAAGGAAATTATTTTCCAGGGAAATCATACGTTCTCGTCGGGCAAAGAGCGTGAACAATTAATCACACGTACCCGGGAATGGCTAGGAGAGCGGCAGAAGATTGAAGAGAACTGGCAACACTGGATGATCTAAGCGAAAAGTCACGGGTGTTAGCTTGGAAAAGCGCCTTCTTCGAGGTAAAATAGAGAGGTAAGCATCCTATCCGTGTCTGGAGGTTGGCAGCAATGACATTACCCGCACTATTCATTGCACATGGTTCTCCCACTCTGGCGTTGGAGAGCAGTGACTACACTCAATTTTTGAACGAGCTTGGAGACAGGCTGCCAGCTCCAAAGGCAATCGTTGTATTTACCGCACATTGGGATTGTCCCGAGCCTTCGGTGACGATGGATGAGTCCCATCAGATTTTGCATGATTTTTACGGATACCCCTCAGCTATGTATAAGATACAGTATCCTGCAGCTGGACAGATCGATATTGCGAGCGAGATCTGTGCGTTATTTTCCCGCAGCAACTTGCCACATCGGCCTGTACGTGGACGTGGGCTCGATCACGGTGTATGGGTGCCGCTGCTGCATATGTATCCTGAAGCTAACATTCCGGTGATTGCCGTGTCGGTGGACTCTCTGCGTTCCCCGCAGGAACAATATGATATTGGACGCATGCTGGAGCAACTCAGACATGATAATGTGCTCATCATCGGTAGCGGCGGGACGGTTCATAATCTAAGAATGATTGCACAGGATAATGAGCCGCAGGACTGGGCCATGGAGTTTGATGACTGGCTTGATGAGCGTCTGCAGCAATGGAATACAAGAGAATTGTTTCAATATGGTAAAAAAGCGCCTCATGCCCGGACGGCCGTTCCGTCCTACGGTATGGAACATATGGCCCCATTGTTCTACGCTATGGGCACAGCAGATATGTCTCGCACGGCGAAGCGATTATTTCAATCGTATGCCTGTGGTACGCTGAGTTTGAATTGCTGGCAGTTCGGAGACGGCATATCACTCGGAGCAGATTTAAAATAAAGAAGTTTCATATCCATGGGATATGGGATAATCACAACATACATGCATTAGTCAAAAAGGTTCCGGGCAGTCCATAATGGATGACTGCGGGAACCTTTTTTCGATTGAATCAGTGGCTGAACCACTGATACTGCATATAAATGTGATTTACAATCGCTCTAACGCAGGAGACATAGAATTAGAACTATTTACGAATCTCAAACAATTCGCAAGCGGAGCGAGAGTGGTAAGCGAGTTCACTGACACTGGATTGCACCACAACCGTATTTTCATCAAAACGGATAATAATGCCACCGGAGTCAATCTGGTGATTGTCTTTGAATACCCGGATTTTATGTTTTAAGGTCATAGCTTCCTGAAAATCGGCATCAGTTTCAAGACGGCGTTGAATGGGCATGGGGAACTCCTTTGTTAATATGGACTTTATATCCATAATAATATGGGAAGGACAGGTGAGCAAGGGAGTGCCCTTAAGCTGAGGTGAATCTGAGTAAATTAAAAAGTCCTGCTCCAAGGGGAGCAGGACTTGATGTACTATATACCTGGTTTTAATGATTAAGCTGTTTTTTAGTCGGTGTGATGGTTGGCGTGTCTGTTGGATGAAAGGTTGCATTCTTCTTGAACAATCCGCGAAGGTAAGGCAGTACCCAGTGATCCAGACCGATTTTACCAGCATTTGCACCAGCTACCACGATGAAGATTTGCATCAGAACCAGTTGTGCGTTGGTGCTTACTGTACCCGAGAAGAGGAACGCGAAGTTCATGACCATTGCCATCAGCGCTGCAAGTGTTGTGAAGCATCCGAGGATAAGTCCCAGACCTACCAGGAATTCACCGAGCGGGATGATGAAGTCGAACATTCCGGCATTTGGAATTGCGAATTTCTCAAGGAACGTTGCCCACCATGCTTGAACGGCTGGGTGATCGCCTGTTGCTTTTTCAAGTGCTCCTGCGAGGAAGCCACCAGCTTGGAAACCGCCAGTCAATTTGCTCCACCCGTGAGTCATCCAGTCGTAACCGATATACACCCGAAGTATTGTTAAAATCCACATTGCCACTTTGTTTTCTCTAAGCCATTGGTTGAAGCTGAACATATAAACCACTCCTTTATGGAATCTAGTGTGTGTTGTTTTTGTTTTTCTAAGTGATCACCTTTGATGTCTTTATTGTATAGTCCGGTTGTGTTTTTGTTTGTGATAAAAATCACAATCTACTTTAAATTTTAAGTAAGGTTTGAGAAGTTCACATTGAGGACATATTTTTGTTCCGATTCAATGTTTCAAAGATGATCTCTGTGCTGAGACAAGGCCTTCCAGGCGCAGACAAAACGGAACCATTATGATTAAATGGAAAGAAATACGTGAGATGGTTGTCTGTATGAGAGGTATGTCACATAAAAGTGCAGCAAAGAGTCAGCCATATCGTTCAGGAGGTTCTATATTGAAATCTTTTTCTTGGAACAAAGCCGTAACGTCAGCATCGATCTGCCTTCTTGCCATGAGTCTTGCAGCTTGCCAGAATAAGGAGGTTGCCGAAGTTCTCCAGCCGGAGCCAGCACCTGCTCCTGTTCAGGAAGAGCAGATCGTCCAGGAGCCAACGGCCCCTACTATTACAGCACCTTTCACCGGACTTGGCGTGGAGAGTCCTGCTACACAACGACCGCTGGCCGTTATGATTAATAATGCACCTGCAGCCCGGCCCCAATCTGGTTTAAGCTCTGCTGATATTATCATTGAGGTACTTGCAGAAGGAGGCATCACCCGTTTCATTGCGATTTTCCAGAGTGAAGGCGGTGCTGAGACCGTAGGTCCTATACGTAGTATTCGTCCGTATCTGATTGAGCTGGGCGAAAGTTATGACGGAGTACTTATTCATGCAGGGGGAAGTACGGAGGCATACTCTATTTTACAGAAACAAAAGAAACAGCATATGGATGAAATCTCGAATAGCGGGCCTTACTTCTGGCGTTCTAAAGACCGAAAAGCTCCGCACAATTTATATACATCTGTGGACAAGCTTAGAGAAGGAGCTGACAAGAAAGGATATAGTCATGAGTTCAAGTCTCCTGTGTACAAGTATGACGAGGCAGGATCTACGGCAACGGGGGAGAGCGTAAAGCAGTTTGGTGTTCAGTATTTATTGGATAGTTATAAAGTGGAGTATGAATATGATGATGTTAGTGGACGATATATGAGAGTGGTGAATGGGAAGCCAGATGTAGATCAAGATAACGGCAGTCAGCTTGGCGCAGCAAACATTATTGTGGTTGGAGCAGACCATAAGGTGCTTGATGATGTAGGCAGAATATCCGTTAATCTCGATCGCGGTGGTGAGGCCATGTTGTTTCAGAAGGGCAAGATGATTCGCGGGCAATGGGTGAGGAAGAAAGGGGATATTATCCGTTTTGTGCAGGATGGACGTGAGGTGAATCTTGTACCAGGGAAGACCTTCATTAATATTGTTCCGAATGATCCCCAGTTTGCAGATCATGTGAAGCTGACACCGTAATGATGGAAATGAAAATAAAACATGGACTTCCGGAACGATTTTCCTCCGTTTGTAAACGTAATGTAAACGGAATGTAAAATCTGAGTCTGATTTTGCCATAATTCCAAATAATTAAGATTCATTTCAGGTTAATATGAGAAGAATATAAAAAAGGATCGCGTCTTGTGTACAAACTATGAAACAAATGTGATAAGATATCAAAGGTTGTCATTTCATGTTTCATCGGTTATCAGCGCAATTTCTCGAAGAGGGGATAGAGCTATGAAGATTAAGAAGAAGAAGGATATATTTTTTGAAACACTGGAGAACATGGCAGATACAGTTGTTCAAGCAGCTGATTATTTCTCCCAGCATGTTTCCAACCTTCAGGATGTGACTCTTTTTGCTAATGAAATGAAAAGGTACGAGTCGAAGTGCGATGACTATGTGCACACGATCATTACTGAACTTAATAAAACATTTATCACGCCGATCGAACGCGATGATATTATGGAACTGACAACGACACTTGATGACGTATTGGACGGTATCGAAGCAACAGCTTCTCGTTTCTATATGTATCAATTGGTTGAACCTGACGAATTTATTGTTCAATTTGCAGAGATTTTACGCCAATCGGCTTATGAAATTCAGAAGGCGATTCATTTGCTGTCCCAGAAAAAATTGCTGGCGATTCGTGAATATACGATTCGATTGAATGATCTGGAAAACCAAGGCGATGAAG
Organism: Paenibacillus sp.; assembly: GCA_017512705.1. Taxonomy (GTDB): domain Bacteria; phylum Bacillota; class Bacilli; order Paenibacillales; family Paenibacillaceae; genus Paenibacillus. The sequence goes on from JAFWEX010000109.1 coordinate 47,034, forward strand.
TATTGCGTAACTGCATCAAGAATCTCTTCGCTACAGTGTCTGATCCGATTGAATTGATTAAGCGCAAAGAGATCTACGAACGTCTTGAGACAACAACGGATGCTTGCGAGCATGTTGCGAACGTTCTTGAATCCATCATCATGCGTAATTCTTAAGGAGCCAGAGAATAATGGAAACAACGATTTGGGTATTAGGTATAGTCGTCTTCCTAGCACTGGCGTTTGACTTCATCAACGGTTTTCACGACACGGCTAATGCCATTGCAACTTCGGTATCCACGCGTGCACTGACGCCGCGCCGCGCCATTATTTTGGCAGCTGTGATGAACTTTGTCGGTGCGATGATGTTTACAGGCGTTGCGAAGACTATTGGGGGGAGCGTAACAGACCCCACCAAGCTCGATAACGGGGTGCAGGTCGTCATCGTCACCTTGATTGCCGCGATCATATGGAATTTGGTGACCTGGTGGTTCGGGATTCCTTCTTCCTCTTCACATGCGTTGATCGGAGCCCTCGCGGGTGCTGTGTTTGTTGGAGCAGGATCTGACAAATTAAAATGGAGCGGATTCACAGATATCGTGGCAGGTCTGCTGTTATCACCTCTGATTGCTTTTGCCATAGGTTATATCGTGATGATTATTCTTAAATATGTGTTTGCCAAGCGCAGTCCACATAACGTGAATAAGGGTTTCCGTACGATGCAGATCTTCACGGCAGCACTACAGGCGTTCACTCACGGTACCAATGATGCACAGAAGGCGATGGGGATCATTACATTTGCGCTCGTTGCAGCCAAAGTACAGGATAATCTGGATGTGCCGCTGTGGGTTAAAATTTCTGCTGCGACAGCTATGGCATTGGGAACATCGGTTGGTGGATGGAAGATCATCAAAACGATGGGAACTAAAATTTTCAAAATCGAACCGATTAACGGCTTTGCTGCCGATTTTTCTGCTGCATCCGTTATTTTCTCAGCAACATTGCTGCATCTTCCAGTGAGTACAACACATGCGATCACATCCGCGATCCTGGGGGTAGGTTCGGCTAAACGTTTCTCAGCTGTTAAATGGGGAGTTGCTGGACGTATTGTTGTGACATGGTTCATTACGATTCCAATCACGGCTGTACTTGCTGGGCTGCTTTACTGGATTATTTTCTAAAAAGTTGTCAACAACCGAGTCAAGCATGTCGCTAGAAAATGGGCAAGTGCGATAAAGACCTGTTTATAACGATGTGAATATCGGGATATGTGGATAATTAATCAATGATATGTAGAATTGCCTGTGCATGAATGTGTGGACAGGCTGAATATGTGGATAGCCACCCGTGGAATGATAAACCAAAAGAAATAATTCCTGTGGATACAGAGAACTGTGGATAGGGAAATGAGAGAAGCCAACCAGATTGGCTTTTTTTGTTTTCACGTCAAATAATCTAATTTTGCCGGGATGTTATATGTTATACAATGGGGAGAACATCGATAAGAGACAAGGACGTGGTCTGATCCATGATTCGTACACTTGCAATTACACGGGAGCACCAAGTCACTGTAAACTTGCCACTTGAGCAGCTTGACCTGACAGATTATGCATGGGTATGGGCCGATTTCAACCAGCCAACAGAAGAAGAAAGCCAGCTGCTAGACACCTATTTTCATTTTCATCCGCTTGCTATTGAAGACTGTTTACATGTATTGCAGCGGCCCAAACTGGATTATTATGAAAATTTGCAGTTTCTCGTATTACATGCGCTTCATCCGGTCACGCTCGAGGCAGAGGAAGTGGATCTGTTTTTGGGGCAGAATTTTCTAGTATCTTATCATCATGGACAATTGGAAGAAGTAGACGAGGCCTGGGAGCGATTGTTGAAACATGCTCATGAACGCACGGTCTGGGCAAGAGGGCCGGTTGCAGCAGCCTATACATTGATGGATAAACTGGTTGATCATTATTTTCCGGCGCTATTTGCCATTGAAGATGAGCTGGCTGAACTGGAAAATCGCGGTGGTCAGGAATCGGTGGAAGAACTGATGAATCAGGTGTTTGACCTGCGTAGTCGACTCTTAAAATTAAGGCGCACTGTCGTTCCGATGCGTGATCTTCTCTACCGAGTCATCAATTCGCAGCATGTGCAGCGAACAGGGGAACATACCGCATATTTTACAGATATTTATGATCATCTGCTCAAACTGACGGATATGATCGAATCGGATCGCGAGATGACGTCAGATCTTCGCGACAGCTATATCTCGCTGAACTCGAACCGGATGAATCAGATTATGAAGACATTGACCGTGATTACAACGGTATTTATGCCGCTGACCTTGATAGCAGGTATCTATGGCATGAATTTCGCTTATATGCCGGAGCTTCAGTGGAAATATGGATATGCCGCTGTCTTGTTACTGATGTTTGTTCTTGGTGGATGTATGGTTGCTTGGTTTGTGAAGCGTGGCTGGTTTAAGTGAACAGGATGGCAGATCATACCAAAGGCCGTCTGGCAAAACTTGCGGGCAAATGCTCGAAGGGTTTGCCTGGCGGCCTTTGCTGACGAGTACAGAAGTACAGAATACTTCTTCATTCCTCTCCTGCATCTATCCACATGTGCATAAGTGATTCGTGTCTATGACTTGTACACAGTTCAAAACACGGATCAAGTGAGCCGCATCCTCAAGATATTAGTCTACCTTTAGAACGAAAGAAACGCTTTCTGTCTCCTGTCCATTCACAACGATCGTAAGCGAATGCAGACCTGCGTAATATTTACGTGTGGTTATCCGTTTGAATGATTGTTTTGTTCTGACCGTGCTGCGGCCTTCGGGGTACATTTTGTCAGAGCACTTAAAGCGTTTGGGTGCTTGTTTGCCGTTAGCCTTCATATAACCGATCTCGTATTCAATTCTCAGCATCTGCGGTTCACCACTATGATTGACCACGTCGAATGAAAAATAAAGATCCTCACCTGTGACAAGTTGATCCTGTTCCAGCTTCAGATTCTCAATATGAACAGCTTCCTGCTTGTGGTAACCGAACAAGCTCAGCGCAGCGGGATGTCCTTTCTTCAGCAACGAACGACTTGCATGCCGGATAATCCAGTCGGTATGCGGATGCTGACCTTGCCATACTTGAGCGAGGTCAAGAACAAGATCGGGATGATCCTTGGAGATATCGTTTAGATGATTGGCTACACTTTTTCGTACATAGAGAGACTCGTCTTGTCGCAACGCATACAGAATTGGAAGCACAGGCGTAGGATCAACAATGAATTCTCCGAGTTTGGCTCCCCAAGGTAAACGAGGGCGACTACCTTCGCTGGCAAGTCTGCGAATATGTTCATCATGACTCTCGGTCCATTCCATTAAATATTTTATTGTCTGGTTTGGATAACGCTGTATGAACGGCCGCACCGCGAACTCGGAACTAGAATAAGGTGTAAATACGGTAAGATACCTCATCGACAGATCGTACCTTTCTGGTGCAAGCCCATTCACTTCAATGAAGTCAGGCACAAAAAGATACTCGACACCTCGCAGCTGCGGAGCTGCCTGCTCAAGGATATGTAATGCTTTTTCATAATCCGCTGGCAGTACCAGGGTCAAAGATTCTGTAATCCGACGAATCCTTGCCTTGAACTCCAGCACTTCCCAGCCTTCAGCAAACACCAATTCCTTGAAATGCTGCGTCTCGAATTCAGGATAAAATAGACGCATCTGATCGCCGGTCCGATCAATGAGTGCCGGTGTATATTTATCTTTGAACAGTTCCATGGCCGCCTCCTTTATGTATTCTCTAGTATACCTTATTTTGTAGGTCTAAGAACATAAGTTCTCAAAAAATTTACTTAGTATAGGATGAACGTAGAATGCCGCTCATCGTGGAGAAGGGGAATGTGTCCTGGACTTTCGAAAAAAAGAGTTAAGGCACCCGCCTTTGCCAAGGGAGTGCCTGAATCAAATTAGCTTTTGCGTCTTTTGGGACGTGGTTTAGCGGATGCCGTTTTTCGGCGGGCTGGAGCCGAGGTGCGTTTGCGCTGCGTGCCCGTTGTTTTTTTACGGCGCTTGCGCGATTTAGGCTGCGAATATTCTTCATAGTCGGCGTCAGCCTCGGCGCTAGTGTTTTTGTTTTTTCCAAAAGGCAGAATGCCCATCACGAGCTTCATCATCGGTGCCATCTGTTGAATACCACCAACGACTTTTTGCATTTTGGCAACGCCGTTCATGATACCGTCAATGCCGCCAAAGCGGTCAATCATACCTTTTAACTCACCCAGATTGGCAAGGGAGAAGCCTGAGCTGCCTGAGGAAGCAGGGGCTGGTGCTGGAGTAACAGCAGATACTGGAACGGCACTTCCATAGATCCCTCCGCTGGATGCACCCTGTCCATAGGGCACAAGACCAGATGCTTCGACTTCAGCGAAGCCTGGATATTGCAGATCAACACCTGGGTACATCGGCTGAATCTGGGTCTCATTTAAAGAGCGCGGGACGCTTCCATTCGGTGCATAGGCCGAGGTGCGTGCCTGCCGATGACCATGAGAAGCCGGACGTTGCCGTGTCCCTGGCTGACGATGGTAATAATGCTGTGGCATGAACGATCACGTTCCTTTTATATTAGATTTTCGGAATTGCGTTCCACCATAGATTCCCGACTTCCGTTCCATCTGGAAATCAATTGCGTAAGATACGGCAATAACATGCAGGGTGGAACTCCTTTTTCTATACTGTATGTCATTCGCGGAAAGGCGGCGTAGGCGGGTGTCACGGGAAACGGGATATTTGCGGATTTGGGCGCGGGTCACGCCAGAGTAAACGGAGATGTTTTAGGAAGAAAAATGAAGTTTGGACATAAAATTGTAACAATTAAGGAGAATAAAATCTCGAATAAATAAAAGGTTTTTTTTACCACTAAAGGATGGGATCAAGCCTTATTCCTTCTGAATGTCCACCTGGGGAGGACAATAGTGCTATATGTAAGCGGTAACATGTGTTTTTGTTCTGTAGTGCGTGAAATCGTTAACGCTTGAAATACCAACTCAGGATAGGTACAATGTAGGTACACAGTAACCGCTAGGGGATGATAATAAAATGCAGCTGAAAAAGCTAAATGATAAAAGCATAGAACAATTATTTGAGGCCATCCTGACACTGAAGGATATTGAGGAGTGTTACGTCTTTTTTGATGACCTCTGCACCGTGAATGAGATTCAATCCATGTCCCAGCGGCTGGAAGTAGCACGTATGCTTGGCAAAGGAAACACATACAACCAGATCGAAGCAGAGACAGGTGCGAGCACAGCTACGATATCACGTGTTAAGCGTTGTCTGAATTACGGTAATGACGGTTATAAAATGACACTGGAACGCCTGGGGCGCTAAGTCATGAAGAAGCCGGGTGTACTCATCATTAGTCACGGTTCTCAGGAGAAGACCTGGGTAGAATCCGTCGATGACGCGATTTCCCGGTTGAATCTGCCTGACACGTTACCTGTTGAAGCCGGATTTCTGGAATTGGTGGAAGGACGTCTGATCCAGGACGGTATTAACCGACTGGAGGCTCAAGGCGTAACCGATCTGTTGGTCGTTCCTCTGTTTGTTTCCTCAGGTAGTACCCATGTGGATGAGATAGAATATGCTATTGGGGCAAAGGATGCGCCTGAACGTGAAACCGATCTCGAACCATTCGAGGTGAAGGCTCGGGTTCATTTTGGTTATCCAGTGGACAATGATCCTGATATTGCCGTTATGGTGTGGGACAAGGTACGTTCGCTATCGAAGCAACCTGAGCAGGAAACCGTTTTGCTTGTCGGACACGGCAGTATCCATGATGGATTCCGCCAGCGCTGGGAAGCAGGGATATCCTCTCTCGCAGAACGAGTGAAACAAATCAGTGGAGTTGCTCACACCGACTATGCGTTGCTGAATCCGGATAGTGTATCTGACAAGGTGAAATACTGGAGCCAGGAGCGAGAATGCCGCGTGATTGTGGCGCCGCTGTTTTTAAGTGCCGGTTATTTTACGCGTCATGTCATTCCGCGCCGGCTTAAGGACTTGGAATATGCATATAGTGGGGATACTTTGTTGCCTCATCCGCTGCTTGGTCAGTGGCTGGAGCGGCAGATTCACTTTTTGCTGGAGCAGTGTAACAAGGCGTAAATTGAAGGATTTATGGATTCGTTCTATGATTCTAAATAAAACTAATCTAAATAACGTAAAACCACGTCGATTGACGTGGTTTTTTGTGTAATCGCTTCTATTTTGAAGTGTGTATTCAGAATCAGTGCTAGCAGGTGTCTGACCAGAATATGAAGGTCTTCTCTAATGTTTCAATCTAACCTAACTATCCAATCTAACCTAATTATCTAAACCAAGCCTTGTTCAGATTGTTCGCAAAGTTGTTATCGTTAAAAGGGACATTGGCACTGCCAAAGTCTGTTGTATTCAGAGCATTACGGGCTGCTGGAGTCAGGTCGTCCCAACCGATGAGAGGCTGAGTTCCTCCAACAACGTTGGTTACACCTAACTCATGGTTGAGCGGCCAGGTGCTATTATATGAGATTTTGGGATGATCACCTTGCATATTGCTCGAACTTGGCGTAACGTTGGTGAACTTCCCATGACCAGAATAGGCAATGGACAGCACTTTTGGATTAGCCACGGCCGGGTTGTCTACCCATACCACGATACCCTCCCAGTCATGGCGATGTCCGAGTCCCGGAGAAGGGTTGTCTTTAGGGAAGTACCATGCATACATAATTGCCCACACGCCATTATGCCAAGCGGAACGGGAATAGACCTGACCCAGGTTGGAGCTGCATCCTCCATTATGTGATCCCGATGTTGCTAGGCCAGCACTGGTGTTGCCCTGTGCATCCACGGCTGGAAAGGGTACGCAACCATGATAGACTTTCAGGAAAGGCTGAAAACGTTTTGCAGTAATCTGCGTGGCTGTCACGGGTGTGACTTCTTGGAAGCCGACGACCTGATCATGATTAATGACGGCTGCTTCTACAACTGTAACCATAGGGAAGGAAGCTAACAAGGCAACCATAAGCATAAGTACAAGTTTCCTGGCTTTTAACATCGTTCAATTCTCCTTTGCAAACGTAGTTGTGTGAAGAAGTTATTACTGAGTAGCTAGAACATCCTGTGATTGAATGATATCGGAAAAGTATTGAATATACTTAACTTTTTATATTGAGATTTGTAAATTTGCTGTATATTTATGTCATACTTCAAAAAAAGGGACAGCCGAACGTAAGAAGATTAATTCCTGTTCAAGCGGGCAGAATGGAAGATTAGTGGGTTATTTTGGCAAATAAAAGAATGAAGGATCGGTCTCAAGACGGTCCTAGCCTGTTGATTAGGGTAAGGGCAAGGGCTTTTCGGGTTAATATATACGTGGAAATCACTGCTGGAATAGGCTAGGACATCTGTACATTTGATGATATGATAGAAGTAATAGCCTTTGGAATGAGACGAAATTCCTCTGGCATAGATATAGATCGAACGAATGATTCGGGCAGAATTAACGGAGATTCAGAATTGTGTTAAGTTATATGATGCCCCTTAATGGAAAATACAGCGTAAGAGGATGAGGTCTTATGGACTCATGGATAATGTGGAATAGGTGGCGTGTCAGATGAAAAGAGCTCGATTAATATACAATCCGACTTCAGGCCGGGAAGAAATGAAAAAACGTTTAGCAGATATTTTGCAGCGTTTGGATCAGGGTGGCATTGAGACTTCGTGTCACGCAACAACGGGAGAAGGCGATGCGACCCGGGAAGCGGAACTGGCAATTGAACGCGGCTATGACATGATTATTGCTGCTGGTGGGGATGGTACATTGTATGAGGTCATTAATGGTATGGCTGAACGAGACAATCGTCCTCCGCTGGGTGTATTTCCGCTAGGAACAACGAATGACTTCGCTCGTGCGCTAGGTATTCCAAGACAATGGGAAGATTACGTAGATCTGGTCATTCAGCAGCAGACGCGGCCACTGGATCTGGGGAAGGCGAATGATAGGTATTTTATCAACATCGCTGGCGGCGGATCGTTAACCGAGCTAACCTATGAAGTGCCGAGTCGTTTGAAAACGATGATCGGGCAACTGGCCTATTATATGAAGGGTATTGAGAAAATGGCAAGCTTGTCCCCGCAGGAATTAATCATTCGTGCGAACGGTCAGGAAGAAATTCATGATGAATTCATGCTGTTCCTCATTGCGAATACAAACTCCGTTGGCGGCTTCGAGAAGCTGGCGCCTGGAGCGACGATCGATGATGGTCTGTTCGATGTCATCGGTGTGCGCAAATGCAACCTGGCCGATATGATTCGTCTCGTTACACTGGCGCTGCGCGGTGAGCATCTGAACGACAAGAAGGTCGTGCATTTCCAGACGAATCATATGGAAGTCACATCGCCGGGCTATGTACAATTGAATCTGGACGGTGAGCTGGGCGGCACACTGCCAGCAACGTTTACGAATTTGAGGCACCATCTGCAATTGTTCCATCGGTAGATCGTCCATTCATTCAAATAACGTCTCTGAGATTCGTTAGAATTTCGGTACGTTATTTTTGGCGTGAATTAGTTTGCTTGGAATGGTTAAGAATTGAAGAAACATGATTGGACTTATTCGTTATAAGGTAATGATAGGACGATAGGGTTATTAGAATGCTTAACTCACTGTCTTGCAGGCAGTGTACTATATATAAGAAAGAAGTGAATGTACGTTGTCTAATACGAACCGCAGCGGTCGTGGAAAAAACCGCCGGAATTCGGCTGCTCCACAAGGAAAAGGGAAGGTCTCGTCGTCCCGCCAGCCAGGTCAATCTACGCAATCAAGTCGTCCATCTATACGTCAGTTTGAAAAAGAGGTGCGACCACACGGTGCATCTCAGTCTGGTGTACGTTCCAAAGGTAGAAATCGTGAATCTGCGCCTATTGAAGGACTGCCAGTAAGCAAAAATGACGAAACCATCATCGATATCATTGGCATGAATCATGATGGTGAGGGTGTGGGGCGTGCCGACGGTTACACCTTATTTGTGCAAGGTGCTCTTCCAGGTGAAACCGTACGTGTACGCGTGATGAAAACCAAGAAGCAATACGGCTACGCCAAGCTACTTGAGATTGTTAAAGCCAGTCCGGATCGTGTATCCGCGCCATGTCCAATCTACGACCAGTGTGGTGGCTGCCAGATTCAGCATATGAGTTATGCTGGACAGCTGGCATGGAAACGTCAGCTGGTGATCGATAACCTTCAGCGGATCGGGAAGTTGAATGTACTGGTGGAGGATGAGACTGGGGTAACCGAACCTGAACAAGCAGAACCAGAGCACGCAATTCGTGTACTGCCCACGATGGGTATGGACGAGCCATGGCGCTACCGGAACAAGGCACAGGTGCCGATTGGTGTGACCGAAGGCGGATTGGTGGGTGGTTTTTATGCCAAAGGAACTCACCGAATCATCGACATGGAGACATGTCTTATTCAGCATGAGCACAATGACGAAGTCGTGGCGAAGGTGAAGGAGATCGGCAGTCACTTCGGCATCAGTGCATATAACGAAGAAACAGGTCGTGGCCTGCTGCGTCATGTCGTGGTGAAGAAGGCATTCCGTACAGGTGAGATGATGCTCGTCCTGGTGACGAATGGTCGGGACATTCCACACAAGGACGAGTGGATCGGCAGCATTCGTGAAGCGATCCCGCAGGTGGCAAGCATCTGCCAGAACGTGAACAAGAAGCAGACGAACGTTATTTTTGGTGATGAGACTCGTGTCCTGTGGGGACGTGATGTGATCTATGACTTTATCGGGGATGTGCAATTTGCAATCTCTCCACGTTCCTTCTATCAGGTTAATCCGGTGCAGACCGAAGTGTTGTATGGCAAAACGGTAGAGTACGCTGGACTCAGCGGTAAAGAATCGGTGATCGATGCCTATTGCGGCATCGGCACGATCTCTCTTTTCCTCGCACAGCATGCGGATGAAGTGTACGGGGTCGAGATTGTACCTGAAGCCATTGAGGATGCACGCAGCAATGCGATGCTGAACGAGATGCGCAACGTCAAGTTCGAAGTCGGCGCCTCCGAAGACGTCATCCCGCGCTGGAAAGAACAAGGCATCGAAGCTGACGTTATCGTGGTCGATCCACCACGTAAGGGCTGTGATCCACGCTTGCTCGATACCATTCTGGAGATGAAGCCGGAGCGTGTGGTATACGTAAGTTGTAATCCGAGTACGCTGGCGCGTGATCTAAGAGTGCTGGAGGATGGCGGCTATCGAACGGTGGAGGTAACGCCAGTGGATATGTTCCCGCATACGGTGCATGTGGAGTCAGTGGCGATGTTGGTGAGGGATGGTGCAGATGTCTGAAATTTCTAGTTGTGGAGAGGGTGTTGGGAGTGGTGCAGATGATACACAAGTGTGAAACAGAGGCAATACAATAGTAGAGCTGACTGATTGTTGACGAATGCGGTGTCCCACATGGACTATTTGAGAAATGTGGCATATAAGGAATTGATACTTATGTGCTGGCGAAAGACAGGAATCCTGGCTTTGTCGCTTCACGGCAAGGTCTGCTTTTGTTTAGCTAGGTGGCTGGGTAAAACATTATTTATTACGTCATTGGTTAAAAGAATTGAAAAGATTATTTCACTTTTTTTAGGAGAAAACAATAGAACAAAGGTTACTGTTGATTATCACTTAGTCTCTTTCTTATTCCCAGAAGAGCAAGATTTGATGAGTGTTAAGTAATTTAATGAAGATGCTCAGAAAAACCCAATTTATAAAATATTCAGTCTACAAAGCATTAATGAAGATGAAGTATTTGAAGAAAAGCTGCGAAAAATGCTAATCCACTTTAAAGAAAATATTTCCCCTAAGGATTTAGCCAAAATACCAAAAGCATGGATGAATATATTAAAAAGGTTACTGTCCTAGTCAAGGCGGGAGATACTCTAGCAAGTGCTTGACGATCTAAGAGCTTGATTGCTTTATCAACGTATCGGACAGCTTCTCTCATTTTTTTACTAATTAAATAGAAAAAGAGCAGTTCGCATATTATCCGAACTGCTCTTCTAGGGATGTTATACAGAATCTTTGTTAATAGTTTCATTTGTTAATCTTATCTTTTCTGTGCGTTCCTGAACCGCAAAGTTGTAGTTATCTAGAACTGTTTTAATTTCTTCCGCTAATAAATTTGCAAGCCTATAGGCTACTCCGTTGCTTATCATCTTGAACATCTTATCTAGCGGCATATCTTCCTCAAAATGATACCAGTCAGGGACAGATTGAAGCCGAAGTGCTTCACGCACGGTTAAACGTCGCGGTAGAGTAGGGTGAAGATGTACCTCATTATTACCATATGCTACGGTTGGGCTATATCTGAAGCGGTGTAGGCGTTTGAATGATTTCCTCTTAACGTCACCTTCAAGTACGGTGAAAAATCGTTGAGAGTAGGGGTTAAATGAAACATGATTTGGCAATTGCACTAATTCGTTTTCGTTTCCTATAACCGAATGAATAGTTAATTGGTATTGATCAGGTGAGAGATTAGCAATGTAGTCAGCTTCACTAACTTCAGTCCCGATCTCCCATGTATCCGGCCATTCAAATGATTTTTTAGGATCCTGATAGACCGGAGCAGGCCATTTAAAAGTTTCAAAGCCCCGCTGTCTTAAAGTAATAGGAATGTATTTCCTAAATCCTACAATAAATACTCTTGACCGATCTTGTGGAATTCCATAGTTAAGCGTATTAAGCACCTTAAATTGTACTTCATAGCCAAGCTCCTCAAATTTATCAATGAGAGGATTTAAAGCCTGAATTCGATGTTTTTTTGTTTTGTATAAGGCTTCAACGTTCTCAAACAAAAAAAAGTCTGGCTTCAGTTTCTCAATTTTATCTAAGAAGTCCCAGACAAGCTTCCCTCTATCTCCCTCAACCCCAGGACTATTAGCATTTCCAATTGAATAGTCCTGACAGGGGGGCCCTCCAATGATTCCAACTGCACCTTTGGGAATGTCATTTATAGGATCAATTTGAGTAACGTCACCTGTGATAATTCTATCAGTATGTCCATAACGCTGCCTCATGTTGTAGTTATTTGACTGAGCAAATTTTTTTATTAATTCCGTTCCCCAAATAATAGAAAAAGCGTGCGTCTCGGTAAAGCCTAAATCGAGAAAGCCTGCACCAGAAAACAGCGAAATAACGGGATAGGTCATTATTTTAATAAGTCTCCTCTATCTTGAATGCTATTTCTATTATCACCGATTATCGAAGGATATTCAATAAACTTTCAGGAAAAAACGAATATATGTTCCCTGGAGGATTTTAGGTATAATATGTAGTATGATTCAAGTTAAAATCTCTCTCTAAATATTGTTCGTGCGGTATAATTTAAGAATACTTGACTTGTGTGGCGGGTGTGAAAGGATGTATTGAATGAACAATTTTTATATCAATAGAATACCGATACCTATCTTATCCTTTTTTACTGGTGCAGGCTTTCTAGATATCGGCTTTATGCAAGCAGGATTTCAAACGATTTGGTCTAACGAATATGATCGTCAGTTTGTGAAGGGGTTTGAATACGGGCTTAGTTCTATGAGGATGCAGCCTCATAAAATTACTAACTGTTCTTCAATAGTTGAGATAGGTCCTAATCAAATCGCCAAAGAGGCCTTTCATAATACCCAAATTCCTGAAACATTCGGGATTATAGGAGGGCCTCCATGTCCTGACTTTTCGGTAGGCGGAAAAAATAAGGGACGGAATGGAGAAAATGGAACCCTCTCAAAGGTGTACGTTGATAAAATAATGGATCTTCAGCCATCCTTTTTTTTATTCGAAAATGTAAAAGGGCTTTTTAAAACTGCAAAACATCGTGAGTTTTTCGATAGTCTGAGAATGCAGTTTTCTGAACACTATTTGACAGATGTACGCATATTGAATGCGCTCGATTTCGGAGTGCCACAAGACAGGGAACGCGTGTTTATGGTGGGACTGAAAAAGAAGTGGCTAAAAAAGAAACTTGGTGTACGTAATATTCCCAAGGACTATAACTGGTTTCAATGGCCGGAGGACCACCGTTTTGTGGGAGCGAAACAGCGGTTTTCTTGGCCGCGGGAAAACCCTTTTGGATTCAATCCCGAGAAACCCTCTGATATTCCAGATGAATTAATGGTGGGTCCAATAATATGTAATCTGGATGAGATAGCTTTATTGCCAAACGGTCTTGAAGGATTAAGGCCATTAAGTGATAAATATTATGTTATTCATGAAGGGGATGTTTCCCGAAAAAGTTTTAAACGGTTGCATCGTTGGCGATATAGCCCTACTGTGGCATACGGTCATAATGAGGTTCACTTGCATCCGACACAACCAAGGAGGCTTACTGTCAGGGAAGCACTAAGAATTCAGAGTGTTCCTGATGACTATGTTTTACCACCGGAAATGCCGCTAACTTATAAGTTCAAAACAATCGGTAACGGCGTGCCAGTGAAGCTGGCATATGCAATGGCGGTAGCAATAAGGAAAATGATAGAGGGGGAACCTATATGATACAGCCAGGGTTGTTTTTTGATTTTACTCCGGATCCAAAAGTGCTGATAGCTTTAACTCACACACCAATGCTTCCTTTAGATGCGTTATGTGAATTGATCGATAATGCGATAGATTCATTTCAGGCTGCTAAACTTATAGGTGTAAAAATAGATAATCCATTAATCTCAATTGAATTGCCAAGAAATTCAGATCTCAATAAGAATGCAGGAATAGTACGTATTCGTGACAATGGGCCAGGCATGACGGCTGAAATGGCTGAGAAATCAATAAAGGCGGGATTCTCTGGTAATAACCCTTACGACAGTCTCGGATTATTTGGTATGGGGTTTAATATTTCTACAGGTAAACTAGGTAGAGTAACCCGGCTACTGACAGCACGGAAGGATGAGAAGAAGGCAATAGAGGTTATTATTGATCTGGATAATATTAATCAATCCAAAAATTATCAGCTTCCTGTCAATATCGTTGATAAACCTAGAGAAGTTAATTATGGGACTGTTATTGAAATAAGCCAATGGTGGCCTGAGGGGAATGCAAACAGTCAATTTGTCAAACGCCTGATTCAATACGGGCTTCCTAAGGTCCGTTCTGAGCTTGGCCGGCGGTATGCTTCAGTGTTATCTAAACGTGAAATCAGAATATTGGTGAATGGAGAGTCGTGTGAAGCATTTGAGCATTGCGTTTGGGATTCCAATAGATATGTTGAGCGGAAAGGGCACGGCCAGATTCAGGCAAGATATGATTTTGACCATATTATTGGAGTGCAGAGGAGATGCGGTAACTGTACAGCTCTAGTATCGGCCGAACTAATTGAATGTCCAGCTTGCAAATCTTCAAGCATCCGAAGTGTTGAGGAAAGAGTCAAAGGCTGGGTTGGTATTCAGAGGTTTGACGACAGTACGGAGTACGGAATTGATCTGATCCGGAATGGACGAGCAATCCGAATAGCTGAAAAGACAGCTTTTTTTGAATTTGTGGACGAATTTAAAAAAACAATTAAAGATTACCCTATTGATGGGCCGTATGGGAGGATAGTAGGTGAAGTACATCTCAATCATGTTCCTGTAGATTTTCTCAAGCAGGATTTTCAGCGAAGCAGCCCTGAATGGCAGCGTGCTATCTCGTATTTAAGAGGTGACAGCTCCTTACAGCCAAATCAGCCTGGTGCAGGTCAAAATGAAAGTTATATTTATAAACTTTTTCAAGGTTTCCGCAGAGTAAGAAAACCTGGAAAATCTGATTTGTATATGGGGTTTTGGGATAAGGAAGCGAATGAATCAAAGAGGATCTCTAGAGATGTTGAAAAAGAATATTATCAAAAATTTCTTGGGAAACTTCCAGGGTATTATGATGATTCAGAATGGTGGAAGCTCGTGGAACAGGCTGATTCCCCTCCGCTTGAGGAACTTGCAGAGTGTCCAGCCTGCAGCGCACAAAATCTTAAAGAACATGATACGTGTGCCGTGTGTGGTTTTGTGTTAATAGGCAAGCCATGTATAAATCCGGAATGCAAACACGAAATACCGAAATCCGCATACTCTTGTCCAGAATGCGGAATGTCACAGCATCTAAAAGTCGAAGAACCATGGACATGCCAGGTTTGCGGCACGAAAAACAGGGCAGTAGAAAAAAATTGTACATCGTGTAAAGAAGAAAAAGGGACAGAGAATACACTTTCAAAAGAGTTTCTTTCTAAGAATGCCAATAAATCAGATGATCTTTCCATACCGGGATGTTCAATTATGCTGGCTGATGGTACATATAGTTCCCCTGTGAATGTAAATGTGTATATAACACAGCTGTCGATTAAGGCTAATCAGCAACAAGAAGGGGTCCCTCTTATTGTTTTTAAAGGGGAAGAAATTGACATATATCTTGATAAGACGCACAAAGTATATAAGTCTTTCCGAATCCGTCCAGAGCAAATGATAGCCGCAGAGGTAGCACTTTACATCTACGATATGAACCGAAGACTCTCCGGAAAACAATATCAGGGTCAACATACGCTTTCTAATATTGAATGGCAGATATTGAATAGCAGATGGTCGGATAAGTTAGAGGATAGCCCTGAGAAAATAAGAGAAGAGATCAACGGATTCTTTGCCCAATTAAAGGAGAAGCTTCCGGAACTCCTAGAGGAAATGGCCGTTGATATTTTTAATGAAATGCCCGAAGGGCAGAAGAAAGCTATGGTTGATAACATGCTTAATCAAAGTGCTGATATCAGTCGGCTTGGGGATATGAAGGAAAGCGGCGCGTTTTTATTATATATTGATGAGGATGGAATAACTGATATATTCAAAAGGTATCCACACATTTTCTTTGATGGTGGAATATGGGATGTTTCGTATTCCAGTTCCGCAGAACTAACAGGGAATATTTTGCAACAGGCACAAATAAGAATCCGGAACATTTATCTGAACTGTTTAAATGATATAGCGAATTATATAAAATACCGTTTCTCTGATGCAAGTATTGGACAAAAAACAAGGTTGTCTTTGGACTTCCTACAGCAAAAGGTGATGAAGTGAGCGTTTTTATCAGTGATACAAACCTTAAGTTCGGTACGTGGCAGGCATTTGAAAGGGTGGTCTCGCGATTACTAGCCCATGAAGGTTTTGAAGGTATAAGGCTTGTTGGGCAGTCTGGTGACCGAGGGGCTGATGTTCTTGCACATCGGGCCGGTAAGCGATGGCTGTTTCAAATGAAACATTGGAAGAACAAGGTCGGTGTCGATGTTGCGGACCAGACGCTGGAGGCCATGAGAATATACAGGGCTCAAGTCCCAGTTATTGTAGCTTTAAATGGGTTTGATGAAAAGTTAAAAGAGCACCAGAGAACTCTCATGAGTAGAGGAATCCCGCTTCAGTTGTGGGATACAAAGGCTCTTGTCTCAAGGGCAGAGAAACTTCCAAAGATGCCCGTACTTGACAGAGTTCCGCGGGAATATCAGGAACAGACAATCCGTTCAACGATCCAAGCGTTTAACGAAGGGAAAAAAAGAGCTCTTGTCGTGATGGCTACGGGTCTTGGAAAAACATTCGTCGCATGTGAAACGGTTAAACGGATTAATGCTGTCTCTCCGGTAAGGTTCCTTGTGATAGCTCATACGAATGAACTTGTTTACCAGATAGAGAAGGCGTTCTGGTCATTTTTATCTAAGGAACAGGAAACAGCAGTATGGAATGGGTATGAGCAGCCTGGAGAAGAACGGCTTAAACAAAGTAGTGCGGTTTTCGCGTGTTTAAATACTGTTGCTGATTATGTTCAGCGGGGAAAAGAACTGCCGCATTTTGATCTTATTATTATAGATGAATGTCATCATGTGGGCGGGCAGATGTATAATGTTGTTTTAGATGATACCATGGCTGGCTCGGAAAATGGCCCTTTTCTTCTCGGACTAACAGCAACACCTTGGCGTCCAGATGATATTGACCTTTCGAATTATTTTGGTGAGCCTCTAGTTCGTGTAGACATTGTTACCGGTTTGCGTAATGGCTTTTTATCAAATGTTGATTACAGGATGTATACCGATAATATAAATTGGGAAGCTTTAGCCCAATTAAAAGGAAGGAATTTTTCACCTCGGCAGATAAATAGAACACTATTTATTACTGAATGGGACGATGCTGTCGTCTTTGAGCTGAAGAGGGTGTGGCAAGAACAGCGTAAACCGCGGGCTATAGTTTTCTGTGGCACGATAGACCACGCCGCAACTATGAGGGACAGGATTAACTCACTTGGTTTTTGTAACGCGTCAGCAATATATTCGCAAACCTCTACAGGACGTTCGATGGGTCCGGCAGAACGTAACCGTATACTTTGTGATTTTCAAGACGGGGCGATTGATGTATTATGCGCGGTTGATATACTGAATGAAGGCGTTGATGTACCTGATGTAAACATTATTGTGTTCCAGAGAGTAACTCATAGCCGCAGAATATTTATCCAGCAGTTAGGCAGAGGTTTAAGATTATCGAAAGACAAGGAGAAGGTTATTGTTCTCGACTTCGTATCTGACATACGCCGATTCGCAGCAGGCATTGATTTAAAAGATGGTCTCTTTGAAGATGGACCCGCTCCGGGTAACCCGGTCAGAATCAGTTTGCCGCATAAAGTTACTTTCAGAAAAGCTGGCGGGGAGGACCCGCAGACTGAATCATTCATGAGGCAATGGATTGAAGATGTGGCTGCTGTTGAAGGGGCAGGCGAGGATACAAGCCTACTTAAATTTCCACCGGAATTGCCAGGAGGACGAAAATGACATTTGATGAAGTAATTAATGATATCGAGAAGATGGTTGGTTTGGAGTTAGAAAGTATTAAACCGGGTGCCAACATAACTCTTACTGGGATAGACAGGGAAGCTAAGAGGATTGAATTGGTTACTTATGCAGGCAAGGCAAAAACAAGGCCTTTTAGCGAACTGAAGAAAATATGGGATAAGTTATGTTCTACGCCAGCTGCACACGTAGATAGTGTTCTTGGGGGATCCGGATCAAGCAGAAATCAGCCGGAAACCGTAATGGCGAACTTGCCATACATTGAGTGGTTTTTTATGAACGGTAAAAAGCATCTAGCATTGATGAAAGAAATGACGCATGATTATGGAACTCTTTATAAAATGGACGAAGTAGCAGCATCCGAGATTAAAGATAATTTAATGAAAGCAGAAAATACTGCATGTGAGGTTGTCATAATTACCGAGGATATAAAGGCAACAGCTGTAGCCTATGAGAAAGTTACAGGGTTGTCTCTAAAACCAGTTTCTCCGGGGATTTACGAGCAGTATAAGGATAAAGTTAAATTTATATTTGTTTCTAAAAGCAATTTGACTGACCAGGTAGAAGTTGGGACCTACACAGTAGTAGGTGGAAAGGTCGGAAGTAGTAGAGGTACGTCTGTCTCTATAAATGATCGTAAATTTTTATTGTTTAATGAGGGAGGACTTCAACTTCTTATATCAAAATAACTATATTATACACCCATTTTACAGGGTGTATTTTTATTTATCGACAAAAATAGAAAGGAATTAAGATACTGATTGTAGAAATATAGGAGTAATTATCTAATTGTACACGAAGGAATGAGTATTATGTACCAGGGATACGAAAAGTGGAATGCAGGTCTCTTTGATTATTTTTTTGGAAAGCATAATTCTCAAAAAGTAATTTACCTCTACGTAAATGAAGAAGTAATTGTGAAGATAGGTGGAAAACTAGGCGTTACTGAAGAATCTGCCTTAAATGATTTTTATTTGTCTGTTAAATCGTACACTAGGGATGTTAACGAATTGTTCGAAAGAGCATCAGTACGAGGACAAAGATGGTTCAGCCAAAAGGATAAGGGCATCCCCCCATTTATTGCTATCATGGCTCTGACAGTTCTTGCCGCGGTTAATATGAAAGTTGATTCCGAAAATGGTATTGGCGGCGGCAACTACTATATTAGATTACGTGAATTACTAGATTTGAAAGGGAACGGAAGGCCAAAGGGATTCGATAATTTCCAAATCTTGTGGGAGATATTACGCGACTGGCAGGAGCTAAGGAATGGGGAATATGGATATATAAATATATTTGAATTTGGAACTAAGTATACAGCCTATGCACGATCCCAGTGTCTAATAAAAGAGACAGAAAGAGAACAATTACATGACTTCTTTTACTGGGCAAGCTACAAACCCGGTACCCAAATAGATTTTAATTACTTCTTTAACCATTTGGAGACTTATTTATCATCCAGGATTAATAGATTAAGCAGAATGTTTAACACTAGAGATTTAGCATTAAAAAAAACCATAGCAGAAACAATACATCATGAGTTTAAGAGATGGACTGGAGCTACACGAGAGAAACAATCTGAATTTGTAAATAAAATTAAACAATTTAAGCTATTCCTTGTATTAGAGGCTGAAGGTATAATCCCTACGGCAAAGATAAGTCTCAACTGCATGGTCGATAACGAAATTCTAATTAATAACAATGAAGATGATTATGAATTTGGTTTTGAGGGATTTACTTATCGAAATAATCTTTTTCGCAAATATGTGGCTGAAGAAATACTTAACGAATCAATAGGGTTCGATTCGTCTGATAAGTGCTACCAATTAAAGCATGAAGGATCAAATTATTTCATTTTTAGAAGAGGTCAAGACAAGGGATTAAAAGGTTGGGTAAGCCGAGAGGATATTCTGTCTGGTCATGAACATCTATTATTATTTAATGAAAAAATGAATGAAGAAATAGAACGATGGTTGACAGACCAAAACATAAAAGCTAAATCAAGAAACTACAAAGGATTGCCTGAAGGTTGGAAAAGCCTGAGTATATTGATTCCTGAGAATGTGAAAATAATACCTCTAGACTCTAATATGATATGGAATGATGAAAATACAAGCATTCATTTGTCTGGAGGCTTGAAGATTGGGAACTTAGAATGGCTGCTTGATGCCCCACCAATATTGTCAATCTCTGCACTACCAAAAACTACGGTGAAAATTAACGGTGCTGAATCTTTTTGCGTAATCGAGGGTGCTGATAGCATAGATCTCAGATCTCTATATTTAAAGTATTCGGATACATTTGTTGTTAATGTCCATAATTCAAGCAGAACAATTATTTTAAGAAATGATCATGAACATCAAATTCTTCAAGAGAACTTTACTCCAGTTACTACACAAGCAATAGACGGTGAGCTTAAAATAGCTGGTACCTATATCTACAACAATCTTGATGAGTTTGAAAATTGTTTTGACATGAGGGGCGATACAGCCAATCTTACAATAGATGGGAAACGCTATACGAGGGAAATTCCTCCATTTATTAAGGCAGCTCCTTATGACTTAGAACGCGGATACAGAATTTTAGGGATGAAATACGGAAATGAAGAATTACCTATACGCAAAATTGATCTTTTTTTAGAGTATTTAACTTTACGCGGGGAAGGTAATTGGAACAACTTTTTGAAGGGGCTAAGCTGGTGTTTTGGGGATGAACAGCTCCGTTTAAAGGCATATGAAGTTAGACAAAAACTTTCTCAAACAGGCTTTGTCGAATTTATACGTGAGGGGAATACCAATAATTTTTATTGGAAGGTTATCCCAACTTCGGCTGCAATTATTCCTTGTGCGGATCCCTTAGTTATAATATCTGGTGCAAGAACAAGGACAATGATTAAATTATGGCAGGATAGCGCTAATGATAGGTTTGAGATATTATGGACTGTTCCAACAAGTGATCTGGAACCTATATCTGTGTATATATATTCTGGAAATTGGGGTCATTTGGAGGAGTCCCTTCGAAACATGAAACTCCCGTATAATTTGGGTGATGATTATTTTGCTTATCATCTTGCTAAATGCCTGCCATCGGTTGTTTCTCTAATTAATCAAGATGAAGAGATTTTAACGGTAAACTATAATAACTGGGATATGAAGGGGTGGGATACTAATTTATCGAAATGGGTGAAAAACGGTTCTTCAAGACTAAAACAGTACACAAGCCGTTTTGGTGATTATATATGTGTGTTACAGCTTTCCAATGGGGAGAAAAAGCAGGTAGACAGGGATGTGGGAAAACTCTACTTGGCATCCATTGAAAGAAAGAAATTATTCTTCTACAGAAATCACGAACTTAGAGTAAGAACTGAGTATATGTTGCCGGAACTCTTCGAACGATCATTTACTGCATGCTTAGGTAAGTGTCCTGAAAGGGATAAATCATACCGTGTTTATCTAAATGTGCCATTGGAAGTTGCTTTGACTATAGTACATAAGCTTGGATTTGAACTTGAATTTTTAAGATAGGAGTGAAGAACAAATGGAAGATGTCCTGGGCCTTTTTCAAAGAATGCAAGAAATGTATTTCCGTTATATGGATAGCCCGTTCGCACTTGGCAATGATAAATTAGCAGCAGAGCGAAGGTCTCTGTTAGAGCAGGAAGGGAATATATATCAGTATCCATATATTGAAGCTCTTCCGCCTTTTATAAGTTCCAAAAAAACGATCAAAGAAGTTTGTAAAGATATTGGGTTATCATCTGACTTTTCTGAATTTGCGGCTTTAGGTTTATTTGATCCTAAGCATAAATTGCATCGACATCAGTATGAAGCATTTAAAAATGTTGTAGCAGACAAGAAAAATATTGTTGTGACATCGGGCACGGGTTCTGGAAAAACAGAGAGTTTTTTGTTACCCCTTATTTCAAACATATTAAATGAATCGAAAAAGTGGGATTCTCCAGATCAACACACTCGGAAATGGTGGGAATCAGGAACAAGATGGACTTCGGTAAGGGCACACGAAAAACGAAAGGCAGCAGTGAGAGGGTTAATTTTATACCCTTTGAATGCTCTCGTTGAAGACCAGATGGTGCGGTTGCGAAAGGCATTAGACAGTGATGGTGTGAGAGAATGGTTTAGGGAGAACAGGCATAATAACAAAATTTATTTTGGCCGTTATACTGGCAAGACTCCAGTTCCGGGCAACCCATCAAATTCCAATAAGGTGAGTCAATTAAAGACTGCACTAAAAAAAATGGAACAAAAACAAATCGAGCTCCGAGCTTACTTTGAAGATATGATGTTCAAAGCAGGAAACAACCCTGATGATAAAACGAAACAGAATATTTTTGTGGAATTACAAAATGAAATCGAAGAGGGACTGCTGCTTTCAATAACGCAATGGAATCAATCTGAAGTGGAATTAATAAAAAAGAAATTAGCAGAGCGACTTAAAGAGAAGCTTGCGTTTTTAAATCAGGTCGATGGATCGGAAATGATTTCCCGCTGGGATATGCAGGATTCGCCCCCGGATATTTTAATCACCAACTTTAGCATGCTGAACATCATGTTAACTCGCCAAATTGAACAACAGATTTTTGAAAAAACTCGTGAATGGCTTCAAGAAGACTCTGCCAATACATTCCATTTAGTACTGGATGAACTGCATGCATATCGTGGAACTGCTGGTACTGAAGTTGCTTATGTTATTCGTGCATTGCTTGATCGGCTGGGACTTACACCGGATAGTCCTCAGCTTAGAATATTGGCCACTAGTGCATCTTTAGACGAGAACGGCAAAGAGTTCCTTGGAGACTTTTTTGGTGTTCCCATTGATAAATTCGAGATCATTTCAGGGGATCGGGAAAATGCTGAAAAATATCCGTTAAGCAACTATTACAAGGACAAGAAAGATGTTTTTGCTGAACTTTTTAACTCGTTCCAAAAGGAAGATGAGTGGAATAAATCCATCAGTAAATTTTGTAGTGAATTTAATGTGAAATACGATCCTAATGTACCAGGAGAATGTGTAACAAAGGCTCTAGAAATTAGTGGTGCTTTGCGGGCGTTAATTAGTGAATGTGAAAAACCAAAGTCAATAAAATATCTTTCCTCCAAATTGTTTGATGATGAAAAAGATCTAAGCTCCATCGGAGGTTTATTGTTAGCGGTTGTTAAATCAAGGATTAATGGAGAACGCGAAGTTGTTTTACCATTAAGAGCTCATTTATTTTTTAAAAATTTCCAAGGACTATGGGCATGTTCAAACCCTGACTGTACAGAAGTTAATCCCCAATATAA
Source organism: Paenibacillus sp. (assembly GCA_017512705.1). Classification (GTDB taxonomy): domain Bacteria; phylum Bacillota; class Bacilli; order Paenibacillales; family Paenibacillaceae; genus Paenibacillus. Next base: position 70,193 of record JAFWEX010000109.1, read on the forward strand.
ATATGACAGAAGGAATATTGGCAGATTATACAACCAGCCGCGTATTCAATGCGGATGCGGTTCACGAGTATTGGATTTCTACTATTGCCAAAACTGCGGGGATAGCTTTCTTGGAGGATTTAAGACAGCTGATAAAACCGATGATTCGAGTGACCAATTTTACTTAAGTGCTGAATTTCCGGAAATAGAACAACTCCCGGACAAACTACCTCCTGTAAAAAAGTTTGGGGAGTATGCAGTTTATTGGCCTTTATTAAGTATTGATCCTGATGCGGTGAAATGGGAACGTACCCGCTCCGGGGATGATTCCGAACAAACAGGAAGCGGTAAAAATAAAATGAAATTTAAATGGGAAAAAGCGTTTTACCGTCCAAGGTTAGGCCAAATATGTTCTGATATGCACAATGCAACAGGACATTGGTACCAAATTTCTAACATGGAGGAAACGGCGAAGAATATGCCTGCATTTCCTATTAAATGTCCTCATTGCGCAGATGATTGGGAATTAATCAGAACCTCAAGCGGCCCCCTTCCTATTGAGAGTGAGAAACGTACCCGGTCTCCAATCAGGGGACAACGAACTGGTTTTGACATGATTGCACAAATTATGCTCGATGCATTAATGCGGGAACTGCCTGATAGAGAGCAGCCTAAAGCTGTGCTATTTTCTGACAGTCGGCAGGATGCAGCAAAATTATCAGCAAAGCTGGAAATTAACCACTATAGGCAGATTATCCGTTATATTGTTATAAAGGTTGTCCGTGAACAGAATGCTGCATTGCGCAGCTTTATTAAGCGTACCAGACAAGAAGCATTATCAGATCTAGAAGCATCGCTTGCTGAATCATATTGGAACGAGAGTTTTCCTGAAGCTAGTCTGATTGAAGCAGCAATATTTAACAGAAATCTGCCTCCGACTAAATTGGAAGAGGCTAAACAAATTATTAATTCAGCTGGAAGTTATCCTCGCCTAGGTAACTTGTGGGATAGTATAGAAAAAGAGATTCTAAAGGTTGGAATCAATCCGGCGGGACCAGAAAATTCCTTAAAGGAGTATTTAGGTATTAAATGGAAAAGTATGTATAACTGGATTGATAGGAATAAGCCAGAACCAATTACAACAAATATGAATACTGATAAACAAAGCTATCGTCAAATAATACAAAACTCTCTAAGAGAACGGGTTATTATTGATGTGCTCTTTTCACAAAGAAAGAGGGATCTGGAATCTATAGCATTGGGCACAATCACATCTGACCTCGATAAGGACTTAGGAGAATATCTAGAAAAAGAGCCGACATTTTGGCGGCAATTAGTTGACAGTTCAATCAGGATACTTGGAGGTCTCAGACGGTTTGATTCAAATAAAAAATCAAGTGAATCTCCGCCTCCGCGGTTAAATACTTATTGGAAGGCAATTGCAAAAGAAAATGGCATTAATGAAATGCAATTTCTGGATAGAGCTCAACGTATTTTTTCTTCCTTACGAGGAGTAAAACAATATTTATTACAATCGGATGAATTACAGATAGTTCCATTTAATGGAAAGGTGTATGCTTGTGTAAAGTGTCACCGGGTACATTTGCATCCGTCCTGTTCAGTTTGTACTGATTGCTACTCACGATTAGAAGAAAGCAGTCTTGAGGATTCTGTAACTAATGATTATTATCGATACCTTTCTGTTGATGCTAAAACTGTCCGCCGTTTTCATTCCGAGGAAATGACAGGGCAAACTGATCCGGATGATGCGTTAAAGAGACAGCAGCTTTTTCAAGGTATCTTCGATTCAGAAGATACTCCGCTTGTCGACGAAATTGACATTTTAAGTGTCACGACCACGATGGAAGCCGGTGTGGATATTGGATCTTTAAGAATTGTTGCCATGTCAAATATGCCTCCACAAAGATTTAATTATCAACAGCGGGTAGGACGATGCGGACGCCGGAATTCACCGTTGTCCGTAAGCTTGACACTTTGCCGCGGCAGAAGCCACGATGACTGGTATTTTGATAACTTAGATAAAATTACGGGAGATCCGTCTCCACAGCCGTATATCGACTTACAGTCTAAAAAGATTTTTAACCGCGTTGTTAATAAAGAGATGCTGTTTTATGCCTTTAAAGATACAGGTCTATCACAAGAAGATTTAGGCGGAGAAAGCGTCCATGGACAGTTTGGTAACCGGAATGATTGGGAACAGATTAAAGATCGTGTGAAGGCTTACTTTGCCTCTAAAGAAGGGATCGCCCGAGTAGACCAAGTGATTAAAGTACTATCAATAAAAAGCAACATCGCTGCGGGAGAGTTAGAGCAAGTAAAAGCAGATATAGTTAGCGGAAGATTAACGGAAGAGATTACACGGATAGCTAAAGACCCTAGGTATTCTTCGAATGCACTAAGCGAGAACCTGGCTGCAGCAGGCTTACTCCCTATGTTTGGGTTCCCAACACGAGTCAGATTATTACACCATAGCCGGAAAAGCTCTTATACTTCTATTCAAAATTTAGATAAAGATACAGTAGATCGAGATTTGGAAATGGCGATCAACGACTACTCACCTGGCTCTGAGGTGGTTAAAGATAAGTCAAAACACCGAGCCGCAGGAGTGGCGCATTACTGGATTCAAGGCAATCGGGTTATACCAGAAGGGAATCCTTTAGGTGATATTAAGACAATTTCTATTTGTAAGGATTGCCATATGTTATACGATAAAGATCTGCCAGAAGAATGTCCATCCTGTAATGCTTTAATAGATTCTGCAGAGAGTCCTTATAAAAAAATTCGAATTTCCGAGCCGCAAGGCTTCAGAACTGATTGGATTAATAGAGATTATAAAGAGGAGTTCGAGTGGTCATCAAGAAGTTCTGTACCAAGACTGGCTCTTGACGGTAATAATGATACTAACTATACCCATGAAATATACAATGCTGCCTTCTCGTGTCAAGAGGGGGATGTTTACACTATCAATGATCGTAACGGAGCATTATTCACTTTTGAGAAGGCCAATAATGAGTATGAAGGTTGGATTGAAACATCAAATTTAGCTGACGACTACAAGCCGCCGGCACGGGGATCAATAAAAGAAGAAGTAGCGTTAGCAGCTATCAAAAATACCGAATTACTAATTATTAGCCCCAGAATAACTGTTGCGGGTATAAGCTTTGATCCGACAGTTCTTGGAGCCCGCGCTGGTCTAATTTCGTTCGGGTTCCTTTTTAGAAGGATTGCAACAAATCTTTTGGATGTTGATGGGGATGAGCTTCAAGTGGGTGTCCGTTCAGTGTATAACAATTCTACAGATAGTCTTGTGGGTCAGATTTTCTTCGGTGACAGGCTTATTAACGGGGCAGGTTATGCGAAATACTTAGCTCAAGAGAGAGTTATGAAGAGGATCCTGGATGACTTATGCGGTGAGCTGATTTATATTCCAAAACTTCGTGATCACAACTGTGATTCTTCATGTTATGAATGCCTACGTACTTATGAAAATATGAGCTATCATGGAATCCTTGATTGGCGGCTTGGACTCGATGCAGCTCGATATTTAAGAGATGGCAAAACACCTGTTATTGACGAACAGTGGATTGAAGTAGTTCAAAAATCTTTAGCCAATCTTGCGGAAAACTTTCCAGGTGTTGAGCCAGTATGGTTTTCTGGAGTCCCAGGTTTAAAGTTTGCACTTGAGGATGAAACCATTGCCTTATTTGGACATCCATTCTGGAACACAAAGAATGAAGATTATTTTACTCGTGAATTAGCCGCGGCGACGGCAGAAGCAGAAGTGGAAGCTAGAGTGATCAAACATTTTAACATTTTTGATTTAATCCGTCGTCCAACATGGGTAATCCAAAAAATGATTGAAGGAAACAACGAATGAAGTTACCTGACTGGCCTACGCCTGATTTGATACCTTATCTAACTCCGTCTTCTTATATGGTACTTCGTTCGTGCCCCCTGAAAGGAGTCTTATCAAGATCTGCAATATATAAGGATCTTGTATATATTCATCCAAAGGCCAGAATAGGTAGTGTATGCCATGAGATACTGGAGCGGATTGGAAGGGGCGAATTTGATCAGCTAGCTGAAGGTGAGCTAGCTGATCAAATTGAAGTGCTTTATAAGCAGTTGTGCCTGAATCAATATACTTTGGCAATGCAAGGTATCTATACGGAAAAGGCCCTCCCTGAAAATTGGCCGGGATATTATATACGTTTAGCACGCTTAAAATTAATAGGCTGGAATTTGTGGAACGATAGAAAGAATGCAGTCATTCGGAAGTCCAGACAATTTTTAGAACAATCTGTTAACGTCTTTGATGGTAAGCTCAAAGGGAGACCGGACCGTTTTCTCTTTATTTCTCAAAATGAACTACTGATTGAGGATTATAAAACCGGTCTTATTTATGATGAAGATTTAAAGTTATCAGAAGGTATTGGACAGCAAATGCTGTTGTACTCTGCTATATTACATCAGTTACATCCTAATTGTAGTATTCGCTTTCGAGTTATTCCTCTTAAGGGGGATGCTTATGAAGAAATAGTGAATATCGACGAGGCGGTCCAACTTGCAGAGGAAGCAGTTAATTTATTGGAGAAAATTAATTTAGATTTAAGCGATATAGTAAATGCAAATAAATCGTTTGATGATTTGGCTCAGCCAAGTTTTGATAATTGTGTTTACTGCTCCTATAAACCTAAATGCAATAAGTTTTTTCAACAAGAATTTACTGATCAAAAGTTTATTTCGATGAAAGGAAAATTCGTAAGTTATACTCTTAAGGGAAGCGGTTTTTTAGAGATTATCTTAAAGAATGAATTTAATAATCAAAATGTTGTTATAAGGAAATTGACCGGCAATCAGTATGATGTCTTTGGTGCTTTGAATGGACAAAGTACAATTATCATTACGGAATTAGTTAAAAAAGAAGATTTCATTTATGAAGCAAGTTTATATACAACAGTATGGGGAGAGTAAAAGGTGTAATTGTTTGATTTAAGAAAAAGGGTAGGGGAATAAAGCTGCTCTTTCATTTGTATAAATTAAAACTTAATTGGTGAAGTGGTAGAGAAAAGATCGCCAATCAAGCTTTTTCATAAATACTTTGAAGAAAATAGTGACAACAAGAAGATTCATATGAGTAATGAGATAGAACTTATTAAGGAACATGTGTGTGTGGGGGACTGTGTTAATTGGTTAAAACACTTGATTTACAAGGGTTATAAATAACGCGTATTGTTCGTTTAGTTTGGGTTTGATTGCTTGTTGACGATGTTCGTCAACAAAATACGATATGACGCTCAGGTGTTGCTGGTTAACCTCGGGCGTCCTTTATTTTTGTGTTTTGGTCTTTCTAGAAAATAATGAGTCGAGTTTGTCGTTGGCAGTCTGCAGCCTGATCTGCAGTTTGGAGCAAATAACCATAGATATTCATAGTTTTTCTAATGTTGCCGTGACCAAGTCGCTCTGAAATAATCTTCACATGCATGTCTTATTGATAAGACGAGAGTTGAAAGAATTGTAATGTGTACAAACCTGTTTATCATGTTTATACTAACGAATAGAGCAGTGGCTCTTCTTAATAATTGTTTTTAGGAGATGTTTTTCTTGATCATCAAATTCACTCGTTTACGTTAATAGAAGGTACAGGCTATGTATACTCACGTCATTTTTTAAAACTATGACCTGGGTTAATTTAACTGTATCTTTTTCATTACCAAATACGAATGAATGTGGTGTTTTTGTTTTGTCCGATAACAATCGAAAAATTACAAGTGCACGTCTTTTCTCTCTGAGTACAAAGACATGTTTAAATGCCCAATATGTTCAAATCATATTGAGGTAGTAAATTTAAAGAGTATAATTTGTTCCAATCATTCATTGTTTTGATATATCTAAGCAAGGATATAAATTAACTATTGTCCCATTCCCTTAAAAAATACGGTAAAAACTGTTTGAATCTCGAAAAATATTTAGCCAAAGTGGTTTTTTTGATCCGTTGATTGCTCAGATTTGTAAGGATAGAAGAGTTGAAATCAACGAGTAAATTCATAAAAATATTTGATGCTGGATGCGGTGAAGGTTCAAAATTCTCCAATATACAGCAAAGGATAATTGAATATTCGACAATGTAACTTGTTGGGAATAGGTGTTGATATATCTAAAGAGGGAATAAATATTGCATCAAGGAGTCCTTCCAAAACAATCTGGTGCGTAGCAGATCTCGCAAAGTGTCCATTAATTGAATTGTTTATCGCCATCCAACTATTCTGAGTTCCTTAGAATGCATGCGGATGATGGAATGGTTATAAAAGTTGTCCCCCGAAATTAAGTACCTTCAAGATTTAAGAGGGGAATTTCACTATAAAACAGATCGAACTGTATATTCAAATGAAAATACATTAGAGCTTTTCAATCGTCTTTTTGATCTTGTTGCTATCCAGCGTGTTCAGTGTGGTGTAACAATGGAAAATAAGTACATTGATCAAATGGTTCAAATGCCCTCCTTGTCTTGGCGAGCATCGGAAGAACTTATGCAACAAGTTCTGGGTAAGAATAAATTGGAGGTCACTTTTGACTTTTCAGTCTTGCTTTGAAAGAAAATGAATGCTCATTAGAACAAATTAATTAAAATTTATGATCAAAGAGGCTTACAAGGAATATTTTAATGTGAAGTTTGTATAACACAGAATGAATGAAACAGGTGTGCTTTTTTTTTACAAATTTTCAGGACATTAATTGAATCAAGGCTGTTGAGAGTCATAGTAAAACGATCCACCTTTTATAAGTTTGGTGGATCATTTCACATATTGTGAACGTTTGGAAATGAGAGGAATGGAATGAAATTGGCAGAGAATTTTTGGAAGGATCTACCTAAACCGTTTTTTGTACTTGCACCTATGGAAGATGTGACCAATGTTGTGTTTCGTCACGTTGTGGCTAAAGCAGGTAGACCTGATGTGTTTTTTACTGAGTTTACGAATACGGAAAGTTACTGTAATCCAGATGGTATATATAGCGAACGTGGCAGATTATTCTTTACGGAAGATGAACAGCCTATGGTTGCACATATTTGGGGAAACAACCCTGAATATTATAAGGAAATGAGTATAGGCTTGGCAAAGCTTGGTTTTAAAGGTATAGATATTAATATGGGTTGTCCGGCTCATAATGTCGCATCAAAAGCTAAAGGTAGTGGACTTATCCTACAACCTAAGCTTGCTGCAGATATTATACAAGCTGCTAAAGCGGGCGGATTACCTGTAAGTGTAAAAACTAGACTTGGCTATACACATGTGGATGAATGGCGTGAGTGGTTGTCACATGTTTTACAGCAAGATATTGCTAATTTGTCTATTCATCTGCGAACCAAGAAAGAAATGAGTAAGGTAGCAGCTCATTGGGAGTTAATTGCTGAAATTAAACAACTTCGAGATCAAATTGCACCACATACATTATTAACGATTAATGGAGATATTGCTGACCGGAAAATAGGCTTAATGCTTGCTGAACAATATGGAATTGATGGAATTATGATCGGAAGAGGTATATTTCATAATCCGTTTGCTTTTGAGGAAGAACCCAGAGATCATAGCAGAGACGAAAAAATTGAGTTGTTAAATGCCCATATCGATTTATATGATAAATACTCAAAAGAATTCGAACCGAGACCGTTTGTTCATCTGCTTCGATTTTTTAAGATCTATATTAACGGATTTGATAACGCAGAAGAATTGAAGGGTGAACTCATGCAAACCAAATCTACAGATGAGGTTCGGAAAGTGCTGCAAGATTTTTATGATGATTTAGATAAATAAACATTTTTACGAATAAAGACGTGATAAATAGGGAAATGGAAGAATGGAGAACGGGGGTAACCCAGATCCATCAAGCCTTTTCCCTGTTGTTCTATCAAGACATTGTTCAGATTTTAATAAAGTTGTGACAGAAAAAGTGGAGTAAATAAGATCCTTAATAACAGCAGATTTACCAACATGTCTAACGATGAGAGGCTTCGTCGCGGTTTTATAATGATTAATAGGGAGGATCGTCATGAACAGTGTTATTAGCATGCTAGAAATAAAACGTGAGCTATTGATTCAGGAGCTCAAAGTTGCCCAAGGCGAGGCTCATATTCGAAATTTAGAAGAAAAACGAGAACTGGACACTGCAATGCAGTGGCTTAAGAAGATAGAAATACTGCAATTACATAATCCAAATGATTATATCTTCACCAAATTACCAGAGACAAAAACTACATTTTCAGAATACAAAATCGTTGAAACGTTAGAAAGTGATGATCCAAAAGACTGGCAGGAAGTTAAATTAACGAATGAAGATGAGGAGCTATGGTTGTATGAAGGAGACTGGGTACTCAAAAGTAAAAAGTAGGGAGTAAACCCTTTGCTGTTCAGCACAATCGATGAAAAGAGTTACGTTCAATAATATAACAACGGTTCACTTAGCGAAGGAACAGGGTGAGCCTGCTCCTTTTTGCTCTTTTTTATTAATTAACCGACTATGCAATCGACGTAATCGGGTGCTTAACATGCATAGGGTAGAGGTGATCACCAGAAGTTCTTACAAACAACCCATCATTGTTGATCGACCTTTTTAAATCCAGATCCTGGTCATCATCGGGCGTGAAATGAAAGGTTATTTTCTCTGTATTCGCATCTGCAACCGCTCTCAAGATATCCCCCATATGGATTTCGTTCAAGCTAACAACATCGAAGAGATCGATGTGATTATCCCCTCTCTGATAGATGACAATGACGTCTTCCTTTTCTAGGTAATAGATGTCATTACTAAAAACATTGAGGCAATAAAACATGAATATCCCTGAAGTATGGTTGGTTGCAAAACGTTGAGAAACAGGCAATCTTTGCGAAGCAAATTTTTGAATAAGGTGAAGATCCTCTGCGTTAGTTATATCTAGTTTTCGAAGGGCCGCAGCAGACGTCAACGGCTTTTCAGTAAAGTCCATTGAAAAGAGATGCTCTTCCACCGCTTTGAACCCGAATTTCGGATAGAATTCAAGAACGGATTCATTCGCAAAAAGGTACATGAGATCGCATTTGTTCTCGTATTCCTCTAGAATCAGGTTCATCAAACGTGTAGATAGTCCCTTCCCACGATAGTCGGGATGTGTCATCACCGTGCCAATTTGTATGGCTTTTTTCTTCTGCCCGTGGACGATGAGCTCAAGGAAATTGACTGAAGCATTCGCAACAACCCGATCTCCATCAACCAATGAAAAAGGGATATATCCCTCGCCCCAACACCCTTGTTGATACCAATGTTCGAAATGGATATCAAACGTATTCGCAGCGAGATCGAAAAAACTTTTCCGAAGTGTGTCGTTGTTTTTATAATTCTTCGCAAAGATTAAATTCTGCATGGTATGATCTCCTAACTTATTAATTCACATCTACCATTATTCTACAGAAAAATGCACCACAGCACTATACAGCATTTTGTTGCGAACAGGGTCAAACGTGACCTGATGCTGAACTTGTTTCACGCGTAAAAGAAGGGCTTTGTTCACGCCGATTCGTTCATCGATCGCTCGTTCGAGCTCCTGCAAGTTATAAGCTTGAAGACATTCAACCTTGTCCTTGATCATATCTAGTGAAATTTCCATATGTGATGTAGACCTCCATTTTGTAAATGTGAAATAACAACTCACCCGAGCTTCATTGTAGAGGAGCTTGCGAAGCGTAGCAAGTGGGGAACAGGAGAGACATCGTCTAAACAGATTATAGCGGTAAAATAAGGACAAGGTATATATATTATCGAAGAAGGCTGAAAATCAAATACAGACGTGATAGAATCGGAAAAGGGCTAAAAGCCTCATCACGAAGCCGAACCAAAGAGGAACGATTCACTTATTATTTTACGGGCGATCAAGGCCCTGATGTATAGAGGAGCTTTAGAAATGACACAAGACAATTTCTGGCGTGAAGTGCCACGACCATTTTTTATACTGGCGCCGATGGAAGATGTGACGGATGTTGTATTTCGGCATGTTGTCAGTGAGGCGGGCAGACCGGATGTGTTTTTTACCGAGTTTGCGAATACGGAGAGTTACTGTCACCCGGAGGGCAACAAAAGTGTGCGCGGACGGTTGACCTTTACGGAAGATGAACAGCCGATTGTGGCACATATTTGGGGGGACAAGCCGGAGTTTTTCCGCGAGATGAGCATCGGGATGGCGAAGGAAGGGTTCAAAGGCATCGATATCAATATGGGTTGTCCGGTAGCGAATGTGGCGGAAAACGGCAAAGGAAGCGGTCTGATCTGCCGACCAGCCCTTGCGGCGGAGATTATTCAAGCGGCGAAGGCCGGAGGCCTGCCGGTGAGCGTCAAAACAAGGCTCGGTTTCACCGAGGTCGATGAATGGCGCGAGTGGTTAACTCATATTTTGCAGCAAGACATTGTGAACCTGTCCATTCACCTGCGTACAAGAGAAGAAATGAGTAAGGTGGACGCCCACTGGGAGCTGATTCCCGAGATCAAAAAACTGCGGGACGAGATCGCACCAAATACGCTGCTAACTATTAACGGGGATATCCCTGACCGCGCGACTGGCCTGAAACTGGCAGAGCAGTACGGTGTAGATGGCATTATGATTGGACGAGGGATTTTCCAGAATCCGTTTGCTTTTGAGAAGGAACCGAGGGAGCATACGACGGAGGAATTTCTTCATCTTCTGCGGTTACACCTGGACCTGCATGACCAATATTCGGAGCTGGAACCACGTCCGTTCAGCCCGCTGGCGCGTTTTTTCAAAATCTATGTTCGTGGATTCCGCGGTGCAAGTGAGCTGAGAAACAACCTGATGAACGCCAAAACGACCGCCAGAGTACGTGAATTGCTGGAAGAGTTCGGAAAGAGCAATGCAGATGAAACAGGCGAAGACGAGAATTAATGGAATGAGAGTTTGGGTTGGAGAGACATAGCCTGTGCGGCTATGTTTTTCTTTTGAAGAATGTTGGGCTTGTGACACAGGAGTAGAGAAAGGGGGGGAAGTTCATGTCCTGGAGTAAATTAAAACAGCAGCTGGAGAGTTTCCTAAGTCCCGCGTTGGCCAAAAAAGTAGCGTACGGGGCAACCAGCTATCGCTATTCGCCAGACAAATCAGGGAGCTGTTACCTGACCGTGGATCAGAAGAACATCCTCAATATGAGGGATACGACCACACCCATCCGGTGGTATCAGACTGATCAGGAGATCAAGAATGACCCGAATATCGTGATCGCGGTCAGTGATGAAGAGATTGAGGCGATTCGCAAGGAAACGAAAGGGGCTGTGCCTGAGGAACGGCTAGAGATTATGGTGCGAGGTAGAAAAAGCACATCTCATGCCAAAGAGCTGTTAGCCGCTCAAACGGCGTTAAGCAAATCCAATTTTACGGCGGCAGCTACTACGTTTTTAGCGACTTCCATTGAGGATAATTTGGAGAGCACAGACATCCTGCTCAATATTCTGGCACTGATCGACCGGCGAGTGGGCAAAAAGCGGATTCTGAACATGTCCGATTCAATTAAAATGAAGCATCCTGCTGTGCAATATTTTTATGAACTGCGCCGCAGGACGGTGTGAAATTCACGTTTCATAGGAGACTGCGACCTTTGCAAGGAGCAGTCTTTTTTGTGTTTATCTGCTATAGCTAAAAGCTATAACCAGTCATACTTTTTTGGTATCTCTTCTAACCGCGCATTGCATGGTATGATGACCGTATACATACGAGGGGGTTATTCACATGACAGATAAGTTTCAGATCGTAGGAAGTTTATTGCGGCCAGACGAGCTGCTGACATATAAAACGCAGATTGAGCACCGGGATGATATCAAGTATCCGTTCTATGAGAACTTTGAAGGATATCAACAATGCGAGACCAAGGCGATTGAACAAGTGATCCAAAAAGAAATCGAAAACAACATATCCGTTATTACAGACGGAGAGTTTTCCAAATCGATGTGGCATCTGGATTTCGTCTGGGGTTTTGGTGGAGTGGAGCGTTACATCGCAGATCATGGTTACTTTTTCCGGGATGTGGATGGCACTTCAAAATATGAAACTCGTAAAGACATCGGGCTGCGCATCACAGGAGAGTTGAGCGGTAAGAATCATCACTTTATTCAACTGTTCAAGCAGTTACAAGACCAAGCGGGTGATCAGCAAACGAAGTTATGCATTCCGTCACCGTCCCATATTTTTGGTGAATTGTCCTGGTCGGATAATATTGGTGGTAAGGACGCGGTGTACCAGAATCTACCGGAGCTCAAAGCAGGTCTGGTGAAGGCGTATAAAGAGTTTATAGAAGAGTTCGCAGCTGTGGGTGGCCAAATTCTGCAGATGGATGACTGCCTGTGGGAGCTGTTTGCGGACGACAATCCAAACTCACCGTTTACCGGGGAACATATTAATCAAGAGGAAGTACAAGGCCTTGCTACGGAGTTTATTGATATCAACAATACGGTCATTGACTTTGGTCATAGCCTGGGTCTGAAAATGTGGACACATAACTGCCGCGGCAACTATGATTCCCGCAACATGGGTGGTGGATCGTATGCGAAGATTGCGAATCTGTTCCTGAAACAATTGAAGTACGACCGTTTCTTCCTGGAGTGGGATGATGATCGTGCAGGTTCCATCGAAGCATTGGAAGTGTTCAAGGATCGACCGGATACCGAAATTGTACTGGGCCTGTTGTCCTCCAAAACAAGTACACTCGATGATGAAGAACGTGTAGTTCGTTTGCTGGACGAAGCCTCCAAGATCATCGACAAGGACAGACTGTTACTGTCTCACCAATGCGGTTTTGCCTCCTGCGATGGCGGTAACGAACTGAGTGAAGCCCAGCAGTGGGCGAAGATTCATCAGGGTCAGCAGATTGCGAAGCAATACTGGGGCAGCTAAAAGAAAAAAAAGCGATCTTTTCTGAACAAGATTCAGGAGAGATCGCCTTTTTTATGTGACCAAACCATCGATGTTCCGAACCGACGTAGATCTGGTGACTGTGGACGTTGATCTTATGACTGTGGACGTTGATCTTATGACTGTGATCGTGATGTCTTTCATGTGATGAATGAACGAAGCCCGTTATTCGGCAACAGCCTGTTGCGCTAGCCATTCTTTCTTTAATATCGCATATTGAACCGTGTTCTCGTATTTCGGCGTGTCATCTTCATTTTTCACAAAAGAAATAAACTCCAGAAACAGACCTTCTCGGCGCATCCCCAACTTCTCACACAGCTTCTGGGAACGGAAGTTATCCTCTTCGACATAGGCGTATATTCTGCGTATACCTTGTTCCATGAACAGATGCTCGATGAACGCACTGGCGCTTTCGCTGGCATACCCTTTTCCTTCGAACCTTCCATTGAAATTCCAGCCGATACTATACGTATCTGAATCCGATCTATTAGAAGTTGAATCCGAATCCGTTTCCGGTTCATGACCTTCAGTCATACCAAACAGCTCTCCAATGATTTCATTACTGTCTTTCAGGCAGACCGCGATGTGGGAGTCATCTGTGCTCCTTTTTTCGACCTCCGCGGCTGCTTCTTCAAGCGTTGACATGCGTTGATCCATAAAGCAGTTTACTCGTGGATCAGCGGTATATTCCAATAATCCAGCCGCGTCGGATGGGGCGAAATTGCGTAAAATCAAGCGACTTGTTTCAATCGGTTGCATGAATGATTCCTCCAATGATGATGGAAATAGATAAATGAGATCTACTCCGTATTCCGTACTCTTTATTTTGTATTACATAGTACATTTTCAAATCGTCCGTAATCGTTATCCCTTTTTAGGTGCCAAGTCTCTTGGCTTAACTAAAGCAGGTGCAGCTTTGGATTTGATCGTCGTGCTGACTTCCTTTGTCTCGATTGTTTCACTCGCCTCATTTGTCTTGTTCGTTTTATCCGATTTGGAGAACAGGTTCATCAACTTGTCCTTATAGATGTATCCGAATATAAATCCAACCACAGCAATGACCGCTATGATGATGGCGATGGTATACTGCTGCATATGAAGGTTGGAACCTAGCGCGGCTGAAGCGATAATCCAGGGCAAACGTCCAATCAGTAGAATGGTGAAGAAGCGCAAAGAGCTGATGGATGTCAGAGCAGCGACAAATACGAGCATGTCTTTGGGTAGACCGGGGATGAGGAAAAAGATGAATAAAAAAGCACCGAATTTTCGCTCATCGTGCATGAACGATATCCATTTCACATTTTGCTTCTGCAGCAGACGCGATATAAAATCACGACCGATAAAACGGGTGAAATAGAAGGCGATCGCTGACCCTATGATCAGACCGACCGTTGTATAGAAGGAACCGAGTGCAGAACCGTAGATATATCCCCCGGCAATCTGTACGACCTCTCCCGGAATAGGTGCCACGACAATCTGCAGAATCTGGAATAAAATAAACATGATCGGGCCCCAGTGTCCCGTTGAATGAATATATGCTCTGAAGTTGTCCATCGACGACATGATTTGAATGATAGCAGGCGCATAATAGACCAGCAGAGCGATGCACAAGGCAGCGAACAGACCCAGCATGATTTTCATGACAATACGTTTTGAAGATTGCGGCATAGCTGAAGACTCCCTTTGTATATGACATTCACTATTCATAGTATAAATGGAAATCGTTAAGAGATACCTACATAACTTCTGAAGAATTCTTAAGTTAATCTTGCTTCACTGGCTCTGCTGAAACGCGCAGACTATACTGAAAGGAGCGGAGGGATTACCAATGAATAACAGTAAGCAGATTTTGATTGCAGACGATAACAGTGAAATTCGTGAGATCGTCAGGATTTTGTTAGAGAGTGAGAATTATGAAGTGTTTGAAGCCGTTGACGGCCAGGACGCGATTGATAAAGTAACGGAAGAGACAGATCTCATTATTCTGGACATGATGATGCCCAATAAGTCGGGACTGAAGGCTTGTCTGGAGATTCGTGAAAAAACAAGTGCACCGATCCTGTTTCTTACAGCCAAAACACAGGATTCAGATAAACAATTAGCTTTTTCATCAGGGAGTGATGACTTTTTATCCAAACCCTTTTCCTATACGGAACTCGTGGCAAGGGTCAAAGCGCTACTCCGCAGATACTATGTCTATCGGGGCAAGGAGAAGATGGAGGAATCCAAACATATTGTTGTGAAGGACCTAACAATTCATCCAGATTCCCAATCGGTACAGATCGGCAATAAAGAAATTTCGCTGACGGACATTGAATATCAAATTTTGAAGCTGCTAGCGTCCAAACGAAGAAAGGTGTTCTCCGCCGAAAATATATATGAGAGCGTGTGGCAACAGCCTTACTTTTATACCTGTAACAACACCGTAATGGTTCACATTCGCAATCTGAGAAACAAGCTCGAAGATGACCCGCAGCAACCTAAATATGTGAAGACCGTTTGGGGAAAGGGATACAAAATTGAATAGACTTCTCATCGGAAAAAAATTAAAGCTCAAGCTGGTACTTGCGATTATTCTCTCCTTGTTCATTGCCGTAGGTACATTCATCGTATTACAGGTAGTTGGCGAGACGGTACTTGACAGTTATCTTAATAAATCCACGTTTATGGAAAACAGACAGAAGGATGCGCTGGAACGATTCCAGGCTATGGTAAGTAGCGAGCGCTTGTCCATTCAGGATCATGAAAGGCTCTCTGAATGGATTCGCGGGGAACGTTATTTGGAGCTGTTCATGTTTGAACAGGATCGATTGATCTATGCTTCTAACACAGAAGCGGATGCTTCGATTAACGAAGAGCTGTTAACTCAATTTTTTCCGTCCAAAACACCGATGACGACGATTCAATTCGCGGATCAGGCGGCACAGATTTATCTGGTTGGTTTCTATGAATACCAATACTATAATCTGCTTCTGATCTTGACCGTGTTTGTTGCGTTGATTGTGTTCATTGTATCCTTCTTGCTGATCATTAATCAGAAAATCTCTTATATTGGCAAGCTGGAACGCGAGATTAAAATTCTAGAGGGCGGCAACCTGAATTACAGGATCACCGTGTCTGGTAAAGACGAGCTGTCATCGCTGGCGTGGAGTATTGATGAGATGCGTCAATCCTTTGTAGAACGGCTCCGCAGTGAGGAAAGAGTGAGAACCGCGAATCGAGAATTGATTACGGCCATTTCCCATGATTTGCGCACGCCGCTCACGATCCTGCTTGGATATATGGACATTATTGAACTGGGCAAATACAAGACGCAGGAGGATCTGCACCAGTATATTCATAATAGTCGGGAGAAAGCTTATCAGATCAAAATTTTATCAGATAAACTGTTCGAGTACTTCACGGTAACTTCTGCTTCCGAGGAAGAAGAAGTGGAGTTTGAAGCCTATGAGGGTCGGGAGCTGATCGACCAGCTTCTAGATGAACAACTGGCTGTCATGGAAGATTTCGATGTGCAGATACAGCCAAACCATGCGGAGCAGGCCTTCGTGTTAGAGATGAATCTGGTCGCAATTCGTCGGGTGTTCGATAATATTTTTTCCAATATTAAAAAATATGCGGATGCATCTTACCCTGTTCATATCGAGCTGCTGATTGAACAGCAGACCTTACTTATGATTGTGAGGAACCGAATTAAACCTGTGGACAACATAAAAGACAGCAACGAGATCGGACTAGTTAGCTGCCAGAAAATAATTGAACAGCATAATGGAACACTGAGCACATCGCAGCAGGATCACACCTTCATCTTAGAGATTAAATTGCCTATCGTTCTGAACTAACACATGTGTGAAAAGGTCTTCTTGACGGAGGGGAGAACGGAGAATCGGGGAAGTAGTAAGACAATCTCGTTTTTCGATGAAACCTAACGGGCATAGGAGTGGTTATATAAGAGAGTAGAGTAAAAGGGGAAGATCGACAACGTGAGAGGAGAGGCTTCATGAAGAACAATCACACTCCACTGGATAAACATCAAGTCTTACACGAACTGGATTCGCTGGGTTATTCGAATCGAATGAAAAAGATTGCCCGGCTGGGACGGGATCATCTGGCCATGGCCTCGAAAGAATACACTGCACTGCTGATTGAGCTGCTGGACAGTGGGACAGCGTACGAGGCACATCTGGCGTTAACAGGGGCTGGCGCGATACAGGATGCACAGGCGGTTATGCATGCCTTAGAGCATCCCAAAGCGGGTGTAAGGGGCCGCGCAGCCTGGATGCTGGCAGAGGCGGTCCATGATCCGGGTTATGCGATTGAATCCGAGATTATCTCTATGTCGTATCATGGTCGCCATCTGCTGCTGCGAAGCATCGTGAAAAATAATAGACAGGACTGGGCAGAACGGCTGTTGCCACTTGTATTGGAACGCTGGGGTGCAAAGGAGGCGGTTTTGCTGCTGTCCATCTGCGGGGAGGAAACCGTTCGTGTGCGGCTACCGCAGCTAGGATATGCCATTCGTAACTGGCGGACCCTTACCACCCGCCATCCAGATTTGGTCGCCGCTTATTTGCAAGATTCCTTGCAGAAGGCTCCGGATAGCGGCAGATCCAACGTCTGGTGGATGATGGATACAGCGGTAGAGAAGCTGTGCACCTTCAGACCTGCCATCGTACTGGATTATGCATTAACGTACGGTCCTAAAGAGTTGATTCATCCTGTTATCAAGTTACATCTGGGAACGCTGATTAAGAGCAGTCCTGAGCGAGTGTTCGAGCTGCTGACGCGCCGAGAGTCTAGGGAATACCTGCTGAATAACGGGGTACCGGCGGGCGTGTTGAAAAAAAGAAGATACTTCAAGGCAGTGCACTGGACCGCACTGGTAACCATGCTTGCGGAATCGCCTCTTCAAGTGGCTAAAGTGCTGGATGTACTCGCTCCTTCTAGCCGTGAAGCGCTATTTAACGCAGCCTATCCGGTGGACGAGCGGAAGAATCGAATATTCCCGATGGCTTTGCTCGATGTATTGCCGCATCAGCTGCGTGACAAGGAAGCCGCTCGTATGCTTACGCTGCGTGAAGTTCGGGAAGGCCGGGACAGAACGCTAGCACTGACGGCACGTCGTCTAATTGCTGAAGCCAGAGGGACGCTGGAGAAGTCAGCTCAGGTAACCAATGCTGATGAGCGAGCAGTAGCGTATGCTCATCTGATCCAGAGCACGGCTCTATCCAGACGTGGGATGGAGGAGACACTACGTTTTCTGACAAGGGTGAAGAATGATCAAGACCCGGTACGCTTCACGGTTATGTCTGAGTTAACGAACTGTCCTGTTCCGATGTTCCAAGAAGAACATGTGGAGCATCTGACGATTCTGGTTGATAGTGTTATTGAGGCTAGAGATACTTCATATGGAACGAGAACGGCAACGGAGAAGCTGGCTTTTGCTATCCTGCGCGAGCACGCACATGAGCCGCAGCATCCGCTGTTTCAATTTGCGCTGAGAACCATGAAGCGAATGGCGATGCGGGATGGACGATTTATGCTGTATGCCAAAGATTGGGACAGTCTGCCACAAGCTGCACTTGAAACCTTATTTGACGAACTCTATGCCATGGGGATCGAGGCGAATAAGCGGGAGAGTGATTACGTTGTTCTACGGATGGCAGATGCCTTCGGCAAAGCGATGGATCGTCTGCCTAAACTGCATCAATTGCTGAGTGAACTAGTGAATAGTAAAAATTCAGCTGCTCAGGCCGTCCGCTACTGGCTGGCTCCATACAAGACAAGGGATGAGCGCGTAAGGAAACTGCTTGATCGTGATCCGACCTTTATTTCATTCCATGAAGTGTTTGCGCATCTGCATCTGAAACGTCAGGAATGGCTGGACCCATTTATCTCTGGCAAAGTGCTCAAGGGCAAGCATTTATCGGGAAAAACAATCTATCTCGTACCCGCATATGACGGCTTTTACCGCTGGCTGCCTCGTCAGCAGCATGCACTGGCTACAATGCTTGAGCGTATCGCCCAAGACAGCGAGCGAAGCTTCCATGAGCGTGCGCACGCGATGCGGAGTTTGGCGGGCATGCCAGATTATGACGCGAAGCCACTGCTGGAGAAGCTGCTACTTGATCCGGAAGTACATATCGTGGAGGCCGCGTTACATGCTTTTTCATTAACGGAGGAACCCGATGAGGCTCTTCCA
Organism: Paenibacillus sp.; assembly: GCA_017512705.1. Lineage (GTDB taxonomy): Bacteria > Bacillota > Bacilli > Paenibacillales > Paenibacillaceae > Paenibacillus. Next base: position 89,335 of record JAFWEX010000109.1, read on the forward strand.
GTGCTGCTAAACAATCTGGACGGAGACCGCGCACGAGTGTCCATGTACTCCATTCCAAAGTGTGCACGCAGGGTTAGCCCGGTACTACTCACATCGGTGCTCTCGGAACTGCTGGATCGTGAGAAGCTGAAGATCACGGTGAGGAAGGAAGCCGTCCGCCTGCTGGGGGCTTATAAAAGCAGTGAGAGCATGACATTACTCGTCCGAGAATACGAGAAACCGAACAGGCACAAGGACGTCATCATTGCGATTGGTCATGCAGCCAGACAGTGTCTGGACGATGAGCGAAGCTGGGCGATGATGAGTGTCATGGCAACCTCTACCGAACGGGATATCGCGCGAAGTTTGCTGAATCAGTCTCCATATGAGCTTCCGGTGGAAGCACGCCTGCGATATTTACAATGGATTACGGAAATTGCAAGTCATGATGATCCTGTTGTATCCACCGAAGCTTTTCGTGCCATGATACATTGGAAAAATGTAAGTGCTGAGGTCATTGCGGATTGTGCTGGCCAAGCACTGGTCAATCTGCAGGAGGGGTCACGCTGGAGAGCCGCCCTGTCTGCTCTGGTTAGTGTTTGCCAAGACGGGAAGGTGAATGATCAGGTTGTACACGCCATTCGGGAGTTGGCAGAAGCAGACATTCCGGACAACTGGAATGCGGGCAGTGAGCGAGATTTACCGCATCGCCAGCGCTTGCTTGAGTTCATAGATCAGCTTATTGCATGTTCTCCACCTGTGAGGACCCTGCTTGCACCTCTATATGCAGCGATCATCGAGACCCTACAGCCTCATGACACCTTGAAACTTGTGGTGATTCGTCTGCGCTTAGCTGCGATAGACTGGAGCCAGCCGTCTAAGGCAGCAGATGGACTGCACCACATCATCGATTTCGTGAACGCAACCCCGTATGTCCTGGAATCGGTGAATCGTCAAGTTAGGGATGCTGCACTTGCATATAAAGCGTATTGGAAAGCGGAGGATCTTCTCGCCATTATCGATATATTGAGTATACGGACCGATATGGCATCTTCCTGTTTCGGACTGTCTTTGCTTAAGCTTGCTGGAGAGGCATTATTCTGGAATCAGGATTGTCGTGAGCGTCTAAGATCGTACCGACAGCACGAGCATGAAGCCGTTCGATTGCTGGCGCTCAATCGTTTTACTACTCTTGAATAACGTGAAGGAATAAGGGGTACGGAGATTATTCTGAGCCCCTTTTTTTATATGGCGAACGTATTAAACATCAGATTTGCTTGAATGTGGTGTTCAGTGGCAATATTAGAATGGAGACAGCTTGGATACCCATATCAAAATGGAAGCGGGGGAGAATAAAAATGACAAACTCCATCGAAAATGATAAGGAATTGTCACAGGAACAACGTGATGAATTGTTTGAAGTATTAAGGACCCGTTTTGAAAAAAACATGAATCGACATCCTGACCTGGAATGGACTAACGTAGAGGCGAAGCTTGAAGCACAACCGGATAAGCTATGGTCCCTTCATGAAATGGAGAAGACTGGTGGCGAACCGGATGTTGTTGCTTTGGACAGTGAGCCAGGAGCATATATCTTTGTGGATTGTGCCGTGGAGAGTCCGAAAGGCCGCCGCAGTGTGTGCTATGATCAGGCTGCGCTGGATGCCCGAAAACAGAACAAACCGAATCACAGTGCTGTTCAGATGTGCATCGAGATGGGCATTGAGCTTTTAGACGAGACCCAATACCGGGAGCTACAGCAGCTAGGGAACTTCGATATGAAAACATCAAGCTGGGTGGCGACCCCGGAACATATTAGACAGCGGGGCGGAGCAATCTTCTGCGACTTCCGTTATGATACCGTCTTTATGTACCATAATGGTGCGGAGTCCTATTACGCTGCAAGAGGTTTCCGAGGTTTGTTAAGGGTGTAAATGATGAACTATACATGTTTTTTGGGTTAGAGCAGATAAATTAGAAAAGTCTCAATATTAAAAAAGGGGAACGATTCGGTATGGAGCGAATCATTCCCTTTTTGAGTTGAGTTTATTTCGTTAAGCTAAGTTTAGTTAATTTCAAGTTTATTAAGTTATTTCAAAATTAGTTAAGTTAAATCTCATTTTCGCTTGGCCCTTCTATGCAAAAGAACGAAGTTTATAGATCTAGCTTAAACGACAGGTTCGTTCTGTTTTTTGAAATAATGCTCAATGATCAATTCAAGTACAGGTTCTAATTGTGTACGTTGTAACTGGGAGAGATCACCGAATTCCATGCGGTACGGCTGCTCCGTACTACTTGGAATCCAGTAGGGAAGCGGTTTGCCCGTAGAATCCAATCCGTTCGGGTCACCTGTCGCAATGAAATTGGATAGATAGTTACACATCTGGCGTGCCAGATCGTAATGTTTACCTGTGAAAGGACGCCAGCATTTGGCGAGGGTCTCGAAAAAGAACCACAGATCGACGGAGTGGAACGTGCCTGGCTGATCCCAGCCCGGAATCTCTGCGTCGAAATTATAATAATAAAGCGGTGTTTCAGACGGATGACCGCTATTGGAGCGAATAACGAGCTGAATCGCATGCTCAATCATGCGGACAGAAGCTCGCTCCAAAGCGTGATCCAGATCACCGGTATCGGCTTCACACCGCTGCAAAAAGGCTGGAGCATCTTCGCCAAACAGCTCTGTAGCCATTTGTTTCAGTTCCTCCATACTGTTTACCGCAGGTCGGGTCCAGAACTCCGAGGACGTATGTCCAAGCATGACGGGTACGAGTTCACGTTGGTGCTGCATGAAACGGGCGAACGGCTCTCCTATGCAGAACTGATCATCAATGACCGTTCCCCAGAAGCTGCGATACTCCAGCATTTTATCCCGTAAAGTAATCGCATCCAGCTGTCTGGCTTCATCCAGTGAAGAGACACCCAGAAAACGGAAAAATTCAACGCCTTTCTGCTCGGCATCCTTCAACTTGCTTCGAACGGAAGGTACATGAACATTCGGATATAACTCCGTTGCGATCCCGCTCATGATCACAGCTCGCTGGAAGAGGCCTTTGTTTTGCGGGGAAGTCATCTGACTGAGCACACTGCCGCCGCCAGCAGACTGTCCACCAATCGTAATCTGATCCGGGTCACCGCCAAATGCAGCAATGTTACGCTTCACCCACTGTGTTCCTGCTTGCTGATCCAGATGTCCAAAGTTCGCCGGGGCGTGTGGTGATTCTGCGCTGATCTCTGGATGGCACAGGAAACCAAACGCATTCAGGCGATAATTGATCGTAACGACCACAATGCCTCTGCGGGCAATGCGCTCACCGTCAAATTCCATTTCGGCGGTATGACCGACTTGGAGTCCGCCACCAAAATACCAGACAAAGACAGGCAGCTTCTCATCCGTTCGTTTCGCAGGTGTCCAGACATTCAAATACAGACAGTCTTCATCCATGGGCAGGTCGGGATCAACCGACCATTCCCGCGTGTAGATGTTATTATCATCAATAATGGTTGGAGCTTGCATGGAGGTAGGAGCAAAATCGAAAGCTTGCAGTACGCCATTCCAATCGGAAGCAGGCTGTGGCGCACGCCAACGGTTTTGACCTACCGGGGGAGCAGCGAACGGGATACCTTTAAAGCTTGTAATGCGCGGGTCTGCGGCAGGCAACCCTTGAACTTGACCATTTTCTACCGTAACTATTCTAAGCAACACAACATTCTCCTCTCTGAATTGAACATTAGTATTCATGCCGATTCAAGATGTGTGGTTGCGCTTACAATTCTGCTGGGTGATGAGCCCTCTGTCTCTATCATAAGCAACTCGAAACATTGTTTCCAGCATCGAAATTAAACCATTATCACCCTTAAATGATATATAATTGCTGATATCTGTAAGGGAGGTGCTGAATGTGGACTCTTTATGGCGAGATGGGAGCAGGGCGAATCAGGTTTATTTTATCAGCGGCGGCCACAAACCAGTCAATCTCCATCAGTGGGGTCCGGGCGTGCGTGACGTCTATGCGCTACATTATATCATTCAAGGACGGGGCACATTGGAAACCGGAGGCCAGCAATTTCGGCTGGGTGCCGGAGAGAGCTTTATCCTTTTTCCACAAAAAGAAATCTATTACTATCCCGATCCGGCTGACCCGTGGGAGTACGTATGGATTGAATTCAACGGGCGAGACGCTGGGCGATTCGTAGATTTGACACGGCTATCGGTTCATCACCCTGTACTGCCTGTTGCACCCGAGAAGATGGAGCCATGGTTTCATCTAGGCTGGAATGCAGGCGCATCACCCAGTGAAGTTCTAAGGGCGGATGCACGTTTGCATCTGTTATTGTCCTATTACATGGAATTTTACCCGAGTGAGAAGCAGGAAGACGTTAGAGATGATGTATGTCTGGCGAGAACCTATATTGAGCAAAACTACTGGCAATCCTCCCTATCGGTGGCGGAGATTGTACAGGCTGTGAATTGGGAACGAAGCTACCTGTTCCGTAAGTTCAAGGAAGCTACTGGCGAATCGATATCAGCGTACATCACAGCCTGCCGCATTCGGCGTGCCTGCGAGCTGCTCAAGTCGTCCCGATTGTCTATTCAATCCATAGCCTATTCGGTCGGATATAATGATCCGCTTTATTTTTCCAGAGTATTCAAACGGACAACATCACATACACCTTCTGCCTACATGATGCTGCACCAGAAACGAGCAGAACGTTAGGGAAAGATAGCTTCGTATCAGTACGCCAATGAGTCGGTGCGACGCTAATTAGTAAGACAGATTACAGAACAGATCGTGTTTAACGAAAAAGAGCACAGTTTCCCGATTCACGGAAATATCGAATGAGCTTCTCAATCGGCTCCCGCCCGCAATTCAGCTTCACACCAAGACAATCGATGCAGAGGAATTGCTGGGCTGTGCGTGAGATTAATTTCAGATAGATGCCCACATCGTCGGAAGAGAGCGGAACCTGACAGGTTGTACACAGCCGGTTCTGAGCCATTTATTTCACCAGTTTGGCTCGCACAATGAGACAATCATGAGCTGCCACTACGGGCGCATAACGTTCACGGAATACACCGAGTTCCTTGTGTCCCCAGCAGTCATAGAGGGACAGAGAGTGACCTGATGCGTAAGGCAGGCCCATATCCCAGAATTGCAGGGAGAGTTCCCGCTGGTTGTCGCTCAGATTGAAGAAACCTATTGCCAGATCCCCGTCCGTAAGCACCTTCACCAGCATGAACACATCATCGGTATGGAACCATTGTGGCTCAGGTTTGATGCGATATGCTCCACGTGCCTCCGGGTCTTGATTGATCGCAAGCAGATCCGGATTGAGCAAAATATCCTTCGTGACCTGATTGGCTGTGCGTACATCACATCCAATCATGAGGGGTGAACCCATCATAGACCAGAGGGAGAAATGGGTTTTGTATTCCGTATCGTTGCAGCCGCCAATGCTGCCGATAAAGTCACTGTTACTGCCGCCATACATGCCGACGATGAGCATATCCATGTCATTGTGGCAAAAGGAGCCGGTGTAGCTTTGTTTTCCAAGCTGAGAAAGAGCCAGCTCTTTGACTGAGTCCCAGTTATCACGGATGTCTCCGGTGGAACGGTACATATGCGCGCCTGATTCGCGAATCCATTCATAGACATTGTCCTCTCCCCAGTTGCAGGCAGAGAAGAGAATATCCCGTCCGCAGTTTTTGAGAGCAAGGCTCATGCGTTTGTATAATAGCTCACCAGAGATGTGACGAGGCTTGAAGCAATAGTCATATTTTAAATAATCCACGCCCCACTCGGCGAATAAGGCCGCATCCTGGAATTCATGCTCGAAGCTGCCTGGATAACCGGCACAAGTGTGTGTACCGACACAAGAGTACATGCCAAACTTCAAGCCTTTGTCGTGAATATAATCTGCAAGCGCCTTCATTCCACTCGGGAATTTGGCAGGATCTACGACCAGATTGCCCTCTGCATCCCGCTCCTTCAGGCTCCAGCAATCGTCGATGACAATATACTCGTACCCCGCGTCTCGATATCCTTCCGTCACAAATACATCGGCAACATCTCGTATCAACTGCTCATTGATATCCCACGTAAACGTATTCCATGAATTCCAGCCCAGCGCAGGGGTGAAACCCATCATTGAATCCATGCTCATGATCTGGCTCACTTCCTTTCTAATCCTGTTTTTTTGAAAATCAAGAATGGCCATCTTCACGATGTTGTAATTGCTGTAAATAACTATCATGAACTTAACTGATCAAGGGTGTTTCAGCCATGGCTTGACGTTGCTTGGACATGGACAAATGTTGTTTTTGTATGGGGAAAAAACCACGAACAACAAAGCTCCTTCTAGCGAAGCTTTTTTTTATCGTTTATACTTGTAAAGCCAATTAACTTGAGGAGTTGTCTAACGAATCATGAATAAAAAAGAAGTCGCGCACATTCGCAAACAATTCAAGCTGGATCATGACCTGCTGAACATTTACGACATCCTGAATGTCTATATTACGAAAGAAACCAACGAAGTCTATCACTGGGAACGCCATCCGTTTGAACTGGTAGATCGGGAGAAACAAGAGTTATACATGGGTAATTTCAAAAAACTGCTCACAGGTGAACTAGATCAGAAACTGTTCGAACTGAAATTCCAGGAAGAAGCGGAGGAGCCAGCACAGGTGATGCTTCACCAGGCGCTCGTCACAGGGGACCCTGATGAGTGGCAGGATCTGATGTTGCTGCTTGTGGATCGTATGATGGCTGATGCCAAGTATGAACGGGACATGGTCGTCACGTTTATCAAAGGACAGTACTATCTGCCAACGAAGGCTAGAAATGATGAAGCCGAGGAAAGCGAGAAAAATGAAGTATTCGCACATCCTTTCATTCTGTGCAGTGTGAACTCCACCGAGAAACAACGGAAGACGTTGCTCTTCGATTATGTAGAGCGGGAATTCAAATACAACATTATCGTTGATCCGATCATCAAATTAAGCACGCCAGAGCAAGGATTCCTGTATCCGAGTGTGACGGACAACTATTCTGACGTGAACCGAGTGCTGTACTGCACAGGGAAATCCAATTTCCCGGACCCTCATTTTGTAGAAAATGTGCTGAATGGTGAACGTTCCGTAACGGCGCTGGAAGAGCGGGCGATTTTCGAGGATATCGTCAAAGAAATTACGGGGGAGCAGATGGATGCCACAACGCTGGCCCATGTGTATGAAGAGATCAACCGGGTTATCGAAGTGAATGAAGAGTCCCATGAGGAAGAGCCGCCGAAGCTGGATTACAAAGACGTGGAACGGCTGCTTACCGCTAGTGGCGTCGAAGAACTGACGACCGAGAAGGTGGAACGAGCATTCGAAACGATTGTCGATAACAAAAACTACGAGCTAAAGGCAAACAGTGTGATGCCGAAGTACACTTCCAAATCCATCAAGATTGATACGAAGGTAGCAACGATCTCCATTAGTCCGCAGGACCTCAAGTATGTGAGACAAGTGAACTATCAGGGTAGACGCTGTATTATGATTGAAGTGGATGAAGACGCGGTGATCGAAGGATTTACACTGGCAACAGAGAATCTGTAACTTAATCTCAAGCGTAAACTAAACGCTACTAAGCTAGATAAACTTGAATAACTAAATTTAAATGTTCAAAAGGCCCAAGCTTGCGGTTATTCCGCCAGGCTTGGGCTTTGCTGTCTTAGGTCTGTGTCTGCCTGAGTTATGATTGTCGAAGCAACTGCTGGATATCCGTCGATGGACGGGAGCCAAGCTCCTCATGAAGAAATTCCTCCAGAAGCTTGTATTGCCAGTGGGCTTCAGTTCGCTGTCCCAGCGAAAGATATATCAGAATCTTCTCACGGTGAATGTCTTCTCTAATCGAATCGATCTGCAGGATGCGATCTAAATAATGCAGTGCGCGAAGCGGTTGGTTTTGCTGAATATGATAATGAGCAGCCGTCTCCATCGTCTTAATAAAGTCCATTTCGAGCTGTCTTGACCAGGAAAATGCCCATTCATAATGACGCCCTTTCAGAAGTTCACCCCGATACAGGGTGTCTATTCGCTCGAACATCTCAGAACGATAGATTGTGGTTTGACGGATTTGACGGAATAAAGTCTCGAACTCATACAGATCACAATCGATTACATCACGATCCACCCGAATCCCGTTTCGATCCTTCAGAATAATGTGAACATCACTGTTGTCTCCAACCGCACGTCTGACATAATACAGGGTTGAGTTGATATTCGTCCACGCTTTCTGCGGACTGAGATCTTTCCATATCGTATCAGCCAGTGCGTCACGGGTTGTCGACTTTGCACATAACAGGAATGCGAGCAATTCCTCTGTTTTGGGTGTTCGCAGTTTCACAGGGGTGTCCACATTTGATCCGTCAAGCACTGTAAACTCGCCGAACATCCGCACAGTCAGACGAGCGGGCGGGGGAACCGAATCGGGAGATTTAGCTGTGTTACGAAGAAGCTGCTGCAAGCGCTGAATCGTGCGGTTCACACGTTCGGCGGTAACAGGTTTGATGATATAGTCGGTCACTTCTTTTCAAAGGCCTGTACGGCATATTCTTCATATCCTGTGACCAATACGATCGGTAGGGAGGCATGATACTTCCGCAATTCGCCGATCAGCTGCATCCCAGAGATTTGCGGCATGGTAATATCCAGAAAAGCAGCATCAAAGCGGTTATGTGCTGCATACTCGCAAGCTTGTTCCGGATCATGAAAAACTTCGGATACCTCAATGTCTCCACTTTCCGTTAAAATACGTTTCAGCCGTTTGAGCGACAGGTCCTCATCGTCTACAATGATTACTCTCATCATGAACTATAACCCCCGTTACCCTTATTGCCTTGGTGCTGAATAGGAAGATCAAATGTAATCCGTGTCCCTTCACCATCATGGCTTTGTATCTGAAAATCCCTGTTATACAGCAGCTTGAGTCTGCTGGAAATATTCCATAGGCCAACACCTGTGCTACCGTCAGCGACCTGCAGAATGTCTTTCATTTTCTCTTTCGTCATACCAATACCGTTGTCTTCAATGGTAAATCTGGTTTCCGTTTCACTCAAATTGCGAATAGACAGCATCACTCGTCCGCCTCCAACACGGGCCATCAGACCGTGCCGAATGGCATTCTCGATCAAGGGTTGCAGCGTTAGTGGCGGGATGTGCATGTTTCGATCCACATCGGCATCCACATCGATAATGACTTCAAGCCTTGAGCCGAAGCGGGCCTGTTCAATGGCCACATAGGCCTCGATTAAGCTCAGTTCGTTCTCCAGACTCGTTTTGGAGTCCAGATGTTTGAAGTGCACACTGCCGCGCAGATAACTGGATAACTGTAAAATCAATCGTTCTGCCTCATTCGGTGTATCGACACATAATTCGGCAATGGCGTTCAAGGCGTTATACAGAAAGTGCGGGTTGATCTGGGATCGCAAAAAGGAAATTTCAGCATCCCGCGCAGCCTGAATGGATGTTTTCATCCGGGTAAGACCGCCGATCCGAGCCAGTAGTTCCTCCGATTCAAAAGGCTTCGGCACAAAATCATTAGCACCTTTTTCGAGGGCTAATTTTAATTGATGAGCTTTATTGCCTGCGGTCAACATGAGCACGGGCAGCTCGGAAGGGGAGAAACGCTCTCGAATACGATCGAGCAATTCGTAACCTGACATACCCGGCATCATAATATCGGCAATGACCAGATGCACGGCAGGCAGCTTGTCCAGCAGCTCCAATACCGAACGGGAACGTGAAGTAACGGCATAGCTATATCCTTCCAACTTGAGCAGGCTGATTATCGTTTGCAGATTGGCTTCATCATCGTCAACGACAACAATCCATTCATTCCTTATGCCTTGTACAATGACAGGTTCCTCATACCTTAGTGCTCGATTTCCCGAAACCGCAGGAGCGATACGGATAGGCGTGACGTTAGATCGTTTCTCTTTTTTACTATCAGCAAGTGGAAACGTCAGAATAAATGTGGCGCCTTGACCCGGTGTTGATTCGGCATAAATGGTTCCGCCGTGCATTTCCACGAGCTTACGCGTGATGCTTAGACCGAGTCCCGTGCCTCCAGCGGTCATAGACCTTGTGTCTACTTCCTGTTCAAATGGCAGGAAGATATGTTCCAGCATATCGGGACTGATGCCGCGTCCCGTATCGGCAATACGCAGCTCTGCTTGGCGATGAACGACAGCGGCGCTGACCCGTATAGAACCTCGTTCCGTGAATTTGACGGCATTACCGATCAGATTATGCAAAATCTGAACCAATCGATTCCCGTCAGCATAAATCGCCGGGAAATGCGCAGGGATGTCGTTGACCAGTTCCACCTTTTTTGTACCTAGGAGGAAGGAGTGAATACGCATCACCGATTCGACATAGGAGGACAGGTCCGTGGATGAACGGTATAGCGGGATGTCCCCATGTTTCATTTTGGAATAGTCTAGCAATTCATCTACCAGATACGTCAGGCGTCTGCCGCTGCCCGTCACAATCGCCAGATTATGTGCCTGGTCATCCGTGAGCGGGCCTTCGGAGCCCTTAAGCAGACTTTCGCTAATATTGACAATGGCGTTGAGCGGTGTTTTCAACTCATGCGACGTGTTGGATAGGAAATCATCTTTCACCCGATCCAGTAAGAGAAGCTGATCCTTAAGAGACCGAACGGTAAGGTAAGCTTCGAAGAATCGCAGGACGGCCAGAGACAGCATCAGCATGCTGAACAGTACGATGCACACCTGTCCGATACTCACGTTCTCCTTGAGTGAAATCGAGAACAGATTGATGTCCAGACAGTACAGTGTAATGCAGAGAAAGGCTGAGTACCACAGAAAGCTGGATAGTCGCTCACCCTGTTCACTGGTTACAAACCGCAAAGCACATTGCAGGAGCAGCCATAACAGAATCAACGTATATAACCCAATAACGAATGGTGCTGTTAATACGTAGACGGAGATGGGAAAGAGTGCAAGGAGAGCGATATAAGCTCCAAAAATAAACAATGTTATAAAGGTAAGAGTCCTGGAGATCATGCCTGTTCTAAAACGATAAAAATAAAAGATTAACAAACCGAGACAGGCAACGGAGCAAAAATCTTTTAATTTATATAACGTACTAAATGGGAGTTCTGTGCCTGCTCCCGCCAATACCCGTTCACTGATCATGCCATTATAGAGGGCATACAGCAGGCAGATCAGGCCAAGCAGGAGCAGAGAGTCATCACGGTTGCGATACAGGGCAGATCCCAAATAGCTGATGAGAAAAATGACAGCGATCGTGGCTAGTACAGCCATTGTTGCCAGTTCAATGGCTGTACGATTCTGATGGCTTTTTAGCATGGCGGCCTGTTCCCCCAAAAAAAGCGGACCTGAGATCCCTGCGTTGGAATAATCATAGTTCGCGACACGAACCAATATTTCAATATCACCGCCATGATACGGGAAAAATTCAATATCTGGCGAATTCCCCGCTTTGTACCCCGCCGCTTTTTCCACGGCGTGACCGTCTTCCATTAATTTGGTGCCATTCACATAAATTTCGCTGGCGAAACGAATGTTGCTCTTCTTGATGGCAAGTATGCCCTCGACTGGTGTGTTGCGCAGGACAAGCCGGTATGTAGCAAAACCGAAGGAAGGTAGTCGCTTATCCCCAATCTGAAGTGCTCCCCAAGTACCGGGCACCTCTGCATAAGCATCCGGTGATGCTGGCATTACCTGATGTTTTTGATCTATTAATTGTGCCGGAGTGGGTAGGAGCTTATGCCAATAAAATTCCCATTGACCGTCCAGCCTGATGCGTTCCTGCAACTCTGGGTTCCAGGTTGAAAGATCCAGAATACCCTGATGTGCATGGAGCGAGGCATCCTGTGGTTCTCTGATCGTGGACAGGACAAGCAGCGTCAGAGCAGACAACATGGTGAGTAGAACGACTGAAATTCGTATTAACACTCTCTGCTGCTCCTTTAGGAGATTTACTAATCATCTCAAGTATTCTATCGGCATTGTAGCGAATATCCACAGGGGGCGCAATTAATTATCGACAATTTTCTTGTTTATTTTTTGTTTATTGTAATCTTGTATGATTTGGATGCGAGATATGTCGAAAAAAATATGATTAAGCATCAAAAGACCTATCTTTAAGAAACTATGGACTTATGAAAGTAGAGAGCATGGAGAGAAACATCACTATGTGCTGTTTGCGGAACTGGACTTGCTGTGTACAGGAATTCTTAAGTCTTTTGATTTACAGTTCAATTAGAGAGGAAGTAAAGAATGAGCATGAGTATGGGGAATGTCAAAAAAGCAGTATCTATGATACTTACCTGTCTATTAGTCTTGGGCGGTATCCCGGGTTTACACAGTTGGGGAGGGGAACGTGCTCACGCAGCCGCCGAGACTTGGGCACCTTTAGGGACTCCGGGCATCGGCACTGGACAAGCCGAATACATCTCCTTAGCCTTGGACCCACAAAATACTCCTTATGTTGCTTTTAAAGATATAGGGAACTCCGGTAAGGCTACCGTCATGAAATTTGTGAACGGCCAGTGGGAAACGGTAGGAAGCCCTGGGATCTCGTCGGGACAAGCCAATGAGTTGTTCCTTGGCATTGATAAGCAAGGTACACCATACCTTGTTTACCAGGATGTGGGCAACGCCTTGAAGCTGGGCGTTAAGAGATTCATTGCTGGCCAATGGGAATATGTGGGTGGGAATAATATCTCACCAGGAGCAGCGAACATGATGCAGATCGACTTCGACTCTGCTAATAATCCCTATGTGCTCTATAGAGACCATCCGAACCAGGCTAGAGCTACAGTCGTGAAGTTCACGAATAATACATGGTCTAACGTCGGAGCGCCGGTGACTTCAGGCTTTGCCAATGAGATGGCTCTCGCCCTAGATTCACAGAACACACCTTATGTGGTCTATAGTGATGGAACAGACGGCTATAAGCTGTCCGTTAAAAAGTTCGACGGAGCGGTATGGAATTACGTGGGAGCTACCAAGCTCACAATGGGTCAATCATCGAACCACGAGATCGCAATCGATCCCAACGACGTTCCTTATATTGCTTTTACGAATCAAGACAATTCGTTTAAAACCACCGTACTAAAGTTCACAGGTGCTCAATGGGAGACCGTTGGAAACAGTGGTGGCATTTCTACAAGCTCGGCCAGAGACAACACACTGGCTTTCGATTCTAACGGAACTCCATATGTTGCTTATAGTGACGATGGATTCATGTTCCTACAGCCGCCTTTTGGAGCTGTCAAAAAGCTCGTCGGGAATCAGTGGCAACCGGTTGGTGGAGGGAACTTCTCAGGAATTTCTAATGGTGGTCAAGTGCAATATGTATCGTTTGCCCTGGGCTCGAATGACATTCCATATGTCGCCTACCGTGATCAATCAGCTGGTCAGAAAGCAACCGTGAAGTCACTGGTTACCCAGTATAGGGTCAGCTATAACGGCAATGGTTATGAGTCAGGCAGTATACCTGTGGACATGCAGAGCTATTCTATGCTTTCCCCTCTCGTCACAGTAGCTGGAAACACCGGAAATATGGAGAGAACAGGCTACATCTTCTCACACTGGAATACAGCAGCAGACGGAACGGGTACGAGCTACAATCCGAATGATACGTTCAACATCAACGATGCTGACGTCACACTCTATGCGCAATGGCAAAATGGGAATTCGGATGTCACCTTCATCACGAACGGAGGGACCCCGATCTTGGCGCAGTCGGTCGCCCATAATCTTACGGCAACCGAGCCACTGCCACCGAGTAGAGACGGATACAAGTTCTTCGGTTGGTACACAGATATCGAGCTGACACAGGCTTTTGATTTTCAGACACCTGTGACAAGTAATCTTACTCTATATGCCAAGTGGCAGTCCGAGAATGCCACCCTATCCAGCCTGAGTGTAAGTCAAGGTACTCTGGAGCCAGGCTTCTCGCCAACAGAGCTGGATTACCAAGTAGATGTAGCTCCTGAAGTAACCAATCTGGACTTCTCCATCTCCAAGTCAGAGACCAGCCAGACACTCAGCGTCACGGGAGCGACTCAGCAATCCGTTACCAATGATGTGTATTCCTTTACGGCTTCTAATCTGGTGACAGGCCTGAACCCTGTACAGATTATCGTTACAGCGGAGGATGGCAACAATAACACTTACAACCTGATCGTAAAACGTCTCAGCGAACCTACTAACAATGCTGCTCTGAGCGGTCTAACGTTGTCCAGCGGTACATTATCTCCAGCCTTCAGCCCGGATGTGGAGCAGTATACAGCTAGCGTGACCAGCTCAACCTACTCCTTAGTGGTTAGTGTCGCTCCTCTTGAAGAGGGTGCGAGCGTTCAGATCAATGGTGCGAGTGTAAATAGTGCAGATATTCCACTCACAAACGGACGCAATACCATAACCATCGAGGTGACTGCACCGAATGGCAGCACCAAGAAGACATATACGTTGCTCATTAGTCGCAGTAATGAAGAAAACTCTGCTGGAAATAGTGGGAATAGTGGAACTACTGGGACAAGTGGAGCAAGCAACGGTGGTGGAGGCGTTACTCCACCATTGACAAATAATAATAACAGCAGCGGCGTTCAGGTACTGGTGAACGGCAAGGCAGAGTCTGCGGGAGCCTTAAAGACTACCATAGTGAATGGGCAGCAGGTTGTGATGATTTCTGTAAATGCGGAAGCGATTGCCAAGAAGCTGAATACCGAAGCCAATGGCAGTGTCATCACCATCCCGGTCACAGGTAGCAATGGTGTGAATGCAGGTGTAATTATCGGTGAGCTGAACGGACAGACGGTGAAGCTCATGGAAGATAAACAGGCAGTGCTGGTGCTCCAGACGGACACAGCAAGCTACACCTTGCCAGCAAGTCAGATTCAGATTGACAGCGTGGCTAAGCGGCTTGAATTGAAAGGTAACGATTCCCTTGAGAACATCCAGCTTCAAGTAGAGATTGCTCAAGTAGATCCGACTATTGTACAAGCAGCCAAGTCCGTTGCACAGCAAGGTGGATATACCCTCGTCGGAACACCTGTGGAGTTCAACGTAATCGCTAGCTATAACGGTAAAACTACACCTGTAAATGAGTTCAGCAGCTACGTAGAGCGTACGATTGCTCTACCAGCCAACACTGCTCCAGAGCAAATGACAACAGGTGTGGTCATTAATGAAGACGGCAGCGTTCGTCATGTACCGACGAAGATCACAACAGCGAACGGCGTATACTATGCGCAGATCAATAGCTTGACCAACAGTGCATATAGCATTGTGTACGCTCCTCAATCCTTCACGGATGCGGCGAACCACTGGAGTAAAACAGCAGTGAATGATATGGGCTCACGTATGATCTTGAGCGGCGTATCGGACAGCACCTTCGAACCTGATCGCAGCATTACTCGCGCCGAATTCGCAGCCGTCGTCGTACGCGCACTGGGTCTGAAGCCAGGTGAAGGAAGCAATAGCTTCCGCGATGTGAACGAGACAGACTGGTATGCAGATGTCGTGAAGACCGCTTCTGACTATGGTCTGATCGCTGGCTATGAGGACGGAACATTCCGTCCGCAAGAGCAGATTACTCGTCAGGAAGCGATGACTCTTATCGCACGAGCTATGAACGTGACAGGACTGGACAAGCAGGTGCCTGCCAATGCTGTGCAGCAATTGTCCAGCTTCACAGATGCATTACAGATAGCGGACTGGGCGAAGGAAGCAGCTGCAGCCAGTATCCACACGGGACTGGTGACGGGCCGCGGTTCGAATACGATTGCACCATTGCAGTCGATCACCAGAGCCGAGACAGCTACCATCCTGAGCAGATTGCTACAACAGTCTGACCTGATCTAAGATCATAGGGAAATCATGACTGAGCCAGTCATGAGGATAAATTGAAAAAATCCCGGAAGTCATTAATGACTTTCGGGATTTTTGTATAATGCATAGTCATACCCAACCTGTAAAAGCCAAAATGGAGGCTTTGGCAGATTGAGCTTCCATATTAGCCCCCGTCCGCCATGCCTTCGGGGATTCCCCCATTAATCGGGCGAAACAGCGGTTGAAGCTGGAGATGGAGCGGAAACCGACCTGCTCGGAGATCGACAGCACAGAGGCATCCGTACTTTTTAAACGTTTGCAGGCCTCTTCTACACGTGTGCTATTCAGGAAGTCGAGTGGTGTCGTGCCCATAATCTCTTGGAATTTGCGGCGAAAATGGGTGGTGCTCAGATGACACAGCTCCGCCAGCTCATCAATTGTCACCGGCATCATATAACTCCTCGTGATAAATTCCAGAGCAGGGGAGATCACAAGATCAGGCTGGCGGCTCTGCAGTGTCTGTTCCGGTGCCTGTTCTCGCATCTGTTCTATGTCCAGCTCCTGTTCCCGGCTGAGCGCGTTCTCATCGTTTGCATGAATTCGTAGTAACTCAATATACAGTGACATCAATAGCCCATAAGCACTCTCCCGATAAAACGGGGATTGCTGCTGAATCTCCTCCACAATGGATGTTGCCAGCGTATACACCTTCGGATATTGATCCTTATGTAACACACAACGTCTTGCTTGAATGGCACGCAGATTCGGTTCCATATTACTCTGCGGCGTTTTTAATGAATGCTGGAACAGCTCTTCCGGTGAAAAAAAGAGATAGGCCCACCTGCTTGCGGTATTCGGTGAACTGTAGGTGGTATGCGGCAGATAACGAGGGAGGAATGTAACATCTCCCGCTCGGAAAGGAACGTTCTCTCCCTTGATCTCCATGACCCCTCCATCGGAGTAACAGATGCCGATCTCCATATGATTATGAAAATGAAGATGCTCACTCTTGATATCGGATATTTTCCAGCGTTCTCCGCTAAGCAGTAGAACAGGAAAATCCATCGGCAGGCTGTAATGGCGGTATTCTATGACAGGTTTCTTTGATTTGGGCATGCTTGGCTGCTCCCATTCGTCGGATTATAAATGATCGAAATTGCGCAGTTTTGTTACGAATATGCTTAGATGCAGACTATTTTACTGCGTACAATGAAATAAGTAAAGCGTTTACATCACAGGACGGTCACTTCTCAGATACCAACTGAGGGGTGTGCGCAGGAGAGGGGAATATCAATGCTGCAAGTAAATTACGACCGTGAGCAATTATTAAATGTGATTCAGAACGTAACGAGAAAAACACTGGATATGGATTTAACTTGGGATTGGCCCTGCGGCGTAGCCTATTACGGGGTATCGCGAGCTTACCAAACGACAGGAGATCAAGAGATTCTGGACAGGCTGGTGAAGTGGGCAGATGAATATATCGAGCTTGGCTTGCCGAGCTGGACAGTAAATACATGTGCGATGGGGCATGTGCTGATTACGTTATATGAAGAGACGGGAGATCAGAAGTATTGGGATATCGTCATGAGCAAAGTGGATTATTTGCAAAATCATGCCCTCCGCTTTGGCGATCGAGTGTTACAGCATACGGTATCGACAGCGAATGATTTTCCGGAACAGGCCTGGGCAGATACGCTGTTTATGGCTGCTTTTTTCCTGCTCCGAGTGGGTAGCAAGCTGAAGGATGAAGCAATGATTCAGGATGCACTGAATCAGTATTACTGGCATATCAAATACCTTCAAGATCCGAGCACTGGCCTGTGGTATCACGGCTATAACAACGTAAATAAGGATCACATGTCAGGGTTTTACTGGGGACGGGCGAACGCATGGGGAGCGTATACGATGTCTCAAGTGAAACCGCAGCTCAAAGAGTGGTACTTGTATCCGCAGTGTATGGACGTTGAATGCTCCTTACGGGATCAGCTCGCGGCACTCAAGCTGCTTCAGACGGAGAATGGCTTGTGGCGTACCGTACTAGATGACCCTGAATCGTACGAGGAAGTCTCTGCATCATGCGGCATTGCCGCCGCCATGATTAATAACGGCAACCCGCTGCATACGAAATATGTGCAAAAGGCGCTTCAAGGCATCCTGAACCATATTAGCGAAGATGGCCGTGTTCTTGGGGTCTCCGGTGGAACGGCAGTGATGAAGGATCGTGATGGGTACCGTAACATTCCAAAAGACTGGATTCAAGGCTGGGGGCAAGGGTTGGCGCTGGCATTTCTGTCTGACATGTTGAGATAAGGGGAGGGGAACATATTGCCGAAACCAACCAAAGGCTCCTTCACGTTACCGGGAGAATCGGGTTATGAGGCGTTAACACTGGAGCTGGCTGAGCGCTGGGGTGCCGATGTCATCCGTGATAGTGACGGAACCAAGTTGTCAGATGAGATTATTCAGGCCGGATATGGCATTTATTCGACGATCTGTATCATCCGCGATCATAATGAGTGGGCATCAAGAAATCCAGACAAGCTGCAGCAATGTTTTCTCATTACCCAGCCCAAGGTGGCCGTGCAAGATTATATCTCCATCTATTTGATGGAAGACTTTTTCGCCGAACAGTTCAAGGTGAACGATTCCAAGGAAGCGTTGAAGTACTGGCAGGTGGTTGACCGGACGACGGGACAGGAAGTGCCAAGAAGTCAGTGGAATTACGAAAGGGAATCGGGAAACGTAGTCATTACTGGCATACTGCCTTGGCATAAATACACGGTAAGTTTCATGGTTTATCGGATCTGGGAAGAAATCTCCATGTATAATCACACGACCAACAACTGGGACAAAGAGCATCTGATGCAGATTGACCCGATCTACACAGACACACAGACTTACCTGCTGGACTGGATGGAAAAGTGGTGCCTTGCTCACCCGGAAACAACAGTGGTTCGGTTTACGTCGCTCTTCTACAATTTTGCCTGGATCTGGGGCAGTGATGAGCGGAACCGCCACTTGTTCTCGGACTGGGGCTCTTATGATTTCACGGTGAGTTCAAGAGGGCTCGATCTATTTGCTGAAAAATATGGCTATGCACTCACGGCAGAGGATTTTGTGAATGGTGGAAAGTACCAGGTCAGTCATATGCCTGCAGGGCAGCGAAAGCTGGACTGGATGGCGTTTATCAATGATTTTGTCATTGATTTTGGCAGAAAGCTAATCGATATCGTGCACCAACATGGCAAGCTGGCTTACGTATTCTATGATGACAGCTGGGTGGGCATGGAGCCGTATAATGACCGCTTTGAAGAGTTTGGCTTCGATGGCATGATCAAATGTGTATTCTCCGGGTATGAGGCCAGAATGTGTTCAGGCATCAAGGCGGATACACATGAGATTCGTCTTCACCCCTATCTGTTCCCTGTCGGACTTGGTGGATTACCTACCTTCAAGGAAGGGGGGAACCCGACCCTTGATGCCAAAAACTATTGGATCAACATTCGGCGTGCCCTGCTGCGTGAGAAGATTGACCGCATTGGACTAGGCGGGTATCTGCATCTGGTGGAGCCGTATCCTGATTTTGTGGAATATATCGAAAGAGTCGCAGATGAGTTTAGAGAGATCAAAGCCTTGCATCAGG
This sequence comes from Paenibacillus sp., assembly GCA_017512705.1. Classification (GTDB taxonomy): domain Bacteria; phylum Bacillota; class Bacilli; order Paenibacillales; family Paenibacillaceae; genus Paenibacillus. The sequence goes on from JAFWEX010000109.1 coordinate 108,833, forward strand.
CAGGCAGACCCGTTCAGCTTCAGACTCGTGTTGCTGTGCTTCATAGTTGGGGGCGTTTGAGATCGTGGACGTTATCGGGGCATTTCCATGAGACTTACATGCATGACTTGATTCATGTGAACGAGGCGTTAGCCGGGTTGCCGGTTGAGGTACGTTTTATCGACTTTGAAGATATTCGTCAGGGTGTACTGAATGAGGTCGATGTAGTCATTAATGCCGGAAAGGCTGGTTCTGCATGGAGCGGGGGCGAGCACTGGCATGACACGACATGTGTGGATGAGCTCACTCGTTGGGTGCACGAAGGAGGTACGTTCATCGGTATTAACCAGCCGTCAGCGGTGGAAGGTTATGATACCTTTTTCCGAATGGCTCATGTGCTTGGCGTAGATGAGGATACAGGTGCACGAGTGGTGCATGGGAAATGGGCCTATGATGTGCAGGATCGGCATAATCTTATGCCGGAGGATGCAACCGTGACGGGGAAGTCACAACTCTATTTGACCGATGGAACAGCTGAAGTAGTGAAGGAAACGGAAGGGAACATTGCACTGTCTGTTCATGCTTTTGGCAAAGGAAAAGGAATCTATCTGTCTTCGTTTGAGTTCAATTGGGCGAATGCCAGGCTGCTGCTGAATCTGATCCGCTTCGCGGGTAATGAGCAACACAACACCAAATATATTACGGATAATATATATACGGAATGTGCCTACTATCCTGAGAGCGGCAAGCTGGTTGTAATCAACAACAGTGATCAGGAACAGACAACAACGATTGACACGGAGCATGGAATGCAGACGCTGGACATCGCTCCATTTGATACCATCATCACCCGGATTGGAGCACAAGCATCCGTATAACGAAAGGGAGCGACTGCTTCCCTGGTACGAGAGCTCAAAGCTCGCAGCACTTACGCTGCAAGGCTTTGGGCTTTTTGCTGTGCTAACCTATTATATATTGACTTCTTATAAATTGACTTCCATACGTTGCATGTATGGGGGTAAGGCCTGATGTGCTAGACTGATAACAGTTATTACAATCCAAATCGTATAGGGATTCCGTCGCCGGAATGTCCGTGTAAACGTATTCATTAAAAAGGAGCTACTCACATGAATATAAACGAGGTCATGCAAGAACTTGAAGCCTTAGGCAAGGAACGCACGAAAAAAAACTATCTGTCCAATGGTGCACATGAACCTTTGTTCGGTGTTGCCACTGGAGCGATGAAGCCGATGGCTAAGCAGATTAAGAAAAATCAGCCACTTGCTGAGCAGTTGTATGCGACAGGTAATTACGATGCCATGTATTTTGCAGGCGTTATTGCTGATCCCAAAGCGATGACTCATACTGATTTTGAGCGGTGGATGGATGCGGCATATTTCTATATGCTTTCCGATTATGTCGTTGCTGTAACTCTGGCGGAGACGGATATTGCCCAAGACGTTGCGGATACTTGGATTGCCAGCGGAGAAGAGTTACGAATGTCGGGTGGATGGAGCTGTTATTGCTGGCTTTTGGGTAGCCGCAAGGATGCCGAATTTGAGGAAGGTAAACTTAGGCAGATGCTTGGACAGGTAGAGCGAACGATTCACACTGCTCCCGAGCGGGCGAAAATAGCCATGAATCTATTTATCTACACGGTTGCCATGTCGTATGTACCGCTGCATGAGCTGGCCGTAGAAACAGCCCAAAAGGTAGGCCCATTGGAAGTAAGCCTGGGCAAGCCGAAGAGCAAGCTGATCAGTGCTTCAGACAATATTCAAAAGGCAATGGATCGAAATCAGCTTGGATTTAAACGTAAATATGTAAGATGTTAATATGAAGCCGGGATAACTCTGGATTTTTCGTTAATGAATGGCATATTTATGTTGCGTGTTATGCTTGTTCCGTTATATCCTTTTTTAAACATGGTTTCCGTATCCTTCAATAACGTTCTAGAACTGATTCAACATCAACAGGGGGATGCTTATCATGTTGAATAATCCGATCTTGCAAAATATGTTGTAACTGGACCTACCATTGGAGGGGTAAAAGAATGAACAATGCAAACCAAGGCGAGCAATGTGCGTTTCACAATCCAATTATGCCCGGCTTTTATCCAGATCCATCCGTCTGCCGGGTGGGAGACGATTTTTATCTGGTTACCTCGACGTTTGCCTATTTTCCGGGCGTTCCGATCTTCCATAGCCGTGATCTGGTTCACTGGAAGCAGATTGGGAATGTGCTGAATCGTGCCTCACAGCTCAATCTACAAGGAGCAGGCCATTCTCAGGGTATTTTTGCACCGACACTTCGGTATCACGATGGGCTATTCTACATGATCACAACGAATGTATCCCATGGTGGGAATTTTGTTGTAACCGCTGTAGACCCGGCAGGGCCGTGGTCTGATCCTTATTTTATTGAAGGCGCGGAGGGCATTGATCCAACCATTTTCTTCGATGAAGACGGCAAAGTGTATTATTTGGGAACACGCCCTTGTTCCGAGGGAGTTCGTTATGACGGAAACTGGGAAGTGTGGCTGCGTGAATTGGATCTGGGCAGCATGAGACTGGTGGGAGACAGCTATGTTCTATGGCGCGGAGCGATGGTCGATGTGATCTGGCCGGAAGGACCGCATCTGTACAAAGTAGGTGAGTACTACTACCTGATGATTGCAGAAGGAGGCACAGGTCTGAACCATGCGGTAACTATTGCACGCAGCAACAGTCTGACCGAAGGGTATGTGGGTAATCCGAATAACCCGATTATTACCCATCGCCATATGGGCAAACATTATCCCGTAATCAATGTGGGACATGCTGATCTTGTACAGGCACCTAATGGTGAATGGTTCATGGTTATGCTGGCTTCAAGACCTTATGGCGGGGCTTTCAGTAATCTTGGTCGTGAGACATTTATTTCTTCAGTGGACTGGGAAGATGGCTGGCCAGTTGTCAATCGGGGGCTGGGTAAGCTGGAGGAGCAAGGTGTGTTGAATCTGCCAGCAGCGCCAGTGGCACCGGATTTGCGTTGTGAAAATTTTGATACCGATCATCTGGGCTTGCAATGGATGTTCCTGCGTAATCCGCAGGAAGATCTGTATTCCTTGACTGAACGTAAAGGTTATCTGCGTTTGAAGCTGAAACCGCAAACATTGAAGGAACTCGAAAACTCCAGCTTTGTCTGTGTACGTCAGAGACATATGAATTATGTAGCAGCAGCGGCGATGGAATTTGTGCCGAAGCATGAGCATGAGACGGCAGGTCTGGTGGTTATACAGAATGACCAGTATCATGTGCGAATTGAACGTGCGCTTGAAGGAGAACAACAGCTACTGCGTGTCATGACATGGTTTGGTGGTGAGGAGTCACGGTTTGCTCAAGTTAAGTTGGACGAGGATATTCCGCGTGTGTACATCAAGATGGCTGCACTTGGACAGCAACTTAGCTTTTATTACAGTACTGATGGCAGTGAATATCATCTGGTTGCAGACCGAGTGGATACGACCAGCTTGAGCACGGAAGTAGCTGGTGGTTTTGTTGGTTGCTGTATCGGCATGTTTAGCAGCGGCAATGGCAATTCGTCCGATCAGGTGGCAGACTTTGACTGGTTCGAATATGGCTCGTACTAATGTGTGAGGATTAACAAAATATCAACACAAGAAAGCTCAATCCAGCAGCAGATGCGCAAAGGATTGAGCTTTTTATGTTCGTTATGAAGATCATACGAATGATGAATATCAGGCATCCTCGCAGGTATTGACCCGGTTTACGTCCAAAATTTCGTTTACATGATGTTCTTCAAATCGGTCTAGCAGAGCGTCCAAACCATATTCTAGCTTGTGCTCAAGCTCCTCCATGTAAATGGGGAGAATTGCGTAGAAGTGTACAGTCTGTCCATCTTCCATGTCGAGTGTCAGGAAATCCTCATCGACCTCAAGCGGAGGTAGCACAATAAAGGCACACATGTCTGTGTTATTGGAAAGTGGCATTGCCGGATCACCATTCGGCACCGTATGCCCCCAGCTTAGCCAGGTATCATAGTCATGCGGCAGGCGAGCCATCGTTTTCAACCAACGGAGCGGCCAGTAGCTATCCGATTCCTTCAGTTCCTCCTCTAATAGAGGCCAATCCGGTGGCAAACAAATCATCAGTTCTGCATACTCATACTCCTGTGCATCTTCAGGGGTGCTCATAGGCAAGGCGCTCATGCCTGTGGTGTACAATGTGTAATAATTACGCTCCGGTGTTGGACGAATGATATGAACATCAATATGAACTTTGTCTGACACCAGCTCGTGGAACACGGATTCGGCTTCGCCGAGATATTTGTCCGCGTGTTGCTCTATTCGCTGCAGCCATTCGGATTCTACATAAGAAGTAGATTGCCACTCACGCTCCATATCTTTATGACGAAGAATAGGAACGCCAGAAGGCGAATATTCGGATGATTTAGACATGCTTACCGCTCCCTTGCACCGTATAATGTACTTGCTTTTGCATCTTATCATATCACGTGAATGGAAGTCTGAACCTCGTTCTATGGTATGATATGAGCATATTGATGAGTTCGATTGAAGGAGCAAAGGGTATGAATCAGAGCGTGCAGCATTTCAAAGCCGATTTCTTCAAAGCGCTGGCACATCCGATGCGCATTCGCATTTTGGAGTTGCTGAGTGAAGGAGACAAAAGCGTCAATGAACTGCAGAGTATTCTTGGATCGGAAGGTTCTGCGGTATCCCAGCAGCTGGCTGTTCTACGTAGCAAAAATGTAGTACAGGGAATTAAAGAAGGTACAACCGTCACCTACTCACTGCGTGACCCGCTGATTAAAGATCTACTCGGGGTTACCAAACAAATTTTTGACAACCATCTGGTCGATGCGATTTCGATGCTGGAGGATATACGCAAAGACAGCTGACACAGGAAACAAGAGCAACCGTGCGTTTGTAAGGGGCTCTTGTTTTTTGGTTTCATTTTATACGAATGCAATTCTCCAGAATTGTGATATTTGCGATTGACACGGCATATATCAGGGAGTAGTGTTTACTTTATATTCAAATATTCAAATATATGAAGAAAAGAAGGTTATGGAGCATGAAAGGCATCGGGAGATATGCGGGTTATCGAATGGCTGATTTTCGCAAGGATCTGATATCGGGGCTGATTGTAGGTATTATAGCGATTCCGCTTGGTATGGCTTTTGCCATCGCTTCAGGCGTTAAGCCGGAATATGGATTGTATACAACCATCATTGCGGGGATCTTGATTTCACTGTTAGGCGGTTCCAAATTTCAGATTGGTGGGCCGACGGGGGCATTTATCCCAATCCTTTTTGCCATTGTCATGCAGTATGGTTACGAAAATTTGCTGATTGCTGGCATGATGGCTGGACTGATGCTCATTGTGATGGGTGTGTTCAAGATGGGGGCATTAATTAAATTCATTCCAAGACCCGTGACGATTGGCTTTACGGCAGGTATTGCCGTGCTGATCTTTAGTGGACAGATTGTGAATGTGCTGGGACTTACGGGCGTCACAAAACACGAGGATTTTTACTCCAATATGAAAGAGATCGGGATGAACATCAGCACGATTAATATATACAGTTTGCTGACAGCGGGGGTGTGCCTGGTTGTTCTTCTGCTTGTGCCGAAATTTGCTCCTAAAATGCCTGCTTCACTGCTGGGTCTGATTTGTTCGACTGTTATCGCGGCTATCTTTTTTAAAGATCAGGTAGCTACGATAGGCTCTTCCTTTGGAGAGATTCCGGGGAATTTACCTGGGTTTCATCTGCCGGAGATCACATGGGAACGTATCGTGAATTTGCTTCAGCCTGCTTTTGTCATTGCTATGCTGGGTGGTATTGAATCGCTGTTGTCTGCCGTTGTCGCCGATGGCATGACGGGCAGTCGCCATAACAGCAACCGGGAACTGATTGGGCAGGGGGTTGCCAACCTTGTTACACCACTCTTTGGTGGTATCCCAGCGACAGGAGCGATTGCACGTACGGCAACGAATATTAAATCTGGTGCGGTATCTCCATTGTCCGGCGTGATCCATGGTGTTGTTGTTCTGCTCGTTCTGATTCTGTTTGCACCGTATGCATCCCATATTCCGCTTGCCAGCATGGCACCTGTTCTGATGCTGGTAGCCTGGAATATGAGTGAACGAAAATCCTTTGCTTATGTATTGCGAACCAGAACGGGGGATTCGCTTGTGCTGCTGCTGACCTTTCTCCTTACAGTATTTACGAGCCTTACGACTGCGGTGGAGGTGGGATTGATTCTGGCGGTCATTCTGTTTGTGAAACGAATGAGCGAGATGTTGAAAGTGGCCAAGGTACTGCCCGATCCGGATCATAAACATGAGAAGGTCATGGCTCACATGGTACGGGAGGGACATGATTGTCCACAGATCAGCCTGTATACGATCGAAGGGCCGTTATTTTTTGGTGCAGCGGATATGTTTGAAAAATCGGTTATGGATTCACTTCCAGAGCGTCCAGGCATGTTATTGTTACGCATGGGGAAAGTTCCTTTTATCGATACAACAGGCGAGGCTAATCTGGCGAGTTTAATCAAGCATTTTGAACGTTCTGGTGGGATCGTACTGTTGTCGGGTCTGCAGGAGCAGCCGCTTGAAATGCTGAGACGAACAGGTTTGCTGGAACGGTTAGATTCGGCACATCGGTTTGAACATACGGGAGAAGCTATTACTTATGCATTAAGGCATCTGAACGAAGAGAAGTGTAAGGGATGCAAACATTTTGCCTTTCGGGAGTGCGCGGCTTTATCTGGTTGTGGGTTGGAGTCTAAGCCTGAGCAGCAGCAAAAGTGGAAAGTCGTGACCGCTGAAGCGACTCCTTAATGACCGTTCCAATAAATCCCAGTATGGTATATATTAAGTATATTCATTGCATATCATACAGGAAGGAGCTTGACTATGTTTAATCATCCAACGGCTTTACGTTCGGTGCTCAGTCCGGCATATCTGGAGTGGGCATTACAAGCACATTATGATATCGGAACGTGGCAGGAATGCAAGTTTTGGCTGCGAGGTTTGAATGATACTTACCGGGTACGCACAAGCACAGGAACTTATATATTGCGTATATATCGTACCGAGGTAGTGGAAGCGGATGTTCGTTATGAACTGGGCGTGCTGACTGCACTGAAAGAAGGTCTCGGTTCGAGTGCGCATACAGAGGTTGGAGGCTTTATCCCAACGAAAGATCAGATCGGGTATACGATGCTGGATGCAGCTGAAGGAAAGCGAGCAGCTGTGCTCTTTCACTATATTGATGGAACAGAAAATAATCTGGAGGATGAGGATTCCTGTTACGCTTTTGGCCGGTCTGCTGCTGAACTGCACCATGCTATGGATCACATTAAGTTGGAACAGGAGCGAGAACGGGCGTCAGAGTTGGAAACGAAGTCGAAGCCGGAACGGAGTAACGAAAGGTTTGAGCTGGATATTAAATTTCTCATCGATGAGCCTCTTGAACGAATTATGCGTTACATCGGAGAGGATTGTGAGGAAGCAGCATTTCTGCAAACGTTTGCTAACGTATTAAAAGAAAAGATTCTTACCGTCTCCAGTACCGGGCTGGATTATGGTATGTGTCATGGCGATATGCATGGGAACAACAATGTGTTTCAACAGCAAGAACGGTTTATTCATTATGACTTCGAATGGGCCGCTCCGGGATGGCGTGCGTACGATCTGGCTCAAGTGAAAATTCGGAAACGGCAGTCGGGTGATTCGGAGAAGAAGCAGCAGTTATGGAATGCGCTGATGAAAGGCTATCGCTCGGTTCGGAGCTTCACAGATGCAGATGAACAGGCGGTCGACCTGTTTATTATCGTTCGCAGGTTCTGGGTGATGAGTCTGGATGTGGCCTTTATTGATAGTGATATGGGCGCGCTGGATTACGGGGAGGATTGGCTTAATAATTTTATTAAGGAGTTTCGTGATACAGGTATTGTGTAGTGAACTAATTCATATGAAATAAAAAGTAACTGTCCTTAAAAAACGATTATGTGGGTTTACTCGTATAATCGTTTTTTATTTACCTGTTGGTGCTTGATATGATCAATCAATTATTATAGCAATATTCAATTTCGTAATACCGATATCAACTATTTGAAACGCCGTTTTTTATAAATATCTTCGTCCTATAGCGGCTACCCTCGGAAAGGTTAGTTAACTTTAATATAAGTGATGCTCATGTTAGAGAAAAGGACTGGGGCTTGATAATTTTTTTATAACTATGAATGTAAGGTTTACTTCCTCATAATCCATATTGTATTTCTGCTCCACATCTCGTACAATTTGATGAAGTAATTCTGCATTGCGTTAATGTGGATTGGATGAAATTATTTATCAAGAGGAAGCTTTTTATTAGAAAAGGAGAGAATCACTTGGAAACAAAGGAACTATCGAGAGGACTTAAACCCCGCCATGTTGAGCTCATTGCGCTCGGCGGTACGATTGGTGTCGGGTTGTTCATGGGATCGGCGAGTACGATCAAGTGGGCAGGTCCATCCGTATTGCTGGCCTATTTAATGGCTGGTATCATTATCTTTTTTGTCATGCGCATTATGGGTGAGATGTTGATCCAAGAGCCGGTTACCGGTTCGTTTGCTACATTTGCTCATAAATATATCGGTCCACTTGCTGGATTCCTCACGGCCTGGAGTTACTGGTTCTTGTGGGTCACCGTGGGTATGGCCGAAGTTACGGCAATCGGTATCTATTTCGGTTATTGGTTCCCAGATATCCCCCAATGGATTCCAGCACTTGCCGGTGTACTCATTATCGCTGCAGCCAACTTGGCTGCTGTTAAGTTCTACGGAGAATTCGAATTCTGGTTTGCGATGATCAAGGTGGTTGCGATTGTGGCGATGATTGTCATCGGAACAGGTCTGATCTTCTTCGGGTGGGGCAATGGAGGGCAACCTATCGGTCTGTCCAATCTGATTAGTCATGGGGGATTCTTCCCAGGAGGTATTAAAGGCTTTCTGTTTGCGCTATGTATCGTAACGGCTGCGTATCAAGGGGTTGAGATGGTCGGTATTACCGCTGGCGAAGCAGAAAATCCGAAATACACATTGCGCAAAGCGATCAAAAACATCGTGTGGCGTATTCTCATTTTCTACGTTGGTGCAATATTTGTTATTGTTACCCTGTATCCATGGAATGAGGTAGGGGAGACAGGAAGTCCATTCGTACTTACCTTTGCCAAAGTGGGCATTGTTGCAGCTGCCGGTATTATTAATTTCGTAGTGCTGACAGCAGCAATGTCGGGTTGTAACAGTGGAATTTACAGCGCAGGGCGAATGTTATACACGCTCGCAGAGAACGGTCAGGCGCCGGCCTTCTTCAAAAAGTTGTCCAAAGGTGGGGTGCCCCGCAACAGTATTGTGATCACCATCTCTCTGCTTCTGATCGGAGTTATACTGAACTATCTGATGCCAGATTCTAAGCTATTTCTATACATCTACAGTGCAAGCGTACTGCCAGGAATGGTGCCTTGGTTTGCACTGGCGTTCAGCCAGTTCCGTTTCAGAAAGCGCTGGGGACAGGAGATGGCAGAGCATACCTTTAAGTCCAAATGGTTCCCGATCAGCAATTACATTATTATCGTATACCTGATTCTAGTTATAATTGGGATGGCCTTTAACGAGGATACTCGTGTGCCGTTAATTGTAGGTGCAACGTTTATGGCGATTGTGGTGGCTGGTTATTACGTATTTGGTATAGGCAGTCGGCAATCCAAAGCTAACGAGGAATAACGATGATAAAGGCAGCGATTCGCTGAATAAATCAAACTAATATAGCTGTAATCACGCACTCCTTTGAACACATACGGTCACCTCTGAGAAGGGTCCAAGATGTTCAAGGAGTGTTTTTTTACAGTTTAAATGTCCGGCATCTCGGTTACAAAGGAAAGAGTGAACCTTTACACAGATCAAATTCACAACAAATCAATACGAACCGAGGAGGATTTGAATATGGCGACGCAAGATCAGCATTCGATTCAAGATCCAACGACACAATATCCGAAGGCCAACCCGAACTGGAAGCAGCAGCAGGAAGAGCCTGGATTGCAGCGTGAGATGACTCCTGTTCCGGATTGCGGTGAAAAAAGTTATAAAGGCAGCGGACGACTTACAGGTCGTAAAGCAGTAGTAACCGGTGCAGACAGCGGGATTGGCCGAGCGGCGGCAATTGCCTACGCACGGGAAGGCGCAGACATTGTACTCTCCTATCTGCCGGAAGAAGAAGCGGATGCGAAGGAAGTCGTTCAGCTTATTGAAGAAGCTGGCCGAAGAGCCATTGCGGTTCCGGGTGATCTGAAGGATGAGAAATACTGCGAGCAATTGATTGAGACGGCCGTTAGAGAACTGGGCGGCATTGATATTCTGGCTAATGTGGCAGGGAAGCAGCAGTTTGTAGAGCAGATCGAAGACCTGACCACGGAGCAATTCGACGCAACGTTCAAAACGAATGTCTATTCCATGTTCTGGCTCAACAAAGCAGCGGTTAAACACATGAAGGCAGGCGGTTCGATTATCAATACATCATCGATCCAGGCATACAAGCCGTCTCCGATTTTGCTGGACTATGCCACTACTAAAGCTTCGATCAACACTTTCAGCAAAGCACTTGCCCAACAGGTGGGTAGCAAAGGTATTCGTGTGAATGTTGTCGCACCAGGACCGGTTTGGACGCCATTGCAAGTTGTTGGTGGACAACCGGTAGAGAAGCTAGCCGAATTCGGAAGCAATACTCCGCTGGGACGTGCAGGTCAGCCTGCAGAGATGGCTCCGGCGTATGTATTCCTCGCTAGCCAAGAATCCAGCTATGTGAGTGGAGAGACGTTGAATGCCAATGGCGGTACGGTTAGTCCATAGAGAGGTAGTATTTTACAGATATACGCCTGATGGAGGCGTTACATTATATTTAGAGTCGTGATCGATAAAAAGGGACAAGCAGAGGTGATCTGCCTTGTCCCTTTTGTATATCTTGTTGAACGATGTGGGGGTGAATGGACATTAGTATGCAGGTTGTATCGTTTTTATCCGGTACCAGTACGAATAGGCATCGACATAACCCAGTTTTGCGTATAATCGCCGTGCGGGTGCATTGTCCTGGACGACTTGCAGATAACTTGAAATCGCTCCATGGCGTTTTCCCCAATGCAGCAGATGCAGGATCATCTGTTCCGCGAGACCGCGGTTACGGTACCTTTTATCTGTAATAATGTCATAGAGCCCGATCATTCCTCGTTCAACGACACCAAGACCGCAGGCAGCCACCGTCCCATTAACAATCAGACGAATATATCCCGTGTGTGCACGTACATTCAAAAGCATCTGGGTTAGCGTTCCACGGAACTCCTCACGGACCTCACTCAGACGGCAGAAATGATCAAGCCATTCGTCCGTCAGCTGTTCGTCGATGTGGATGTCCATAGGCTCGGGAATATGCAAGTCCTCCAGATTTCGAAGCTGTACGATGGTCCGGTCCAACACGACATAACCTTTCTCCTCTAGTAGCTGGTCCAATGTCTCTGGTTGAACAAATGGTGTGATTTTGAAAATCGTATTCAACTGGTTTGACGTATAGATGCGCTCACACGCCAGCACTTTATCATGTACATCCAGAGTAGAGGGATAGATTGCTTGAACTGAGTTGGCACGCTTCGTATATCCTTTGGCAAAACGCAACACCCACCCATCGTATAGTGAGGTCGATAACGGTTGCCAGTGATTGAGGGTTAGTTCTTCAATCAGGCGAAGATTATAGTCATTTGAATACATTTATTCAGCCTCCAATATAACGATGAAGTAAGAATCAGGATTGATTAGAATGAATAATTAAATAATAATACATATTAATGAATAAAAATACAATAATATTCGTTTAGATTTTAAATCATGGAGTATTGGTATACAATCTGTAACAGAGTATAATGCGGTCGTAACAAGCAAGATAACCAAGCCTACTTCGAGGATCGGCGGATTGCAGTAGGCGGTTTAATTTAAAGAAATGGAGTATAGCATGATTACCATTGAAATCCAGGGACACATCATTACATGTCATATCGAATTCGGCAAACGAAAAAAAGCCTCTATTACCATGGATCTGCCCTATATGGTTACCATGAAAGTGCCGAACGGCACAAGTGAGGACGTGATTCGGCAGCTCGTCATGCAGCATGGAGCCGAGATTATCCAAAAATCAGAACGGATGCAGCAGGTGCTGGACGGTCCCCAGGCGAAGGAGTACGAGAAAGAAGGCAAGGGGGCCTTCCTGCTCTTTGGTGAAAATTATGCCTTGCATGAATTAATACCAGTAGAGGGTTACACCGAAGCGGAGTTACGTGCGAATCTGAAAAAGTTTTATTTTGCAGAATGTAAACGAATCATTGGGCAGCGAATCACTCGTTATCAGCAGGAGCTGAAGGTGAAGCCCAAATCAATCGATATCGTGGATTCTCCTACGAAGTGGGGGAGTTGCAGCTGGGATAAAAAGCTGACTTTCAATTATCGCCTCGCCATGGCACCGCCAGAGGTTATAGATTACGTTATTATTCATGAGCTATGTCATATTCACCACATGAACCACGACCGCTCCTTCTGGCGGAGAGTAGGGAGCATAATGCCAGATTACAAGGAAAAAGAAGATTATCTAATGCGTCATGGCCGCGCCATGACGTTGTAGATTAGCCTATATGAACAACACGTACTGTGTCCTCCAGGAAAAGTTACCTTTTTTAAAAGGTAAAAAATGGTATACCTTTGTATGAATCAAGTATAATAGAGACCATATGATAAGCCGCGAACGACAAGATAACCTTCGTGGCTGAAGGAGCGCGAAATGGATCAAAATAGGAAACATTCGGTACTGGTAGATGAATATATCGCTGCATTTCCAACAGATGTACAACTGAAGTTACAGAGGTTGAGGCAGATTATCCGTGAAGCAGCTCCGCTTGCTGAAGAGAAGATCAGTTACAAGATGCCTACATATGCCCAGCATGGGAATCTGGTTCATTTTGCCGCGTATACGAAGCATATCGGTTTTTATCCTGCACCCAGTGGTATTCTGGCGTTCAAGGAACAGCTCTCCAAGTTTAAGGGGGCGAAGGGCTCGGTCCAGTTTCCACTTGATGAACCGTTACCAGAAGAACTGATTCGCCAGATTGTTGAATTTAGAGTGAAAGAGAATGTGGAAAGGAGCGAGAGATGAATAAAGCTCTGATTGTGATTGACGTCCAGCGTGGGTTAACCAGTCTAAGAGATGTGTCGGCAACGGTGGGGAAAATCGAATTGCTCATAGCAGACTTTGAGAAGCTGAACTGGCCTATAGTGTTTATGAGGCACGTTGACAATCAGGATGAAGAGTCCTCACTCTACCGCAATAAAACCGACAACCTCGAGATTGTTGTGGATACAAAACAGCATCTTGTCCTCGAGAAGAACAAACCAAGCGCCTTCAGTAATGTTGAGCTAAAAAAATGGCTATCTGAACAGCAGGTCGAACACGTATTCATTGTTGGCTTTAATATGGAATATTGTTGTCTATTTACTGCAATTACTGCTGAACATGAGGGATTCAAAATTCAAAGTGACGCTGATCGAAGATGCAGCAGGTACGGTGAATACCGAGGAGACGTATGAGATGAAGGGGCTGGATATCCCTGATTTCATTGGTTCGATTCTCAATTGGTCAGGGTGTGTAGAAGTTTTATACACAGATGAGTTCAGGGATATGTATTACCAAGGAGTTTAATAAAGATCAAAAAATCCAGATGAATAATCATCCGGATTTTTTGGTTTGTTTGCTTTTCCCCGCACCGTGTCTATTCGAAGTAATAGGTAACATTAGAGTTGCTGGCCACAGGGATCAGATACATATAATAAGGATTCACTTGTAGGTAGATGTTCAGATCCGATTCACCGAGATTACGAGTTGTCAGTTTGAAACGACCATTGGCATCGAGTGTAACGGTTTCCGTGCGGAGATGCTTCTCCTCTGGTGAAGATCCATGAATCTGGAAGGAGAACGTCTGCCCTGCATAGGCTGCGAGAGTTCCACGGACATTCAAGGTACGATCCGCAGTATATTCAAATTGCACATGATGATTGTCGAGAATGATGTCATCGTCCACATCTGGCTCCTGAGGCTCCGTTCCGGGGTCCTGAGGATCAGTGCCTGGATTCTGTGGATCAGTCCCAGGTTCCCCTGCGGTGGGACTAATCGAGAAAAAGTTGGTTTGATACACAATCTCTGCGCTCGAACCGTCCTTTTTCTTCAATCCGGTAACTCGAACGTTAAATGTGTCGCCATCTTTCAGTGATTTCAAGTTATCTGGACGGAAAATAACAGCATAGTTATATCCATAGCCATCGGAATTGACGTTAAAAAACGCTTTTGAAGGATCACTGCTGACAGGTGTTTTGGCATTGAAATTCCACGTCTTCTGATCTGAAGTGCGTGTCAGTTCCACCTGTACTTCTGCGTTGGACGGTTTTGCAAAAATGTCTGGGTTCAACTGCACAGACCAAGCCTGCGCCACGTTGAAAGCTTCAATCGGGAATGCTCCTCTGTTCGGATACAGGCTGTAGTTATAACGCAGCTTTCCATTACGACTAGTATCCATCACCTGCATGGTGCTAAAATGACTCGCATAGTTTTTGTTGTCCCGGGATGCCACGCCGAAGCCCACTTTCTTTAACTGCGGACTCAGAATCCAGCGACGGTGACCCAACGCACTGATATTACTGGCATCGGAATCATCCATGTAAGCTTCAATACTTTTAACGGCTAGATTACCCGTAGTACCATAAGCAGCAAACAGGTTGGAACTGGAAGCCGATTTGGCACCGAGGTCAAAAAAGTCTTTATCCATATCCGCTGGACGCGCTGGAAAGTGGCTTAGTGGGCCAGTGGAGACAAGTACAGCGCCGTGCTGGGCCTGTAGATTAAGTGCAGAGTCCAGCACAAGGTCACCATCTAGACCCGACAGGTAACGATAGAAGTTAGCTGCACGGAGTGCTGTTTCGAGAGAAGAGTCACTAACTACGCCAGCCACATAAGGTGCTGTAGTCGAAGGTTTTTGGGTATATGTAACGGGTTGATCCTTGTTGCTCATCCATTGTGTCCATTTTTGATTGATCTCTTGCTCAGTTCGTTCAGGCAACAGACTGTCAATCGGGGCAGCGTAGGTCTGCTGTGCACCTAGTAGTACAAACAATAGCCCTGCCAGAGGAAGTGATAACCATGCATGGAACGCTTTTTTTTGAATCTGAATAAACATCTTCTAATCTCCTTCTGCTGATAAAATGTAAAAATTATGCTTTGCATGTATTTTATCGACATTAGAGGATGTATTAGTTATATTTTTCAATAAAATGATACCTTGGTACTAGACGATGTAGTTCTATGAATAGAAATTGATTTTTCCATAAAAAACTAGCACCTCCCGACGTGTAAGCTAGGGAACAACTCACGTGTCTTGCTTGATTCGTAAGTGATCTTCGAGTCATTTGTGCACGCATCTATAATCATGCTACTCTTTTAATAGAGTAACGTTAGAGTTACGATGCAATATTAGATCCAATATTAGACGACGTATAACATGAATTAGGGGGCTTGTGATGTTATCCACCAAAGTCATTGAACATTGCCGCGTGAACGGCTGGTGGCATGAAGATGTGCCGTCTGAATACGAGGAAGCACTGCGTAAACTGGACATCAATTTGAACTCGGATTTTGCACAGTTCTACCTGCATGCAGAGGATGGACCAACGTTTTACAGTCGGCATCAGGAGCTGTATCAGATCTGTTGGGTGATTGAGAATACGGTATATCTGGAGGATATGCATATATCGCAACTTACACTTGGATTGCCTGAGGCTTATATTCCGCTGGACAGCTTTGAAGGGGAAGGTGGATTTTTCTATAATCGTCAGACAGGAGAAGTTGTGCTGGTTGAGCTGGGCGAGTCGATTGAACTATTTCTGAACGGAGAGAGTGAGCCACAGTGGGCAGATTTTAACGCGTTCCTGGAGTGGTATTTCGAATTGTCAGATGTGATGGTGCTGTAGAGGCACGAAACAGAGACGAAGAATTCGAGCATTAGCCTGCCGAAACAGATCGAAGGATGGCGACCCAGATTACATCTTGGCAGAGCCATGGAGTACGGAAATAAATACCTTCCATATATTATGTGATATATCATATCGCAAAAGGGTACTTCACTGTCGGCTAACCTTCAAAGGAGTACCCCGTTTCATGTTCGAATAGGTTAACGATGAGATGGTTTCTCTTAATAGAATGACCACTTCATTTGAAATGCCTGGGAAGAGAGCCCTTATGTTTAGAAAAAAACATAAACAAGACGAGCCCATGCAGCTCGTCTTCACAGTGGTATTTCAGCATATGTAGTCCATGTAGCATCATGACGTAACTGCTGTAGCCATTTAATCAGATATGTTGCGGGTATAATATTCAATAATATCTTTACGACGAATGATTCCGAGAAAGACACGGTTAATATCCACTACAGGTACAAAGTTTTGATCTGCCGCAAGGGTCAGCATATCCTCCATCTCTGCTTCAATGTACACGCATTCATTATAGATGCGATTACTGATCTCATGTACCTGCACTTGATCCATCGTATCAAATGTCAATCCAGGCGTATTACGCATTTTCCATAACAGATCACCTTCGGACAGAGTAGCAACATATTTTCCATCCGGATCAATTACAGGAATGGCGGTGTAGTGGTGCGATTCCAGCTGCTCAATAGCATCTTTCATGGAAGCGGTAGACTCGATATAGGCCACTTCGGCTTTTGGGAGTAAAAAATAGCTGATTTCCATCATCGGGCTCCTTTTCAGCCTTTTGCATCGCAAAAAAGCTTTAGTATGTAATTCACTATCCTTATTTAAACATATTATGTGAGCTTAAGGCTATTTTTAATGACAAATTCATCAGATTTGTTACATTGTTAAATTCATGCTGGAAATCTATAGTATAGAGTAGAGGTGATGTGACATGAAATCCAAACGTAAATTATTGTACGGATTGCTGCCCATCTTGTTTGCAGGCGGCATCGGAATGTACCTTTATATGCAGAACAACAAACCGGAAGAGGTTAAACCTCAGCCTGTTGTGAATCAATACATAGAGCATTTACAAAAGAAAGAGTTCGACCAGCTCTATTCATTGATGTCACCCGCTTCGTTAGCCGAGGCGGGCATGACGAAGGAACAGTTTGTTGAGAAATACAATGCCATCTATTCGGGAATGCAGGTCTCTGCTGTTAAAGTGGAGTTGAAGACAGCGAATACAACGGGAACTGATGGGGACAGTGGTAGTCAAGCTACAGAAACCGCAAGCAGTACCGGAACTGAGAAGGAGACGAAGGTTGAATCAGAAGCAACGACGGACGACGAGGTGAAGAGTACGGCAGAAGATGCTGCAAGTAACCCTGATCTTTATAACGCTGACTATGATATACACCTGACAACGTTTCTGGGTGAAGTAAGCGAGACACATTCGCTAAAGCTGGTTCGACAGGAGCTTGAGGATGGAAGCAAAATCTGGCAGATTCATTGGCAACCATCACTTATTCTCAATGACATGGTCAAGGGAAGTAAAGTTCGGGTGAAGACTTTATTCCCGAACCGTGGAAATATTGTAGATCGTGATGGGTTGCCGCTAGCGACTCAAGGCACCATGAATGAGTGGGGGATTGTGCCTGAGAAGCTTGGAGAGAACCCGGATCAGATGATTGCACGTATTGCCGATCATTACAAAGTATCCGTGGAAGCGATTCAAAAGGCACTTGGTCAGACTTGGGTGAAGCCCGAATTTTTTGTGCCCATGGGTTCTACAGAGGAGTTTGACGTACCCGATTCATTACGTGGAGTTTCTCTGCAAAGTAAGGAGATTCGTTATTATCCGCTTGGTGAGGCGGCAGCTCATCTGATCGGTTACGTTCGAAAGGCCACCAAGGAAGATTTGGATAAAGACACCGAAGGATATTACCGAGCGGAGGACTGGATTGGCAAAGCCGGACTGGAACAGTCGATGGAGAAACAGCTACGCGGAGAACGTGGCGGCTTAATTGAAATCACCGATGAAGCGGGCAACACGCGTTCCGAATTGATCCGTAAAGATGCGGTCGACGGTAAGGATGTGCAACTGACGATCAGCTCTGCAGAGCAGAAAAAGCTGTATCAAACGCTGGCAGGTGGCGGTGATGCAGGAGCGATGGTGATGATGAATCCGAAAGACGGAGAAATGCTTGCTCTAGTGAGTGCACCTTCCTACAATCCGAACAAAATGGTTACAGGGCTGACTCAGGCGGAGTGGGATGCCTATTCGGCCAACGAAAAGCTTCCTTTTATTAACCGAGTGACGACACGATATGCCCCGGGCTCGACCTTCAAGGCTATTACTGCGGCAGCAGGGTTAATGGAGGGGGTAACGACGGCAGACAAAACTCATGAGATTTCGGGCCTGCAATGGCGAAAGAACGATAGCTGGGGCGGGTATTACGTTAAACGGGTGAAAAGCCTGAGCCCAGTGAACATGGTGGATGCCCTCGTGTATTCTGACAATATTTATTTTGCGATGGAAGCCACGGAGATGGGCAGTGCCAAGTTTATCAAGGGTATTGAAAAGTTTGGGTTCGGTGATAATTTCGGATTGGATGAACTGTACCTGAAACCAAGTCAGTATGCCAATGAGGCAAATAAAGACTTATCCTCCGAAGTGTTGCTAGCTGATACTTCTTATGGTCAAGGTGAGATGTTAATGTCACCTATACATCTTGCGGCTGCGTTTACGCCGTTTGTCAATGAAGGCAAGCTAGCGAAGCCCGTGCTGATCGTGCAAAAAGAAGCCACTGCTCCTGTGGAGGTCATCTCACCAGAGGTGGCGAATACGGTCAAAAACGCGCTGAGAGAAGTGGTGTCTCGTCAAGGCGGAACAGCACATTCACTTCATTCTATTGCTGGTGGTCTTGCTGGAAAAACAGGAACCACTGAACTGAAAGCGAAGAAGGGAGAGAAGGGGAGGGAGAACGGATTTTTCGTCACCTTTGACACCGAATCACCTTCGTTTCTACTAGCAGCCGTGATTGAAGAGGTGAATGGCCGAGGCGGTAGTCATTATGTGATGGATCGCCTGAAGCCTTTCTTGGAACAATTGCAGCTTGAGCCGTAATCATAATAATCCATTGAAGCATTTCTATTCGTATCTCGATGAGATGTGAAGACGTTAGATTCATTAAATATCAGCAAAAATACGGGATATGTCCTTTTAATTATTGGGCTAGGTGATATGTAATCAAAAAACGCGCTCTTGTTTGAATCCATACGGGTTCGCCAAGGCGCGTTTTTCATTTTGATTTCGTTTAATTCAACCTAACTTAACTCATGAGTATATGGTGCATTTTATCATTTTGCTATATGATAAATGTCGATTCACCTCGAGATTAGGAAGCACATATTCTGGAGTGGTATCAAGGGTAGCAATTAACAATAGAAGAACATCAGATAACAATCATTACATACGTTTATGGTTTGGAGGGATCAGGGTGTACTGTCACATATGCGGGACGAAAAATAACTCCGGGGAAGCAACTTGCCAGAAGTGTGGAACCCGCTTGAAACAATTCAGCTCTACAGAGGAGCAAATTTGGTCAGAACCAGCGGGTCTGGAACCCCGCAATGGATCTGCGTCAGGAACGGTGAGCAAACCCAAGAGCAGCGGTCCGTTCCTGTGGATCATTCCACTGCTGCTTGCAGCAATTATGGGTGCATTGCTAACGTATTATTATAATCAAGAGAGTCTGACTAATGCTCATGTGAAGACACTACATCATCAGGCGGAACAGGCCGCGTTGAACGGTAAATATACAGAAGCTTTGGAATTACTGGACGAAGCTCTTGCCCAAAGACCGAATGTAGAGGCGCTTGTTCAGGATCGGCAAGTTACGGAGCAAGCGAACCAACTGCTGAAACAGATGGATGAAGCCGCTAATCTGCTCAAGACAGGCAAGTTGTCCGAAGCCGACAAAATCATTCAATCGGCAGAAAAATCGTTAAGTAAGCGGCAAGAGCCGGTGTTTGATAAGGCAAGGGCAGCTTTGAACAATCGCAAGGTAACCCTGGCTGTGCTGAAAGTGAAAAAGGAAATTGATCAGATAACAACCGTGGATGCACTCGCGGATAAACTCAAAACGCTATCCAAACTATCTGGTGAGGAAGCTGAAGCAGTGAAAAAACAAATTACCGACAAGCTCGCAGCCATCAGCTACAAGCAGGCGGAGCAGCAAGTGAAGAAACGTGATTTTACAGCAGCACTGCAAACTGTGGATAACGGATTATTTTATGCTCCGGATGACCAGAAGCTAACCAAATACCGGGATGAAGTGCTGCGTGAGAAGAAGACCTTTGAGAAAGCAGAGGAAGAACGTATTCGTCTTGCAGAACAGCAAGCAGCCGAGGAAGAGCTTCGAAATCGGACTGGAGCCGTATATGTAACGGATTTGTCTGTTGAACTTGATGAGTATGGGGACTTGTATATCAGTGGGTCAGTGATTAATCAGGGGACACGCCCGATTTCGTCTGTGGCTCTTATGATCGGTATCAATGCCTCAGATGGTGATTATATCGGCGAGATCGACGCTTATGTATACCCGTTGGTATTAGATGTAGGAGAAGAGGGCTATTTTGAAACCTACTATTATGGGGTATATGAGGCAACGAATGTAACTGTTACGAATGCATCATGGTATGTAGAGTAGGAGGACGGCAGAATGAGTAAACGTGTGTGGGGAACGATTATTTCCAGTGCGATCATTATTGGGGCTGGAGGTGGAGGTGTGTTTTGGATTCACCAGCACACAGCGAATGAGTTGGCGATGGCGCCCAAACTGGCTGTTGCTTCCCCCAAGAAGGCAGATCAACCCCAAGCAAAAACAACGTCCGGCACCAAGGAGAAGAAAACCCGCAAACAGATTATTGAAGATAGTCAGAAAAAAGTGGTTACGATTGAAAGCAGTGATGGTCAGGGTTCCGGCTTTTTATATAATCATCAAGGGGATGTCATTACCAATGCACATGTCGTGGAGGGCTCCAAAGAGGTGACGGTTCGCACCTTGGATCATCAGGAATATCACGGCACAGTGATTGGCTTTGGCGAAGAAACGGATGTGGCTGTCGTCAGGGTTCCTGATCTTGTGAAAATGGAACCTTTACCAATTGCTTCGTCTAAAGCGGAGGTTGGTGATGAGATTCTTGCGCTGGGTAGTCCACTGGGCTTTGAAAATACGGTAACCACAGGTATTATTAGTGGACTTGATCGCAGTTTTGAGATTCCGCCTTATATCTACACCAACCTTTATCAGATCTCTGCCCCGATTACCAATGGAAATAGTGGAGGGCCGCTGATTAACGCTGAGACGGGAGAGGTGCTTGGCATTAATTCCACCGTTGTGAAACAGGAAGGCGGAATCGGATTCAGCATTCCGATCACCAGCGTATTGAAACAGGTTCAGCAATGGTCGGAAGGTTCACCTAATGCTCAAGGCGTGCACACGGTGCGTGATTCATCCTCGCAGACCTCCTCGGTGGCTTTATCCGAAGCGGAAGCATTGGTTGCTGATTTTTACAACGCTCTGAATTGGAGTGATTATGTATCTGCTTATGCGTTGCTCGGTAGTGACTGGCAGAGCGGCACAAGTTATGCCAAGTTCCGTGAAGGCTATACCTATACGAGCTACGTTAGTCTAGAGGAAATCTCTTCAAGTAACACAAGTAAGGAAGAGGTGGAAGTTACCGCTGTGATTGCTGCTGAAGAGCGCAAGGATGGAGAGTACGTAACGACCCGCTATAAAGTGACGTACCAAGTCGGACACGAGAATGGTCAGTTGAAAATATTACATGGGCAAGGTAAGAAGATAAAGTGACAAAATCTGTAAAATATTAATAGTGATTAAATAGTCACCAAGATGAATGACTTAATGAAATTGGGCACAAAATGTAATCATAAATTAGAAGAGAGCTCGCGAGATTGCGGGTTCTCCTTTTTTATATTGCGGATCAGATTTAAATTTGATAAGATACAGAACGAATGTTCAGTATACAAGAATGGAGTGAAGTAATTTTGAATAAAAAACAGCTCCAGTCCGAGCAGACAAAGAAAAGACTTGCGGATGCATCCAAAGCCCTTTTTGTGCAAAAAGGATATAAAGCAACTTCTATTGAGGATATTGTTACTGCAACAGGCAGTAGCAAAGGGAATATATATTATCATTTTAAAAGCAAAGAAGGGCTTTTTCTTTATCTTATTGACGAATGGGATCGCGAGTGGGAAGAGAGTTGGATGGCCAAAAAACATTTGTATCAAACTTCTACAGAGAAGATTTTTGGGTTGGCAGAACAGCTGATTATGGATGATATAAATCATCCTCTAACTAAAGCCGCTGACGAGTTTTTTACTGGAGAGAAAAAGGAGAATGATATCGAAGAGCGGATTGCTGTCATGTTCGAGCGTCATATCCAATTTAACAAACAGTTGATACAGGAGGGAATAAACAGCGGAGAGTTCAACGATCAAAATGTAGAGCATCTCGCGCTGATTTTGGAAAGTACCATTATTGGGCTTAGTCAAATGTCACGGAAGCTGGAACCTGATCAAGCTCTTGGCTTATATCGTCAGGCCGCCAGTGTATTTTTGTACGGGATCGCTAAAGATAAAAAGCACAATTAAATAACGTTGGAGGATGGAATATGGCTTTGCTAACACGTAACAGGGGCGCGCTGCTGCTGTTAATGGTTAATATTTTTCTGGTATTTATGGGTATTGGTCTGGTCGTGCCTATTATGCCTGCTTATATGAATTTACTTCACATTACTGGGTTCACAATGGGACTTCTGTTTGCAGCGTTCTCTTTCACGCAGTTTCTGTTCTCTCCGGCTGCGGGCAGATGGTCGGACCAGTGGGGGCGTAAAAAGATTATCGTTTTCGGCATGTTGATCTTTGCAGTGTCCGAGTTTATGTTTGGCGCCGTTAATGTCCCGTATCTGCTCTTCGCAGCCCGGATGCTGGGTGGCATTGGTGCAGCGATGATTTTTCCGGCGGTGATGGCTTATACAGCCGATATGACAACAGAAGAAGAACGTGGTAAAGGGATGGGGCTGATCAATGCTGCCATCACAACCGGTTTTATTATTGGGCCGGGAATCGGTGGTTATATTGCAGAGTTTGGCATACGGGTTCCTTTTTACGCTGCTGGGGTTGCCGGGTTGCTTGCAGCGATTATCACTCTCATCATTTTGCCTGAATCCGAACGGAGCACGAGTGAGCAAAAGACACCAGAAAAACGCGTGGCAAAAGTAAAGTCACCAGGTATGGTAACACAACTTATAAACTCTTACCGTGAACCTTACTTTTTCAGTCTAATCATCGTATTTGTTATGGCCTTTGGTTTGGCTAACTACGAAACGGTATTTTCCTTGTTTGTGGATCACAAGTTTGGTTTCACGACAAAAGATATTGCGTTTATCATTACATTTGGTTCCATTGCCGGTGCTGTTGTGCAGATATCCCTGATCGGCTGGTTACTGAATACATTTGGTGAAAAGAAAGTCATTGCGGTGTGTCTGCTGTTTGTTTCTGTATTTGTGTTATTAACTCTGTTCGTACACACCTATTGGCTAATTGTTGTTGTGACGTTTATCGTCTTCCTTGGTATGGATATTTTACGCCCTGCCATCAGTACGCAGATGTCCAAATTAGCAGAGGAGCAGCAGGGCTTCGTTGCTGGATTGAATTCCGCTTATACCAGTCTGGGCAATATTGCTGGACCAATCGTAGCGGGAGCATTATTTGATGTAAACATTAACTATCCTTATGTATCGGCTGCTGCCGTTCTTGGTATCTGTTTCTTGTTATCCTTACGTGTAATGAGAAGGGTAAAATCGGTCCAGGAACCAAAAGTTCAAGTGTGAAGCATCGACATCCAAACGTGAACTCTTCAAGTTTGCTATAATATGAAGTGCTGGAAGTGAATCACGTGGACTGAGCTACATTGGAACATGACCGAGGAAAGATCATTTTTAGACATAGGCAGGATTAATTGGAGTGATAACATGAGCAAAGCAAAAGGTAAAGGCGGTACAGGCCGAGGTACAGGAAAAAAGGGATGGAATCGCTGGCAGGCTAGTGCCAACCGGGCGAAAAGTGCTCCGAAGCCTTATAAAAGCAAAGGAACCAAGAACAAAGAAAGTTCTGAATCTGCGGCTGACAAGTCCAAGTATGATGACACCGGAAGAGATAGATGAATACAAGAGTGAGATGATCGAAGAAGCAACAATCCTCAAGATACATTTAACGTATCTTAAGGATTGTTGTTTTTTTATATGCAGAGATGAGCGAATGACGAAGCTAAAAGAGAGACCTATTAATGTAGAGAAAAGAAATAATGTAATCAAAATGTTTAGGTAAGTTATGAAGACAAAGGACTGAAATAATGAATTGGATATTTTAAAATGTGGTATGCTTAATTATGGAATATAAATTCTGAAATATACACTTTACAAGCAGGGTTAGAATGTGGTATATTCTAATTCCGGCCAAGAAAACATGGTTTACACCATGTGGCAAGTGAAGACATACAAGCTTCGAAAGAAACTTGAAAAAAAGCTTGCAATGTTGGTTCGGAAGTGATATGATATAAGAGTTGCTGAAACGAACTGGTTTCGGTAACGAGGAAACGTTTGATCTTTGAAAACTGAACAACGAGTGA
>JAFWEX010000110.1 GCA_017512705.1 Paenibacillus sp.
ATTTCCCGATAGGATAAACCTTCCTTCCAGCGCATCTCAATCAACACGCGGTATTCGGGCTTCAACTGTGAAAGGTAGTTCTCAATAGACTCCTGCATCATCTGTGTCTCGACAATACTTTCAACCGAGGCAGAGGTTTGATTACGTGTCTCTATATCTGTAAAAACACTATCTGTGTCCAGTTGGTTACGGTTATTTTTATTTTTTCGTAAATAATTAATTGCCGTATTGCGTGTGACAACTTTGAGCCAAGCTCTGAGTTTAACCTCATCTTCGAAGAGGGGTTTATTTTTAATGATTTTGATAAAAGCCTCTTGAATGATATCTTCAGCAGCTGCGCGTTCTTTGATAATATACACGATCAGTCCATACACCATATTATAATATTCATAATATACCTCTTCCTGAAGTACCGATCCTAATTGATGAAAATCTGAGGCGAGTAAAAGCTGGAGCCGATTGGCCATGATGCTCTCCTTTCTGGTCAACAGTCCACAAACATTGGTATCATTACATTTTACAACATAATATGGAAACCTTACAATGTCCGTTAGACCTGTTTAGCGTCCTGATATGAGAGAGTTCAACTCCAGTCTAAAGTTTGCTGAAAAACAAAAAACAGGCGGTCTTGCAAACCATGGAATCCATAGCAGCAAAACCGTCTGTTCGTTGTGATGTAGATAAGAAAACTTAATGCGTTGAATGATTTAGAACGCCCAGTTCCCATTCAGGAAGATTGGTTCTTCGGTACCATCCGAAGTTACACCATGGATGTTCATCTCGCCGGAACCAATCATGAAATCGACGTGGGTCAAACTGGAGTTCATCCCGTGTTCAATCAGTTCTTCCTTCGACATCGATTTGCCGCCTTCCAGACAGAAAGCATAGGCATTTCCGATCGCCAAGTGATTGGATGCATTTTCATCAAACAATGTATTGTAGAACAGAATGTTCGTATCCGAAATTGGAGATTTGTGCGGCACAAGGGCAACCTCACCCAGATAATGTGAGCCTTCATCCATTTCGACGAGATTTTTCAGCGCATCCAGTCCTTGTTCGGCTGTGTAATCAACAATGCGTCCGTTCTCGAAGGTGAGAGAGAAACCGTCAATCAGATTACCACCGTAACTGAGCGGTTTTGTGCTGCGAACTGTACCATTAACGCCTGTTTTAAGCGGTGCAGTAAATACTTCTTCAGTAGGCATATTCGCAATAAAGACATGTCCTTGCTCATTCACACTACCGCCGGATACCCAAATATGACCTTCTGGAAGCTCAATAGTCAAGTCTGTACCTGGGGCAGTATAGTGAAGCTTTTTATATTTTTTGCTGTTCAGCAGGTCTGCACGTGAATCAAGGTTATGCAGGTGAGTTTTCCATTCTGCGACAGCATCTTTTTCTCCAATCCGTACCGTTTTGAAAATCACATCCCATAGACGATCTACTTGCTGTTCTTCAGGAAGATCAGGGAATACTTTTGCGGCCCACTCAGGGGAAGGAACGGCGACGATAGACCAACTGAATTTGTCTGCCATTTGGTACGCGCGATATTTCTCCAGCGCTTTGCCCCGTACTTTCTGGCTAGTTACGATACGCTCCTGAGCAACACCGTTCAGCAAGTCAGGATTTTCAGCGATGACATGCAGAACGGCCGCACCTTGCTCAACGAGTTCAGTCATTTCGCCTGCAAACCATTTTGGCTCAATAGAGAACGCTTCATCTGGAGCCAAATCATAGTGAAGACGGGTAACCGTCTCGTCACTCCAGTTGACTTTAACTAATTTCGCACCTGTATTGTATGCGGCTTTAACAATTAATCGTACAAAGTGAGCCGCCGTAATCGGCGCATTCACCACAAGGATCTGACCAGGGTGTATATTGACCCCTACTTTGACAGCGAGTTCAGCATATTGCTGCAGGTTTGATTCAAAATTGTTCATGCTAAATTTACCTCCAATGTGATATAAATATCGTAGCTGGCTGTCTATATCGTCCTCGTTGAAGTAATATGAGGATTTGGCATAGGGCCTTCATATGAATAATGTATACGTTACTACGATATATATTGTACAATTAACCAATAATAATTACCAAACAGCTTTGCCAGAAATTTAGAGAAAAACTCCAATTTATGATTTGGAACACTCTAAGGGAATGATTTTTGGAGAAAAGCT
Source organism: Paenibacillus sp. (assembly GCA_017512705.1). Taxonomy (GTDB): domain Bacteria; phylum Bacillota; class Bacilli; order Paenibacillales; family Paenibacillaceae; genus Paenibacillus. The sequence continues at coordinate 2,175 of JAFWEX010000110.1, forward strand.
TTGAATGAGAGATTAAAAGGAGAGTATGAAAGTGAAAATCGAAGTTATACGAGCAGAGATGCATCGTGAGGATGAAAAAAGTTTTGTAGGAAGTACCGTATTCAAGGCAGACGGTAATAAGTCTGTATATGAAATTACGTTCATGAGCAAGAACGGGAAGGATTGGGACTACAGTTTGCACTTCACCGAACAATCTGGTGACGAAGAAGAATTGCTCAAAATGGACGAGCTCCTTGAAAACGATGACGATCTTTACAATCAATTACTGGATGCGGCTCTGGATGCTTATCCGGCTTGATTATTGGCGAGATTTTTGTTCTATAGTATGAAATACGTGATTATACTAGACGGTGTATTCCCTGAAAGGGTGATGCGCCGTTTTATTTTATTTTTCTCATCCCGAATAGATGATTCAGAAAAGGGAAGTCTACGGAATGAACAAAACCAGAGAGACAATTCGCCTGATGGGAGGTAACCGTGAATGGCATTTGACAATCTGATTACATCAGGAATGACTAGCGTCGAGAATATTGCTCCTGATATTTTGAGCTTGCGTACCCTTTTTGTGAATGTCGTGTTCATTGGAGATCCGGGTAGTAGAAACTGGGTTCTTGTGGACACAGGTATGCCAAAATTCACCAATCATATTGTTGATGTGGCAACCGAGCGTTTTCAAGGTCCGCCGTCTGCCATTATTTTAACCCATGGTCATTTTGATCATGTGGGGACGGTCATTGAACTGGAGCAATTCTGGGGAGTACCCGTGTATGCACATCCATTTGAAATCCCATATCTAACGGGTTTGAAAAATTATCCCCCGGCAGACCCATCCGTAGGGGGAGGGTTAATGGCGCGGTTGTCATTTACGTATCCTAACGAGGCGATTAATCTCGATGATCGGGTGTTCAGTCTACCCCAAGACCACTCTGTACCTGGTTTGCCGGGATGGAGATGGTTACATACACCTGGTCATACGCCTGGGCATATCTCCCTGTTTCGTGAATCAGATCGGCTGCTGGTTGCCGGTGACGCAATTGTCACGGTGAAGCAAGAGTCGCTCTGGAGTGTTCTGCTTCAGGACAAACAGCTACATGGTCCTCCTGCGTATTTTACAACGGACTGGCAAGCCGCTCATCGATCTGTTCAATATATCCGGACGCTCGACCCCAAGATGGCTGTAACGGGACATGGGCATGCGCTGAGCGGGGAGATGCTGCGTGAATCGCTCAGAGCGCTTGATCAGCATTTTGAAGAAGACGTAGTACCGAATCATGGTAAATACGTGGAATGAGATAAAGACGATCACCTTCTCCTTATTAACAAGTTGTTACTGAGGAGTTATAAATGAAATCAAGACAGCCTCCATGCGAGTAGCTGTCTTTTTATTTTGTATTCTTGTTTAATATGTTCTTGATCTCAGATTGTTATTTTATGCGTAATCATGATATAGTCGAGCCGTATAATATATAACCTTAGTATGCAGGAGGTACATATAACGATGACACATCAGAATACAGCTTTTGAAGAACAATTTGGCGGCATTCCTGCGGTGTGGCTGCGCTTTGGTTCATTCGAGGCAGCAGTGATTCCGAGCGTGGGTGCGAATTTGGTTGCTTTTCGGGATACAGAAAAAGGGTATAGCTACCTGAGAGAGCCAGATCAGGATCAGATGGATGAATTTCTGGCCGCTCCTGCTGTGTATGGTATTCCGATTCTATCACCGCCAAATCGCTATGAAGACGGTCGTTTCCCATGGAATGGCAAAGTGTATCAGCTTCCCATTAATGAACCTGCAACGGGAAACCACTTGCACGGATTTTTACATGATGTGGCGTGGACGGTAGAAGGATATGGATCGAATGAACTTGAGAGTTATGTCACACTCAGCCAGAGTATCGGAGAAGGCCATGCTTTTTATAAATACTTGCCGTTTAATTTCATTGTGACACTTCGTTATTCGTTGAATAGCCATGGTCTGCAACAACAATTGATCGTAAATAATACGGGTACCGAATATATGCCGAACCTGTTCGCTTTCCTTACAGCGATCAAAGTTCCATTTGCGCCGGACAGCCAATCTTCGGATTATACGGCCAAAGTTACCATTGGACAGCGACGTGAATTAAACGATCGTTCTCTGCCGACAGGACAATTTCAACCGCTTACACCGGAAGAAGAACAGCTTAAACAGCGCGGAGTTAATCCGTTTTTTGCGGCTATGGATAATCACTATACTGCAGAGCCACAGAATGGCCGTAATTTCATGGAACTGACCGATCACCGTACAGGAGACAAGCTGGTGTACGATGTAGGTACGTCTTATAAACATTGGATGATCTGGAACAATAATGCTTGCAATGAATTTTTCTGTCCGGAACCACAGATGAATCTGGTCAATGCTCCGAACGTGGAAGGAATATCCGCAGAGGAGAGTGGCCTTATTGGATTGCAGCCAGGGGAACTGTTTGAACAGACCAGCCGTCTCTATCCGATTGCCGCTCAAAAATAGAACGGGAGTGGATTCATCCACGTACAACCAGTCTATTTTGCGTTACGCTTACAATTTTGTCGAAAAGGTGAAAACTTGCTCGTAAATCATGTATAATATGACGAGATACACAAGCTTTCTAGAGACCCAGATCACATTTTGGAGGAGGACAAGCAAGTGGAATACCGCATTGAGAGAGATACGTTAGGCGAGATGAAAGTACCAGCCGACAGGCTGTGGGGCGCTCAGACGCAGCGCAGTAAGGAGAATTTCCCGATTGGACGCAAGCATATGCCGATGGAAGTGGTTCGCGCTCTAGCCATTTTGAAGAAAAGTGCTGCGGCCAGTAACCATAAATTAGGCAAGTTATCAGCGGCGAAAGCAGATGCTATTGCTTATGCGGCAGATGAGATAATTGCAGGACGTATTGATGATCATTTCCCATTGGTTGTATGGCAGACGGGTAGTGGTACACAGTCCAACATGAACGTGAATGAAGTCATCGCTAATCTTGGTAATCAGCTACTGGAGCAAAAAGGTAAGGAAGAGCGCCTGCATCCCAATGATGATGTAAATATGTCACAAAGCTCTAACGACACATTCCCAACAGCGTTGCACGTCGCAGGTGTTCTTGCTGTGGAAGATCAGTTATTGCCTGCAATTGCGGTATTAAAAGCGACTTTCGCTGAAAAAGTTGAAGCATTTAAGGACATCATCAAAATTGGACGTACTCACCTTCAGGATGCGACGCCGATTACGCTAGGTCAAGAGATCAGCGGATGGGAAGCCATGCTAGGGAAGAGTGAACGCATGATTCGTGAAAGCGTCGAGTACATGAAGGAGCTTGCCATTGGTGGTACAGCGGTAGGAACCGGAATCAACGCACATCCTGACTTTGGTGATCTTACAGCCAAGGAGATTGGTAAACATACAGGCAAAGATTTCGTATCTGCGCCAAATAAATTCCATGCACTGACCAGCCATGACGAAGTGGTGTATGCTCACGGTGCAGTAAAAGCGCTTGCAGCGGATTTGATGAAAATTGCCAACGACGTACGCTGGCTTGCAAGTGGTCCACGCAGTGGTCTCGGTGAGATTCGTATCCCGGAGAACGAGCCAGGAAGCTCGATTATGCCAGGTAAAGTGAACCCAACACAGAGCGAAGCAATCACAATGGTTGTGACACAAGTTATGGGTAACGATGCAGCGATCGGATTTGCGGCGAGTCAAGGTAACTTTGAGCTGAACGTATTCAAGCCGGTTATCATCTATAACTTCTTACAATCTGTACAGTTGCTTGCTGACTCAATCGTTGCGTTTAATGACAAGTGCGCAGTTGGCATTGAGCCGAACCTGGATCAGATCAAACACAATCTGGATAACTCGCTCATGTTGGTGACTGCGCTGAATCCTCATATCGGATATGAGAATGCAGCCAAGATTGCAAAGCTTGCACATAAAGAAGGTTTGTCTCTGAAGGAAGCCGCATTACAGACGGGACTTCTTACAGAGGAGCAATTCGATCAATATGTAGACCCGGCCAAAATGATTGCACCAAAGGCCTAATTTATATTCAGCTCTCCTCACGAATGAAATACAAAGAAAGTCCCGAAAAAACGATCTGCGGAAGCAGGTCGTTTTTCTTATGCCGCCATAGATTTTGCTTGTCAGAAGATACCTATACGGATAAAATACATATGCAACTGATTTCATAGCTTAATACAGCATTCGTTCTATTTGGAGGGTTCCACGTTGTCTAAAACGAGAAGATTTACGATACGCTCCAAAATTGTTTTGGGCTATCTTGTAGTTGTACTCTTATTTGGCGTAGTGCTGCTGGTACTTTCAGCCCAAATTAATGTATTACAAAAAGAGAATGATTTTATCAGCCACCATGATCTGAACGTACATAATCTGACCAACGCCATTGAAAAAAATGTGCTAGATATGGAGACGGGACAGCGAGGATTCATGCTTACTGGGAAGGAAAGCTATCTTGACCCTTATGATCAAGGACTATCCGAGTGGAAATCGAATTATGATCAGTTATACGCACTGATTAGTGATAATCCGGATCAGCAGCAGAGTTTGCAAAATGTGAAATCCCATATCACCCGGTGGATTGACATTGCCGGTAAACGATCCATACAACTGAAGCAAGAGGGAGATCAGGACAAGGTGCTCGCTTTTTTTACAACAGATCCAGGGAAGATCGAAATGGATCTGCTTCGTTCCCAGCTCGCCGCCTTCCGCAACACGGAGACCATGCTAACAGATGCAAGGGTACAGGATTTGGCGAAACGTAGCTCTACTTTGCTCACAATTATGTATACGCTATGGGGTGTGATCTCGGCGCTATCCATTGCTGCTGCATTGATTGTTTCCGGTACCATCGTGAGAACCATTCAAGAGGTGAAGCAAACCATCAGCGATATCTCCAAAGGCGGCAATCTGAAGCAACGAATACGTGTTCGAACAAGGGATGAGATGGCCGACCTCGGACATGAGACAAATCAATTGCTGGACGAAGTACAGGAACAAAACCGTGTGAAGGATCAACTCACGGGAATTTCCAAGGTTTTGCAGAATCCAATGACCCTTGAAGAGTTGTCACGTTGTTTCTTGAGCGAGCTAGCAGCTATGCTGGAGATTCCGTACAGTGTGCTGTATCACTGGAGAGACAACCGTTTAGTGCGTGTTGCTGCTTATGCAGGGGAAGGAGATAAGGAACGTTCTCTCGGGAAAATATCGATTGCACCCGGCGAAGGATTGGTCGGTCAGAGTGCAATGGAGCAGCGGGTGCTGCGTATGAATGATCTACCTCAGAATTACATCCGAATTTCTTCTGGGCTAGGGCATACCTCAGCGAGTTCACTGACGGTTGTGCCTATTCTCTTCGAGGGTAAAACGGTTGGTGTTATGGAACTCGCTTCAATGAAGCCTGTATCGGAAAAGGCACTAGAAATAATCAAAGAATTAACTGCGATCTTTGGTGTGTCGCTTCATTCCACCGTGACCCGAATGGAGCTTCAGCATCTATATGATGAATCACAGGCCATGAACGAAGAGTTACAAGCACAATCAGAGAAGTTACAGCTTCAGGCGGAAGAGATGCAAGCCCAGACGGAGGAATTGCAAATTCAAACGGAAGAGCTATATATCTTGAACGAACGTTTGGAGTCTCAGAAGGGTGCAGCCGAGAATGTCGCTCAAGAGCTTGCAGTAGCCGCAGATCAGCTGCGAATCAGTTCGGGATACAAATCCGAATTTCTGGCCAACATGTCGCATGAACTGCGTACCCCTCTCAATAGCATGCTGATCTTGTCGGAGATTCTAGTTGATAATAAGCATCATCATTTAAGTGCTGAAGAACAGAACTATGCAGCTGTCATCCATAGATCTGGTAAAGACTTGCTGAACCTGATTAATGATATTCTCGACCTTTCTAAGGTGGAGGCAGGGCAGATGGAAGTGGAGTTTAGCGATGTTCATCTGAACACATTGCCCGAAATCATGAATCAGTACTTTTTGAAAACGGCGGAGCAGAAAAAAATAGATTTCCGTATTCAATTACAAAGCCCGCTTCCAGCTACGATTGAAACAGATGAGATGCGGATGCATCAGATTCTTAGAAACCTGCTGTCAAACGCCTTCAAATTCACTAACGAAGGTGAAGTTGCTTTGACGATTTCTCAAATGCGCCTGGCAGACCCCGTTCATATGGGTCAGGAAACAGACGTCATTGCTTTTTCCATTAGTGATACCGGGATTGGTATACAAGAAGAAAAGCTACTGCAGATTTTTGAGGCATTTAAACAGGCTGATGGTGCAACTGCACGGAAATACGGCGGCACGGGACTGGGACTATCCATCTCTCAATCACTGGCTTCATTGCTGGGCGGGTCAATCTCAGCAGCAAGTCGTGTAGGACAAGGTAGTGTGTTTACATTGTTTCTGCCTCTACGTCAAGAGGACGTTGCAATCCATCCTGAGCAAGGATCCAGGTTATTCATTGATGAGGCACAAAATACGGATTCAGTGATTGATAACATTCCTTCAGCACCTCAGATGGAGATGGAAATAAAAGAGTTGGATATGTTGCTAACACCGCTGGAGGAATCGCTACTTAAGGGACGACAGATTCTTGTTGTGGATGATGATATTCGTAACGTTTATGCGCTAGCGAATGCACTGGAGCACTATGGGATGAATGTAATCTCTGCTCAGGATGGAACCGAATGTCTGGAGTTACTGGAACAAGGAGGACTTAAGCCGGATATCATTCTGATGGATATCATGATGCCGGAGCTGGACGGATATGAAACAACTCGCCGCATCCGTAATCGTCTCGGTTTGAAGGAGATTCCGATCATTGCACTGACGGCAAAAGCGATGAAAGAAGATCGGGAGAAATGTATTGCGGCCGGAGCAACAGATTATCTCAGCAAACCGCTCAATATTAAAGATGTAATCTCCCGTATGAAATTATGGATGAATCACGAAAAGATGGGCATTTAATGATTTGATTTGGTGATTCATATGTCGAAATGATATTTTTGATATAACGTTTCAATCTATACCTATTTTCTGATGAGAGCATGATGATGTTGTCATAGGAGATAGGTTTTTTTATTTAAATTTTAGGTACAGTCACAAGACTTAAAAAGCCATGATCACCTAAAAAATCGTATTTCATAGCATAAACTGAATCGTTTTCGATCATTTATGGATAATTAGTACTCTGAATCGGATTAGATCATTACGCCTTTTAGATTGGGATATTCTTTGGCTGAAATAACCATATATTTACAATGATTCAAACTCGTGATATGTTTGTTTTGAAAGCGCCATCATGATTAGAAATGTGCACATTTCGCTCTCATATTTCAGATGGAAAGGGAGATGGAAATGAGGATCGGAATGAAAATGGATTGGAGAAGAATGCATTGGAGAAGAAAGGTTCAACAAGTGTTTGTAGTCATGCTAATGAGTGCATTACTGATTGGAACGCTTGCAGTGCCCACATCTTTAACTGCTCATGCTGATGCACCACTGTTAACCATGGAGGGTGAGAATGCAGAGTTAAGCTCGGAGTTACAGGTCGTTACCCAAATTTACGGGCAGCCGAAGCCTGGTTATTCAGGCAGTGGTTTTGTCTGGATGCAAGGATCAGGTACGCTCACATTCGAAGTGACAGTCCCCGAAACGGGAATGTACAGCATCTCCACCCGTTATATGCAGGAGCTTAGCCCGGATGGCAGACTTCAATATTTAGCTGTTAACGGGGTGACCAAAGGTTCTTATATGCTTCCGTATACGACGACATGGTCCGACTATGATTTTGGTTTTCACAAACTAAATAAGGGAATCAACAAGATTCAGTTAAAAGCTGGCTGGGGGTATGCTTACTTGGATAAGTTCACAGTCGATTATGCCGATCTTGATCCCCTTAACGTACAGCCCGTGCTTACGGATTCTCAGGCCACACCAGAAACTCAAAAACTGATGAACTATTTAACGGAGGTATATGGACACAACATTATTTCGGGTCAACAGGAGATTTATGGAGGAGGAAATGATGGAGATTCCGAGCTGGAGTTTGAGTGGATTCATGATCTGACAGGTAAATATCCGGCCATTCGCGGTTTTGATTTGATGAACTATAACCCGCTCTATGGCTGGGAGGATGGTACAACTACTCGAATGATTGATTGGGTGAATAACCGCGGAGGCATTGCTACTGCATCTTGGCATATCAATGTGCCGCGCAACTTCAATACGTATCAGCTTGGTGACTTTGTGGATTGGAAAGAGGCGACCTACAAACCAACCGAAACGAATTTTGATACAGCGAAAGCCGTAATTCCGGGTACAAAAGAATATCAGTATGTGATGATGACGATTGCCGATCTTGCGGAGCAACTCCAGGTTTTACAGGATAACCATGTGCCGGTCATTTTCCGTCCTTACCATGAAGCCGAGGGGAACGGAGGATTGAATGGCGAGGGTGCATGGTTCTGGTGGGCTTCAGGTGGAGCGGATGTGTATAAAAAGTTGTGGGATATGCTCTATACCGAGCTGACCGAAACCTATGACCTGCATAATCTGATCTGGACGTACAATAGCTATGTGTACAGTACTTCGCCAGCCTGGTATCCGGGAGACGATCAGGTGGATCTGGTAGGTTACGACAAATACAATACGATCTATAACCGTTACGATGGATTGTCGGGAGTGCCGAACGAGGATGCCATCACCTCCATTTTCTATCAGCTAGTGAACCTGACGAAGGGGAAAAAGATGGTGGCAATGACGGAGAACGATACGATTCCAAGCGTGAAAAATCTGACGGAGGAAAAAGCGGGCTGGCTCTACTTCTGTCCGTGGTACGGCGAACATCTGATGAGCGATGCATTTAATTATCCAGCCACATTAAAAACACTCTATCAAAGTGATTATGTCATCACTCTGGATGAGTTACCGGATCTTAAGGTGAACCAGCCTAATCCCAATCCAAGTGCAGTCATCTCACCCGGAAATGCAAATTTCGATAAGGAAGTAAATAGCGCACAGGATATCCCGATCTCACTTACCTTGAACGGACATCAACTTACAGGCATTTCGAGTGGAGGAGTGAATCTTCTATCGGATGAGCATTATACGGTGTCTGGAGCAACAGTAGTGCTAAAGCAAAACTACCTGACAACACTACCTTTGGGTCAAACAAGTATAACCTTTCATTTTAATGGTGGTAATGATGCCATACTTAAGTTGAATGTGGTAGATAGTTCAGTTGTTGTTGTACCACCTGACAGTAACTTAACGATCCAGGCTTATAACGGGAATACAAGTGCTTCGACTAATGGGATTGCTCCCAAGTTCAAGCTAATCAATTCCGGAAATACAGCTATTAACCTGAATGATGTGAAAGTGCGGTATTATTATACGGTCGATGGAGAGGAAGCACAGACTTTCTGGTCAGACTGGGCGAGCGTTGGAAGTGCTAACGTTACCAGTCAGTTCGTTAAGCTGACGACTCCTGTAACTGGGGCCGACTATTATGTTGAGGTGGGATTCAAAAGTAATGCTGGTACATTGAATCCAGGTGAAAGTGCCGAGATTCAGGGGCGCTTTTCCAAAAATAACTGGTCTAATTACAATCAGACGGATGATTATTCCTTTATGGCAACGGGGAATCAATATGCCAGTCAGAATAAGGTTACTGGATATATAAACAATCAATTAGTTTGGGGAATGGAACCTTAAACGATACAAATCACAAGGCTGGGTCAAGTTCTTTTTGGACTGATTCAGTCTTTTTTATATATTTCAAGTTTAGGAACAGGTCTTAGGAAGAAATATTTTTGAAAAAGGGAAAGAGACTATATGTTAGAAGTTTTA
>JAFWEX010000009.1 GCA_017512705.1 Paenibacillus sp.
CGCATCGATATAATATACACAACTATTATAATAGAAGAAACACGTTCAAATAACCAGACGACCTCTCTTCTCTGCAAGCCCAATCGTTGCATGTACACCCGAATTAAACTCCAGAAAATCCTGCTCTACACCGTCACTGAAAATGACTCCATCTTCAGGCATCTGCGAAACAATATGCAGGGGTTGCTTGGCATGAATCTTTCCAAACACAAGATTCGCTGCAGTCGTTCGGCTCGGAAACGGTTCACGAACCGTAAAATATAAATACGGAGAGTCCCACGTAAAGTCTGTTCTGCCTGCTGTTCCTCTTGACTCGGCTGCTGCTACAGAAGCCACTCCCTCCTCACTACTCAGTTTCTGCCACGCTGCCGAACTGACAATGCCTGAAGCACCAGCCATCACACTCTTGAACCATCCAGTCGATCCCATGCCTGTAGACACGATAATCCCGCTGGACGATTGATTTTCAATGGAGTTCCCTAAACGCACTTCGTAACGGGCTGATACATGTGTTTTCCGACCAATAAACAGATCATTAACACCGTACAAATACTGTCCGTCATTCAGCTCAACCTTGGCAAGTGTGACCTCCTTAAGCGCACGTTGCTTACGAATCACATCCGGGACGATGAAGCTTAGATCCTCGACTGTAAAAGGCAATAACACCCCATCCCACCGCATTGGGTCCGGATTCACACCAATCAGCGGTTGTTCGGTAACATATTTCAATGTGTTCGCTACCAGACCATCTTGTCCGACCACAACAACGATATCCTGCTCACCAAATATAAAATTCGGTACATGTTCCCGATCAATGACCTGAACACGTCCAAGCTGGCTCAGTTGCTGCTGGGCTAGTTGTATGGATTGGCGATAACGCTGATCTTCTTGAATATAATCGCTGAAGTCAGCACCCAGACGTTCAATGTAGAACTGGGCCTGCTGGACCGTATTGTAACGGACAATTAATTCCTCCAATCGAGTTCTTCGTTTAACCAGGATCAGTTTGCGCTCAGTCATGGGACTATCTGGATTGGCCAGCTCGTTCTGACTATCTCGACTTAAGCGATCAAGCTTTGCCTTAGAAGCAGATAGTTTGGTTTCTTTTCCCCATCCAAGAATCATCGTACCGCCCCTCCCTTACCTCTTCCTTCTGCAGGTGTCATAAGCCCTTGTAACAGATCAGGTGAAATGTTTAGCTGCCCGATTTTGCCAGCATTCTCAGCCAACTCCTGGAACGCGAGTGCAATCAGTTTGTCTGAATTCATGCCCATATTCGCCATCGCTTGCAAAACATTCGGCTGAACATGTTGGAGCGAATTCATGACAGCTGCAATCTCATACGCCTTCGCGTCCGCTTCAGCATTCTGATTCGCAATCGTCAGTTCAATCAACTGTTGTTTACGCTCCTCCATCGCTGTATTAAACTGCAGCTGCTCTTGCTCCATCTCGTTCTGCTTCTGTCTCACCGAACGCTCAGCCTGCAATTGAGTTTCACGAATTTGCTGTTTCTTTGCCTCCACCGCAATTTCGGTATTCAGTTCGTTTTCTTTCACTCGCCGTTCCTGCTCAATCGAAGCGTTGCGGCGCACATATAAAGCTTCATCCGCCTGTCTTAAAATTTCTTCTCTCGCCTGTGCCTCCAACGCTCGCATCGTTTCCTTATTTGGGAGAATCGCTAGAATGGACAGATTCATCAGCTCTATACCCAGCTTCTCCAGTTCTTCATGCTGTGCGACCTCCCGTTTCATACTACTGGCGAGTCGTTCGCTGGATTGAATGGCTTCTCTTAGCGGCAACTGCTCCAAATATTTCTTGGTGAGCACTTTTGCAATGGTGATCACCCGTTGATCCAGTTTGCCGGGGTCGTCGGACATATATTGATTTTTGCGCAAATTGTACGTGTAATTCAGACTCTGTGTAATTTTGCGGTAATCCATAATGCGGTAGCTGAGTTGTCCTTGTACAGTAACCGTCTGATAATCCGATGTGATCTCCTCGAACATAAACGGTACATCCACTGAAGATACAGGCAATACCACGACTGAAGTCGTCGGCTCATAATAATAAAAAGAAAGACCCACGCCTTCGCGCTGCACCCTGCCGTTCTTCACCTTCATCACATATTCACTCGGTTGAAACTTCACAAATTGGAATCCAAACATGAATCATTCCTCATTTCTCAATATTGTCGTTTTGATATTATCGAAATGATAACAAACGATAATGATATTGTCAATACGACATTAACGATTTTTTTCAAAAAAAAGAGACCGAAGTCTGAATTCGATCTCTTTCTGATTTAGATGTCTATTTACTTTTTGTGAAATAGGCTGCCGTTTCTAATACAACTGTTCCAGCAATCGGGCTATTGCAACTGCACCTTGCGCACGATTGGCCGTTTGTTTAGGAGCAAATGTGTTGTCAGGCAGGCCGTTCAGGACACCCCGTTGCATCATGAATGTCACAGCCTCAAGTGCATAGTTAGCTATCTCTGCTTGATCTTTGAACTGGAGCTGATTATCGTTTACAGTGGCCGAGTTACTCTCATGATTAGCCAATTGCATCGCACGATACAGCATCAATGCCATCTCTTCTCGAGAGATACGATCATTCGCGCCGAATGTTCCATCAGCTCTGCCCTGAACGATGTTCATCGCAAGGCCAGTGCGAACCGCCTCTGCATACCATTGATTGGACTTCACATCCGTCGGCAGCTCTGCCGAAGGATGAGTCTGATTCACTTTTCCAATCACTTTAACAATCATCTGCAAAAATTGCGCACGGGTCAGCTCACCATGCGGATCAAATCGTGTTCCACTCATTCCTGAAATGATACCTTTACTGTAGAGACTTTGCACTTCTCGAACAGCCCAGGCATGACGCTGCAAGTCTGTTAGAGGTACTTCTGTATTGATAATCACATAACTGCCAAGTTGAGACGGCTTGAATACCATCGTTGCTGTCGCTTGGTCATACTTGGAGTATATTACAGGCTGCAGCTCCCCACTTGTAGAGATCAAGTTCACAACCATCACTGTATCTGCAGTTGTCACAGGTTCTATATCGGATAGAACAACTTCAATCGCTCTGTCGCCCCACGGGAATGACTTGTTATTTAAGAGCATATCCACTTGAACAACTGAATGATTAGCCATACTTGATCGCTGTTCAGCAGACACTCTCTCTGCTGAACCTTGCGCAACAACGACATCCAGCGTGTCAGCTGAGTCCGCAATCGTCAACGGCAGTGAACGTAGCGAGATACGGATCGTTGTTTTGCCCACGACTAGATCGACGAACAGCACCTTCTCTGAACGAATCCATGAAGAGAGCTGGCTTGCCGACACTTGGAATGTTACTGCTTTTGAATTGTCAGGTACATCGGCGATCAGCTTCAAGGTACGTTTCTCGGAGTCCATCGATTTCAAAGCCTCAGCAAGATCTGCTGTGCTTGGACGCACCATATATCCATCTCCTGTTGCTGTTCCTTTTACACGAATGGAACCGCTCGCTGTTTCATGATCAGGTGATGGTTGAGTCGGAGTTACTGCATTGTTAGTACTCGTTGATGGTGAGGCTGGCCCGGACGAATGACCTGGCTGGGATGACTGTCCCGTACCTGGGTTAGTCGTCTGGCGTACTAGTTGTGCAATTGCTTCCTTCAGTTTTTGATCAACACTGCTTAAATCTTGTATTGTAGCTTCTACATCCTGGACCAACTGCTGTGCCTGAATCAACACGTTGTTGAATGCACTCCAGCTTGATGCCGTGTAGTCCGCTTGTTGTAACGCTTCAGCAGAATCAACCGTTGATTTTAATTGGGTTTTGTCAGCCGGGAAGGTCCCGTAAGCCTCAAATTCCATGAACCCAACCCATGTCGGGCCTGTTTTAATCGTCACACGAATATATCGTGCTTCCGTTCCCTCTGGGAGAACATGACTCGGGGATGTGGATACGACAACATCACTTGTGGTATCTACCACTGTCTTGAAATGCTCATTATCAGTGGACGTATCGATTTTATATTTGATACCGCCGCTCCACATCGACATTTCGATTTTCCGCAGATTCGCTATTCGTCCAAGATCTACAGTCCACCACGTACTGTCACCCGGCCCCTGATCTGTCCCCCATGAAGTGTTGGGATTGTCATCAATAGCCCCTCCCGGAGAATTGTCTTTCCCCCCGCCATTTCCCGCACTTGTTGAAGATGTGGCAGTTTTACCCGTCGTCAACGCTTCCAGCTTGACCAGATCCGTAAAGGTTTGTTTTAATGTGTCAAGTGCTGAGTTAACCTCGGATTGCAGTGCAGCACCATTGTCTCTGACCCGAATAGCTTCCTGCAAAGCTTGTTGTAAGATCGTCCAGCTTCGGCGTGTGTATGCGGATGCATTTTCCTGTTGCATGAGCTGAATGTACTGATGCAGCTGTGTTTTGTCCACGTCTGACAAAGCCCGAGCGGCTGCTTCAAGGCGTTCTACTGCTTTAATTGCATCTGTCTGTGTAGCTCTTGGGTCAGTTATAACCCCTTTTGCATGCTCCAGCGCTTTACTGAACGTTGTCCATGTAGCAGATGACCAGTCCTTCTGCTGATACGCTTTTGCTTTTTCAATAGCAGCTTCAAGATCTTCAAGGTTCGGTTTGATCACACCAAGCTGTGACATAACACTTTCGAGTGATGCTGTCGCTGCATTTGTAGTATCTTGAGTTACACCGACCGGTGTATATGCCTGAGCATATACGCTCTCCGCAGCTTGGATCGCTGGTTCCAGCGCACCCCAAGTTTCTGATGTGAAATCACTTTCTACCAGTGATCTCGCCCGTGTCAGTGCTGCTGCCAGATGTTGCCGGTCTGCCGGCATCTGCTCCATCCCTCTTTTGTACACATCAAGAGACGGCAGCGCTCTACCTTCATATGAATGTCCACCATTCGCTGGAAACTCATCGTAATCAAACATGCCCTGGTTCTCCCAGGCATCACCTTCGGACGCAATCCAGCCTACACCTGCCGGAATCCATGCGGGTTCCCAGTAAAAGAAACCTGCACCACGATGATTTGGTACGTTGGCGATCATGTCCATAATCCCTGCGATCGCATCATGTTGGCCTTGGACGGTTGCCGGGAACGTTGCCCCTCCAGTAAGGAGCGCTTGATCGGATCCAATAATATTTCCGTGTGCGTCCCCATTCTTATAGGTGAACGGATAGGACGTTTCGGCAATAATCACGTCTTTTCCAAACATGTCAGACACTTCGTTCATCGTTCTCTGTACATCAGCAAATGTTCCATGCCAGAACGGATAATACGAAAGTCCGATGATGTCATAATCAGAATGAAGACCTTCTTCCTTCAGCTTCTCGAAATACCATTTGAATGTCTCGACCTTACCGCCTTCGGCCAGATGGATCATGATCTTTGCCCGGTCGGCTTCGTTGATGTTGTTCCCTTCTACTGCACGAACCCCAGCAATCCCCTGCTTTAGCAAAGCTGCATTTTCCTTAAAATTCACATCGCTGCTTAATCCATTGAGAAGACCACTGTTGATCTCGTTACCAATCTGCACCATATCCGGCATGGCGCCTGCCTTCTTCATATCTCCAACCACTTCAACAGTGTAATCGTACACCGCTTTTTTCAGCTCTTCAAAATTTAACGTTTCCCAAGCTTTTGGCCTGAGCTGTTGACCCGGATGGGCCCATTCATCCGAATAATGAAAGTCAAGCAGCACCTTGTACCCCTTTTGCTTCGCCCGTACAGCCATTCGGATCACATCAGCCTTATCGTTGTAACCACCTGATTTTTGTGGATCATTCCACAGACGCAAACGCACATAATTGACACCGCGATCTTTGAGAATATCGAGCAAATCCCGTTCTGTCCCGTTGCGATCGATATACTTTCCGCCCTTATCTTCAATCGCTGTAAGAGTGGAAATATCGACGCCCCTCACATAATCTGATCGATACCCTTGTACGATGACCTTGGCTTCAGGTCTATTCACGGTACCGTATACGGAACCTGTAACAGAAAATTCACCTGTCTTTTCATATTGCGACTCCATTATATGGTCCCAAGTCACAGAAACCATACCCGATTTGCCATTAATATAGTTGGCTTCCACTTCTGTAGGCAGAACAGGGGCATTTCTCGGGAACGTGTTTACTTGAACCGGATTATAATTCACGATGTCGGCTGGGTCCATCCCCTCTGATTCTCCCCATACATTGAACTCTAATATTTGAGGCCACGCTCCAGCTTCCTTGTAAAAAAATAGTTGAAGTCTGATATAACGTACATCGTTTTGCTTAAACGTCAGATTGGCTATCTGTTGTGAATTCGTATTATTTCGTTGATTCGCAACCGTTGTCCATTGCTGCTGGTCGGCTGACGTTTCGACTAAATACTGTACTACCGTGTCCTCTCTCCATTTGATATCCGCTCCGGAAAGATTGTACATCTCTCCCAGATCAATCATAACCCACTCCGGTTTTTCTGTAGTTACTCCCGCTTGTGCACTCCAATGGGTATCTGCTTTCCCATCCACCAAATGCTCTTTGCTACTCTCCCATTCTTTATATTCCGAACTCACCGTTACCGTCTTGTTCAGTGCCACATTAGATGTTGCTGCCGCAGCTGGTCTCGCAATCAGACTCAGATCACAGAATAGCAACAACAAAACAAGACACCCGCATATGTACTTCTTTATCACCCTTGATCTCCCCTTCTCGTGTTTGTTTTATGCTTGGATCAATGAATGTCATGAATCCTCCCTATTGTAAGCGCTTCATGAATGCGAGCAACACGGTATTTTTGAAAGGAAACAGCAGTTATTTTAACCATGTAGACTTTCCTGATCGTAATCTGTTATATTGCAATCCATTTATCTGTAGATCTGTAGATTCCAGCAAAACTAAAAAATCTGTTGGTCCGCCCAGAGGCGAAGCACAACAGATTTAGTAGAGTCACACGATATTCTTCATTTTGTTCGTGGTATGATTATTTTTTATTTGGCTAGCTTCAATTCCAGACGCACTTCGATATCATTTTCAGTTGAGAGCACAACGGAGTGGGGATTCTCCATCCCAAAATCTTCAAATGTAACCATGGTGGTGCCTGATAGCAACAATTCATTATTATCATAAACCGCTTTGGCGTCAAACGTGACTTCTTTTTCGATACCTTTTACCGTCAGATTGCCTTTCATTTTCAGATCGATCGGCTCACCCTCTGTCCATTCAACAGGAATACCTTCAAATGAGGTTGCTTTAAATGTAGCTTGCGGGTATTGAGCCATATCGAAAAAGTCCGCATCCTTCACATGTTCGTCCCGCTGACCATTGCCGGAATCAATGCCGTTCATCTCTATCTTTCCTTCAGCTTCTGACTGAGCAGGGTCATTCACGTTGATTGTCCATTTTCCATTAACCTGTTCGTTTACAAAATTCACCGTTTCCCGCGAAGTAGT
This sequence comes from Paenibacillus sp., assembly GCA_017512705.1. GTDB lineage: Bacteria > Bacillota > Bacilli > Paenibacillales > Paenibacillaceae > Paenibacillus. The sequence continues at coordinate 7,470 of JAFWEX010000009.1, forward strand.
GACCGAGAAATATACTTTGGAGCCCTGACTGATATTCCAATCTCCGTTCAACTGCTCTGCTCCAACCTTTTGTTGATCCACTGTTGTTCCTGTGCTGCTATCCGCGCTAGTAGTAGAAGCTGCCGTGCTTGCCGGGATGACCTGTTCGATCTCCACGTTGTTTCCCAAGTAACTATTCGTAAAGTAGTAACCGCCCCCACCAATGATGGCTACTGCAGCGATCCCCGTGATAATCCATGTATTCGTCTTTTTACTCATCTCTATAATTCCTCCAGTACAGTATGGTTAACCTTGCTCATGGATTGCATCATAACAGCCCAATGTGTCAGGAAGAAGTCAAGATTAGATTGATTTCTTTCTTTTTCAAAACCTCAAATCAGGATTGGCTTTATACCTCGCCTCATGTAAAATCAGTAAACAAGCTTGTCTGTGAAAGGAGAACACCTGGTTTGAAATCTGTACTTATCGTAGAAGACGAGCAAGCAATTGCACGTGTTTTGGCTGCTTATCTAAAAAAAGCTGAATTTGAAGTATATCATGCAGGAGATGGACCGACGGCCTTAACGGTTTTTGATTCTGTGAATCCTTCCATTGTACTGCTGGACGTCATGCTACCTGAAATGGATGGATGGGATCTGTTACGAATTATTCGGGAAAAGAGCACTTGTCCCGTTATTATGTTAACTGCACTAGACGATATAACAGATCGCCTTAACGGGTTAAATGCAGGTGCTGATGATTATATGAGCAAACCGTTTGTACCCGAGGAAGTCGTTGCTCGCGTAAATGCTGTATTGCGACGGAATCCGCACTGGACTTCTGGGGGCGAGGACAGACGTTCCTTCGGCAATCTGGTCATTGATCTTGCGGCGAAGCAAGTACTGCTGAATGGTGCAGAAGTTGCACTGACGCCGCGTGACTTGTCTCTGCTTCTTTTTCTCTCCGAGCATCCTAACCGCACGTTCACTAGAGATCATCTGATTGAACAAGTATGGGGATTAGATTATGAGGGTAGTGATCGTGCCGTAGATTTATCCATTAAACGACTGCGTCAGGCCCTCTCCCACTGGACCACCGAAACGGGAGAAATCCGAACGCTACGAGGAATGGGGTATCAATTTTGGATCGCCAACTGACATCATCAAGGCGTAAGCGTTCGACCTCCATTTTGTCACATTGGACGCTGCGCTATTTCCTGATTCTATGTATTGGGTTCACCGTTATTGCTGCGGGTGCGCTTTATTGGATACGAACCACTTCGATAGAGAAAGGTCTAAAGACGGCTGAGTTGCTCGGATTGGAGATTGCTGACCGGGTAATCGTCAAGGATCATCAACTTCAGGTTCCGCCTAATCTGAACATGATTGTTAGCAAACGCGAAAAACTGTTTAATACTGATCACTATTTTTGCGTTATGGTATTGGATCAGAACAATAAACTGGTCTTTTCTCAGCCTGAAATGCAACAAAAAGACGTCTATTACCGGCTCTCCGATGATTTCCTTGAACCACGAAATAACAAATATGCTGGTGTGATGGTGGATATCGTAGATGGGAATCAAGTTATGGGTAAAGTATGGGTTATGCAATCCAAACAATCTATCACGTTCGGGCCTGAGACGATATGGCTTGTCGCGCTGATTTTTGGAGGTCTTATTCTCTGTGGCTGGCTTACGATCTACTTGCTATCTCGTAAATTATCACGACCAATACGTCAGGTAGCCTATGCTGCACAACAAATCCGCAGTGGCAATTACGATGTAAGTCTGACGCTCAACACACGAGAGCGTGAGATCAACGAGCTTGTCAGCTCTTTTGGTGATATGGCAACACGTCTACGTCAACTCGAAGAATGGCGCACACTTTCTCTCGCCGGGGTCAGTCATGAACTCAAAACACCTGTTACTTCGATCAAAGGCCTGGTTATGGCTGTGCGGGACGATGTGGTCAATCCACAAGAAGGTAAAGAGTTTCTGGATATCGCCTTGAAAGAGTCCGAACGTATGGAGCGTATGATTGCAGATTTACTGGATTATAATGCCATGACTGCTGGAAGTGTTACGGTTCGCAAAGAACGAACCGATCTGAAACTGTTGGTTGGAGAAATTATTCACCAATGGAAGATTGCGTATGAAGAATATATGCCAGAGGTTCAGCTACATACACCGCAAGGCTCACTGTATGTGATGGGTGATGCGCTTCGAATACAGCAGATTATCGTAAACTTGCTTAATAATGGCTTGCACGCAACTCCTCCTGGGCAACAAGCCCAGTTCCATATACATGTGCGTGCGGCAAAGAACATGCTACATGTGGATGTGCAAGATAATGGTACAGGTATTTCGTTAGAAGATCAGCCAAAGATTTTCGAACGCTTCTACCGGGGAGAGCTAAAAAAACGTCGTAATCGTGGTCTGGGTCTCGGGCTAACGTACAGCCGCCTCTTGGCACAAGAACAAGGTGGTGAGTTAACTCTGGTCTCCAGCAGTCCGGAGGGAAGCTTGTTCAGTTTAAGTTTGCCGCACTGGGTTTCAGAGGAGAAAATGCAGATTTCGGAGAAAACCTATCGTTCAACTGTTCAAGCTTAATTGCTAATTCAAGGAGCCCCAGTGGCTCCTTTTTCTTTATGTATTTTACTAATAATGATAATTTTCAAAATTAAATCTTTACTGCAAGTTTTCATCTCTGGTCGTTAGCACACCAGACAGTAGTTTCACGTAGAATAGGGTTAGAAACGAATGTGCTCATGAACCAAGAATCCAGAGGTGAAGATGAAATGCCCGCTAAAAATGGCATACAGTATTGTGAACGAATTGATGCTCAGACCGTGCCATGCTGGTACAAAGGAGTACTGCTTCTTGGCAAACGCTCGGAGCATATCGCCTTTTCTGGCTTAATGAAAACACAGATGAACATGTACGATCTCCAGTTTGATCCCGAAGTGACAGACCGGATGTTGTACGCCTCCCCAGCCGATGGCAAACCTGTAGGCATGTCCTTCCTGCCTCCGACACATGCCAACGATCTTCGCAGACGACGTGAGGCTATGACGATATGGGCTCAGACCCATCACGGTTTTCTGGGACGCTCACCCGATTATATGAACACAGCAATCATGGCCTTTTATACTGCTGCCGATCTATTAAATGAGCTGTCACCTCAATACGCTGATAATCTAAAAAATTACTATGCATATTGCCGTGATAACGACATTACGTTATCCCACGCCTTCATTCAACCTTATGCGAGCAAACTTTCAGGGCAATTGGATACCACAGAAGATGCTATTGCAGCCAAAGTTGTTGATCGGACAGATGAGGGACTTATTATTAATGGTGCGTTCATGATGGCAACTCAGGCCGCTACATCTGACGAAATTTTTGTGTATCCTTCTCCATCGCCTGCGCCTTTTGATGATGAAAACCCTTTTTCTTTTTCTTTTGCCGTTCCCAATGATCTGCCAGGCATCAGTCTGATCTCTAGAGATACGTATGCAGATGAATCCAAATATAACTATCCACTAAGCTCACGCTATGAAGAAATGGATAACATCGTCATCTTTGACCATGTGCTTGTGCCACATGATCGTATCTTCTTTGCCGGTGATGAGCAAATGTCGTCAACGCTTTTTAAAGAAAGTCACTTCCACATCCATGCTGGACACCAGGTGTTAAGCCGTTATATTGCCAAAACTGAATTTGTACTCGGAACGATTCAATTACTTATCGATACGCTTGATTTGAATTACGAAGCCCATGTTGTGGAAAAAACAGCGCGTGCTCTCGCGGGGCTCGAATCATTAAAAGCTCTGGCTATTGCTGCTGAAGCAGGTGCTATACCGGACGGAAGAGGATTTATTCTGCCCGCACCCAAACCACTGATGGCTGCCAATCTGATATACCCGAAACTATATCCAGAGATGATTGAGATTTTACAGCTACTTAGTTCCAGCGGTATGATCATGGTTCCTCAGGAAGAGGATTTTCATTCCGGCTCGGCTGAGTCCCTGAATCTCTATCTCAAAGGCTCGGACATGGAATCCAAGGAACGTAACGCGTTGTTCCGTCTGATCTGGGAACTTGGTGCAGGTTCGTTTGGGGGCAGACAGACACAGTTTGAACGATTTTTCTTTGGTAATACCATTACGGTCTCAAACCGCTTATATTCAGCCGGTTCTTATGATGAGTCACAACGAGAACGGGTTCGTCAATTCCTTGCAAACCATGTACGATAGCATGTAAAATCCCGTTAAGTGGGCGGACAACGAGTCTCAGAATTCGTTGACCTTCAGACCAGATGGTCGTATACCGTCATGAGCTCAGAGGCTGGTTTCCCTAACGCCACACAGGAAGATAATCCACACTGATCTCCATAACCGATATGAAAGACGCCCAGAACCTTTTCCTTGGAAGTGAGTCCCATCAAATTCATGAATACCGGGTGCTGCTGATAATCATTCATCTTCCAGATCGCATGTAAACCTTGCTCCGCAGCCAAAATACAGAATCGTTTGCTCCATGCCTTCGCGGACAGGACATGATCCTCTTGGGTATTGCTCGGTGCAACGACGACCAGGTGAGCTGGGATCGCTTCAGTATATTGATAAGCGGCCCAGCTTCCGTGGCGATCTGCAAGATGAGGTGGATAACTCTGTCTGACAGCTTCCATATATAGCTGTCTTCCTTCACCGGAAAACAGCATAAAACGCCAGGGTACAGGACTCGTAACATATAAAGAGGGATCAGCTTCATCCAGAAGGTTTCTAATGATCGATGGAGGTACAGGCATGGAGCTGAATTCGCATGTTCCCGCTCTTCTTTTTCCACTGCTGCTATCTTGTCTGTATAACGTTGTCACCTGCGTTCCCTCCCCGTAATAACGATTATTTCACTATATTTCAACGATTACATTAACCATGTTTTTTGAGGCTTAGTCCCTTCCGTTCTCCATCGATCTACTTCTTCATGAACTCGCATTCTGTCTTTAGCAGTAAAGTGCTTCGATACTTGCTCTTCTGCCCTAGGCATACTGTCTCGAACAAGACGGATATAATCCATAGAACGCTGTAACGATTGGCGACCTGGAATATATCTGATCTTACGTCCTTCCAACAAACAATAAACCTCAATCATCCCAGGCAGCTTGCCAAACGCTTCCCAGCAAAAGACACTGACCATATGTTGAAAGGCTTCCACAACGTTTGCATCATGAACAACTAAATACTTCTGAATCAGTAGATTGTCCCAACCCTCTGGCTGCCAGGCCGCCTGAAAGATCATGGACAAACTCATCTGTAGAGAAGGCACTTCTGTTTTCCATTGTTCAAACAAAATGGCGGGGTGCTTCAAATCATCATTAGCCGCAACGACGAGTGATAGCTCGTCAATCAATTTTTGCTTTACATCCCAGTAATGAAGAATGGAATCGAAACCATCTGCCTTTCTTGGCCACCATTTTTCAAGTACATATTGAATCGGGATCTCCTTACGGGCGTCGGGGGGTACACTATAAAAATAATTGATTGCATGGCTCACCGCATATTGCACACGGTGTCTCCACTGGAGTACCGGGCGCTGTTCTGCCAACGGTTCGGGGCGAATGAACCGATGCGGACTGCGCAACATTTCTTCCAGCTTGTAGTCTTCAAGCAAACGTTCAGGAAACTCATTGTTTCTCTGTGCCGTTACTGTATAACCATCTGGCTGCAGCATTTCCATCAGGACACCTGAACATCTGTCGCAGTAAAACGTCTACCGAAATCCCGGCAGATCTCTTTTTCCTGCTCCAGCGGACTATATTCAATTTTCAACATTTCTGGTGATACTTCCGCCCCACGCTCCAGCAGCTTCTTGGCTGTAACATCAACCGCCCCGCAAAATTGTTCATAGGAAGTATCACCGCTCCCGAAAACTGCCGCTCTCTTGCCACTAAGATCAAGCTCATCCAGCTCTTCGTAAAAGTCTAAAAATTCATCCGGTAATTCACCATCTCCCCATGTGTAGACACCAATCATAAAGCCCTCATAATTCAAAACTTCTGCGGCATTAAAGTCTGTTACAGACTTCAGATCAACTTCATAACCGCTCTGTGTGATGCCTTCCACAATGAGTTCCGCAATCTCTTCGGTATTCCCTGTCATACTTGCATAAGCAACTAACCATTTAGCCATCTATTGTCCCTCACTTTGGTTTCGTTATGTGATAGGTGCTGCTGAACTATTCATATGGATTGTTAAAATAGTACTTTATCAAAATCATAAGTGATAATGATTATCATTGTCAAATTAATTTTATGTTATTTTGATTGGATTCTAATTTTGCTATACTTTCGAAATTGGTTAGGACAATTCCTGAATACCAGACGACCAACTGGCGTAGAGCCCCTTATATGTTGTACAATAGTATCCAAATGAAATTTGAAGGATGGATAAACGATAATGTACGTAGCTAAGAACTGGAAAGACTATGAAGTAATCGATACGGGAGGCGGCGAGAAGCTGGAACGCTGGGGAGATGTCATCCTGCGCAGACCCGATCCACAGATCATCTGGCCCCTCGAAAATGAAACCCATGAATGGCGTCAAGCTCACGGACACTACCATCGCAGCTCTTCCGGTGGCGGAAGCTGGGATATGAAAAAACCGATTCCTGAGCGCTGGACGATCGGATACGAAAATCTGAAATTCCATATTAAACCGACCAGCTTCAAACATACAGGCTTGTTCCCTGAACAAGCGGCCAATTGGAGCTGGATGATGGATAAAATTGCTAACGCTGGTCGTCCCATCTCTGTTCTGAACCTGTTCGCTTATACGGGTGGAGCAACGGTAGCGGCGGCATACGCAGGCGCTTCGGTTGTACATTGTGATGCAGCTAAAGGTATGGTTCAATGGGCCAAAGAAAATGTGCAGCTATCGGGACTTGGGGACCGCCCTGTTCGTTTCATTACGGACGATGTGTTCAAGTTCGTACAACGTGAGCAGCGCCGTGGTAACAAGTATGATGCGAGTATTATGGACCCTCCATCCTATGGACGTGGCCCGAACGGTGAAACATGGAAGCTGGAAGAGAACCTCTATCCGTTCTTGAAGTCCTGCATGACGATTCTTTCGGACAACCCGTTGTTTATGCTTGTGAACTCATATACAACTGGGATTTCTTCCACAGTTCTGCGCAACATGCTGACGATGACGATGTCTGCCAAGTATGGCGGCAAGATTACAGCAGGAGAGATTGGATTGCCGATTACACGCAGCGGTTTGGATCTGCCATGCGGTATTCTGGGCCGCTGGGAGTCTTAATCATGTCTCATGATATACAAAAAGGCGGAGATATTGAGATTCTGTTTGAAGATAATCACCTGTTAGGGATAACCAAGCCAGTGAATGTTCCCACTCAGGAAGATGCCTCGGGTGATCCTGATCTGCTCTCTTTACTCAAACAAGATTTGAAAGAACGATATAACAAACCTGGCAATGTGTATCTGGGCCTAGTACATCGCCTGGATCGCCCGGTTGGAGGAGCAATGATTTTTGCCAAAACCTCCAAAGCGGCCTCTCGTTTATCGGAAGCGGTGCGTGGTCGCCACTTCCGTAAAATTTACGCAGCGGTTGTTCATGGCAAAATGCCATCACGTCAGGGTACGCTGAAGCACACCCTCTTGAAAGACAGTAAGACAAACACGGTCACAGCAGTCCCCAAAGGTACACCAGGCGGAAAAGATGCTGTCTTGGACTACCAGGTCATCGGGGAAACGGATCGTTACAGCCTTGTTCATATTGAACTTCATACAGGTAGATCTCATCAGATACGTGTGCAGATGAAAGAAGCCGGTTGTCCGTTATTCGGAGATCAGAAATATGGCGCTAAATTGAACAAGCCGGGGCAGCAAATTGCACTATGGTCTGTTATCGCATCGTTCCCTCATCCTGTGACCAAGCAGGAAGTTACGCTTCAGTCGCTGCCTGTACAAGAATTCCCTTGGGCTGAATGGCCTTCACAGGTATACGAAGAAGCTTTTGCTATGAACCGACTATAAGCAATTCAATTCCACCAGACGCAGCACTCGTCTGCAACTGTAACGTGTCGTTCGGATGTTTCATCCGGACGGCATTTTTTGTGGGAATACATGCAACTGCAATTCTATGTTTGTGCACGGTTCATTCAAATTTAAAGTTAGGAGCCAAGAGTGTCATGACCCCATTTACGAAACAGGTTATTGCAATTATCGCGGCGATTCCCGAAGGAAAAGTAATGACTTATGGACAGATTGCAGCATATGCTGGAAGTCCAAGAGCAGCAAGACAAGTGGTGCGTATTTTACACTCCATGAGTCGTAAAGAACGTTTGCCATGGCATCGGGTCGTCAATGCGAAAGGACAAATCGCTATATCCGACGAACAATTTCGCTCCATACAGGAGATCGAGCTTGTAAGTGAAGGAGTCGAATTCCAGTTGGATGGTAGTATTGATCTGAAGCGATTTGGACATGATCCTGATCCAGATTGGTTGCTGCATAAGTTGGCCTCTATCCAGAACGAAGATAAGGGAACAGTATCGGATTGATTTAATTGGCGAAGCGTACCATTGTAAAATAAAACAAAAAAGAGAACTCTCATCTACAGTAGGTGTATCCTACTACAGATAAGAGTTCTCTTTGCTTTAGCTTTTTCGTCTAACGTTCAATTCATGTCTGATTATGCTGTCGCCACCGTTTTTGCCTTTTCTTTCTCAACGTTAATCGGCTCTGTGGCCGGTTTCGTTTTCTGAATGAAGAAGGCCAAAATCAGGGCCGCAATTGTCATATAGGTCGCCACTGTAAAGGCGTAGTTAACCCCATAGATCGTCGCATCTGCTGTAGCTGCCAGCATCGCTGATTTATTATTCGGGTCAATTGTACCCGTAGCCATCATATCCGCCAGATGAGACTTGAGCTTACTACTCATAATGGTGACAAGGATCGCTGTACCAATCGCCCCAGCCACTGTTCGCAAGGTGTTCGACATCGCAGTACCATGCGCATTAAGACGTTGAGGCAACTGATTCAGACCTGCTGTCTGAATTGGCATCATCAGCATCGACATCCCAAACATACGGGCGGTGTAGATAAACATCATGTATCCATACGTGGTGTCAATCGCCAATCGGCTAAGCCCCCATGTAGTAATGGCTGTAATCGCCAGACCTGCAACCGACAGCCAACGAGCGCCCACTTTATCGAAGATACGACCCGTGATCGGGGACATAATCCCCATCAGGATGGCACCAGGCATCATGAGCAAGCCGGATTCGATTGCGGAAAATCCACGAATATTTTGCAAGAAAATCGGAAGCAAGATCATCCCCGCAAACATCGCCATCGTAACGAGCATGTTAATGATCGTTGTTAAGGTGTACATGTTGTATTTAAATATACGGAATTCCAGTAGTGGATGATCTGTCGTCAACTGACGAATAACGAACAGAATGAGTGAGATGGTACCCACAACAAGGCAACTGATAACGATTGCGCTACCCCATCCGTCTGTACCGGCATCACTGAAGCCATATAGCAAACTACCGAATCCGAGTGTAGATAAGATAACACCGATGGAGTCCAGTTTCGGTTTGGACTGACGTGTTACATTTTTAACAAAAGCTATACCGATCCCTGTTGCAATGATAGAGAATGGCAAAATGATGTAAAATAACAATCTCCAGGAATAGTGCTCAACGATATAACCAGATAACGTCGGCCCAATCGCTGGTGCGAGGATCATCGCAATCCCCATCGTACCCATTGCCTGACCGCGCTTCTCGATCGGAAAGATAGTCAGGAACACAACGGTCATAAGTGGCATCAAAATGCCCGCACCTGCGGCTTGAATAACGCGACCAACCATAAGTATGGAAAAGTTCGGACTAAGACCACAGACCAGCGTACCAATGGTAAACAGGGTCATGGCTGTTATAAAAATCTGTCGTGTTGAAAACTTGGCAATCAAGTAAGCTGTCACCGGAATTAATACCCCGTTGACAAGCATGTAACCCGTGGTCAGCCATTGGGCTTTGTTCGGCCCAATGCCGAGGTCATCCATAATTTTAGGAAGAGCCACGTTCATCAGGGTCTGATTCAAAAATGCCACAAAGGCACCAATCAACAAGGCCGCTACGATCGGGCCTTTCTTGATGTTTTCCATCCCACTGGACGGAGCTGTAGCAGTTGTTGTGCTCATAGATTGTTCATCTCTCTTCCTTGTAACTTTTCAATCATCAGACTATGAATCCGAAGCAGATGCTCCAAGTCTTCCTTCGAAATCTCCAATATAGGTGATACACGCTCCATCCATAGCTGCTGTGTCTCCTGTTGTGCCTTTTCCCCTTTGGCTGTAACTTGCAACACCACAGAGCGGCGATCTGCATCAGAACGAGTCCGCACAATATATTCGCCTTTGACGAGACGCTCTACCACAGCGCTCATGGAGCTACTGCCCATGTGACACAGATCAGCGATCTCGTTTATACCAAGTGCAGGTCGCTCCTTAAGGATGGATAACACCATAAACTGAATCGAAGTTAACTCGATCTCCTTGTTTTCATTCCAGAAAGCCCGGAAGAGCATCTGATTCACTTGTCGAAATGAGTTGATAATATAAAATACTTCATGTGTATCCGTCATTGTTTCACCCTTTTACTTATGGAATATAATATTTCGTACACGAAATATCAGGGGAACAATTAATTATTATAACAAAAATATTTACATAGTCAACTCTTTACATATAAAAAAAGAACAATATGAGTACATATGATATGTAATCTATATACTATATAAGCAAGCGAAGTAACAGCTAATCAGTTCGTATGTATCTTTACCCTGAACGATGAAATTATGCAGTTAGTCACTGACAGGTAAAAAAACCTCCATCCCACGCACACAGATACAGTGGAATAGAGGTTGAATTGCTATTTAGTTAAGTTAGATATTGAACTTTGAATTTTAGGAATAATCAATTTCATAACTCATTAAATTATCGTTTTGTAACTAGATTTAGACAAATTGGATCGTTTTGATCTATATCTAGCCTTGATTGAAGCTGCTGAGGGTATTATGAAATTGATTCAGATAAATAAATTATGACTCGCCTGGTCCGCTTGTCCGAGATAATATCCAACGCCGCCAATGACAGCCTGATCGATCAATTCCTCACGTTGTATGCCCATCAGATCCATCGACATCTGGCATGCCACGATCTCAACACCTTGTTCGATAGCGGATTGCATCAGTTGCTCCAGTGAAGCGACGTTATTTTTTTTCATTAGACCTCGAATCATCTTGGCACCCACACCAAACATATTCATGTTGGAAAGCTTGAGCTTGAGGCTGTTGCTTGGCAACATCAGATCAAACATTCGAGCGATACCCGTTTTGACTGGTGCCTGTATCATCTCTTGTTTGCGAATGACATTTAAACCCCAGAAGGTGAAAAACATCGTTACTTTGCGCCCACTAGCGGCTGCTCCATTTGCAATAATGAACGAGGCAATAGCCTTATCCAGCTCACCGCTGAATACAACCATGGTGCTGCCTTTTTCTAGTTGCTGTGGTTGGCTTGTGACAGGTGAAGTATTTTTGGTTAGAACCGCCTCGATTACTCCGCCCTTTTCCCGCTCCAGCTTAAGGACTTCAGACCCCGACATGGATGCCCAAGCTTTTACATCCTCGTAGAATCCTGGATCGGAAGCCTTCACTCGCAGCGTTTGCCCATCTGTGAGCTGATCCATATGTTGTTTAACCTGAATCAGAGGACCCGGGCAACTTAAACCACATACGTTCAATTCGTTATCAATGTGAAGCTCTTTTGATGAATCTTCTCGTGTGTCTTTGTTTGCATTGTCATTGCCATTCATCCGAATTGTCCCTTGATCTTCCAGTGCTTCTTTGGTGTTGCTACCATTAACGCCGTTATTGTCATTACTGTGATCACTACGGTTGCCACCATTGGTGCTTCCAGTTAATACGACTGCAGGTTTGAATTGTGCCTGACGGTACGTCTTGTAGCCCCCACTCAAATTTTTCACACGATAGCCGTGCTGACGAAGTATTTGTGAAGCGGTGTAACCACGAAGGCCTACCTGGCAATAAACCCAGATTTCCTTGGAAGCATCCAGTTCACCCAGACGTTGACGGAGCTCATCAACCGGAATTGACAATGAGTCAGGAATGTTTCCGTTACGGTGCTCCAGATCACTCCGAACGTCCAGCAATATAGACTCAGCAGGATTACGTTCCAATAGCTGATCGTAGGTGAAAGATTCCACTCGTCCTTCAATCATGTTCTCAGCAGCATATCCGACCATATTTACCGGATCTTTCGCTGATGAATATGGAGGAGCGTAGCTGAGTTCCAATTCCGTCAGATCTCGTACATTTCCTCCGAAATGAATCGCCACCGCAATATCATCAATCCGTTTATCCACACCTTCATAACCAACGGCCTGTGCACCTAAAATTTTACCTTCTGGAGTGAAGAGCAATTTCAATGTAACTGCACTTGAACCTGGATAGTAGGATGCATGAGATGCAGGATGAACGATAACCGTACGATACTCTTTCTGCATACGTTTGAGCGTTCTCTCATTGCTACCCGTCGTTGCCCCCGTCATACCAAAAACTTTGATGATCGACGTTCCCTGAGTCCCTTTATATGTGGTAGGAAGACCCCCGATTTGATCCGCCACGATGCGACCTTGTTTGTTTGCAGGACCCGCCAGCGGAATTGCTGTTTGCGTCCCATGAATGTAATCCTTCACTTCAATGGCATCGCCCACGGCATAGATATGTGGAACACTGCTCTCCATCTTTTCGTTGACCAGGATATGTCCTCGTGAACCGAGAGCCACACCGCTGTCCTTCAAGAACGAGGTATCTGGTGTAACCCCTATAGCCAGAATAACCAGATCAGCAGATAACACATTGCCTTCCGACAATTCTACGCCAATGCCTTGATCTAAGGTTCTGAACCCTTGAACACGTTGCGAAAATAAAAGTTTTACTCCATTCTGCTCCATCTCCTGAGCCAGTACAGCAGCCAGTTCAGGATCGAACGGTGTTAACAATTGATCATTACCTTCAATCAGGGTTACATCAAGTCCGGCTTCCTTCAAGTTCTCAGCCATTTCTACACCAATGAACCCGCCACCAATAACAATCGAACTTCTGTTGTTATGAGAACTTATTTGTTCTTTGATTCGATCGATATCCGGAATATTCCGCACAGTGTATATGAGTTCGTTCTCTTTACCCGGCAGATCAGGTACAACCGGACGAGCGCCTGGCGACAAAATCAATTCATCATAGCTTTCTTCGTACAGACCACGTTCGGCACTACGTACTTGTACAGTCCTTTTAACAGAATCAACAGCGATAACTTCACTCTCCGTGCGAACATCGATATTGAAACGATCCTCCATTCCTTTCGGTGTCTGGACGAGCAATCTTGCCCGTTCCTCAATCGTACCCCCAATGTAATAAGGCAAGCCACAGTTGGCAAATGAAATATATGGTCCCTTTTCAAACATAACAATTTCGGCATGTTCATCCAGACGCCGAAGGCGCGCAGCAGCAGAAGCACCCCCTGCGACACCTCCCACGATTAAGACCTTTTTAGGTTTATTCATCTTCACATTCATCCTTTTCAAATAAGATCATGACCAACTTTTCCACACGAGGATCAGCTAGTACGTAATTCACTTCCAGACCATTTCGCTCCGTAGCAACAATGCCTGCACTGCGAAGCTTTTGCAAATGCTGTGACACCGTAGATTGTGGTAGATCCAAACATTCCTGCATATATGAAACATTACATTTCTTTTTGCGCATCAAGCCACGAACAATACATAAACGCACGGGGTGAGAAAGTGCCTTAAGAAACTCTGCTGGTTCGTCAAACATATTTAATTGATTCCGATCAAAAGCAGGCAACTCCATAGTAATCCTCCTAAATCGTTATATTGTAATATTACGATATAGCGATTTTATTGTCAAATGTATTTTGAAGTAAGAATAAACTACCAAACATTCATTGTTTACTTATAGATGTTATACATGACCGCTTTAGTCCACACAAATATACTCCCAGCTTACCAAAGCCAGGAGTATGTTACAGTGATCCGCTTATTCCATTGTCAGTATAGACAGAATTATTTACTCATTCGCTTAAGTCCTATCTTCTAACCCCTTAGACACATCACTTTAGATTAGCCTGAGCTAGTTAAGGCAGCCTCTTGCACGTTCGTTTTGGGTGTTGTCATTTTTCCGAGTAGATATATGAGTAATTGTTGATTGTGCATGGAAATATTACTCAGAACGGAATTCATAAACTCATTGCGAATCGTAATACCGCGCTTCGTTTCCATTCTGCCTTTTTCGGACAGTGAAACCCATACAATTCTTCGATCCTGACCATCACGATCTCTACGAATGAGGCCGTTTTTCTCCATACGATCAAGAAGCATCGTTACAGCAGCAGGCGTGGTTGCCAGAAATGGAATCAGATCAGATGGCTTCATCTTCTCGTGATCCGCTAGCACCTCCAGTACAGCAAGCTGTGCCTCTGTCAACGAAGGGGCCAATTCTTGATCCATATGCAATTTATAATCTTTGGTTAATTTGAACCAGCACTTAGCAAAATCGGAATTATACATCAAACATCACTCCTCCCAGCAACGAATAGTTAATTCATTTGCTTAAGTTTTCGCGGTCTGAAGCCGCATTCCTGCTGTGTTTTTTCAATTTCCTAGCGATCGACTGTAATCGACGAAGGTTGTTATACTTCGTTTGAAGTCGCACTTTTCATCCGCCCAGGAACAACAAAAAAAGACTCTTCGCACGACAGAATCAGCGATCTGTGCGAAGAGTCTTTTTTATTCGATCTATACTGAGGATTCCGGCTGATTTTCGTTAAAATCCGGAATCAAATCCGTAATTTCGTCTTGTTTGTCCACATGAACAAGTAACTTACCTATATGTTTGCGTTCAGTAATCGGTAGGCTTTCAGAAGAAATGATATGCGCTTGTCCTTCTTTGGTCATCACCGTGAACTGACGCTTCTCTCTACAGTAGAATGCTCCTGCGATGCGACTACCGTTTGGTTTGACTCGTTTACCTTCCTTGAATTCAAAGGTAGCCAGCCCTTTGCCCCCACGGCTCTGCAAGGCGTAATCCAGCAGCAAGGATCGTTTACCGTAACCGAGGTCAGACAAAATGGCTACCTCACCCTCTTCGCCTTCCACCCATAGTGCAGAGACAATCTCATCCGTATCTTTTAACTGAATACCGCGAACACCGCCGGATACGCGTCCCATCGGGTTAACCTCATCCTCACGGAAACGAATTGCCATCGCTTCTTTGGTAATCAGCATGATATCTTTACCGCCTGTACTCAAATGCACGGACAGAACTTCATCATCTTTACCAACCTTACATGCTGCCACTGCACCGGACCGTTTCGTAATATATTCCTTTAATTCGGTTCGTTTAACTTGCCCTTTGCGTGTCACAAATACAAGGCTGTGATTCGGTTCCTCGAACGATTTGATCGCAAGCACACTGGTGATCCGATCGTCCTTCGCCAGAGGAATCACGTTAACAATCGCGGTACCTGGATCTTTCCACTTGAACTCAGGCACTTGGTGCACAGGAAGAAGGAAGTATTGTCCTTTTTGTGTGAAGACAAGAAGGTTCTCTAATGTGTTCACATTGAACACCTGTGAGATATAATCTCCTTCTTTTACTCCACTAGCACTACGTTCACCACCGGACCGCGTAAAAGATTGCATGCTCGAGCGTTTGATGTACCCTTCTCTGGACAGCGTTACTAATACATCTTCTGCATTGACCAGCACTTCAAGATTCACCTTGAGTTCTTCTACTTCGCCCTGAATCGCGGAACGACGCTCGATTCCGTACTTCTCTTTGATCTCCAAAAGTTCTTTACGGATAACCCCGATCAGCTTGCGATCACTCTCCAGAATAGATCGAAGCTGTGAAATTTTCTTCATCAGATCATCCAGTTCTTTTTGAAGTGAATTGATTTCGAGATTGGTCAAACGGTACAACTGTAATGTCAAAATAGAATCCGCTTGACGCTCTGTAAAACCAAACATCCAGACCAGATTATTTTGCGCGTCCTGACGATTCTTCGATGCTTTGATCGCTGCAATCACTTCATCCAGAATGTTAAGGGCTTTCACTAGCCCCTCCAGGACGTGAGCACGATCTTCGGCTTTCTCCAATTCATACTTCGTCCTGAATGTCACAACCTCGCGCTGGTGAGCGATATATGCCTCGAGAATGGATTTCAGCCCTAGTTGTTGCGGAGCTTTGTTCACAATCGCAACCATATTGAAGTTGTATGTGACTTGGAGGTCTGTTTTCTTCAGCAAATAAGCCAAAATACCTTGTGCATCCGCATCTTTTTTCAACTCAACGACAATACGAAGCCCTTCGCGTCCACTTTCATCCCGGACTTCAGCAATGCCCTCCACTTTCTTCTCCAGACGGATATTCTCCATTGCTGTAACGAGACGAGATTTAACTACCTGATAAGGAATCTCGGTAATGATAATTTGCTGCTTACCGCCACGCATATTTTCGATTTCGGTTTTGGAACGTATGTAGATTCGTCCTTTTCCTGTTCGATATGCATCTAGAATACCATCCCCGCCCATAATTAATCCGCCTGTCGGAAAATCCGGGCCTTTCATGAACATCATAATTTCGTCCAGCTCGATGGACGGCTTCTCCATCACAGCAATACAAGCATCTATCGTTTCGCGCAGACTATGCGGAGGAATTTCGGTTGCAAAACCTGAAGAGATTCCACTTACGCCATTCACCAACAAGTTAGGATAACGAGAAGGCAAAACGACTGGCTCTTTGGCTGTGTTGTCAAAGTTGTCCTTAAACAGAACGGTGCGTTTCTCAATATCACGAAGCATTTCCATCGCAATCGATGACAAACGCGCCTCGGTATACCGCATTGCAGCAGCTGGATCATCGTCTTGCGAACCCCAGTTTCCGTGGCCGTCCACAAGCATATGCCCCATCTTCCAAGGTTGTGCCATTCGCACCATACCTTCATAGATCGAGGAATCCCCGTGAGGATGATAATTACCCATGACGTCCCCTACGGTTTTGGCAGATTTCCGGTATGGCTTCTCTGGTGTATTACCCGAGTCATACATAGCGTATAGAATACGACGCTGTACTGGCTTTAATCCATCCCGTACATCCGGAATCGCGCGATCCTGAATAATGTATTTGGAGTAGCGACCGAAACGGTCACCTACGACCTCTTCAAGAAAGGCCGGCATAAATTGTTCTGATAGACTCATTCCAAGCACCTTCTATTCTTCGTACTCTGTAAAGTCGACATTCTCTACGATCCAGCGTTTGCGTGGGTCTACCTTGTCTCCCATCAGCGTAGAAACGCGACGTTCTGCTTTGGCGGCATCAACAATCTCCACTTTTAGCATAGCTCTTGTCTCCGGATTCATCGTCGTTTCCCACAGTTGATCCGGATTCATCTCACCGAGCCCTTTATAGCGTTGCAACTCAACATTGTTGCCGAATTCTTTCATATAATTCGCAAGTTCTTCATCTGTCCAAGCATATCTTACCGTTGACATCTTGCCGGATTTGCGTGTGAGTTTGTACAACGGTGGCTGAGCGATATATACTTTACCCGCATCAATTAACGGTTTCATATATCGGTAGAAGAACGTAAGAAGCAACACCTGAATATGTGCACCATCCGTATCGGCATCTGTCATAATGATGATTTTAGAATAATTGCTGTCTTCCACCGCAAATTCAGTTCCGATTCCTGCTCCAATCGCTGCTGTAATTGCACGATACTCTTCATTTTTGAGGATATCCGCCAGCTTTGCTTTCTCCGGATTAAGCGGTTTTCCCTTTAATGGAAGAATCGCCTGTATCTTAGAATCCCGTCCTTGCTTCGCAGAACCGCCAGCAGAGTCACCTTCCACAATAAACAACTCATTGCGTGTAAAATCTTTCGACTGCGCTGGCGTCAATTTGCCATTCAGATTAGAACTTTCACTGCGTTTTTTACCTGTACGCATCTCATCACGGGCTTTGCGCGCAGCTTCCCTTGCTCTGGACGCTTGCACCGCTTTGCGAATCAAGGTCTGTGCCACCTGTGGGTTCTCTTCCAAAAATCGCTGGATGTTCTCCGAAACGACAGAATCCACCGCGCTTCGAGCAGTAGCACTTCCAAGTTGATCTTTAGTCTGACCGACAAATTCCACCTCTGACATTTTGACACTGATGACAGCCATCATGCCTTCCCGCAGATCATTACCTTCCAGGTTTTTATCCTTTTCCTTGATCATGCTGGTGCGGCGAGCGTAGTCGTTCATCACACGAGTATATGCTGCTCTGAATCCAGTCTCATGTGTACCGCCACCACGAGTCGGGATCGAGTTAACAAAAGAGGCTAAAGTCTCGGTATATCCCGCGTTGTATTGGATCGCAATCTCCACTTCAATGTCATCTTTCTCCGCATAGAAATGAATGACATCATGTAACACGTCTTTGTTTTCGTTCAAATATTCTACAAACTGGCTTGCTCCGCCCTCGTACATATACTCATCCTGATGACCTGAACGCTCGTCCTTCAGAACGATTTTCAGACCCGAGTTCAGGAATGCAATTTCCTGCAGACGTTCTCCCAGCGTATCATAATTTAACTGAATACCACTAGGGAATACGCGAATATCCGGTTTAAACGTAACTTTAGTACCTGTGCGATTCGTATTACCAACCACTTCAAGACTCGTCACAGGTTCTCCTACGTGTTCTACCCCTTTTTTATCCTGCCAATATTCAAAACGTTGACGATGAATCTTGCCATCCCGGAAGATCTCAACCTCAAGCCATTCTGACAAAGCGTTTGTAACCGAAGCACCTACGCCGTGCAGACCACCTGATTTTTTGTATCCCGATCCACCGAACTTACCGCCTGCGTGCAAAATCGTAAACACGACCTGGGGAGTGGGAATCCCTGTTTTATGTATACCTGTCGGAATTCCCCTTCCGTTATCCTGAACTGTAATAGAACCGTCCTTATGCAGCGTGATATCGATTTTGGAGCAGAATTTGGCAAGGTGCTCGTCGACAGCGTTATCTACGATCTCCCATACCAAATGATGTAGACCTGAAGTACTGGTGCTGCCGATGTACATCCCCGGCCGTTTCCGAACCGCTACCAGTCCTTCAAGTACTTGAATGTCGTCCGCTTCGTACGAGGCACCTTGTCCACCGCCTGTCGAACTTGCCGACATATCGATTTGCTCGACCATTCATGCTCCCCCTTCTTAACTTGAAACTACAATATTGCCTATAAAATGCAAACAGATGTTTTCTTATCCTTGTCCATTTTAATTCAAGATATCCCGTTTCGTAAAGACAAGGAATGAGACAACGAGTGAAGCAGCCCCCCAAACACTAAGCACAATAAGGGAAAAACCAAGATTCATGCCCTCAATTGGCGGTAGTCCACCCGATAAATAGTCAGGCAGTTCAAGGTTGACCATAAACAAATATTTTGCCGACTCCCATGAAGCTGCCATATTCGTCAGGATTGTTCCTGCAATCAGGGCAGCCATCATTATAACAATACTTGCAGCTGTACTGCGAACAAGAACCGACACCATAAATGCCAACATTGCGACTATAATGCTCACGAACCAGATCAAACCTGCTTGCATCAACATGTACTGCCATTGACTTACCGCATGTACAGCAGACATATCTACATCGGTGCCAACCACTTTGAATCCGGTAAAAACAGGCATGCCGAACCCTTTGTATCCAAATACAGCGCCAGATATGCCATAACAAATCACATAGGCAGACACAACAATGATCGAAACAAACATGATCAGTGTTACAAGCTTGCTTAGAAGCACTTTCCACCGTCTGACGGGGCGAGTCAGCAACATTTTGATCGTACCGGTCGTCCGCTCACCCGATACCAGGTCCGAAGCAATCGCCATAATCAAAAGAGGGATAAAAAGCCCGACGGCATTATTCATGAACTCCCTTGTAAACGTCACTCCTCCTGGCTCTTTAGGATTGATATCATTTTCCAGATAATATTGCATTTGCTGGATATACACAGTCCTATATTTCTTGTATTCCTCAGGTACCCTGTCGCTGCCAAGCGAGTTCTGATTATCGGTAATGGCCTGCTGCAATTCGAGCCTCCAGTCACCACCGAATTTATCCCGGTTATTTTGAGCTGATTTCATCTGTGCATACGTGAACATGGGTACAAGGATGGCCAGAACGATGAAAATAATATAAAGACGTTTCTTCTTAACCATTTTGATGGTCTCATTACGAATGAGCGGCATGATATTATTCAATAGATTCACCTTCTGTCATTTTTAAGAATAGCTGTTCAAGTGTAGGCTGAATCCGTTGCACACCTTCAACTTGAATACCAGCCTGTACCATCTGTGTCACCAGCTCGGGGATCATCTCCTCGTGCATCTCTGCAACAACCGCATTTGTTCCGAGCCCTGCAATAATGGTGTCATCCATAAAATCAGCAGGACGAGTGACGAGTGTAATACCATGATCGATTAACATCTGACGCCCTGCTTCTAACGGTGTGAGATGCCATATGGCCACCTTGGAATGGTCTTCAATCAGTTCGTTCACACCGCCCACCGCGAGCACACGGCCAGCACTGATGATCGCAACCCGATCACAGAGAAGCTGAATCTCACTTAACAAGTGACTGCTAACAAAAACGGCCATGCCTTCACTGGCAAGCTGTTTGATAAATTCCCGCAGTTCCTTAATCCCTTTTGGATCAAGACCGTTTGTCGGTTCATCCAGAATGAGGAGACGCGGCTTACCAAGCAGCGCTTGAGCTATTCCAAGGCGCTGACGCATACCGAGAGAATACGTTCTGACTTTATCATGAATCCGTTGATCCAGACGAACGATATTCACCACTTCCTGAATACGATCATGTCCACACCTGGCTGCATTCGAGCAAAATGCTCGAGGTTCTCCCACCCGGTTAAATATGTATATACTTCTGGGTTTTCAACGATGGATCCGACATATTTCAGTGCTCGCTCAGGGTCGCGATTCACATCATAACCACATACGCTAATCTTTCCTTCTGTAGGTTTGATTAAATCAACCAGCATACGAATCGTTGTTGTTTTTCCCGCCCCATTGGGTCCCAAAAATCCGAATATTTCACCAGGTTTGACATCAAAAGTGACATCTTTAATGATCCACTTTCGCCCGATTTTTTTCTTCAAATGTTGTACGGACAAGACGGAATCGTATTGCTTCTCCGCTTTCTCTGCCATTTACTTCACGCTCCCCTCTGCCGGTGTATTCCCTTGATATTCCTGTGCAATGCGAACCGCGATCTGCTGATAACCTTGACCATTAGGATGAAAGTGATCGGATGAAAGATATTCGTCGAGATGATTCTCAAACAGATCAAAGGTCGGCACAAGCGTCATTTTATCTTCATTGTTTAAAATGGACATGGCCGCATCATTCCACGCAGCAACAACTGCATTCCCCGGCTTCTCCAGCTCTTTCACATTACCAAAGGGATTATATAATCCGATGTACGCAATGTGGGCATTGGGATTGATTTCTTTTACTTTTTTTAAAATTTCCTGCAGTCGTTTCGACGTCTCAGGCAACGCAGCAGCCAGTTTCTCAGCCGTTGGTGGATCTTCACCTTGAAGAACCTGTCCGCCCTGAAACAGGTCATTTGCACCAATGGAGAGCAAAATAAAGTTTGATTGCTGCAACACGTATTTAACTCCTTGTTCATCCAGCTTGCTTAACAAAGCGTCTGTTCGGAGACCGTTCACTCCCAAATTGTTAAGTACTTGTACATCATAGCCCTTATCCTTAAGCAGATTGCCGGCTCTTCGTACAAAACCAAGTCCCTCATCATCACCCGTTCCTCTGGCTAGAGAATCACCGATGACTGCCATCCGGATCTTTCCATCTTCTACTATCGCTTGATTACTGCCTTTTTGAGCTTCTTGCGATGATGCCGCACTATTTTGTCTATCGTTTAATGTTGAGTCTCCCTCAGGAAAGATAACATCTTTTATGGCGTAACCAAATCCAAATAACAGTAGCAATGTTGCTAAAATAGCAATGGTGCTAACACTTCTCCAGATCCAAGGTGCTGAATCAAGATTTTTGTTCTTTTTCATCCATCACATCTCCAGTCAAGTGCGTAAAATTTATAATGGCTTTCACATCAAAATACTGCTTATTCTAAATAACATAAGTCTTCTGACGTTAATTTGCAAATTTTGTTCCTGTATTCGAAAACAGCCGTTTACCCGAATTGAAAAAAATAAAAAGTCATATCATCCACAACCTTACGGCCATGGATGTATGACTTTTCATTATAAAATAAATGATAGATTATTCATTCTCAGTTCTTATTTACCGATAAACTCTTGAGCCCAATATCCGTTATAGTAACCTACACCGATATGCGTGAAGTTTTTACTCAGGATGTTTGCTCTGTGACCCACGCTGTTCATCCAAGCTGTTACAACTTCCTGTGGCGTTTTCTGGCCTTTAGCGATATTTTCACCAGCATAGCTGTAAGTAACTCCGAATTGTTTCATCATATCAAATGGAGA
>JAFWEX010000111.1 GCA_017512705.1 Paenibacillus sp.
AATGAGATTGATATAGTCATCAGTGATGAAGCATTGGATTTGTTTTCAGAGCCTGTGGATTCAGACATTCCCGAAGAGATTGAATTGTCACTTGTAGAATCCGGGCAATCAGAGACTGAAGAAATCGGAGATAGACTACTTTATGCTTCTTTTGACAGCAATGAAACCACATCTGTTTCAACAAGCAGCGTAGTAGCGAATAATAGCTTTTCTGAGGATTTTGAGATAACCGATGGTGTTCTTGTGAAGTATGATGGTCCAGGCGGGGATGTGGTGATACCGGATGGGGTTACTGCGATTGCCCCGCATGCCTTTTCTCGCTGTTCCAATGTGAACAGCATCAGCATCCCAGAAAGCGTCACCAACATTATGCTTTATGCTTTCGAAGGATGCGATAATCTATACGAGATCATAGTGTCCGGAGAGAATCAATATTATACTTCTAACGATGGGATATTGTATACCCGGGATATGAATATCCTGCTCCAGTGTCCTGGTGCAAAAACCAGCGTCACCATCCCCAGCGGCGTAAACAAAATTAACGTGGCTGCCTTTAGCAAGTGTAGAAATCTGACCAGAGTCAGCATCCCGAATAGCCTCACTCACATTGGTTCGAGTGCTTTTGCAAACTGTCGTAATTTAGTTGACATTACTATCCCCGATAGCATTACAGAAATTGGCGAAACAGCATTTTATTGCTGCACTGCCATTACAAAGATTAGAGCCTGTTCACACTAACGCGTCAACAATCATGGCAAACAAAATGAAACCAGCAAAGACGATGTCGAGCTTGTCGTAACGAGTGAAAACACGCCGGAAACGTTTGATTCTTCGGAAAAAACGTTCAACCTCATTTCTGCGTTTGTAGAGTTCTTCGTCATATTCCCATGGGTCAATACGATTTTTCTTCGGTGGAACTACAGGGGTATAACCAAGCTCTTTCGCCGTAGCCCGCATGTTATCGCCCTCGTATGCACGATCCATGAGAAGCGATTGCTCACAATCGCAGGCAGGGGTAAAGAACAACAGCTTCATTCCTTCCGGCGAATCGTGTCTTGCCCCGCTGGAGAGTGAAAAGCTGACAGCCGATCGGTCAGATGCGGTAACCATATGAATCTTCGTGGTGAGTCCGCCTCGGGATCTTCCAATCGCTTGCTTCCCTCTTTTTTTAGCGCACCGGTTCCATCAGGATGAACCTTGACCGTTGTGCTGTCAAGGCACACAACTTCTACATTGATTTGGATGATTCCTTCTGTTTGCAAGGCGGCAAATACCCTGCTGAGAACCCCGTTTTTGCTCCATCTATTCATGCGAACATAGATTGTATGCCAATTCCCATAGGTTTCCGGCAATGCCCTCCACTTGCAGCCATTTTCCGTGACATACAGGATCGCATTGATCAGTTGGAGATTCGTCATGCTGACGTTGCCTCGTTGCGTCGGTAGATACTTTGCTATCTTCTCATACTGCTCTTGCGTGATCTGCATGACTCTATTATACAGTGTTTTCTGCTATTGTCAATAGTGTGAACAGACTCTAGTTCAGCAGTGTTTTTGTTGATGTTTTTGCCATTAGTATTTGTCGGCAATACATTGATAAAGAAGGAGTTTTCCAATTATTTTCTCCTATTAGCAAGTTTGATTTTTTATGCATGGGGAGAGCCATATTTGGTTATGCTAATGATTATATCGGTTCTTGTGAATTGGTTACAGCGTTACGAGAAGTTCAGACTTATAAATTCCAGTTTGTCGATATGTGGAAATGTCAAGTTTTGTGCAGTCTGGAAACACACAAAAATCAGTTCGGTATTGGTACTGAGCAGCTTGACCGTTATCTCAGCTCATTCTACGCAGTGCGCGAGGGAAGGAAATTTTCGCGGAGGGGTTTA
>JAFWEX010000112.1 GCA_017512705.1 Paenibacillus sp.
CCCAAAAGCACTGGATGTACCAACCCAATTGGCTTATGTAAGAACGAATCTTAACTCCATCTTCATAGAGTTTGAGATTGTTAAAGCAGGAATACGTGTCCACGAGGGTAATACGATGAATCTAAGTATTGAGCGTATTTACTTAGAGGGAGTAATTCAAGAACTTTTAGCTGACTGTACTGTACATAGATATTTTCTTGGAAAGTTGTCGTCTATAGCTAAACTGATAGATGAGCCTTTAGCAAAGGTAAAAGAATATGTAGAGGGCGATGACTCTCTTATTGAGATTGCAGGGGTGTCAAAGTCAGCAAAGGGTATTCGAGAAAGTATCATCACTGCATTGGCAGCATCTGAACTTGAAATTGAGGTGATTTCGCAATGAATCCTGTTATAACATCTCTGACATTTCACTTGGGTGAGGAAATTGGCGGTGAAGGTCTTAATTCAAAAACTTACTTAGCTCACGATCCTCAATTAGATGCAACGATTGTTGTAAAAGCGATGACTAAATTCTCTTTTAATAACCAACTAGATTATTATAACGAATCAAAGATGCTATACAGTAGCAGACATCCCAATATAATGGTAATAAATTATGCATGCGAAGATGATGACAATGTTTACCTCTCAATGCCATATTACGCTAAGGGCTCATTAAACTCTCTTTTAAACAGAAAGTATTTGACCGTTAGAGAGATAATAAAATATTCTCTTGATTTTTTGAGTGGACTGCATTACATTCATACCAAGTCATTGATACATTTTGACGTGAAACCCACTAATATCATCATTAATGACTCAAATCGTGCTCTCATTACTGATTTTGGTTTGTCTAAATATTCTGATGATGAAGGTTTTGCATCCTTTGATAAAGCATACAGGAAGCATTACGTTCCTGAAGCATTTGTAACCACTGATCACACGAGTCAATATGATATTTACCAAGCGGGATTGACTTTGTATAGAATGTGTAATGGGAATGAGGACTTCAACACGCAGAGTACGGATCTCAGCAGAGAAAGTATAACTAATGGCACCTTCCCAGCACGTAATAGATTTCTCCCCCACATTCCAAATGGACTTAGAAGATGTATCAAAAAAGCATTGGAAGTCAATCCAGATAAGAGATACCAAACAGTAATTGAACTTATGAATGCAATAAGTGCTGTTAATGAAAATCTTGACTGGGCATATACTAAAAATGATGATGTAGAACAGTGGTCATTTGATTCTGAAAAGATGATTGACTTTCTAACTCTTCAATTCATCGGTGATAAATGGGTTACTAAAGGAAAGAAATACTCCAAAAAGACTAATAAACCATCCAACATCACAAAATACAACGGTAAGTATGATAGCAAAGAAGATGCCTACAAACAAATCGCGAAACTCCTCAAAGAAAAATAAGATCGCATGTTCGCCTTTTGTGTGATACAATATGAGGAAGGAGGGTTTCTTATGAAAAGTGTCATAAAGCAATCGAATGGTTCTTTGACGAGAGGCAAACTTGCCAACCCCTTCTCTCACATACCAATGTCTGAACGACTTAAAAAGAGAAAATCTATTGATCTTCGTGACAACTACGTTGTTATTGAAGACAATGATGGATTTGTAAAAGTAACTCCAATTGATAAAACTAAAACCTTTTGATATGTAGTCCCTAATAAGCTGCCTTCTTATGGGGGTGGCTTTTCTAGGCCATGAAATCATATTTGTGCCTAGTAGTAAGTCTATCGGCTCTTCCTATTTGTTACAACGATAAAAAAATATGTGATTTAGTAAAGGACTAGAGACTGATTTAGCGGATTTCCCGCTAAATTCCCATCTCACCTCATCCCTTCGTGTACAATCTTCCTGAGGTGATCTTACCATGAAGGATAACATGTCAAATCTGATCGAAGATTTGTTTCACGGGAACCTACGGTTGGACGAATCGATTCATCCTGAACAGGACGAGTATTACGAAATTAATAGCCAAATATCGGACATCATGCAAAACTACAAAACAAAGCTCCCAGATACAGAATACGATGCCTTGGAGCAACTGATCGACTTGATCGGACAGTCCACATCTATATACGTGGAAGCGGCGTTTGAGCAAGGTTTTCGCACAGGTGGCAGACTGATGATTGAGGTCTTAGCCAAGACGTGAGTATTTATCTACCTCATAAGCCAGCCGACATACACAACAATTTAAAAATCCCCTTCTCCATCACCAGCAATCGGCTGACATGGGGAAGGGGATTTTGCTTTTCATTTATTTGTTAGCTTACTTATTCACACACCTACCGCGCTCCAATATTCTTCCCAGCTGGCGTTCCCGACCCAATCAGATCACTGCCACCCGCAAGCTTCAGGAAATTGCCCAAGAGAGGTGTTCCATCCGCGCTACGCGTTACCGAAGGTACGAGGGAGACAAAGTCGGCTGCGCTGGCGAGCAGGCCTTTGTTGTTGACGCTTTTTTTGTTTTTCCACCATACGTTGGTGCTGCTGACATCGGTTCCGCTGGTTTTGTCGCTGGCGCCGCCCTGGAAGGACAGGTTGTTGGTGAAGATGTGGGTGCCTACATCAAAAGCAAAGTTGCTCTGCCCATTGTTCCAAGAGGTGTTGTTGGTCATCTGAATTGAACCCGGATTGCTGTTATAGGTGAAGCCATGCTTTTTATTATTAAACGCAATGCTGTTCTCGACAATATGATTCACGGCGATTTTCTCTCCGCCTAGCTTAAATCCGTTGCCATCGCTGTTGGAGGTGGATGTTCCATCTGCCGTTGCACCATTCGCGTACGCGATACTGTTACGGATGGTGACGGCACCGATGGCGCCTGTATCTGTTTTACTGTAAAGATCCCATCCATCGTCCACGTTATAGGCAGCAATGCAACCGTCAAAGACGTTTCCTGGACCCACCGTCAGCTTGGCGGCAAAACCATCCGCATCCTCGCCGTCATCCGGGTCAAAGTTGTTGTGGGAGTAGGAACGAATGACTTCGTTATAGGAAGGCCATTCACTCTTCGCAGCAGTCGAGGCATAACGTCCAATTTGAATACCGGTGTCCCGGTTATGATGAGCTTCAATCTGCTCCAAACGGTTGTAGCTTCCACCGATGAAGATGCCGTTATCGCCCGCACCTTTGACTTCAAGTCCTTTCACGAACCAGTAGTCTCCGAACATTTGCAATCCCCGATTCGTAGAAGCGAAGGCTTGAGCCGAGAAGTCGAAGACCGGTTTTTCCGATCCGTAGGCGACCAGATTTTTACGTTGTGAGGCTGTCCCGCTGTTGCCGCGTTCAATTGTCACCGTTTGCGCAAAACTATAGGTTCCGCCGCGCAGATAGATCGTTTTACCCGGAGCGATCTGGGTCAGAGCATTAGCCAGGGACGTTGGACTGTTGATGGTTCCCGGATTGCTGGCAGAGCCGTTAGGGGACACGTACAAATCACCCGCGGCCAACGTAATATTGGAACTGTTCGCCACTGACTCAGACTCTGAGGCATTCAGTAATCCGCTTTCCAGCAGTTCTGTAGCACCGACCGAACCACCGCTTAACAATAATAGAGGAAACGCAGCACTGAGACAGATGTTGGTCATTCTGGATTTCAGGGAACGCTGGGATCGTGCAGATGCATGAGTAGATGTGGAAGGGAATAATTTCATGATGCAAGCCTCCTTGGTTATTGGGATTAAATATAGAGCTGGCGGAAACCAAGTATGCATGCATGGAGCAGAGTATGTTGTGTGTAGCTTCAATGAGAGTAGAAAAAGATACGTCACATGTTGCGTCATACCGGCCGCCTAGCTACAGGGTATCCACTCGGACACAACTTCATGGTAAATGTTGTAAACGCTATCATCAATAATCATTTGATCAGATCGCGAACAAAGCTGGCAGGGCAGGCATGACTGCTCCCAATCCCGTCTCATTCATAGGAAAAATGTAATCCGATCATTGGCTGATCGCCTTTTTTTAACGAACCATCGTCCGAAATGAACGTGAATATGTCTGTTTTTCCCCGTCTGATCACATGGGACTTATCCCTAATCCACCGCTTTGAACTTCATTTTTCTCCAAATCAGCAGCTGCTACCACACAAAAAGCCCCATAAGCGGCTGCGAACACTGGCACCCAGACTCATGGGGCGATACTTTCATCTAACTTTTTATGGGACAATATTCATCTAGTTATGGACAATACTCATCCGACTCGTCTAACGCTAATTAATAGCCATCCGTCTCCCGACTACGCTTTTCGGCTTGTTCCACGGCTGGATCATGCTTGGGCTGTACTGTTGCACTATCGTCTGTGGATACCGACGCCAGCCCTTCTGCCACACGGCGCCCGTAATCTGCATCCGCTTGGGTAAAATGAGAGATCATGCGCTCCCGGATATCCGGTTTACATTGGGCCAATGCACCGACCATGTTGCTGATCAGCTCATCCCGCTCCCAGTCCTCGAACGCCCGGTACGTATCACCGGCTTGTCCAAAATCATTGGTACGCTCAATTTTCTCACGCACCAGTCGTCCTTCAATAAGAGGTTCATGTTCCGACCCTCGCGGCGAGGCTTCCTGTAACCCACCAAGAGAAGAGGGTTCGTAGTTGACATGCGGATTTTGACCTGGTTTGCGATCGACTTTGTACTGCATTTGTCCGCCGCTTTGATTCGTCGCTACCCGATTCTTCGGCGCATTCACAGGCAATTGCAGATAGTTCGCACCTACACGGTGACGCTGGGTGTCCGAATAAGAGAAGGTGCGCCCTTGCAGCAGCTTGTCATCCGAGAAATCAAGACCATCCACCAGAACGCCCGTCCCGAATGCGGCTTGTTCCACTTCATTGAAATAATCTTCGGGATTACGGTTCAGCGTCATTTTGCCTACAGGCAGAAACGGAAACTGATCTTGCGGCCACAGCTTGGTTGGGTCGAGCGGGTCAAAATCCAGCTCTGGATGCTCACCATCCTCCATCACCTGAACGCATAACTCCCATTCGGGATAGTCACCCTGTTCAATGGCATGGTATAGATCGAGCGTGGCATGATTGAAGTTCTGCCCCTGAATTTCATTGGCGTCCTTCTGGAGCAGATTACGAATACCTTGTTTCAACGGTTCCCAGTGGTATTTGATAAGCACACCTTTGCCATCTTGATTCACCCATTTGTATGTATTTACGCCTGAGCCTTGCATCTGCCTATAGTTGGCCGGAATGCCCCACGGAGAGAAGAGAAAGGTCACCATATGTGTCGCTTCAGGACTGAGGGAGACAAAATCGAAAAACCGCTCCATATCCTGTGCATTGGTCAGCGGATCGGGCTTGAAGGCATGCACCATATCAGGGAATTTGAGCGGGTCACGAATGAAAAAGATTTTTAGATTGTTGCCGACCAGATCCCAGTTGCCGTCTTCTGTATAAAATTTAACCGCGAATCCGCGCGGGTCCCGCAGGGTCTCCGGGGAGTGTCCGCCGTGAATGACGGTCGAGAAACGGACGAACACGGGGGGTTGTTTCCCTTTTTCCTGAAAAAGACGTGCTCGCGTATACTTGGATACCGGTTCGTTCCCGGCTGTCCCATACGCTTCAAATACGCCATGGGCACCAGCCCCGCGAGCATGTACAACCCGTTCCGGAATACGTTCACGGTCGAAGTGAGTGATTTTTTCGAGAAAATGATAGTTCTCCAGCGTAGTCGGTCCACGGCTACCCACGGTTCGTACGTTCTGATTATCGGTAATCGGATGGCCTTGCCGATCCGTCAATGTCTCGCTGGATGAGTCTGAGGAATGCCCGGATGGTGTAGAATGTTTATCCATGGAGGAAGTACCCCTTTCCTGAAGTTAGATTCCTGTATATATTTTCCCAGCATTCAGGTTCTATACATGTCGGCCCTTAAGGAAACTTTTCAAAGGAAAACAGGTCATGCGAGATATCTATTCAAAATCTAACTCCAATCTAATTCAAAACCGATCCCAACGTAGCGACTATATGTATCCAGACAACATAGATTTAAACAATATAGATTCAAATAGTATATATCCAAACAAGATACATTCACATAACGACAATATGACCTCTCCGTTATCCAGATAAAAAAACACTTGTCTCCAAGCCCATCACATGAGATAATTAACTTTTGCCCAGCGGCCTTTTTTGAAACGGAACAATTGAATAGGACCGCTTTGTCTAAGAATGGAGGATGACCCAGGATTGTCTACACAACGTTACCCTTTTGCATATGATCCGGCTGAACCTTTTGTATCCCGTCTGGGAGAGTGGGTGGCCGATGTGTTTTATGATATTTTGCCAGAGTCCGGCTTTGAGGTACGGGACGAACAGATTTTTATGGCGTACCAGCTCGAACGGGCCTATGGAGATAAAAAGACGATTATGGCCGAGGCTGGCGTAGGAACAGGGAAGACACTCGTTTATCTGCTCTACGCGGTCTGTTATGCACGTTATACGGGCAAACCGGCAGTGATCGCCTGCGCCGATGAATCCTTGATTGAACAGCTCGTCAAGCCAGGCGGAGATATAGCGAAGCTTGCTGAACATCTGGATCTGCAAGTGGACGCACGACTCGGCAAGTCGCCGGATCAGTACGTCTGTCTGAACAAACTGAGTGCAGTCCGATTCGCGGATGAGGATGCGCCAGTGATTGAAGAGGTCTATGAGAGCCTGCCGGATTTCGTGAACACGCCGGGAACACTTCAGGCTTTCCATCCGTATGGTGACCGCAAACAGTACCCGCATCTGAACGACCGCCAGTGGAACAAGATTAACTGGGACCCGTTTCAGGATTGTTTCGTGTGTCCAAAAAGACAACGCTGCGGCCTGACGCTGTCGCGTGATCATTACCGTCGTTCCAAAGACATCATCATCTGTTCCCACGATTACTACATGGAGCATGTGTGGACCTATGAAGCACGCAAGCGCGAAGGACAATTGCCTTTATTGCCAGATCACAGCTCGGTTGTATTTGATGAAGGCCATTTGTTGGAAGAAGCGGCACTAAACGCCCTGAGCTACAAGCTGAAGCATCGCATCTTTGAAGAATTGGTTACACGTCTGCTCGAAGGCGAGATTCGTGAATCCCTTGCGGAGCGAGTGGATGAGGCGATTGAAAGCAGTGAGAGACTGTTCCGTCTGCTGGATATGTATTCGGTGGCCATTCCGGGCTCTGAACGGAAGGAAGTCCGTGTGGAAGCGCCGCTGCTGCGTGAGATCGAACGATTGACCAATATCCTGGATGCGATTGGCGAGGAGCTGGTATTTGAGAGCGGACTATTCTCGCTGGACGGCTATCAGATGCGTGTCGTGGAAGAACATCTCGATATGATCCAGACGGCATTGTCCCTGTTCCGTAAGGAAGATGGTTACATCTGCTGGGCGGAAGAGAGCGAGGATGAGACGACGTTATCGATCATGCCGCGTACCGTAAAAGAAATCTTGAATGAGCGTGTGTTCAACACCGGCATTCCGATTGTATTTTCATCCGCTACCCTGTCTGTGGACAATTCTTTCCGTTATGTGGCGGACAGCCTCGGTATTGATGATTTTGTATCGTTCTCGGTAGCTTCCCCTTATGATTACGCAGATAAAATGCAGATGAAGATTGCTGAACAGGCTGTACCCGGTCAGGCAGACAATACAAACCGGCTTCGTGATGCCGCAGCTTTGCTTCAGGAGAGTGGGGGTCGCGCGCTAATTCTGTTCCGTACGATGGAGGAACTGCTTGCATTCAAGCAGGATATCGTGCAAGTACCGGAAGCACAGGGGCTGCGCTTTATGTACGAAGGAGATCGGGAGATCAGTGATCTGATCGCCGCATTCCAGCAGGATGAAGAGAGTGTGCTCTGCTCCGTCAATCTGTGGGAGGGACTCGATGTTCCTGGACCTTCGCTGTCTAACGTCATCATCTGGTCGCTCCCGTATCCGCCGCAGGACCCGGTATTCAACGCCAAGCGGAATGCATCCGCTTCGCCATATGAAGAGATCGATCTGCCATATATGTTGCTGCGAGTGAAGCAAGGGCTTGGACGTTTGATTCGGACAAGCAGTGATTCCGGTTCTGCCGCGATTCTGGATGAGTCACTCTACACTCAAAAAGAAGCCAAAGACCGCATTGCAGCTCTGCTTCCGGAAGGTGTGGAATGGACTACCTTGTCCCACTAATGGATTAACAAACATGTCTCAAGCCTCTCAACCTAACTTAACTCATTAATTTTTATGAGCGAGAATTACAAATAAGCTCCTGTACACTTGGGATCATTCATCCGCAGGTGAGCAGGAGCTTATTTGCTTTTGGATCGACTTGGATATGAAGGCCAGAGATCAACGATTTGCTTGTTAGTATCTAAGCGTTGCTTTGAGCGAACCTGCGATGGAGCTTGAAGTACCTCTGCCTGCGGCCTTGTTAAAAAATACCCATGCTTAAATACCGTTCCCCGGTATCCGGCGCAATACAGAGCACCCGGTGCCCCGGCCCCAGTTCCTTCGCGATGCGAAGGGCGGCCCACACCGAAGCGCCAGAGGAAGGGCCGAGCAACAGCCCTTCCCGGGCAGCAAGCTGCCGCATCGTATCCAGTGCGTCCTCATCGGACACCTGGATGATGGCATCCCATACGTCGGTATTCAAGATGTCCGGGATGAAGCCCGGACTTGTACCGACGAGCTTGTGCGGTCCGGGTTCGCCGCCGGACAGCACGGGGGAACCTTGCGGCTCCACCGCATAGATGCGAAGGTCGGGAAGCTGCTTGCGCAGCTCTTCGCCCGTTCCGGTGATCGTGCCGCCGGTTCCAGCCGTAGCGATGAAGGCATCTAGTCTGCCATCCATCTGCTGCATAATCTCGGGCGCCGTGGTGATTCGGTGAATATCCGGATTGGACGGATTCTCAAACTGCTGAGGAATGAAGCTGCCTGGTAGTTCAGCGTGAAGTTCCTTGGCTTTGCGGATCGCACCGGGCATTCGCTCGGCAGCGGGGGTGAGCACAACCTCAGCGCCATAAGCTTTCAGAATGTTAATGCGCTCCTTGGACATGTTGTCCGGCATAATTAGAATGGCTTTGTATCCTTTAGCAGCCGCATTCATTGCGAGACCAATACCCGTATTGCCGCTGGTTGGCTCGATAATCGTCGCCCCGGGCTGCAACAATCCGTCTCGTTCAGCCTGCGCAATTAAATTGTAAGCCGCACGATCCTTGACACTGCCGCTCGGGTTGAAATATTCCAGCTTAACGAACACGTCAGCAGAGTTATTGTCTGTAAGTCGGCTAAGCCGGACGGCAGGCGTCTTGCCAATCAGTTCGGTCACATTGGCTGCAACGAGCGGATGGCCGTAGGAATCTTTTTTGGAATGTGAAGGTGAATGTGAATTTGGACTTATATTCATACAGTACAGCTCCTTGATTGAACAGACGTTGAGCGCACATCCTTTTTCCAGGTTGGAATGGTTGGATATGACTACTTCATCTTAATGAACGTAACGGGGGATGGTCAACCCATTCAAGCTGAAGGTTCGCCTATGTAAGCATAAGCGACTCTATATCTGAGATTGGGTCAGATCGATCCGTAGATGGTAACTTAGCTCTTTTTTGACCTCATTACGCGCAAATGTCCAGAGCATATAGAACCGTTGCCCGTATCCCCTACACAAATAAACCGTTTCGATTCCATCCTTTCCCCGTATTTCCTGCACAATCTTCACTCCACGCGTCCTCATCTGTTTGCGCAGCTCTTGCATTTCCTTGAGCACCTGATTTTGAATGCGAGTGAGTGACAGAATATAGACTTCAGGCATTTTTAGGAGCAAGCTATCCAGCGTTTGAATATCTCGTTCCAGTACATCCAGCAAAAGTGTGCGGACAACCATACCTTTGATTAAATTATGATCTTCATCTGCAGGGGATGGGGCGGAAGTAGAAGGGAATGTCATAAGTTCACTTCCTTAGCAACAAAGATATACACGTTACAGGAACAAATGTTCCTGTTTATATTATAGTCAGCATAATCCGGACTCATGCAATATTCAAGTTGAAACTTTTTACATTCATAAAAGAAAACGCTACCTCTTGGGCCGATCAGTGCAGGTGCACTGGTCGTCTTTCTTTAGGTTTATTAGTATGGGATTTATTAGTATGGGATAAATTACAAACTAAAGTGTTTTATTACCATTTGTATGTGTAGAGGTATGGAACTATGATAATAATACCAAGAAGTGACGGTAGTTACCGGATCTTAGCGCAATAGACCGTGTACCTTAACAGAGGGTGGTCTATTTTTTGGTTAGAAAACCAAATTTACATTATGGAATGAAGGATGATTAATTATTATGAAAAAAGCCTATATTTGGCTCATTTTTTGTGTCGTAGTATGGGGGAGCAACTTTGTATTTGGCAAAATTTTAGTTCAGGACTTCTCACCAGCTCTGTTAACATCATTAAGACTTCTATTTATTGCATTATTATTAGTAGTCATATCAGCTTACACTAAACGTTTCAAGTCAGTAAATAAAGCAGATTTATTTTCAATAATAGTTTTGGGTGTTATTGGTGTATTTATAAATCAATGGTCTTTTTTTGTCGGCTTGCAAACCGCTGATCCAACGACATCTGCATTAATTCTAGCAACAACACCTATATTAACTAGCGTTTTAGCAGCTATATTTTTAAAAGAACAATTAACGACCCGTATGCTATTCGGCTCCATTATTGCAATTGTAGGTATTTATTTTGTTGTAGCTAAGGGGAGTTTATCATCATTGCAGCTTGATATAGGTCTTGCATGGATTGTTGTGACCATGGTAACCTTTGCAATCATGATTATTATGACTAGAGTACTCTCCCAAAGAATTGATCCACTTACGATTACTTTATATTCGAATGTCGTGGGCTTTATTGTGTCGATTCCGTTTGCCTTTTCACTGGACGTTCCCTTAAGAATAAGCGTTGATTTCTCAGATTGGACCTTGCTAATCGGAACGGCTATTGTTGTACATGGCATAGCAACACTTATATGGAATAACAATATTCGTCATGTAAATGCCTCGAAGGCATCGATATTGTCTAATTTAGAGCCTTTTGTAGCCATGATTTTTGGATTAATATTACTGCACAAACCAATTACAGGTATAGAAGTGCTAGGATCTTTATTCATTGTAGGCGGAGTTGTATTATCTACTTATCAGTGGAAAAGGGGATAAAACTAGAGACTCCGAATTAGCTGATTAGAGTGTGAAGTAATATAGCTTAGAAAGGATATGCGATTCGATTGCTAGTCAAGCTAAACCAGATGAAAAAGGGGGCCTTCATATGTCATATAGTGTAAGCGACCAACTTAAAATCAAATTGTTTGATGTCAAGAAAATTCAGTATAAGTCCAGAGTAATCTTCGACTATGTGCAATCCTGCTGCACCATTGCTTATATTAAAAAGGGTGAGGTCAGCACTACGTTTGAGGGCAAAGAATATATCGCGAAGACAGGTGATGTGATGATTCATCGACCGGATCTTCCGTTCAATGTCATATCCCAAACGGATGGTATTCACTACCTTTTTAACATTGACCTGAAGGTTATGGAGGAAGTCGACTTTTTTAACTATTATCCTATGGGCAAAGTGACTACACTGAGGGACCCTGAGCTTTATGAGAAAATTTTCGATGAACTTCGCAGCATTTGGCTGCAAGAAGGGAATGAATATAGAGCGGTTCAGAGCAGTTTCCTTGCCTTTTCGTTGCTCCATGAAATTATTGAGAGTTCAAAGATTGGGGGGAAGCGATCGCCTAATGAATTTTACATTACTGATCGGTTTAACAATGTACTTCACTATATAGAGAGCCGATTAGAGGAAAATATTACTCGTGAAGAACTAGCGCAGATTTATCATATGAACCCAGTATATTTCAGTCGGGCGTTTAAAGAAATCTATGGTCTGACGCCGATGAAAATGGTGAAAAAACTGCGTCTATTACATGCCCAGAAGCTGCTGGAAACGACAGATCATACAATTGAACATATCGCTCAAAAGTGCGGATTTTGCGATTCACCCCACTTCAATCATACGTTTCGCAATACTTTCAAAACATCTCCAAGCGATTATCGTAAAAGTATCAGAAATACAAAAAAAGGAGTCATCCCTACATTGTTAGATCAATCATAATTAAATACGATTGTTAATATCATAATATCAATGTAACCTGCCTGGATCTGATTGTGACCTGAAAATAGACCGCGGCAAGTTTCTTTGGGAGGTTTCCTTCGATGAAATTGAAATTATTTGGCTTGAATGAAAGATTGACATCAGCAGTCATAGAATTACTACCATTACTAGATGTAGAGCTATCAGACGAAGGGATTCCTGTTCATTTTACGAAGACAGAAGCGCTGGGCATCCATATTCAATTTGATGGTAACTCTGGTACTGTTCAATATCAGAACGATTATGAATGTTTCCGTGCACTTGGCTTAATCATTGAGGGGATGAAGAAAAAGAGCGGTCCTTTTGAGATTAAGGAAAGCCCTGCTTATGATCAGCTTGGTGTCATGTTCGATTGCTCGAGAAATGCGGTACTTAAGGTAGACACGTTTAAAGAATTGATTAAGCGTCTCGCATTAATGGGCTATAACACGGTACAACTATATACAGAGGATACTTATGAGATCAAAGAGTACCCTTACTTTGGGTATATGCGTGGCAGATATAGTGGGGAACAAATGAAAATAATGGACCAGTATGCGAATCAGTTTGGCATCGAACTCGTTCCTTGCATTCAGACATTGGCTCATTTGGGAACAGCGCTGAAGTGGAGTGCTTTCTCAGATATCGTGGATTGCAATGATATTTTATTGATTGATGAAGAGAAGACCTACCAACTGATCGATAGCATGTTCAGAACAATGTCAGAAAATTTATCGAGTCGTAGAATCAATATCGGGATGGATGAAGCTCATATGATGGGGCTGGGCAAATATCTCGACAAGCATGGTTATCAAGAAAGATCGGCGTTGATGTTGAAGCATTTTGGCAAAGTGATGGAAATTGCGAGAGGGTATGGTTACCGGCCGATGATGTGGAGCGATATGTTCTTCCGACTGGCCAGTGCAGGGGAATATTATGATACGAATAGTCCGATCAGACAAGAGGTAATCGAGATGATTCCGGATGATATTTCTTTAGTCTACTGGGATTACTATTCTGTTGAACCGGAGAAATATGATGGGATGTTGAGAAAGCACAAACAGCTGAGTGATCAGATCATTTTTGCTGGTGGAGCTTGGAAATGGATGGGCTTCTCACCGAATAACCAATTTAGTAAATACATTGGGGAGATGGCACATGAAAGCTGCATGAATCAAGGGATTAAAGAAGTATTGATTACCGCCTGGGGAGACAATGGAGCTGAAGCTTCGATCTATTCGATCCTTCCAACGTTGCAGTTGTGGGCAGAGCTTAGTTATGCAAACTGTGCTCAATCGGAGTACTTGCAAGAACGCTTCGCAACTTGTGTAGGCGGCAGTTACGATGATTTCATGCAGCTTGATGCGACGATGCTGGTACCTGACAATGCTGCGGATAACGTTCATTCCATCAACCCACCTAAGTATTTGTTGTACCAGGATATTATGAGTGGTTTGTTTGACAAACATATTATACCGAAAACTTACGCCGAGCATTATCGGAATTGTGCGGAACAATTTGAACAATGTGTTGCTCGTAATCCAGAGTGGAAACAGCTATTTCAGACTCAATATGCCTTAAGTAGATTGCTTGAACTTAAATGCGATGCAGGAATTGACATTCGGAATGCTTATTTGCGTAAAGATCTGGATGTATTAGCGGAGTACTGCCATACCAAATTACCTGAATTAAAGCAAAGAGCAGAGCAATTCATAACAGCGTACCATGCACAATGGTTGGAAGAGAACAAAATATTTGGGTTGGATGTCTTTGATCTACGAATGGGTGGTCTTGTACAGCGGATTCAAACGGCAATGAGTCGTATTCATGCTTATCTAGAAGGAACTGTTACGGAACTGGAAGAACTGGAGCAGGAAATTCTCTATTTCGATGGCAATGATCATGATGGAGGAACAAAAGCGATTAGCGCCAATTTATGGCACACGATTGCAACGCCTTCTGTCATCGCTGGTGTATAAAATTAAGAAAATACCAGTTAATCGTTTAAAAACTCACCAATTTATTTGGTGAGTTTTTGCAGTTTTTGTGGATTTTTCGGCTTTGAGACTTACGTGCAAAGCGGAGGGCCAGATCAACACCTAAACCCTTCCAAATCGCATTTTCAAAAAGTATCAAAAACACAAAAACAAGATGTTTCCCTACATTGTCGATTAATGTTGAAATTATATAAAATAAAAACAAATCTTAAACCAATTATCTTGAAAACGTGTTCAAAGCTATATTTTACAGGATTGTTGGTTTATGCATCAGCAAGAAATTACAGATTTAGAAGGGGGATTTTGTGTGAATAAGAAACTAAAAACAGTTGGAATTCTACTCATGCTTGTACTAATTGTACAACTCATTGCTGGATGCTCGAGTTCAAGTTCAAGCACAGCAGGCTCAAACAATGAACCAAAAGCAGATGATCAAAAAGGTAATGCAGCGGAAGAGCAAATTACGCTCCGCGTGATGGACTGGGCTGATAGTGAGAAGCATTACCGTGATCAGTTCATCAAAGATTTTGAGACAAGACACCCGAACATTAAGATTGAATATACGCTGATGACGAGTGATCAATTCCAAAATACGATTACAACAGCGATTAAATCAGGGGATGCTCCAGACTTATTCCCAATCCCTAATGGAATGAAATTAAGTACAGCGATCGCTGGAGAGTGGATTCAACCATTAGACAGCTACATCGATGATGAGTTCAAGAGTCGCTTTGTGGATGGAGTTTTCGTAGAAGGTGCAACAATGCATGACGGGAAAATCTATTCCATTCCAGCGTTTCTGCCTTTACCCAACACACTTGTCTTCTACAATAAAACATTGTTCAAACAAGCAGGATTAGATCCGGAGAATCCTCCAAAAACATATAGTGAATTCCGTGCAGCTGCTGAAGCGATTACGAAAGCTTCAAATGGCAAAGCATACGGAATGATCGAAGGCGGTAAAACGATTGTTCGTTGGAAGAACCCGGTTGTAGACTGGTCAGCATTGGCCGGAAGCGGTCTGAATCCGCACTCTCCACTCTCTCTAGTAACGAATGATGCTAGTTATGACTCTCAGGCGGTCGTGGATGTTATCGATTTATTCAAAGGTATGAAAGACGATGGAAGTTATCATCCGAAAACATTGAGTATCTCTGCCCCAGAAGCACGTGCGTTATTCGGTCAAGGACAAGCTGGTTTCATTATTCAAGGGGAATGGTGTATCGGCGTATGGACGAAAGAAAATCCGGATTTAGATTTTGGTGTTATGGCGCCTCCTGTACCAGATGCAGGACAGAAAGGTTATATGCCTAGACCGAACTTCCAACCTTGGTTAAGCATGTCGAGCACAACGAAGCACCCTGAAGCAGCAGCGCTTTATTTGAAAGAGTACTACAGCAAAGACTATCAGTCTGTACTGGTTAAAGCCGGAGACCGTTTCTCGATTTTGAAAGATGTGAACGAGACTTCTGCCGAACTCCCACAATTCAAACAATACTTTGATATGGCTATGGCAAACTCCCGTCTAGCTCCTAGTGTTGAGATCAGAAATCCGGAAACAGCAGCAGTTTTTGCAAAATACAAAGATCCACAACCAGGATTGGGCGACATTCTGCAAGGGGTTATGGCTGGTGCGATTAAAGATGTTAAAGATCCACTAAAATTCTTATCCAACAGTGTAAATACTGCTTTGGATCAAGCGATTAAAGATGCGCAAGCTGAAGGTGCAAAAGTGGACAAAGATGATTTCAAATTCACGAATTGGAGTGCTGATAAAGACTATTCAGCAGAAGACTACGAAGCGATTAAATAATAAGGATTAAATAGGGAGTAAACCAATGAAGAATAACATAAGTACATTAAGCGAAAGTCGTTTGACTGTCAACCGAAAACAAAAATCGAAATGGAAAAACGAAGCTTGGTGCTGGGTGTTTTTATTCCCTACGTTAGCATTATTTGCAATGTTCCAAGGCTGGCCCATCGTGGCCAGCTGGTATTATGCAACCTTGGATTGGTCCGGGTTGACATCGGATGCTAAGTATGTCGGTGTGCAAAATTTCATTAAAGTAGCACAAGACCCTTACTTTTGGAATGCATTTAAGAACAGCTTTAAGTTTATGGCGGGAACGGTACCTTTCCATTTAATCTTAGCTCTGATTATAGCAGTAATATTACACCGTCCAGGATTAAAAGCGGCGAACTTGTTCCGCACATTTATTTTTCTTCCAGTTATAACGACTACGTCGATCGTCGGGATTATCATGGTCTTCATTTGGGGAAGTGATGGAGCGGTTAACGGGGCTCTAATAAATCTAGGTCTGATCGATCAACCCATTAACTGGTTGGGAGATGCAAGCTGGTCGATGTTTACTGTCATCTTAATTTCGGTATGGAAGAACCTCGGTATTAACTTAATTTATTGGTTAGCTGGTTTGCAATCGATTTCGCAGGATCTTTATGAAGCGGCGGAAGTTGATGGTGCAACGGGGATTAAGAAGTTCACACATATCACAGTACCTTTATTGATTCCAATCGGAACAATTATCTTGCTGTTAAATGTCGTAAATTCACTTAAAGCCTTCGATTTGATTAAAACGATGACCAACGGAGGACCATTCTTTGCTACGGATGTAGTATCTACTTATATTTATCGTTATGCATTTACTAGTGAAATGGGATTGCCACAACTAGGTTATGCGTCAGCAGCCGGATTATTTTTTGCAGTAACGATATGTTTACTAGCAATCATCCAATCCGTCGTAACAAAGAGAATTAAAGGTGGTAGTAAATGATGAGGAAGATAAGACGCCCCCTATTTTATATAATTATGACCGCCTTTTGCTTGATATGGATATATCCATTCCTTTGGATGGTAACCGCATCATTTAAGACGCAAAGTGACTTTTTTGCCAATGGTCTTTCTTTGATCCCTAAAGAGTTTACTTTTGATAACTTGCTACGAGCCTGGAATCAGGCGAATTTCGAACGCTACTTTTTTAACAGTGTGATTATCACGATAGGTACGATTTTTATCGTCTTTTTCACAACGGCCACTTGCGGTTACGTACTTGGCAGATATTCATTCAAAGGGAAGAAATTGATTTTTGTACTGTTAATCGCCAGTATGTTCGTACCGATGGAGTTCGCCATAATTCCTATTTATGATTTGATTAAAATGCTCGGATTGATGAATACCCAGATGGGTGTCATCTTAGCTGAAGCTGGCGGGAATCACCTGATCTTCATCCTGCTCTTCTCTACATTCTTCGCCAAAATTCCTAAAGAGCTGGAAGAAGCCGCAATTGTAGACGGAAGCGGATTTCTAAGAACATTCCTGACGGTAATGCTTCCACTGTCTAAGCCTGTCATCGGAAGTGTGATGATCATGCAGTTTATCTGGTCGTGGAACTCGTTCTTGCTGCCATTGATCTTAACGCTAAGTGCACCGAATGCTCGCCCTCTATCCGTCGGATTATATGCACTGCAAGGCGAGAATATCGTCGATTGGACGGGGATCGCGGCAGGAGGTACGATTGCGATCGTTCCGATTATTATCATTTTCCTATGCTTGCAACGTTTCTTTGTAGATGGTATTGCTGGTTCGGTGAAGGGGTAGGGGCCATTCTCGCTTCCTAACAACAAACACAAATTTTTATTTTAAAGGCAGGTTTATTATCCAATGAGAATTCTCTATCTGGATTTAGATTCTCTACGTCCTGATCATTTAGGTTGCTATGGTTATCATCGCAATACATCGCCTAATATTGATGAGATCGCAAAAGAAGGCGTAACGTTTACGAATTACTATTGTACAGATGCACCTTGTTTGCCTTCGCGCTCAGCACTGATGTCAGGAAGATTTGGTATTCATAATGGAATTGTCGGGCACGGAGGAACTGCTGCGGATATGCGGCGTGAAGGGCCCAGCCGTGATTTCAATGATAAGCTTGTTCACGAAAGTCTTCCAGGTTCACTGCGTCAACTTGGTTATAAAACGGCGACAATCAGTACGTTTGCGGAAAGACATTCCGCCTGGACGTTCAATGCGGGATTCAATGAGGTGCTTAATGTCGGAGCCAAAGGTCATGAATCTGCGGAGAAAGTGCTTCCAGTTGCACTAAAATGGCTTGAGGATAACCGGGATACAGAGGATTGGTTCTTGCATTTGAATTTCTGGGACCCTCATACCCCGTATAGAACGCCAGAGGATTATGGACAACCGTTTGCGGGTGATCCAATGCCTGAATGGTTAACGGAAGAAGTGTTTGAGAAGCACAAGCAGAAAGTGGGACAGCACAGTATCGATCATATGAATGAGCTTGCCGTTTCCCATTATTTCAGATGGCCGCGCCATGCGAAGCCGATTGAACAATTCAATGATTTGCGACTTATCATCGATAATTACGATTGTGCGATTCGCTATATGGACGATCATGTCGGTCAGGTCATTCGCAAGCTTGAGGAGTTAGGGGTGATGGATGATACAGCAATCCTGATCAGTGCGGATCATGGTGAAAATATGGGTGAGCTCGGCATCTACTCGGAGCATGGTACGGCAGACCGAGGGACCTGTCAGATTCCGATGATCATCCGT
The DNA here is from genome assembly GCA_017512705.1 of Paenibacillus sp. Classification (GTDB taxonomy): domain Bacteria; phylum Bacillota; class Bacilli; order Paenibacillales; family Paenibacillaceae; genus Paenibacillus. The sequence goes on from JAFWEX010000112.1 coordinate 18,762, forward strand.
TGGCCTAATGGATTGCAAGGTAAGGTCGATGAAGGACTGCATTATCATCTGGACCTCGCACCTACACTAGCAGATTTGCTAGGTGGGGCAAACGCTCCATCTTGGGACGGGAAAAGTTACGCGGGCAGTATTACAAACGGAGCACAGACCGGAAGAGATTACTTAGTGTTCTCGCAATGTGCTCATGTATGTCAAAGAAGCGTACGATTTGACGATTGGCTCTATATCAGAACATATCATGACGGTCATCACGGATTCCCTAAAGAAATGCTGTTCAACTTGAAAGATGATCCTTATGAACAAAATAACCTTGCAGAAGAAAGACGTGATCTCTGTAAGGAGGCCGTATATCTTCTGAATGAGTGGCATGATGAGATGATGTCCACGATGGAGCATGATGTCGACCCGCTGTGGACCGTCATGAAAGAAGGCGGTCCATTCCACGCTAAGGAATTTAAGAACTAAGTCACTGGAGCCCTGATTACTAGTCAGGGCTTTCCAAATTTATCGACTGAGGGGGAGAAGCCAATGAGCAATGGATGCTTGAATACGGAACACCGGAATATCAGTGTCATGTGGAAGACCGTTTCCGAGGATTGTAATTTGGCCTGCGATTATTGTTACTACAGCACTTGCGGCGGTAAGCCGGGGAGAAAGATCAATCGTATTGAATCTCCTATCTTAGAAAAGTTTATCCGGGAGTATATGGAGAAGTCACATGGAGCAGCCACTTTTGCCTGGCAGGGGGGAGAGCCGCTGCTAGCTGGGCTTGATTTTTTTGAAGAAGTAGTTACCCTCCAAGCGAAGCATGCTCCCAAACATACCATGATCAGTAACACACTACAGACAAATGGCACTCTCATTAATGATAAATGGGCCACTTTTTTTAAAACGTATAACTTCCTGATCGGTGTCAGCCTCGATGGACCGAAAGAGATTCATGATGCAAGGAGAGTTGACTCCCTTGGACAAGGCAGCTTTGACCGTGTGATGAGAGGGATTGAGCACCTTCGGGCCCATCAAGTTGATTTCAATATTCTAACGGTCGTTCACAAAGGAAATGTGGGGAAAGCCGCTGAGATGATGCGTTTCTTCGAAGCTGAGGGATTCAATTATGTTCAGTTTCTCCCATGTATGGACTTTCGTTCGCAACAAATTAACCATCCGGGGGTGTATGATATTACACCTGAAGAGTATGGCAATTTCCTCTGTGAGGCGTTCGACTACTGGTACAAAGAGGGGGAACCGCGATCCTCGATCCGCTTTTTTGATGAGATGCTCAATATTTACGTGAATCGGGAGGCAGGTTTATGCATTCACCGAGCAACTTGTCCACAAACCATCATTTTAGAACAAAATGGAGATGCTTTCCCCTGTGATTTCTTCATTCATCCGGATTGGAAGGTTGGCAACGTAGCAACACATTCGATCGATGAAATATTGGATCATCCTTTGTTTGATAAGTTTTTGAAGATGAAACCTACATTACCTGAACCATGCACAACATGCGATTGGAAGAAATTATGTCATGGGGGATGTCCGCGTAATCGAAAATGGGGAACTGATCTTGCTACTTCAGAAGTGGATTATTTCTGCGAAAGCTATAAACAAATATACAGTTATGCTGATGAGCGTATGAAGAAATTAGGGGATACAACCAGAGGTCGCTTATTTGAACAAAATGTAGAACGCTACTATAAAGGAAAATGGCCAGAGCGCAATGATCCTTGTCCATGCGGTAGTGGAAGGAAATATAAACAGTGCTGCAATGATCTGGGATTAACTCCGAAGCCTCGATCTTTGACCGTTCGCTAGTTATTTTGTACTCAGACCAGTTATTTATGTGTATCGGGAGAGGATTGTGATGAAGAGAGACTGGAAACTCATTATACAGATCTTTTTAACTTTTTTGAGAATCGGTCCTGTTACATTTGGTGGAGGCTATGCGATGATCCCGGTTATAGAGCGCGAAGTAGTGGTTAAGCGCGGCTGGGTGAAACCTCAAGATGTAACGGATGTATTTGCGATTGCTCAATCGGTTCCAGGAGCCATTGCACTGAATTCAGCTACTTTTATCGGTTATACCATTGCTGGAGTGGTTGGAGCGATTGCTGCGTTGATTGGCGTATTGCTTCCTACATTTATTATCGTTATTGTACTCAGCATATTTTATCTATCCTTTCATGGCAATCCCTTTGTAGATGCTGCTTTTCATGGAATGAGTGCGGCAATTGTAGCTCTTATTGTTTATGCTGCTATTAAAATCGGCCGAACGGCTGTGTTTGATAAGACGACTCTCATTACAGCGGGTGTTACTGTTTTCGTTCTCTATTTTTTGAAGGTTCACCCAATTATCATCATCGGATTAGGAATGTTAATTGGCATCATGCAGATTAAAGGGAAAGAAATACTCGGATTAGCTGTTTATATGGAAAAGGAAGAAGCGAAGAAGTCGGAAGAGACGAACGACTGGACAACAGTGTAAAGCGGTGATGACATGCTTTGGGATTTATTCAGTACTTTTCTGATGATTGGATTTGCCTCATTTGGTGGTGGATACGCGATGATTCCCGTTATTGAGGTAGAGGTTGTTAAGCATGGCTGGATGTCTACGCAGCAATTTACAGATATAATTGCAGTAGCAGGGATGTCTCCAGGGCCGATTGCGACAAACAGTGCGATTATTGTTGGCTACAAAACAGCGGGGTTAGCAGGTGCTACTGCTTCTGCCGTAGGGATGACATTGCCATCTCTATTGATAATCTTGCTAGTGGCCAGCTTTTTCTATAAATTTAATCAGACGAAACTTGTAAAGTCAGCCTTTTATGGATTGCGACCGATTATTACGGGTCTTATTATTTATGCAGCAATTCGGTTCGCTATTTCCAATCAAGTGATCGGAACAATGTCGTGGCAGACGTTAAGTCTTATGCTCATATTCGCTGTATCTTTATTAGCGCTAAGAAAACGCATGCATCCAATCTTGGTCATTGCTTTATCTGGTCTGGCGGGGATTGTATGTTTTGCATAAAGGGTTGTACATATTAGAAATGACTAATATGTACAACCCTTTTTCTTGGTGCGCCCGGCCATGGTTAATAACTTGGCGTTGAAAGGTCGGCTACATAACTAATAATTAGCCTCGTACTCGTCAAAAGATGAACGGCCGCATGGTGTGAAATGAATGGTTTGCTACGTTAGTGATTTTAAGATAAATGGATTGAATATGTTATTTACAGAACGTTAGTTCGTATTATATAATTGAAATATGAAATCGTTCATCTCAGAGCTTCGAGCAGGGTAAACTTCTCTTCGGACCTGACCAATGGGACAACCCTGCTCCAAAATAAGGTATAATATTTGGGTTTTGCAGGAAACCTAAGGTCATATACAAATGGATGTTTGATAAGGGAAAGGCTGTCATCCTGAAAAAACAATTAAGCCCAGCCATGGGCGGCTGGGCCTGAATATATGCTGCCGATACAGCGGCAGTCAGAATTAGGTCAGGAAAGGACTGAGAAGTAGCTTAAGCTCTAAATTTAAATAAGCAAAGCTTTAAACGCTAGTACCCAAGATTAAGCCAGATATTGAGGCTTTTCGTAATATGCCTCTTTTTCTAGAATGACCTTGTAAGGACGCTCCTTGCCTTTGAGCGATGGGCCGATCGTAATGAGCGGCACCGCCGGTTTGTGGAAACGATCGTCTTCCTTGGGTTCCGGAACCGGTCGTGATGAATCAGGCGCAGAACTAAGGCGAACTTTTTTTTCGCTGCCCCAGCGCTTGCTTATTTTTTTCATTTCCGGTTTCATTCCGGTTCGCCTCCTAACAGGTCGTTGATGGCGTTAAACAGTTGACGATTTTGCAAGTCAATGTGCTGAAATACCGCCTCATCTGCTTCAATATGACCAACTATGTGAACAGTAATTACATACCTCTTGGCTACAGGATAGCATAGCAGATACTCTTTCTCAAGGTAATCGTCATACAGATTTACTTTGATTTTGTTCTCCCGGTATGAATCGACAACGAGAATACGTTTAGGGTCATCCGGTGGTTTATCATCATTTGCGGATAAATCATATTTTCTACCAGGCTCCCCAACGTTACCACATAACTGTTCGATGTAACCATTACCATCAGTGCGATAGATGGCCGTACCGCGGACAGTAAAGGGTGGATGCGAGACAAAGGCGCTTCGTAGAGCGTCACTCATGCGTTCCAGCATATGGTCGTCTGCTTTGCGTGTACGTAGTAATTCCCTAAAGAAACGTAGCAGTTTGAATAATTGCAATCGTGCTTGATCTTCGGAATGTCTGTGCATCTCGATGATACGCTCGGCCTCGGGATCACTCCAGCGACCTTGTTCTTCAATACTGTCTGCAATCTTCGAGCAGGCTACCGATACGGCTGGAGCCCACTTTCCGTCAGAACGAATCTCATATACCAGCGGATTCAATCCCAATAGATCGGTGGGCATCCGCAGACCTTCGACTTTGGCAGCATCCTTAATGTCTGTAATGTCTTCAGGAAGTATGAAAAAAATACGCTTTCGTCCCAGACGGCCCATGAATAGGCCCATTTCAAGCATTGTATTATCCCGAACCGATGCGTAGTACTTCCCACGAATCTTGGATATGTCATCCGGATGGAAGATAAAAATAGCAAAGTC
>JAFWEX010000010.1 GCA_017512705.1 Paenibacillus sp.
ACGGCCCGTTGATGAACTTTGGCCATACGTTCTCCAAGTATCCATGGGAATGGTCTCAGACCCCTTGGCCTTGGCAAGTATAAAATTGAAGGAGGCTTCCTGTACATGTGGGTTTATGAAAAAAAATTGCAGTATCCAGTTCGAGTGAGTAAATGTGATCCTCATATGGCAAAGCTGCTGATGGAACAGTATGGTGGTGCCGACGGGGAGCTCGCGGCGGCCCTTCGGTATCTGAATCAGCGTTATACCATTCCCGATAAAATCATCGGTTTGATGAACGATATTGCGACGGAGGAGTTCGCACACTTAGAGATGATTGCAACGATGATCTACAAACTCACAAAGGATGCGACAATAGAACAGCTGGAGCAAGCGGGGCTGGATGCTCATTATGCAGCACATGACAAGGCACTATTTTACAATAACGCTGCTGGGGTACCTTTCACTGCTACCTACATACAGGCCAAAGGCGATCCAATTGCGGATCTGTACGAGGATATCGCAGCCGAAGAGAAGGCTCGAGCGACATATCAATGGTTAATTGATTTAACGGATGATGTGGACCTGCAGGATAGTCTGAAATTTTTGCGAGAACGGGAGATTGTGCACTCGCTGCGGTTCCGGGAGGCAGTCGAGATTCTGAAGGATGATCGAGAGACCAAAAAAATATTTTAAAGCAGAAGTCACATGAATAGAAGATAAGATGAGATGAGATGAGTTGAGATGAGAGGATATCACAGCAGTCCGCAAGGGCTGCTTTTTCTGTTAAGACAATATGGCCAAAACGAATTCAATTAAAAAAGGACGAGTGATGAAGGTGTAGTCCACCAATTCGTCCTTTAAATGAATATAAATGCATTATAGATAAGGGCTTGAGCTTAGAACTTGTACTATTAGTACTCAACGACCATGGCAACATTTTGCCACCCGGCGCCTACAGTCCAGAACAACACTTTATCACCGCGCTGAATCTGACCGGAATGAATAGCTCGATGCAATGCAATAAAAGGGCTGCTTGTAGACGTATAACCGAATTCATCTCCAATATAGACGGCAATGTCATCATGGATGCCAATATTTTCCGATACTGCACGGATGTTGGCGATAGACAATTGTGAGAAACAAGCAGCCTTGATCTCATCTGGCCTGATTTCATTTCGTGTCAGCAAAGTTCGAATAGACTCTGAAGCCGCATCGACACAGATTGAATCGTCAAACGGAGTGAATTTCACATGAAAAGCTCCTGCATCCACACCGGTACTTCCCAGCTTGGCCAGCCCTTCCGCAGGAAATAGGGAATTTTGGTACACACAGGGATCCGTCTGATAGATGGAATCGATAAAACCTATGGCATGCTCATCTCGCTCGACAATAACGGCCGCGGCTGCATCTCCAAAACAGGCGAAATATACAGGATCATCCGGACTGGCGTGAGGGGCAATATAATCAGAACCGATAATCAAAGCCCGCCTGATCCTTGGATTACCAAGCATCTGACGACTGACCTGTTCAAAAGCTGCGGTCATGCCTGCACAGTTGGCGTTACTATCAATACAGATGGTGTGAGATGCACCGTTGATTAGATGATGAATCATCAAGGAATTCGTAGGGAAAATATATTCCGGTGTTTGGCTTGCATAGGAAATCAAATCGATATCTTGACCGGTGAGTCCGGTTTTAGCCAGCAGATTTCGAGTAGCCTCGAAGGCCATCGTTAGTGAATTCTCGTCATCCTGCTGAATTTGGTAGCGTGAATCACGGCCAAGTGCTCTCAACAAACCACGAATATCCACCCCTCTTGCATCAAAGTGTTTAATATAAAATTCATTGTGTACTTTGGTTTCAGGGTGATATATATCGATATCTACAATACGAATTCCAGCCATCCTCATCCTCCTCATAAGTGGAAAAACAGAACTATACCGAAAAAAATACGGGCCCCTCCATATTAAGCCGTGATGTTCGAAACAATCTGGAGATTGTCGAGCCCTACGGTTCGGCCAAGTCTGGCAAGCTGCATTTTCAAAATCGTATTGTTCTCAAGTGTCAACACCACTTTTTTGAATTCGCTCTTTTTTAACATAGCTAGACATCCCTCAAGGAGCGGTACAATTTCTGGGGCAGTGACATTCAGCTTTTTGCAGTCAATGTCGAGGTTGAACTCTTTGGTATTCATTGAAGCAATGGCATCCTGATACGCTGCGATCGAACGAAGACCGTCCTCTTGAGAAAAGGAACCTGCCAACTCAATATGAAGCACTTTGTTTGAAGCATCCGTTTTTAGATTGAATGTTCCCATTATGCACGCTCTCCCTTTGTAAAATGAATGAAAGCTATCCTCTATAGAGATTGCGGTCCTTAGACCCTCATCGAGGAGCGGACTCTGGTTGTATGAATCAGAAGGATGATTTTACCCACAGTATAAAGGGGATAATGTAAAAATATCAATAAAAAGGTCGAATGATGTATAAAAGTGCGAAAAAATGAATTACTGGATTTCTTCCAGTGTGGCAAGTAATACATTGAATGCACTGATAATCCGCGGAGCCCCAACACAAGGCGCCAGGTGAAGCAGTATTCCCTTTAGCTCTTCGACCGTAACGCCTACACTTAGAGCCATCGCATAGTGGACACCGAGTTGTTCGAATTGTCCTTGCGTTATCAACGACGAAATAATAGCGACTTCTTTCCATTGATCCGTAATGGTGGTTCGCTGAAAAATATCCCCATAAGCCGTTCCCATAATAAACTCGGACAGCTCAGGAAAATGCTCTTTAATCGGTGCAAGTGCCTTTGCACCATACTCTCCAGAAAGATTGGCAAAACGCTCTAATCCTTGTGTTACTCGTTCAGTCATGATCTGTGCCTCCTAATCCAAATTGACAACCCGGTGAGCCGTTGGGGGAATCTCGTCCCGATCGGTCAGTAGCTCAATAACAGTGACTTGTTTTAGCTTCAAAGCGGCCTCTAACGAGGCAGAAAACTGTGATAGAGTCTCTGCGCGGAAGGCTGCAGCTCCTAAAGATTCAGCAAATTTAACAGCATCCATCGGAACTTCAAAGAGTGTACCATCGATGCGTCCAGTCGTTTTTTTCATCCCTTTCAGTGCCATGTCTAATTGCTTGTTGTTTACAACGATAAAAATGACAGGTAGATCCTTGCAGACGGCCGTATTGATTTCAGTGCCTAACATCATAAAACATCCGTCTCCGGTGATACACACAATCGTCTCCTCGGGTGAAGCGGCCTTGGCACCAATGGCCATGCCGATGGCATTTCCCATGCAGGCAAAGTAGGCGTCGAATATGAAGCTGCCGGGTTTCTTCACTTTGTATCGCTGTACGGCATGGAAGCCATGACTTCCATCGTCAACGAACAGCTTGTGATTGTAAGGTAGCATGTCACTTAATTGATCCAGCACAGAAGCGAGAGACAGATGAGGCAGATCCGGGTATGGAACTTCGTAATCTAACGGCTTAGTGACATCTCCAGAACTACAAGCTGGAGTAGTAGGTACATTACTTAGCAGATAATGTAAACTTTCTTTGATATCACCTGTAATATGTAAGGTCTGAGATTGGAGAACTTTGCCTACGAATGTCGGATCGGTGTCGAATTGAATGAGCTGTGCCGGATGATTTTCCGGCTTAAGATTACATAACGTCATATCGCTCAGTCTGGAGCCGAGTACAACATACAGGTCACTCTGATTCAGCATCTCGTCACCATGCGGGAAGCCGCCTACGCCGCAAGGGCCGTGATACAGAGGATGATCCCATGCAATCGCTCCTTTACCGCCAGGAGTTGTTATGACAGGAAGATTTAAAGTTTCAGCGAGCTGCCGAAGTTCCTCATGTGCCCCCGAGCGAGTTACCCCTTTGCCTGCAATAATCAGAGGATGCTGTGCTTGCTTGATTAGCGGCAGGATTCGATTCAGATTCGAAATGCTAAGTAATGGCTCTGGTTTAGGAAGGACGATCCGGCACTCGGGTAGCTGTTCCGTTTGCACGTCAAAAGGAAGGCACAGGTGAACAGGGCCTTTGTTTGGGCCAAGCGCAATGGAGATGGCATGATTCAGAAGGGTTCCAAAGTGATCGCCACGTTCGACCAGTTTGCTGAACAGTGTGGCAGGTCGGAACATTTCAGCCAGATCAGCCAGATAAGAAGAAGAATCCTGACACTGAGGAACACCCAGTTCTTGAATGGATTGATGGCCGGTAAGAAACAAAACAGGGAGATTATTTGCTTTGGCATGAGCTGCTGCAGTGAGCAGATTGGTTCCCCCAGGACCGGAGGTGGCTAAGGCCACTCCCAAACGTCCCGTCTGAAGTGCGTAGCCGGAGGCAGCAAAGCCGGAACTGGCTTCGTGGCGCCCTGGTATGAATTCCAGGCCGTAATCGACCATTTTCAGAAGAGCAGGACAGATTGATTTTCCGATAATTCCAAATACATGAGTGACACCCAGATTCCGCAGAGTTTCAGCTAAATAGTCCGCAACAGTTCTCACGTGGACACCTCGTTTCGAGTATTGGGTTATTAGAACCAGGCGGCTTATTCCGATTATGTATGTTGGTATTTGTCTAAGGATGTAATAGGAATAATTCCTTGTTATTAGAAATCGTATCTTTTTTTGTGTTTTCTTGTCAACAGTATTTCTGAATCCAATTTCCTACGTCTTAGGTTGTGCGCGTTTGTGATATATAAATCTGTTTGCATAAATATGACCTCTAATCTATAACTAATTACCTACTTGCATTAACGCAATGGCGCAACAATGGAATGCTGCGATGACGGAATAATGTGATCCATGATGAGCATAACAACCCGCTGATTTCTGCTATACTGAAAATTGAATGGGAGGAAATGTGATGAACACGTTGAGAATGGCTGTAATCGGCTTGGGAAAAATGGGTTTACATATGATTAAACAGGCGATGGATATTCAGATGGAACGACCCGTGGAAATTACTGCGGTGTGTGATACGAATGAGGAAGGTTTGAAAGCCTTTGCCGCAGCGCATCCTTCCATCAAAACATATCTTGACTACCAGCATCTGCTGGACGAGCAACCGATTGATCTGGTGTACATTGCTGTGCCACCAAAATATCATTATCCAGTCGTAATGGAAGTGCTGAACCGCAACATCCATGTGTTCTGTGAGAAGCCGCTTGCGAACAGTCTGGAAGAAGCGAGCCGGATGGTAGAAGCGGCGGAACAAGCAGCAGAGCGGGCTGGAGTAGTTCATGCTGTTCATTTTTCCATGCCGCATGAGCCTGCGGTATTGAAGCTGCAGGAGATGGTTAAACAGCATGCTGTGGGCCATATTCGCAGAATTGATCTAATACTGCAATTCCCGCAGTGGCCACGTTCCTGGCAGCAGAATGAATGGATCACGAGTCGGGAGCAGGGAGGTTTCATCCTGGAAGTGGGCATTCACTGGATTCACATGATTCAGCACGTGTTTGGACCTCTCCAGGTGTTGGAAGCGCAAGTGACTTATCCGGCAGATCAGCCGAATGCGTGTGAGCAGGAAGTGCAGGCTGTACTTGAGTTGCCGGACGGTACGCGCATATATATGCAGGGCATCTCTCACTTTGCTGGGGAGGAACGGGTATCCATGGTTGTGTACGGAACAGAGGGCACGATAGCGTTGGAAAACTGGGAGGAGCTCATTAGCGGCCCCATTGGCCAACCGCTGTCTCCAGTGGAAGTGTTGGAATCCTCCAGCGAGTTGCCTGTTCTGAAGCATGTGATTAATCAGATTGAGGGTAAATCGGGTAAGATCTACACCTTCCAAGAAGGGTATGAGGCACAGAAGATACTGGAAATGCTGCGAGAAAATAATTAACTGAATTCATAAGGAATTGTTACAATCCCAGTGTTTACACGTTTTGATGTTATGTTTATCATGGAATGGGAGACATCTCCGAGATTTACGAATACACCAATGCCACTCCGAAAGGAATTATGGATATGACGAAAAAAACGGGATTACGCAAGCCGGAAGCGATGATTTTTGATATGGACGGCACGTTGTTTCAGACCGAGACGTTACTTTTGCCAGCCTACCATCAATTATTTGATACATTACGTGCAGAAGGCCATTTTGCAGGTGAGACGCCTCCCGAAGAGCGGATGCTTGGCAGTCTGGGCATGCTCCTTGAGGATATCTGGAAGATTGTTATGCCTGAAGCTTCGGAAGCAGCTCATCGCCGGGCAGATGAGTTATTGCTGCAACTGGAGATTGAGGGCCTGGATGGAGGCAACTCCAAGCTGTATCCTGGTGTGAAAGAAACGCTGGAAGCACTTAAAGCTCAAGGGATTCGTCTGTTTGTTGCCAGTAACGGTCTGGAGGATTATGTCAAGGGGGTTGCGTTCGCTCACGAGATCATGCCTTTGTTCGAAGGAGTATATAGTGCGGGACAGTATAAGACACCTTCCAAAGTTAACCTCGTACAGATTCTGCTCCAGAAACACCGGATTCAGGATGCTTGGATGGTAGGAGATCGTTCTTCCGACGTCGAGGCGGGCAAAATGAACAACCAGACCGTCATTGGTTGTGCCTATGCCGGATTTGGCCGAGACGAAGAACTGGCCGGATCGGATGCACTGATTTCGGATTTCACAGAACTGCTTCGCCTGTATGAAGAGGCAGAAGAATAAGGATCAGACCGGATTATCCACAACCAGTGTCAGACATTCGGACTGCTAGAGGCTGAGAAGACAACATGGTCATGATAAAAAGAGGATGAGAGGTTCATTACATCGAACCACTCATCCTCTTTTGTTTCTAATTTCCCCATCCTGATCACTTGGAGTTGACCGTCTATTTTACCCTTCGATTCCGCTTCGCTTTTGCCGATTTATTCGTAATAGGCCTGGGTAATACGGGTTTTCTGACTTCTTGTGGAGGACGGTTGCGGTACACCCATAAGGCATACTCCAATGGTTGGGTGATCGCTTTATAATAGATGCTCCGTTCACCGATTCGGGCGAAGACTTCACGGGCAGGTTTGGGGTTAACCTCCAGCAGATAGATGTGTCCGTTTTTGTCGATCGCCAGATCCAGTGCAAGTTCGCACAGATCTCCATACGTATCTTCCAGGAATGTAGCCACGTTAATTCCGAACTTCTCGGCAGTTGCAATGACTTCTTCCCGAAGCTCCTCCTCAGGAATCCACTGTTGCATTAATCGCTGCATTGCAACAGCCTGACCGCCGCCGTGAAGGTTCGAAGTCACACTCTTCTCTGCACCCATACGTCCTGCACATCCTGTAAGCTCCCAGACCCCTTCGCCATTTTTTTGAACCAGCATACGGTAGTCATGGACTCTTCCGTTAGGCAGTTGAAGCTGAATTCCTTTTTGCACAAGATATTTATCTTTCATGTTCCAGTGCTGGAGCAGGGAACCGAGCCTCGACAAATGAACCTTGCGCGGTGTAATAATACGACGTTTCTGATCCCTGCCCTGAACGAGCACCGTACTTGCCTCCTTGTTACTGCGCTCGACACGCAGAATACCACGTCCACCAGTGCCGTTGATTGGCTTCAGGTAGACGAGGGGGGAAGCTTTGAGCATACGATTCACATCGGACATATCCCGATACAGTACTGTCTCGGGTAGATGTTGCCGAAATGCCGCTTTTTCAGAAAGCGTCTGGTGTATTGTCCATTTATTGCGAAGCGGGCGGTTCAGAAAGAGCAGGTGTCCGTATTTTTCACGAAAAGTAAGCAACTGCTGAAAGCGATGATTTCGCTGAATACGGCATCGGTCAAAGATCAGGTCCGGAAATGTGCGCCACTCCCGGGACCAGCCTTTGGTTTCATCATAGACCATAGCTTCAATCTTCCTGCCCGAAGGATGAACATCGGCAGGTGTGAATACGTAAATATCCAGTCCCCGTTTGCGCCCTTCAAGAATCATCCGGCGATAGATGCTTCGTTCTTCCAGAGCGCGGTGTTCATTTAAGTACAACGTCATAATGCCCAGAACAGGTGAGGACACAAGTAATCACCTTCTTTGTATACAGTATTTCTGTTCTTCATCGTGCAGACTGGCGGGCAAGATAAGCGCTGTACTGGAAAATGCGTTCCAGTGAACGCCGTCTAATCTGAGGTTCATCGAATTTCATCGGTTTGGCATTGGCTTCAAAGAACCAGATCTCGCCCAGATCATCTATGCCAAGATCCATAGACATTTCACCAAGCGTATGTCCCGATCCACGCTCAACCTGTCTTGCAATCATTAACGAAGTGGACTTCACCCGTTTCATGAGAACCGTTGTCATTTCTTCCCCAAACAGATCCGTAAGCAATTTTTCCGGGTCTTCTACAGTACCGCCGCGAGGCACGTGAGTTGTGATGCTGCGTGAGCCAGCGAGTCTTGCACCGACTCCGGTAACACTCCACTGTCCTTTGCCATTCTTCTGCACAAGCACACGAAGATCAAATGGCCGTTTGCGGGAGGAAGCCAGTTCAATGCCTTGTTGCATAATATAAGGCGTATGTCCGGTTTCTTTACGAATCCGTGCCCATAATCGGGATAGCGTGGCTGCCTTATAGGTCATACTTTTTCGAGTGTTTTGTATTTTAAGCCGGTAAGGCAGTCTTTCTTTTTCTTGAAATTTAAGCATCATGATCCCCTTACCTGCCTTGCCACTCTCTGGCTTAAGGTACAGATAAGGATAGGTTTGTAGCACTTTGCCAAGGGTCGTTGCACTTCGCATCCGCCGGGTATGTGGAATCAATTGCTGAGTGGACTTCGATTTTTTCAGCCATTCAAACAGATTCCATTTATTGAAAAAGAACGGGTTGTATAGCTCGATCCCGGATTGAAGACATTCTTCGATTTTTCGCTGGACCGAAGGTTTGCGCTCGTCTTCCCGGCTAGGAATACGGTTATATAACACATGAGGGAGGGGGAACGACTGTGATGTCCATTTGCCGCTCCCTTTGTTGTACGTATATCCTTTCACTGTTGATCCAGTCACATTAAGGTCACGAACCGTTACGATGTAAACGGTATAGCCCATACTTTCACCTGTTTGCAAAATATCCTGGAAATTTTGATGATTCCCTCTGAATAGGCGCTGTTGATCATGCATGGTGAGCACAGCAATGACAGGTTTGAAATCATCATGAAGGCTCATCAAATGCCTTCCTTCTTCCGGAATTTGCTCAAATACAGGCAATGCTCCAAAATGTGTTCCACCGACGATTTTCCCTCCAACCGGAGTGAAGGGTGACGGAAGATGGAGCGCCCGGGTTTGGCGTTCGCTTCGAACATCCATACATGTTCCTCCTGATCAATGCCCAGATCAAAGCCAATCTCACCAATTAGATGCTGGTGCTGGGATTCAATCGCCTGGGCCAGTGTAATAGCGACGGATTTCGCCTGCTGGAGAACCTCGCCCGCACGTTCCCCGAAATTGCGGCTGAGCGCATATTCAGGGGTCATTAGAGAGCCGCCATTTTTAATGTGGGTCGTAACACTTCCTCGGCCCGCCTTTTTAGCGCCAATGCCGACAACAACCCACTGATTGTTTCCGTTTTTGTGCATGTGGAAA
>JAFWEX010000113.1 GCA_017512705.1 Paenibacillus sp.
TGATGAAACGGTAAGCACTGCTCATCTGCAAGATGGTGCAGTGACGGCGTCTAAGCTGGCGGATAGCAGTGTGGATGGAAGCAAGCTGACGGAGCGAGCGGTAACCAGCATGCATTTGTCTGAAGAGAGTGTGCAATCTGTTCATATTGCAGAAGGTGCCATCCATGCGGATCACATTGGAGATGGCAGCATCACATCAAGCCATCTGAGTGATGAAACGGTAAGCACCGCTCATCTGCAAGATGGTGTAGTCACGGCGTCTAAGCTGGCAGATGGTAGTGTGGATGGAAGCAAGCTGACGGAAGGAACGATATCGTCCGTACATCTGGCTGATCGTGCGATTGACGGCAGCAAGCTGAGCGAACAAAGTATTACCTCGAGTCACTTGAATGAAGGCATTGTGGGCACGGCTCATTTAAGTGAAGAGATCTGGAATGCCATTCGTCAGGTTAGTGCAGAGACGCTGGAACAACTTGCTGAGTTCAAAAGGCAAGAAGCGATGCAGGAAGTGCAGCAATTCATGCATTCCGTAGGTCTGCAAAATGAAGGTCTGTTCGCCTGGGGAGATGATGCAGAGAACTCTTCGGAAAATATGCTTAATGACTTCGAAGCTGGAAACCTGGATCTTCAAAAGCTTCTCGGGCTGCCGAATGACATTGAAGCAGAGGAAGTACTACCTGAAGGTGAGTCATTTACAGCATTGACGGAATCGGAAGATGTGCTGGATGAAGTAAATGCATTATCGTCTGATGCGACGATCCCTGAACTGACTAACCATGATGCGTCTCAATTCTCTAACGATGAGACGTCGACCCATCTTACACTTGAGCCTCAATCCGTGACGCAAGAGCATTTGTGTGAAGGCTCCGTAGGCAGCGAGCAGTTGCAATCTGGTGCTATTCAAGCCAAACATCTGGCATTCCAGCCTGTGCGTAGTGTAAGTAAACAACCAACTGTACAGCAGTTTGGTATGGAAGCTTTTATTTTGCCGGAGCAGGAGATATGTACCGAGGTGACGATTGTATTTGAAGAGTCGTTTGACTCGGAGCATTATGTGATTGTAGCGATGAGCAATGACCGTGGATTCCAGGTATCCTTGCTGTCGCAGAGCGAAGATGAAGCGGTGCTGGAAGTCACGCGAACAGCGGATTGCAAGCATACGTATGGTTTATTATCCTGGATTGCAGCAGGACCATCTGCGTAAGATCCTGCTTGTACGATAACCCGACAACCTGACAATATAACAGAAGCGGTGTCCAGAGTATGTCCTGGGCACCGCTTCTACTTGGCAAGCCTGACCGTTCGGACATGAGGGGTGTCGGAACGATGCTTTGTTTATAAAAGATATATAAAAGAAATTAGTTCATGATTGATGTGTACGATGGACTAGCCAATGATACATGAAGTTAACAATTATAGTCCTACAGCTTGATAGGCTTTGGTGATGGCAGTAGCCTCGGCAGAATTGGCACCATACAGATCTTTGGCTGCTTGAATCGTTGCTGTTTTGGCTGCTGCAAATTTAGACGTTGGCGTCAGGTAATTCACCAGTGTGCTGTAGAAAATACGTACTGCTTTATCCCGGCCGATGCCGCTAACCGTTACACCGTTATGTGTACCCCCTTGAGCTGCAAGGTAAAAAGCTTTGTTAATAATGCCACTGTTGATGTGCACACCGCCATTATCCTGAGTGCCTGTGTAACGATCACTGTATTTGTCAGGTTGGTTATACAGGGTAGGATTAGACAAGGAGCGCAAAGCATCCCCTGCAATGTTAGGGGTATAGATGCCATCACCAAGCAGCCAGTTTTTGCTCTCAATGGTATTACCCATAATGTCGGCAAAAGCTTCGTTGAGGGCTCCCGATTCATTGCGGTATTCCAGATTCGCAGTATACTCAATGACTCCATGGGTCAATTCATGACCGACAACATCGAGATCGCCAGAGAAGATACCAAACTGTGAGCCATCCCCGTCACCAAATACAATCTGTGCTCCGTTCCAGAAGGCATTGTTATAGTTGGAGCCGTAATGTACTGTAGATCGAATCAAAAGTCCGTTCCCGTCGAGACTGTTGCGATTAAACTTGCTTTTGTAAAAATCATAAGTGGCAGCAGCATAAGCATGCGCATCTACAGCTGCACGATCCGTCCAGACGTTATCAGAATCGGTAAGCAGCGTGCCTGGAAGAGAGGAGCGATTACTTGCTGTATAGGTTTGGATACCTTTACCGCGAGTGGTGTCATTCAGCTGGTAGGTGTTGCCGGATTGAGTGGTGGTCAGCGTTTTGGTGTCGCCAAACACCCCCGTACCTGTTCCTGTGGCAAAGTTAATGATATCAAACTGGGACACGATACTGCCGTCGACGGCATTGATAAAATACTTGGTTCGCAGCGGAGCGGGTTCGAGCACGTTAACTTCAGTGATGTAAACCAAATAGGTCTGGCCATCTTCTTCATGATGATAAATATTTAGTTCAGCCTTAGGCTCAAGCTCCGGTGCACCCAACTCGCCGATGCGAGATGTCGCTTCGTCTGAAGCAATTCGAATGGCGTCTTCTTCACTGATGTTAGGAATGCCGTCATTCGGAATAGCTTGTTCTTCAACGGGAGGAAGCTCGCCAAGAGCGGAAGTCACAGCTCCAGTCTTGTCCAGATGGAGGGTCTGTTCAGCACCGTAGACCGGAATGCCTTTGATGTACTGTTTCAAACGGAAGTGTCTTACGCCGGACGTATCTGTATTACGTTTAATGATTTTGAGCTGGCCTCTGACATCGGCGTTCAGGAACTGTTCCTGTTGTCCAAGGTAATTATAGATCGTTTCGTCAGGGTTATTGTTCAACAATACACTCTCCTCGGAGCCATAAGGGGTCTCAAACGGAATGGATGATTCAGATGGTGCTGCAGCAGCAGAGGATACGGAAGCGAGCAAAAGAGCTCCTCCAAGAATCGTTGGCATAATTTTGGCAAATTTCATTGTTAACTCTCCTATTCTTAGATTATTTGGTTGAAAAAAAGGATATCATGCCGATCTCGGCTTGGTTTCCGTCTGCATTAGGCAGGGCGGAGTGTGGGGCAGTAGTGGAAGTATGGTACAGAAACAGGGCTTGTCCTCCCCAGTAACAAGATGGATCAAGGAATATCAGAAACGGCATCACTCCTTTTAAAGTCAGGGTCCAGTTGGTAATGACAGGTGAGAAGATCCAATAGTTTAACTCACCGAAGATTAATAAATAGATGATATGGGTACATATGTTCTTTGTATTACTAAAAATGTAAATCGTTCGGCTTGAATCGTATCGTATCACAATGTAAAAGTTTGGAAAAGATGCAATTTTAAATATTTTTGAAAAATGTGTCTAAAGACAGTCAATATACGCTATTTTGAATTTTTATGACGAATTTTGTCACATTAAATGCTTATTTACTTATGTCGTAATACAGAACCTGCTGGTGGTAAGGACATACGCCGTTTCCACTGCTCCACGAATACATAAAATAACGTGTACTCCCTTGGCTTAATAAAGGATGGATCGCGGGAGGTGAAGTTGTTGCGAAAACAACGGAATAAAGCCCGTTTTGCAACAAAAACAAGTAAGAAACGCATTCGAGGTGTATCAGGGAAACGACAGATTCCTTCTCGACGAAAAAAGGGCATAAAGACCTATTCTTTTGTTATACCTTCTCATCATTTCTCTCGTTCGATGGATCTGATTGCAGCGTACAACCTGGTCGGAGAATCGGATCAACAAGAAAGAGGAGTGATCCGGCCACCGATATTATCGGTTATTATTCCAGCCATGAACGAGGAGCGCACGATAGCCACTGTCGTCCGTGAAGCCGCCCGTATATGCCGAGATGCGGAAGTGCTGGTCATTGTGAACGGGTCAACCGATGACACGGCGGGCGAAGCTGAACGAGCAGGGGCGCGTGTACTTCTGTATCCTGAAGCGCTGGGGCATGATGCAGGACGGAAAGTGGGAGCAGCTGCAGCACGAGGACAGATTCTGCTGTTTACGGATGCAGACATTCCGATTCCGGCCGAGCATCTCGCACCTTACGTGCAAGCTGTGCTAAACGGTGTCGATGTGGCATTGAACGATTATAACGGCCCAGTGACACGGAACCCTGTTCATCCGGTCGTCGAAGCGAAACATATCTTGAACATTCTGTTATCCAGACCTGATCTCGGCGGAGCTTCCATGACAGCGATTCCTCATGCACTCAGCCGAAAAGCCCTTGAGGTCATCAATATATCTTCGCTGGAGATCCCGCCACTTGCTCATGCAAAAGCGGTACTTGGGGGACTTCGGGTGAAAGCTGTTCATCATGTGCCTGTTGGTAAATGGAATGCAGTTCGCTTGAAGAAACGAAGCAGTGCAGATCCGCTGAGTCAGGTGGTGCTGCAAGATCATCTAGAGGCGATCCGCTGGATTACGGACACACGAGGTCCCCGCGGTGGTTACCCTGATCTGCAGCGAGTTCGGAGTCTGACCAGATAAGAAAGGTAAACAGCGAAGTGGTAAGCGGCCTCGGACGTTCCTAGCGGACAGTGGTAGGGGACAACATGTTGGAGGTGACAGCCATGAAAACACGATCAGGCGCTGGTATCCGTAGACCAACAGGTCCAAAACGAACAACAGCGAACAGATTAAGAGGCAGACGAAGGACTGGAAAGAAAAGTACACCGCGCCAGAAGCGTTTGGGGCAGACGCAACGGAAAATACAGAAAGTCATGCGGGATTTGCATCCCTATTGGAGGGCAGGACGGCTGGCTGGAAGCCAGTTCAGAGCTGATACTCATCTACCGGATAAACATGCCTCTGATGCGTGGTGCGCATATGCGGCTAACCTGCCGGGATTGGAAAACTTCGAGACTATGTTACAAGCAGGCAACGCATTTATGCAGGGCTATGCACGATCCTCAGGCCAATCGCCAGAGATTGTCCCTTTGCTCCTCCATCGTACTGCGGCCGCCGTCGTCTCTGCTTGCAATGAGGAGAGCACGCTTGGGCACGTATTGGTACAGCTAAAACGACTACCGCTGTGTGATATTGTGGTCGTATTAAATGGCACGACGGATAACAGTTTAGAACGGGTGCTGCAACACTCTGGCATTACATTGGTGTATGAACCGAACCGGGCCGGACATGATGTGGGGCGTGCACTTGGAGCCAAAATGACACATGCAGAGATCGTGCTATTCGTGGATGGAGACATGATTGTGCCCGCTGAACAGCTGGCACCGTTCCTGTTTGCCATTGACCGGGGTGATGATGTTGCATTAAACGACCTGACTTCCCTGCTTCCGCCGTTTGCCAAGCAGGATGAAGTCAGCCGGATCAAAGCCTATTTGAATCGTACGTTAGGCCGGAAAGATCTGGCCTCGAATTCGATGACCGCTGTTCCCCATGCCCTATCCAGGCGCATGATTGAGACCGTGAAGCCATCATCCCTGGCTGTCCCGCCTAAAGCACAGATGCTTGCAATTCAAAAAGGATTGCAGGTATCTGCTCCATACCAAGTGGATGTCATTCGCTCCAACCGGATTCGTACTGGTAATACGGGTCACGGAAATGATGTCGCCAGACTCATTCTTGGTGACCATCTGGAAGCACTAGCCGCTTGTCTGGAAAAGAATAAACATGCAGAGCACCGACGTCCATCCCGTACAGAGGTAGCTTACAGGAGGAACGCCAGATGACCTTGACCAGCATAGTTATACCTACGTATAACGGGCTTTCCTTGTTGAAGCCTTGTGTGGAGGCCATCCGGACATATACAGCAGAATCTACGCCATACGAGATTATTGTGGTAGATAACGGTTCGACCGATGGCACAGCCGAATATTGTGCTATGGAACGAATACGGTTTGTTCGTTTACCGGAAAATCGAGGGTTCCCTGTTGCTTGCAATGCAGGCCTCCGGGCTGCGTGCGGGGATGAACTGCTGCTGCTGAACAACGATGTTACCGTTACGTCACACTGGCTGGAGAATATGAAGGCAGCACTGTACACGGATGAAAAGGTAGGGATCATCGGTCCGGTTACAAACTATGCCAGTGGTATTCAGCAGGTGGACATCACATTTCGAGATATCGAACATTTTCAACAATTGGCGGCTGCTAATAATGTTACAGATGCGTCAAGATGGAAGGAAGTACGCCGAATTGTCGGGCTGTGTATGCTAATGAGACGAAGTGTGCTGGAATCCGTGGGATGGTTCGATGAGGCCTATTCTCCAGGACATTATGAGGATGACGACTACTGTTACCGTGCGAGGCTTCAGGGCTTTCGTTTGCTGATATGTAACGATGTGCTTGTGCATCATCAGGGCAGTGCTAGTTTTCAAAAGACAGATCCGTTGGAATGGAAACAGTTATTGGAACGTAACCGTTCAATCTTTATAAATAAGTGGCATGTCGATCCGCTTGAATATATGGACATATCCGATGAAGGAGGGAACAAGGAATGAAAGGTGTAATTCTTGCTGGTGGAACAGGGACCAGACTGTACCCTCTGACCCGGCTTATTAACAAACATCTGCTTCCCGTCGGTAAACATCCGATGATTATGTATGGCATCGACAGGCTTCGCCAGGCAGGGATCGAGGATATTCTGATTGTTATTAACAAACATTCCGCAGCGTTGTATACGGAGTATCTCGGAGGCGGGGCAGATCATGGGGTAAGACTAACGTATCGTATTCAGGAAAAGGCAGGCGGCATTGCTGAAGCACTTGATCTGGCATCATCGTTTATTCTGCCCGGTGAAAAATTCGTAGTTTTGCTCGGAGATAATCTGTTCAGTGATGATTTGAAACCTTACGTGGACCGATATATGCAGCAACCAGCGGGTACAGCACGTGTGCTGCTTAAAGGTGTGGATGATGCCCGCCGTTACGGAGTGCCTGTCTTTGATGAGAAGCATCCGGAACGTATCGCCTATATTGAGGAAAAGCCAAGCCATCCTAAGACCTCTTATTGCGTAACCGGCATATACATGTATGATGACCATGTGTTTAATCTGATTCACAACATCACACCGTCTGCACGTGGAGAGTTAGAAATTACGGATGTGAACAACCATTATGCAGCGAGTGGCGGACTGGAATATGATATTTTGCAAAAATACTGGAGTGATGCTGGAACATTTGAATCACTCCAGGAGGCAGCCGTACGAATGAAAGGTCAGCTGCCATAGTCTAAATATCACGATACAGCCGCTGTGCAATGCCCAATTGGAAGCAGAATCGGTGCCGGAGCCTAATGAAATAAAGCTCCGGCATTTTGTGCAACGACAGCGGCCATCCTTTTCCATGCATAAGGGGGGAATGGTGTGAGAGGAACAGCGAGAGTCGGGGGCAGGAGAATTGGAGACAATACGGGCGGCCTGCTCAGGGTGAGTAAGGCAGGACGGGCTGGAGTTGTGTTGAGTGTAGGCAGGGCTGTTGCGGCTGGAAGAGTGAGCAAGGCAGGCCGGGTGGGCAGTGAGATCAAGCCGAGCAAAGCAGGGAGAACAATAGATGTAATCCATACGGGCAGGGCCAGCAGGTCAGCAGGAGAGATAAGAGTGGGGAAAACAGGTGGTGCCAGCAGGTCTGGAAGCGAGGTGAGAGTGGGGAGAACCGGCGGGGGCAGCAGGTCTGGTAGCGCGACAAGAGCGGGCAAAGGCAGCGGGACCAATAGGTCTGGTAGCGCGACAAGAGCGGGCAAA
>JAFWEX010000114.1 GCA_017512705.1 Paenibacillus sp.
ATTGTTTGGTGCCATAAAAAACAACTTGGTATGATTGCGGCGTTCATAATAATACGTCAAATGTGTCTTTGCGATAGCACCTAACTTGTCGCCAGTATTCTCCTGTGATTGCAATGCATAATCCAGACGACTGATAAAGCTATTACAATCCCGTTTGGATACTGCGACAAACAATTGCTCCTTGCTTTTAAAATATAAATAAATCGTACCTTTGGCAATGCCTGCCTCATCGGCGATGTCGGACATTTTCGTTTCGTAGAAACCTTTTGACCCAAAAATACCGTAGGCCGCATCCAAAATCGCTTCCGATTTGTCTCCCTGTACCGTATTCATCCTGCATCCCTCCCTATAACGCCAAAATGCTGCCTAACCCGATGGCTATACATGCGCCTATTACAGAGCTCAGTACATTGACTACATCATTACTCATCCACGACCAACCCCGAGCGCTTACAGTGGGCTGGCCACAGTGATCATGGACTTCAACCTCTCGTCCGCATACCTTGCAACGATACATGTTCTGGATCGTTGCTCCAAGATAAGAATCTGCAAATGCCCCTGCTAGTCCACCAATCAGTCCAACCAGAGTCCAGCCGAGCCAGCTATCTTGTTCTAGTCCACTTATTTGTGCAAACACAAATGCTCCCAGACCAATCACGATACCGCCCAGCGCAGCCGCAAAACTTCCTAAGAATGAAACGCCTCCCGAAGCCCCAGGGGTTAATACCTTTAAGTTAAGTACAGAGCGAGGCGGCTTGCGGCTAAGGCTTCCAATTTCCGTTGCCCACGTGTCTGAAGTAACGGTTGCCATCACTCCGATAAAAGCATACATCCATGCTGGATGAGGAATAAGCCAATTCGCCAAACATAACAGCATACCCATGCCGCCATTAGCCATCACTTGCCCTGCGTCCCGATTCCCCGTCTTGGCGTAAGACTTCTCCATCTCCCGCTTACGATCTTTACGAAACCTGGAAAGCAACGTTGATGTGATGAAAAATAACAGTAGTGTGCCGAACCAGAACAGATTGCCTGCTCCGTAATATATCGTACCCATCAGGATTGCGGCAAGGCATCCCGATAGCGTTAGCGATTTCTTTGCATAAGCAGCTCCTGCTACGAGTGAAGCGCAGGCAGCACCAATCATCCAATCCATAAGTTCTCCTGCATGTGACAGCTATACAGCCCACATGACGTTTAGTTATTTTTGAAAGTTAATTATACCACGGTTTGATGATAAAGCCGAAACAGTCGATCGGGGAACAGAAAAAACCTGTCTTGGCTTCTTCCCGAAGCATCAAAACAGGCTAGGCTCTCGATTAGTTCATAGTCTTATCTATTAGTGTATTTTCTGAATAAGACGATCCATACCAGTTCCAGAGCCTTTCCAGACCCGTTCCAGCTTAAACTCGCTTCCCTCCTCCAACAACACCATACCGATAGAGAACACTGCGACCAAACCAGTTAAATAACCGATCCGTAACGAATCCCATCAGTCCCAAAGAGATCAGCCCAACAAAGATCCAATCCGTCCGAAAAAAGAGTCTGGAATTCCAGATCAAATAACCTACACCCTCATTGGAAGCAATCATCTCTGCACCAATGATGGCCATATATGATGTCCCCATGGCCAGACGGACACCCGTGAAAATATATGGCATCGTGGCTGGAACAATTACATGTAACAGAATCTGATACTCATTCGCTCCCATACTGCGGGCCGAACGTATTTTGTCTTCTTCTATGGAGAGCACACCAGTCAGCGTGTTTAGCACAACGATGAAAAACGTCGCATACATGATAAGCGCGATCTTGGATTGTTCTCCGATCCCGAACCAAACCAGGAATAAGGTTATAAAGGCAATTGGAGGTATGAAACGGATAAAATTCAGGAACGGCTCGGCAAAGAGGCGGATGACATTCACTTTGCCAACAATCAGTCCGACGGGAATAGCGATGATGCTTCCTAGTACCCAACCCGCGAGCACTCGGCTAAAACTGACTCCGATATACTGCATCAGCGTACCGTCAGCAATCAGTTCACGTGCCGCCATGAAGGTATTCCACGGCCCCGGGATGACATCAGGTCCGTAGATGAAGGCACCTATCTGCCAGACCAGTATGACCGTGACCCATAGGAGAGGAATCGTCACCCATTTTTTCTCCAACCATCTCATCTTCTATCTCACCTCACTCATTCTTCAAAATGGGCTTGAATTCGGTCATACAGCGTGTTGAATTCAGCTGAGCTCATGTTCCTCGGATAAAGCAGCGTGTTATGATAGATATCCGTTATATTAGAGGAGGGACCAACAGACATGATCCCTATTCTCTCACCAAGCAGCAATGCTTCCTGAATGTCGTGAGTGACAAATATAACGGTTTTATGTGTTTCCGTCCAAATATTAACCAGTTCTTTCTGCATTGTTCGCCTTGTCATCGCGTCGAGCGCACCAAACGGTTCATCCATCAGCAGGATCGCTGAATCATTCGCAAGTACCCGCGCCAATTGTACACGTTGCTTCATGCCGCCAGAGAGCTCTTTCGGAAATTTACCCTCATGAGCATTCAATCCTACAAGCTGAATATAGCGTTCAGAAATCTCACGTCGCTGCGTCTTCGGTATATTAGACATTCGCAGCCCAAATTCAACATTCTCTCTCACGGTGAGCCATGGGAAGAGCGAAGAATCCGCCTGTTGGAATATCATTGCCCGGTCCCTGCCTGGCCTGTCGATTTCTCTATTATCCACTTTGAGCTGTCCACCCGATTTGGAGATGAAACCCGCGATCATGTTCAGCAGCGTGGACTTACCGCATCCGCTGGGACCAAGCAGAACAAAAAATTCGCCTCCTCTAATGACCAGATCCACATCTTTGATGATATAGTGCACATCTCCATTCGCTGTGGCATGATACGTTTTCCGAAGTTGTTCAATATGAATCGTGTGCCGGGTTGCAGGTAAGGTCATCGTGGACACCTCCAATTAAAATAGTAATGATTTACTTATACGTCACCTTTTCAGGCAGTGCCTGTTTGAGAGAATTCAGATTGAGTTTTGTATCGAGATCAAAATCTTGTTCAATAATTCCGGTATCCACCATATATTTCTTTTGCCCCGTCAAGCTGTCATATGCAGCCTGCGTAAATCCGACTGACCATGGATTGATCGGAAGGTCTTTCAATGTGGCTTCTTTAGGAAGTTTGGTCTCGTTATACATCAAATCTGCAACCTCTTCGGGATGTGCCTGTGTATACGTCAACGCTTCATCTAGTGCCGCCAGGAAATCACTCACCGCTTCAGGGTTCGCTTGAATAAACTCATCACTTGCCACCAGCCCCATACCAAGACGAATTGGGGTCTGTGACATATCACTCAGTTGATGTATTCCCTCAATAGTGTCGAATTTATCAGTTAAGGCAGAACCTGTCACCCAGACAGCATCAAGATCCCCTTGTTTCAGGGCAATGTAAGACTCATCAAAAGATCCTTGGCCAATTTGTGTCACATCGCTTAGTTTCAGTCCTTGATCTTTCAAATACTCATCCCAAAGATAAGGGATAAACGTTCCACGGATAAAGCTCACTTTTCTCCCCTTCATATCCGTTCCACTCTGAATATCATCGCGAGTATAGAGCTTCCAAGCAGCTGCCGCTTGATCTGTAGCCTGACCCGCGGAAGCAATGACTGAGTAATCCCCTTTGGCCAATGCATTCAATACAGGAAAATCTGCTCCATAAGCAATATCCACTTGTTTGATAAATAAAGCATTCACACCTTCAGCCGGGGTACCAAACGTAATACTCTCTGCGTCAATCCCTCGATTCTTGAAGAATCCCTTGGCGATGGCTACCCTGAATGTCGGGTTCGTGCTTGTATCTGCAATCCGGATTTTGATATCACCCTTTTGACTGGTAGCGTCACTCGCTCCCAATTTCACTGCATTTGAACTGCAACCGGATAAAATAAGAGCCATAGCCAAAAACAATATCAATACATTTCTTAAGATGAATGATCTACTCAACAACTCCACCCCTTTTCGGTCCATGTACCGGCTTGATTCTAACGAACCGCCTTCCCTTCTTCAGAGGTTGCCACACATGCTGCGCCTTCTACATAAGGAAGAGTGATCTCCACGCTAGCAATAGATTCGGCGCCCTTGGGTGCTGCCCCGGGTACTCTGAAAGTAGAGACGTCGATGGCCTCAATGGCGATCTCCTCCGGTTTCTCTAACTGAGGAACCCAATCATAAGGAACTCGATATGAACGATAGACCATATTGGTATTCCGTGCATCCGTATATGGGGAGACATACTCCCAGACCAACTCATGCTCTGAAGTGACCTCGAACAATCTTCCGTTAGAACCTTCTGTTATGAGGGTATTTCCATTAGCTAAACGTTGAGCGGAACTGATATAAGGACTATAAAATTTATAGGAATCCGTAGGAACAGAGTATCCGGCTTCTGCCGACGTATACTGCCAGACGATCTCGAGAGTGACCGGGTTAATCTCCAGTACACGCGAGTAATCACGAATGGCATGTTTTAATCCGAATGGTGAAGCTGGATTTGGGAGTCCGTACCCTGCCCAGCCGCCATTATCAAACACGAGCAGATTGCCCTCCCCAGGTAAGCCTTGAGGAATAATATGTGCATGATGCTGACCGATGATCGTACCAATGTGTCTTACTTCAGAAGAGACGTAATCGGGACCCAATTTCCATACAATCTTACCGGTCTGTCGATCTGTAATGGCTATAATGTTAGCCTCTCTGGCATCCCATATAATATTATCAGGATGGAATCTCTCGTCTCCATCTTCATAGAATCGATTGGGCCCTACGTAAGAAGCGGAGTTAATATGTAACCAGTCCCCCACACCACCACCTAGATGACCAAATGAACGTGTATTGGGATCACGGAACAGGACATTTCGAGCCGCTTCATTAAAGCCCAACTCTTCAAAGTGCTCATTAGGCAGCCACTCCCAAAGTACCTTTCCCTCCCAATCCACTTCGATAATCGCATCATCCAGCAATGGTTTATCTGAGATTTGCGGATTACTTACATTTTTGTGAGCCAGGATGAGCGTTTTACCACTGTTCGTCTTTGGCGCAAGCCCGGGTGCATAGTATCCTACCGGATTACCCTCACGTTGATAATCATGATGCTGGCGAGCGTACCATAACGGCTCATAACCCGGATCTTCGATATGTTCATAACGGTTATACTTCCAAACGATATTCCCCTCCCAGTCCACCTGGACTAGATCAACGTTATCCTGGATGCCAAACTTCGGATCCCTACGACCTGTACTGCCCAGCACGTAACCGCCAGGCAATATTTTGGCCGGAAATCCTAATAATCCTTTCCATAAGTGAACCTCCCTGCCATTCATATCGATCAATACTACACCTTCCTCACCAGCCTGATAAACGGTATATCCGCCCCAAGCTTTATCCGGATTGTATAGCGTCGCTCCCGTTGGATAGATTGTGGAGTGTCCCATGAATCATCTCTCCCTATAACGTATTTGTATAATCTGGATACTTAATTGCTTATATAAAATGCACTACATCTCATAGCACTCTCAATAACTGAGATATTTGCGCTCATTAGGACCTTCTAATCGCTTCTGTTCGTGGTCACTTGTAGAGGAACGGTTCTGTTCATGACTCCCTTGGTTAAGCTCCGTCGATTCCAGCACTGTGTCTGAGAACCCCTCCAGATTCAAGATTACCCGCTCGTAAAATCGATTTTGCTGTTCCAATTCCTCCGTCTTAAAACCTTCGAACAGAAGCGTGATACATCGAGCACCTATGTTACTATTTCTCGCATACATCTCTCTCCCACTAGAAGTAATATCTAGCAAAACAGTCCGACGATCATCTTCCTATCGTCTGCGGACGGTAAATCCTTTCTTCTCCAGTTTGTCTGTTAGCGCGGTAATTGCGCCTGATGTGAAATCTAATTGTTCTGCCAGATCACCAAGTCGTTGTTCACCCTCGCGGATAATTTTGTGCAGGATAAGAAGACCAGGCAAACTGATACCCTCCACAGATATGCGATCTCGTTCTTTTACGAATCGTCTGACCATTTTGCGAAATAACCAATCCGTCTTTTCTAACGTTGCCCAGTCTCGATCGCTCACGCCATCCCTCCTTCTGAATCTGGAACTGAAATTACATATAAAAAGGCTCCCGTGGACATTCCATAGTGGAGTAGTCCCGGGAGCCTTTGGTGGTCCAATCAGCTCAATTCAGCTTTATTCCATTCAACGATATTTCACTGTTCATTAAATGAGTGTTGAAATAATTGAGATCATCATATAACCAACTAACCCAACCTGTCAAGTAAGAATTATTCAATCATTCTTTTTTATCTTTTCAAGCCTCGCATTTGATATCACAAAAAAAGGGCGCACAAGCGCCCCTTCTCACGTTCCCTATTATTCCAGGCAGGCATAACGTGTTTATTCCTACTCCGCTGCCTTGATCGTGCACGTCCCTAACGATTCGTCGCCCCACGAGAGCTCAAGTACATCTCCTGACTGCGTGGCACCTACACCCTCAGGTGTACCTGTAAAAATGATATCTCCCGGCCCTAAGCCGTAATGATGACCTACATAATCCACAATATGTTGCAGGTTGAAGATCATGTTAGTTATATTCCCTCGCTGAACCTGGACACCGTTCTTCTTCAACGTGAAGTCTTTTTCCAGCAGCGCCGCAGCACCTGGAAATGACTGAAACGCTGTGATGGGAGCAGAGTTTTTAAATCCTTTTGCAGCCGTCCACGGATGTCCCTTTTTCTTGATTACCGTCTGCACATCTCGCAAGGTAAAATCAATACCCAACGCGTAGGCGTCCACCAGTTCATCTACATGCACTCCCGATTCGTAATCCCGGCCAATGCGAATGACCAGTTCAGCCTCATAATGGACTTCTCCCTTATTCACTGGCACTTCCAGTAATTCTCCATCGAGTGGTACAACAGCATGAGAAGGTTTCATAAAAATCATCGGCTCATCCGGAACTGCATTACCAAGCTCCTCGGCATGAAGTTTGTAGTTTCGTCCTACACAATACACATTGCGAATATTAGTCAACATAGAGCTGTAACCACCTTTACTGGATTCATTGCTTCGTTTATCCGTTGAAATTGGACTAAGGTTAAGGTCTGAAGAAACGGCTGCTCGTCTCCTGGAACGCATCTTCCCAGACATCAGGTCGATTGGTACAGATCATCACATCTGGGTCGGTGGCAGCCAGCTTTCGCATGTTAGCCTTATCATCGACGGTCCACGCCATCACTCGAATGCCCGCAGTATTCATTTGGTGCATCAATGTTTTGTCCACATTGGTATATCCGAGTGAGAGGAAGCTGCAGTGCATTTGTTTCAGTACTGTAAGCAGATCCTCTGGTTTGGCATCGATAATAAGACCGGTTTGCAATTCTGGCGCAAGCTTTTTCACTTCAACCAAGGCGCTTGGTTCAAAAGATGTAATAACAACATCATTCTGCATATGTCTTTTTCTGATTTCATAAATCACCGCTGCAGGCAGACCTGGATACATGTCTCCTTGTGTTTTCAGTTCGATGTTCAAGCGGACTCTGCCACATAAACGATCCAGTACCTCACTAAGTGAAGGGATACGCTCGCCTGTGTAGTTCTTGCCTTTCCATGATCCTGCATCCAGCATTTTCAACGCAGACCAATCTGTATCCTTCACCCAACCCTTGCCGTTCGTGGTGCGCTCCAACGTAAAATCATGGATCACTACAGGCACGCCGTCTCGGGATAACTGCACATCAAGTTCTATCCATTGGACCTCAGGTCTCTCCATTGCCATATGAAATGCGGCCATCGTGTTCTCCGGTGCAATAGAAGAAAACCCACGATGGGCTACACACAGATTGTTCATCATCATCTCTCCCCAGCAGTATGATGCTTATTTAGGTATTGCTACTCCATCCGTGTTGATCCGAATGCCTGGTGACAACTTCGCCATTTGTTCCAGTAGAAGCCGATTGGCATCGTCAAGCATAGGCACAGCCTGCCCTAGAGCCGCCTCATATGGAATCACCTTCATACTGCATGCAGCATCTCGATTACAACTTGCTTGAAAGACAGCTGTTTTCCATGTTTCTTCGTTCGTTGATTTAGAAAAAATAAAATTCCCCGTACTATATGCGATCCACTTGCCTTTATAGTACTCAAGCCCTTGCAAAACATGAGGGTGACCGCCGATAACCAGATCTGCACCCGCATCCACAAACTCGTGTCCAAGCCTCGTTTGATCTGCATTCGGAGTACTTACACGTTCCTCTCCCCAATGCGCTACAACGATAACTAGATCCGCTTTCTTCCGGGCCGCTTGAATCGCTTTGACCGCTCTAGTTGAGTCATACGCTTCCGCTACACCGGCTCGATTCCCCTCTGCCTTCCAGCTAGCTACAGGTACAACTCGACTGAAACCAAGCAGAGCGATCTTCATACCTTTGCGTTCAAAGTAGGCAGGCTCGTATGCTTCCGTATCATTCATACCTGCACCAGCATGTGAGATACCGTATTCCTTCAGATAGGTCAGCGTATCCACCAAACCTTCTACACCCTGATCCAGAATGTGATTATTCGCAAGATTCACAGCCTCAAATCCTGCGGCAGCCATCGCTTGCAAAGCTTTGGGCGAAGATTTGTAAACATACGTTTTGTCCAAAGCGCTCGTACCGCCATGGGTCACCGGAGTCTCCAGATTGCCAATGGTTAGATCATCTTTTTGAAACATGGAGCCAAGTTTTGCAAACGGATAATCATATCCGTTCTTCTCCAGAAGATCTGCCACTTTACCGGAAAATTGAATGTCACCTACAAAATGTATGACAACATCCTTGGAGGGATCAGATGTAGAGGGAGTACCCTTGTCGTTATCTGCTTTACCCGAGGACGCTTTGCCCGAATTGGCAGACTGTGTCTCTGTTGCTGGCTTCGCAGCGCCTTTACCATCATTTTTGCTTGTTTTGGATTCAGCATCTTCTCTGGCATTACCTGACTCTGCATCGGGCTTCTCATCAACAGGGTTAGATTCTTCACCCGTTGTTTCAGCTGGAACCTCATCAGGCTGATTCAATGCATCCCCGCCCTTATCTTCCTCTTCCGAAGGCGGTTGTTGCTGCACAACCTCTGAATCGGCAGGCGGGGCCGGCTGCTGTTCACGAATGTTTAGTAAATAATATAAGCCGACAAGTCCAATCGCTACAATAAGCATGACATTTACAATTCTGACCTTTACATTACGTGTTCGTCTTGCTTTCTTTTTTTCTGAGCTTCGCTGTGATCTTGGGGGATACATAGGTCTCTCCTTTTCTTAACAAACAAACCATCTGCATATCATTATATCAAGCATATTCTGGATGTACATCTTTCCTTTAAACTGCTTGTCCATAAATTTAAAATAACGTCAGACTAAAAACATGCATAAAAAAAACGCCGCCTCTTCTGTAGATTCTACTACATCTGGAGACGACGAGTATTCAATTTCATGCCATTTCTTTAGTAATTTGAGCCGTTGCCTGTATAGACATTTCCTTCGCTTGTCGGGTGCAATCAGGTAATCCTACACCCTCATAGCCAGCCCCCGCAATGTATACACCTGGAATATGATCCCCAAGCTCTTTACGAAGGTTAGCAAGTTGCTGGAGATGACCGACAGGGTATTGCGGCATCGATTTACGCAATCTTGTGATCTCGGAGAAAATGGGTGTTGCTTCAATGCCCATCGTTTCCCTGAGATCTTTCATAACAAGCTCCGTTAGCGCCTCATCAGGAAGCTCCACATTCTGTTCATCTCCCGAACGGCCAACATAACAACGAAGCAAAACTTTATCATCCGGGCTGGTATGCAGCCATTTGGTTGATGTCCATGTGCATGCCGTAATATTACGCCCTTCTTTTCGCGGAACAAGGAACCCTGAACCGTCGAAGACGTGTTCCACCTCTTTTTTCTCAAACGCTAGGACAACATTGGCTACCGAAACATAATTAATTGCATCCAGAGCCGATGTATCCACATGAGGTTTCAACAGCTGTGAGGCTATATAAGTAGGTACAGTGATCACAACGTCATCTGCATCCACGAATTCTCCATTATCCAGTTCAATCCGATATCTGGCATTCTGATCATCCAGACGCTGCAATGATTGGGCAGACGTGTTCAGTCGCTGATCTACATCATGCAATTCATGAACCAGCGCATGCACTAGACTTTGCAGCCCTTGGCGGAAGTTCAGAAAAGCACTGCGTTTGGTACCCGTGTGTGTTTCTGTCGGTTTGCGCCCCGTCATCATGCCTCGGATTAAACTGCCATAATCCCGCTCCACCTCTCCAAACTGCGGAAAGGT
This sequence comes from Paenibacillus sp., assembly GCA_017512705.1. Classification (GTDB taxonomy): domain Bacteria; phylum Bacillota; class Bacilli; order Paenibacillales; family Paenibacillaceae; genus Paenibacillus. Next base: position 10,405 of record JAFWEX010000114.1, read on the forward strand.
CGCCTGAAGACTTAGCTTTCGCATATCCCCTGCGTAGATACCAGCCAGAAGTGGCTCTGTCAGGTTTTCCAGCACCTCTGGACCGAGCCTTCGCTCGATCATATAACCGAGGGATTCATCCTCCGTTGTACGTTTGGGTGGAATGATAAAATCCATAAGCGCTCGTAGCTTACCTGCTGGAGAAACAAGCCCGCTTCTTAGAAAGGGCTTCAGTTCTGTCGGAATACCCAGCACTAAACCCGCAGGCATGGGATGAAGCTTACCACGCTGCATAATATATGTTTTCTTGGACTCCGGATTCTGACTGACCAATTCATGATCTATTTCCAGTTCCTTCGCCAGGTCAATCATCGCTGTTTTGCGAGCCAAGAAAGAATCAGGTCCTTTCTCGATCACAAATCCGTCCTTATGGAGGGTTTCAATCATGCCCCCCATGGACGAGCTTTTTTCAAGCAGGGTAATTGATGGCTCAATTCCAGCTTCCCTGTAATGCTTACGGATATAAAACGCCGCGCTGAGGCCAGTCAGACCCCCACCGACGATAACAATACGCCGTTTCTTGTCTTCCATTAGTTATCAGACCCTTGCTGCCATTGGCTAATAATAGAGTCACTCAACGTCTCCATGTACAGAGGATCACTATTGAGCGAGTCGATACGCATCAAGCGCATGTCCATTTCCTTAGCGATCGCTTTGGCTTCAATATCCAAATCATACAGTACCTCCAGATGATCCGAAACGAAGCCAATCGGAGCCACCAGCACATCTTCTACCTGTTCTCGCGAAAGCTCCTGGAGCGTCTCCAGAATATCTGGACCGAGCCATGGCTCTGCTGTTCGTCCAGCACTTTGCCATGTGAATTGCCAATTCGTTAATCCTACTCGGGAAGCGATCGCTTCTGTAGTCTCCAGCAATTGATTCGGATAAGGATCACCCATGTCAACAATACGCGCCGGAAGACTGTGGGCACTGAACAGTACCTTCACATCCCCACGTTTCGCTCCTGCTTCTTCGAATGCATCCAGCTTAGCACTCACACGTGTTGAGAGAGCCTGAATCAGTTTCGGGTGCAGATGATAACTCTCGATGAAGGACATCTCAATGCCAAGCTCCTCAGCTTTCTCCCGAGCACGTTTAATGTAACTACCCACACTCATCGTTGAGAAATGTGGTGCAAGTACGATACCAATCGCCTTCTGAATACCATCCTTAGCCATCTGTTCCACGCCATCTTCAATAAACGGGTAAGCATGCTTGAGTCCTTGATAACAACGAAAATCAACATCGCCACGGCGTTCATCCTGCAGTAACGTCTCCTGAAGGGTTCTCACCTGGTTATCTGTATTTTCTCGCAACGGAAACACACCGCCAACAATCGCTTCATAACGATCCGCCAGCTCTTTTAATTGTTCAGGCTCAGGCGGACGCCCTCTGCGGATGTGCGTATAATACGCTTCAATGCTCTCCATATTTTCAGGCGTGCCGTATGACATCACCAGTACTCCTACCGTATTAGTCATTGGTTACTGCCACTCCCATCTTCAAGGCTTCTGTTGAATAGTCGTGAATATAAGCAGTCAACTCTTTTAATTTCTCAAGGGAAGCTTCAGGGAAGAGACCATGTCCAAGGTTGAAAATATAGCCCGGCTCCTTGATCCCCTCATCAATGATCGCTTTAGCCTGTTCTTTAATTACATCCATTGGCGCAGTCAGAATATACGGATCAAGGTTGCCTTGCACCGCAAATTTGCCGCCCAGACGTCTGCGTCCCTCCGAAATGGAAATTCTCCAGTCTAGTCCGATGACGTTTGTCTGCAAATTTTGCAGCGTTGGCAGCAGTTCTCCCGAAGCTACACCAGGGAAATAGATCTTCGGTACATTCAAATCCGATAATTCGGTAAAGATACGAGTAATCGTCGGTAGCACATACGTTTTGAAGTCTTTGGGAGAAAGTGCTCCAACCCAGCTGTCAAACAACTGAAAAGCTTTACCACCGTTGGCGACATGGGCACGAATATAGGTAATGACCATATCTCCAAGCTTCTGCATCAGTTTGTGCCATAATTCCGGTTCACTGTACATCATCGTTTTGGTTCGGATATATCCTTTTGATGGTTGGCCTTCAATCAGATAACTCGCAATCGTAAACGGTGCACCCGCAAACGTAATTAACGGAACATTAAGTTCTTTGTCCAGAATACGAATGGTTTCCAGAATATGAGACAAGTCCCCTTCCACATCAATAGGACGAAGGCGCTCTACATCAGCTGCGGAACGAATCGGATTATCGATAACGGGACCTATGTTTTTTACAATGTCAAAGTCAATACCAAGTGAAGCAACCGGATTCATAATATCGGAATACAAAATAGCCCCGTCTACACCCAGTTTGCGTACAGGCATTAGAGTGACTTCAGCTGCCAGTTCAGGTTGCTGACATATTTCAAGCAAGGAATATTTTTCTTTAATTTTGCGATATTCAGGATCGTAACGTCCAGCCTGACGCATGTACCATACCGGGACACGGTCAACTTGCTGTTTGAAACTTGCCCGAATCAAACGATCATTATAGCTCATGTAAGAAGCCTCCAATAGTTTTTGGACTCATAAGTACCATTATGCCCTTTTTAAAGAGCAGTAACAACCATAGGGAGATGAGTTCCAGGTGACAATACTATGACATTCGTTACACGCTCTTTTCATATGCCATTTGTGATATAATGAAAGAATCGACTTTTTTGAGAATTACAGAAAATCTTCGAAAGGAAGTGAAAGCACTTTGAAAACTTGGAAAGTTAATCTCATTGTGCTTTGGTTCGGACAGTTTCTGGTCAACGCGGGCATGACCATGATTACTCCGTTTCTCTCCCTGTATCTCGCCAGAGATCTCGGAGTTGTTGGAGAGCATGAAATTGGCATTTGGGCGGGGTTTATTTTTGCAGCCAATTTCCTTACCTCTTTTATATTTCAGCCTCTCTGGGGCAAACTATCCGATAAATATGGCAGGAAAATCATGCTACTGCGCTCCGGATTCGGCATGGCAGTGGTCATTGCACTGATGGGCCTTGCACAGAACCCTTGGCAACTCCTTTTATTACGACTGCTTAACGGGACAATCTCCGGTTTCAACCCGGCTGCAGTTGCCCTGATCTCAGGCACAACACCGAAGGACCGCATGGGTTTTGCCATGGGGATCAGTCAGTCCGGACAAGTAGCAGGAACGATTCTCGGACCATTGATCGGCGGATTACTTGCGGATGCCGTTGGTTTCCGTCCCATTTTCTATATTACAGGTGGACTCATCTTCGCGGCCTCCATGCTGGCCATGTTCCTTGTACGAGAAACATTCGACCGTGAGAAAGCCGCCAAGCTCCCGGAGCAATCGGTATTATCCGGACTGAAAGAACTTAGCAAATCACCACAACTGCCCGCACTGTTCGCTGTGACATTTCTGTTGCAATTTGCGATGATCAGTCCGATGTCACTTTTACCCCTATATGTACAAAAACTTCATGGAACCGAAGTGAACGTGGCGTTCTGGGCAGGAATGGTCGGAGCAGTCACAGGACTATCCAATATGGCGATGTCACCTGTGCTCGGTAAGCTTAGTGACCGGATCGGCCCTCACAAGGTGCTCACCTTTTCACTGATTGGTACAGGCCTCATGCTAATTCCGCAAGCTTTTGTTCAATCGGTCTGGCAGCTGATCCTTGTTCGTTTTTTTATGGGTGTATTCATGGGAGGCCTACTCCCGAGTGTGAACGCATTGATTCGAGGGTACACACCTGACAATATGATCAGCCGTGCATTTAGTTTTAACACCAGTACACTGGCACTGGGTAACATGCTAGGTGCAGTCATTGGTGGATTCATGGCTGGATTTATCGGCATCGAGGGGCTATTTATCGTTTCTGGCAGTCTGCTGCTTATCAATATGGTTTGGGTGCGGTTCAAGTTGTACAAGAAACCTGTCCGCATAGAAAAAGCTTGAGATCAGACAAGTTAGACGCCGAAATAATGTAGCATACAATTAAAGAACACCGGAATTAGAGTAACATATGCAACAATCTAAAGCCGCTTCAGGTCTTTTCAGGCCTGAGAGCGGCTTTCTTTTATTCTTTTATGATCTTCGATGGTGAAACTGAATCGGGTATTCTTTCACGCCGAATACAAACGCGCTTTGAATCGGTTCCAGCGCCGTTTCCGGAACAAGTTCGATCCTTTCCATACGTTGGAGCATGGTATGCAGTGCAACTCGGGCTTCCAATCGAGCAAGAGGTGCCCCCAGACAGAAATGAATCCCGAAACCGAATCCCATGTGCCTGTTTGGCTTTCGATCCAATATAAATTCATCTGCATGCTCAAACTGAGCAGCGTCGCGGTTGGCAGATCCCACCCAGGCGATAACCTGATCTCCAGCCATAATGTTATGTCCGTTTAATTCTACGTTCTCTCTCGCTACACGACCAATCGCTACAATGGGCGGATAATAGCGCAGCGTCTCTTCTACTGCACTTGCAATCTTCTCCGAATTTCCACGCAATTCATTCTGTACATCAGGTCGCTCAGAGAGGATACGCACTGCATTCGCAATCAGATTGGTGGTTGTCTCATTCCCGGCAGCTAGCAGCAAAATACAAAAATTCACTACTTCCTCTTCAGTGAGCTTCTGGCCATCTATCTCCGCTCCTAACAACAGAGAGATCAGGTCGTCCTTCGGTTCTGAACGGCGCTGTTCGAGAATGTCTGTGAAATACGCATATAACTCCTGCATATTCTGCCGTTTCTCGTTCACCAACTCCTGAAAAGCCTCTTCCGTGTCATCACGTGCGCCTTGAACAAGTACATCAGACCAATGTTTGAATTTGAGACGGTCTGCGGCAGGCACTCCAATTAATTCAGCAATAACAATGACAGGCAGCGGTGTTGCGAAGTCATCAATCAAATTCATCCGTTCATCAGGCAAATGCACAGATAGCAACTCATCCGTAATCTCTTGAATACGAGGGGATAGTGCTTCAATCGCTTTCGGAGTAAATGCCTGATTGACCAGATCACGAAGTTGCTTGTGCTTTGGTGGATCCGTCGTTAACATACTTGAACCACCCGAACTGCGCTCGGATGAGAACAACTTTGGATTTTTCAAAACATATTGCACATCTTCATATCGAAATACATCCCAACACTCTCGATGCTCATCATAACGGACTGGAGTGTTATCACGAAGTTCTGCATACACCTGGAAGGGGAATAACCGCTGTTCCGTGCTGTTCAATTCTCGAATCGGAATATAATTCGCATACTTTCGGGGTGCTTGTTTCATCGTGGTTTCCTCCAATCAATAGTATATATTTATTTACATATAATTTCTTATCCATTATACACTCAACTGGATATAGTTTCCATATAAAAATATAAATAAGCCTCATGACCCAACGAATGCTACCATCTACCCTTAAGCGCTTAGGAAAAAATGATTGTCTTATGTACACAAAAAGGCCGAAGCAGTGATACACTCCGCTTCGGCTTTTTTCCTGCATTTTCAACCTTTATAATGAATTAAACAGACTACTGTGGGAAAGGAATCTTAACATATATGGATTACTATTTTCTCGAATCTCAGTAGCATTCCATCTGACGTTAACTATTTCACCCACGCCAGCGCCAAGCCATCATAGTCCGGAAGCATAGTCGTAACAAGACGTGGGTCACTTGCCATCTGTTCGTTGAAGCGACGCATAGCGAGTACTGCTGGCCCTTGCTTGTCCGGATTGATGGTGCGGCCACGCAGGAAACAGTTATCACCTACGATGACTGCACCTGGACGCGCAAGGCGAATCGCATAATCGAGATATACCGGATAATTTTCCTTATCTGCGTCAATAAAGAAGAAATCGAAGGTTCGCTCTTCCTTTGCCAATTGCTCAAGACTGTCTGCAGCAGGCCCGATCCGGTATTCTACCTGACTGCCGAATCCAGCTTCCTCCAAATGTCCGCGAGCCATGGCTGCATACTCTTCTTTTAATTCAAGGGAAGTCAGCGTACCTTCATCACTCATCCCACGAGCCAGGCAGATCCCACTGTATCCACCTAGCACACCAATTTCGAGTACAGCTTGAGCCTTCGAGGTTCTCGCCAGGAAGGTCAACAAACGTCCATAAGCCGCAGCTACCGAAACCTCCGGCATACCATTCGCTCGAATAGCTTCTTTTACTTTTAACAGAAGCTCATCCTCTTGAAATAATTGATTTACATATTCTTCAGGGGTCAGATTCACCACGAAGTTCCTCCTTGGATACTTGGACTGCGTTCCATATAAATGCACTTGAACTGCTTTCCATATGGATGCCAATGTTTTATAATGAATGTTTGTTGTCCAGCTCATAGCTCTGAACACTACATTACTTGTATAGAAGTCTTGCGGTTCAGACCGCATTACTCATTGTATGTTTTTTCACGGAATGCGGCAAGCCGCACCGTTACTATATCGCTACAATAAGCTTAAGCTTGTTGCGGCCTGAAATGGAGTTGAATGAATTCACATGGCTCGATTGCAATTGATTGCAACCTCCGCGATGGGACTCGAGGCCGTCGTTGCCCGGGAATTAAAACAGTTGGGGTATGAAGACGTCAAGATCGACAATGGACGGGTATTTTTCACAGGAGATTATATCGACATTTGCCGCTGTAACCTGTGGTTAAGAAGTTCGGATCGTGTATTGGTTAACATGGGTGAATTCCCTGCAACCACTTTCGATGAATTGTTTGAAGGCACCAAAGCACTGCCTTGGGAGGAATGGATTCCTGCAGATGGTGAGTTCCCCGTAGAAGGAAGATCACAGAAGTCACAGCTCAGCAGTGTACCTGCGTCTCAAGGTATCGTCAAAAAGGCGATTGTTGAAAAGCTGAAGCTGACACATCACACCGAATGGTTTCCTGAAAATGGAGCGCGTTATGTGGTCGAAGTGATTCTCTTGAATGATCGTGCTCTTATTACACTCGACACAACAGGCCCTGGACTGCACAAACGCGGATATCGCAAACTTGTGACGGAAGCACCGCTCAAGGAAACACTCGCAGCTGCTCTGATTCAGCTTAGCCGCTGGAATGTCTCCCGTCCGTTCTACGATCCGTGTTGTGGTTCCGGCACGTTGCTTATCGAAGCTGCCATGATTGGCTGGAATATCGCGCCAGGGCTTCGCCGCACGTTTAACTCCGAGAATTGGGACGTAATTCCCGCTGAACTCTGGGAACAAGCGCGTGAGGAAGCATTCGATGCTGTTCGAGACGATGTGCCTCTGCAGATTTCAGGCAGCGACATCGATCCTGAAGCGATTGAAGTTGCACAAGCGGCGATCAAAAGTGCTGGTTTTGCCAAAGATATCGAAGTTAGTTTACTGCCAGCCCACCGGGCTAGACCCCAAGGGGAGTACGGTGTAATCATTACCAACCCGCCATACGGCGAACGTTTGAGTGAGGAAAAAGAAGTGCAGAAGCTTCTCCGCTCCCTCGGACGATCATACCTGGAGATGCCGACGTGGTCATTCTTTGCTATCACCTCCACCAAAGCATTCGAAGAATACTTCGGACACAAAGCGGACAAGCGCCGCAAGCTCTTTAACGGACGGATTGAAACCCAATACTATCAGTATTTAGGGCCACTACCGCCGCGCAACAAAACACCACAAGCTTAAGAATATGTATGTATAAGAAACGCTCTGACCTTTATGGTTAGAGCGTTTCTTCCGTTTTTTTTCATTTTTTTG
>JAFWEX010000115.1 GCA_017512705.1 Paenibacillus sp.
GGTGAGGTACAGTTAGCTATGGTGAGGTACAGTTAGCTATGGTGAGGTACAGTTAGCTATGGTGAGGTACAGTTAGCTATGGTGAGGTAGGGTGAGTATGTTGAGATATCAGGCTACGGTGAGTAACTGACATGTTGCCAGTCTTGTACATAATCTACTTCCATGTCCACCTTTCGCGTACATTTTGGATATTTGTTTATCAAAAGGTGGACACGTCTTGGAAACTAACACACTCCCCCCCCATTCTACATATTGATTAAAATTATGACTTAAGCGGTTTTTGTCTATATATAGTGTTACAATGATTAGCGGAGGGACATGCTCTTTCTGAGAACCGTGTCCACTCTTTGAAAGACAAAAATGACGCTTTTGTTTTCATACAATGGACATTAATTAATGCCAGCACTTTGACTACTTTTTTTACTATTTCAACTATGGTCATACTGTTTAAGATAATCTATATGAATAAGGAGCATTGGGAAAATGACTGAATATAGGCATCTCGCTCAGCACAGCAATGATATATACCATATGAATCATATCAAACCCATGAACTCATCGGTTGGCAATAACATTCTTTCGAATAATAACGTGGAGGTACGTGGCTAATGACTACAAGGAATGACACAGTATCAGCACAGAACATATCTCCACTTGAATTGCGTGGCTCCTCACGTGTCCTGATTGTAACCGCAGTGGACGCGGAAAAAGACGCCATTATGCGGGGCTTGGGTGATCAAGCCGCAGAATGCTTTGATGTTATTGCTGCGGGCGTTGGCCCTGCCTCGGCCGCTGCTGGAACTGCCGCTGCCATCGCTTTTGCTACTGCAGCGGCAAGTGCACGTGGTCTGGCGCAAGGCACAGCTGCGCCAGAGGAACTTGATGCGGCACAGGGATCTGCCGCATCATCAGGGCCGGGGCCCGCTCGCGGGACCGGCAATGGATCATCAGCCTACAGGCTGGTGATCAGTGCCGGCATCGGCGGAGGATTCCCCGGCCGGGCGGACGTCGGCTCCCTCGTGGTAGCCGACGCTATGGTTGCAGCCGATCTGGGCTCGCAGACGCCAGACGGCTTCCTGTCTGTGGACGAGCTCGGATTCGGCTCGTCCCGTGTGGCTGCGGACGCGGTGCTTGCCGCGCGCCTTCGCCATGAGCTGCAGCGGGCAGGGCTCACTGTCAGCGGGGGCACTGCGGTCACCGTGTCCACGGCGACCGGAACAGCACAGACGGCCGCGGAGCTACTGCGCCGCGTGCCGGATGCCGCCGCCGAAGGCATGGAGGGCTTCGGCGTGGCAACAGCTGCGCAGCAGTTCGGCTTGCCTGTGCTCGAACTACGCGGCATATCTAACGCGGTCGGTCCACGCGACCGCGACGCTTGGCGCATCAAGGATGCCCTGGATGCGCTCCAGACTGCAAGTTCTATTTTACGGGAGGTTATCACATCATGAATATTGCTTTTTCCCCTTGTCCTAATGATACATTTATCTTCCACGCTTGGGTGCACGGACTAATTCCTGGTGCGCCTAAGCTGGAGGTCCGCTATGCGGATATCGATATCACCAACGGTCTCGCTGCGGGCCCACTTGGACCCGACATCCCTGAAGTTATGAAAATCTCTTATGCAGCGCTACCTTATGTGCTGGATAATTACGCTTTATTACCTGCTGGAGGTGCCTTGGGCAGAGGCTGCGGTCCGTTAGTCTTGACAGCTAATGGCACTACTGACCCAGCATACCTGTCTGGACGGAGGGTTGCCGTACCTAGCGAACGCTCTACAGCCTATCTATTATTCCGTCTATGGGCCGCACAAAATGTGCCTGGCGGTGTCGGTGAAATTGTAGTTATGCCCTTCGACAAAATTATGCCTGCTGTTCGCGATGGTCAGATCGATGCTGGGCTGGTCATTCATGAAGCACGTTTTACGTACCAGAACTATAACTTGCAACTGATGACGGACCTGGGCAACTGGTGGGAAAGTGACACAGGTCTCCCTATCCCGCTCGGCGCTATCATTGCACGCCGTGATCTGGACGCTCACGCTCTAGCTAGCTGGGCTCGCGCATCCGTTGAATATGCATGGGCTCATCCGAAAGAATCTCAAACATATGTAATGCAACACGCACAGGAAATGGACCCTCAAGTAGCTGCTCAACATATCGACCTATACGTTAACGAGTTCAGTGCAAACCTGGGTGAAGATGGCTATGCAGCCATTACTGCACTGCTTGGTCGTGCGATGAAAGAAAAATTAGTTCCCGAGTTCGACCTGAACCTGTTGAAGATCTAACCTTAACGTAACTACGCCAGATATGATTGGGTTAACGTCTTGTTTGGTTTACGGGTTTACGGTTTACGGTTTACGGGTTTGTAGATTTATGCTTTATAGAGGTTTATTGACTTTATGGAATATGAAAAAGGCAGCTCCTCCCGCCACCTTGTGTGACGACATGGAGCTGCCTCTTTTTCGTTGCAATCAACCAGTTGTTTTTACTTGAATTACCCGAATTACTCTATTTATTCATTTTCACTTGGCTGTACAAGGGTTCGATTATCTTCTAGACATCTGACTTCAGCAAAAATGAACATCCCAGATGTCCCACATGAATATGAATACTTTTTTCATACAAAAACAACATGGTTCCTCTCGCGTCATTCCCACTTACTCGGATCGGTAGCGCAGGCCCCATTGACGGCGAACGGTGTCCATTAGCTTCATAATCTCCAATGATTCGTCCAGCTTTATGGTGCTGCTCTCCGTGCGCCCTTGCAGGATGCAACGTCCAGCCTCTTCTGCTTCAAATGCATACCCGATACAATCCCGATCATCTACAAATTTCTCAGGTTCGTCTTGTCCGTTCACATGTAAGTATGCTTCTTTGCCTGCAAGGAAAAAAGGCAGACGTATTCGACCTTCCGTACCGTAAATTACAGCCTCATTGTTCAAATTCAAACGAATTGCACCATTCAGCGAAGCAGAGCGTCCCTCAGAGTAAGACAACAGTACGGAAAATTGCTCGTCCACACCCGTTTCCCCAATATGAGCGGTGCTCCATACATGCTGAGGCTGTTCGTCAAAGATCATCGAGGCGAAGGAGATCGGGTACACCCCGGCATCCAGTAATGCACCACCGCCCAGATCCGGATTAAGAAGTCGCCCTTCCGGCTCCCAGCCCGTTCGAAATCCAAAATCAGCCTGAACCATCCGCACTTCACCAATGCGCCCTTCTTCGATCCAAGCCCGTGCCTGAATGATTGGTGGCAGGAAACGTGTCCACATCCCTTCCATCATAAAAAGCTTCCGCTCTCGCGCCGTTTCCACCAGTTGCTCCAATTGACGTGAATTCATCGTAAACGGTTTTTCGCAGAGTACCGCTTTGCCTGCTTCGAGGCAGGCCATTACATTTTCCTTATGCACCGTGTGCGGTGTTGCGACGTAGATGATATCCACCTCAGGGTCATGCAACAATTCATCATATGAAGCGTAAGCGCGTTCAAAACCATAATCAGCAGCGAACTTCTGCGCACTCTCAGCGCTTCGTGAACCTACGGCTGCCTTCACTGCATTCCCAGCATGCCCCAAATCTTTCGCAAACTGCGATGCGATCCATCCTGTGCCCATAATGCCCCATCGTACCATGTCTCTTCCAACGACCTGTGCCATAAGTACATCCTCCCTATTTCAGCATTTGGCTATGATGACTAATCCATCCTTCAAGTTCAGTTCAATATCCTAGCTCTCTTATTTTACCAAAAAGATGCATTCTCGTCAGAAAAGGATGAAACCGTACGTTCGATTTCATATCTGTATTCTATTTCATAGCTGCATTCAATTTCATTTCAGCCTTCGATTTGCTAAGATGATTTGGAGACAAAGACATGGATTAGAGAAACGATATGACCAGATGAAAGGAAGGTACGCCATGATCACCAAACGCAACAGAGGCCTTAGCCGCATACCTTCAGATGACAAGTTGCCTGAGCGCCCTTATGGCGATTCTAATAAATCACAACCCATCGAGACTATTTCAGAAAAAAGTAACCTTAGTCTTATGAGCGAACATGCTCAGCCGACACCTAATACCAGTGAAGAACCTGTCTCTGAACGTTTAATGGTTCGAGATGAACTTCACCAGTTTCTAAGCGATACTTTGATTGAACTACGACAGGCAGAGCATATAAACATTATAAATACAGACCGTCCCTTCCAGTGGAAGTCGGATGAACTCTTACATCATACCTTCATCTACATGCACCGCTTCTCTGGCACACATATGGTGGATGGGGAGCAATCACGCACCGCACGTAAAGCAGCCTGCCTGTACCCACCCGGCACGCAGCTTGAGCTTGTGTCCGATGCCGATCATGATACGGAGCTGTATATCCTGGAATTTGATCTGTTTCGAGTAACAGAGAAAACTGCATTACGGCGCATCTACGAGCGTGAACTTGGTTCACCTGTTACCGGATGGATTCAGGGGCCTTTTTATGGCATTCAACGCATCGCCTCCCAGCTGACCGAACTGGCTCATCCGGGGTATGAAGAAGCTTCTCGTGCAATCAGAGCACAATTGCTGTTAACCGACCTGCTACATATGTTATGGCCTGAAGATAATCCATGGCCTGCCGAAGAAGAAGCACAGAATGATCCCGAGTCCTGGCTAAAATCAACACTTCAATATATACAGCAGCATTATATGCACGAGATCAAGCTGGACACACTTGCCGAACTGGCAGGCATGCATCCGTCCTATTACTCCCAGCTATTTAAGAGTCGAATGCAGAAAAATCCGACCGAATATATTACCCATCTTCGCATGAACCGCGCTAAAGAAATGTTGCTGACCTCCGATCTGCGCATTCGTGATATTGCTCGTGAGGTTGGGTATCGGGACGAGTTCTATTTCAGTAGACGTTTCCGCAATCATGCGGGATATGCGCCAACCGCCTATCCCAAGCAGGTTCATCGTAACATCGTATCCCTTTCGTATCCGTATACCGATCATCTGATGACCCTTGGTATCACACCATGTGCTGCCCAGATACAGGGCCAACTGCCCCATCTACCCCAGTCGCTTAAGCTGCCTTTTCATGCGTACGAGCCTTGGGAACAAGGGCGGCAGGCTTTTATGGATGTGAGTCCCGAGCTGATTCTGACCAAAGATAATGCCGCAGCTAAAGCGATGGAACATATTGGGGATATTGCCCCCATCATTACTATTCCGTGGAACCAGACTGACGTGTTTGGCCATCTGAAGCTTATTGCTTCCATTGTTGATCGTACAAAAGCAGCCAATGAATGGTTGGAACGCCATGAGCGTAAGGCTGAGCGAGCGCGCAAGAAAATTAAAGAAACAGCCGGGGGCCCTACTGTAGCTGTCGGTACATTGACTGCGAAAGGCCCAAGAATGTACAGTCATCGAAACTTCGGTCATGTATTTTATCGCACGTTACAGCTCGCTGCTCCTCAGCGTATTCAGGTCGAATTGCAAGGGAAAACTCCTGGCGTTGGCTTCAATTGGATGCCTTTTACACCCGGAGAGTGGGACGGCCTAGAAGCGGATGTCTTGGTGCTTGCGATCGACAACATGCATAATCGAACGGCATTGCTCCAAAAATTAATGAACGATCCACAATGGAACAGCCACCCAGCTGTTCGCAGTGGGCGCTTGCATCTTGTCGATTGGAATAGTTGGGTCGTCTACGCCCCGTATTCCATCAACATCCAGCTTGATGAAGCACTCTCGCTGTTGACGAACCAACCTGCACTTTTGTAATCTAAAAAATGTCCATGTCCCAAATCTTAATTTATGCCATGTACGGGCTTAGATTAAGATTTTATAATAATCTCTAATTGATAATGATAATCAATAACAACGAAACATGTTATTGACTATAAAGGAGTGACCCGTATCCAACATTCGGGATTGCCTCATCGCCCGTCCAATACTCACAGATCTGCGGTAACGGTTAGCCTAATGTTTCTATGCGCTATTGCCATCCTGCTGATCTGCATGTTTGTTGCTATCTCATTAGGTGCCAAAGGATTAACACTGGAAACGGTCTGGACTGCCGTGTTTCAATATAACCCTTCTCTGACATCTCATCAGATTATTCATGAATTAAGACTGCCACGCGTACTGGCGGCTGCTGTCGTTGGAGCTGCTTTTGCCGTAGCCGGTGCGTTGATGCAGGGCATTACCCGGAATCCGCTGGCAGATACCGGAGTTCTGGGCATTAACGCTGGGGCAACGTTTGTCGTAGCATTAAGCTTCGCGTTCTGGCCGGGATTATCCTACGGCTGGATTATGCTTTTGTCCTTCATCGGAGCTGTGCTCGGCACATTGCTTATCTTCTTGCTAGGTATGGCTGCTCCTGGAGGATTGAGTTCGATCAGGTTGACCGTTGCGGGTGCTGTCATTGCCGCCATGCTTGGTTCCCTGAGCACCGGGGTCGCCATTTATTTTGATCTTAGCCAAGATCTGGCCTTCTGGTATGCAGGTGGTTTTGGAGGTATCGAATGGCGCCACCTGAGAATGATTCTGCCATTGTTGTTGCTCACACTGCTGTTAACCATGCCGCTCGCCCGGCGTGTCTCACTCATGTCTCTAGGGGAAGAAGTGGCTATCAATCTCGGGATGAACCTTCGCTGGACCCGTTTCCTCGCCCTTGCCGCTGTGGTTGTACTCGCTGGTATATCGGTCTCCGCCGTAGGTTCAATCGGATTTGTCGGGCTGGTTATCCCACACATCTCCCGTAAGCTGGTGGGTGTGGATTATCGACTGATCATTCCCATGTCCTCCTTGCTTGGCGCGATTCTGCTAATCCTCGCCGATCTGGGTGCACGGATTGTGAATCCACCTCAGGAACTTGCGGTAGGTATCATGGTTGCTTTTGTCGGCGTACCATTCTTCCTCTATCTAGCCCGTAAGGAAAGGAGGGCTCTGTAAGTGATGAAACGGGGTTTTAAATCTATCCTGAAATTAACCACTCCAAACAATCCAACTTCCCGTGGGCAAAGGGCGCTTATCGTCAGCATTGTGCTGCTCTGTGTTGCAGCGCTGGTGATTATGATCAGCTTGAACACGGGAACGGTTCGAGTATCCCCTCTGGCTGTCGTGCAGACCTTACTGGGACAAGGAAGTGAGCAGGATCAGATCATTCTTTTCGACTATCGCCTGCCCCGCATACTCGTCACGGTTCTTGCCGGGGCTGGATTAGGAATTGCAGGGGCTGCGCTGCAAGGCATTACACGCAATGCCCTCGCTGATCCAGGAATTCTAGGCTTGCATGCCGGTGCAGCTTTTGGCTTAATCGTCTTTGTCAGCTTGTCTTTGAGCATGGATTCCTCAGTCGCCCTGCTTATTCCACTATTCGCTTTTGCAGGTAGTGTAGCTGCTGCACTAATCATCATGCTGCTGTCCTATGACAGAAACAGCGGTGTATCACCCATTAAACTTATTCTGGTCGGCATTGCGGTTGCCGCCGGGTTCCATGCGCTCACGCTTTATCTATCGCTCCGTCTGGACGAAGATACGTATTCCTTCGCTGCACGCTGGCTTGCTGGCAGTGTGTGGGGCCGTGACTGGATTCATGTTCAGGCTTTGCTACCCTGGGTCGTGCTCTGTATCGCATATATCTGGAGCCGTTCCAAAACGCTGGATGCCTTCCATCTGGGTGATGCCGCTGCCACCAGCATCGGTACACCTGTGCGACCCCGGCGTATCCTGCTGCTTCTCTGTTCGGTTGCGCTGTCTGCGGTCAGCGTATCTGTGGCTGGAGGCATCGGCTTCATCGGACTCGCCGCACCGCATCTGGCCCGCAGACTGGTCGGGCCGATGCACCGGCACTTGATCCCAGCTGCCGGACTGATCGGCATGGTGATACTGGTGATAGCCGATACGGTAGGCCGAACGATCTTTGCACCGAACGCCATTCCAGCGGGTGTTGTTGTAGCCGCGATTGGCGCCCCTTATTTTTTATACCTGCTGGTCCGAACGAAATGATGATTCACTAGCTTCATCGGGCGATACCTAATGACATCGAAAATATGAATGACATCCAAAGAGATGTACAAGGAGAATACAGATATGTTGAAGAAAAATCTTATGCTTTTGCTGACCATCAGTTTAGTCCTTATACTTGCAGCCTGCGGAACAGCTAAACCATCCACATCGGGCTCAGGCGATTCGAACAACAATTCAAATACAAGCACCTCAGCAGACAATTCGAATAGTAATGCCACTTCAGATGAGCCGCGTATTGCGTCCATGTCCATTCATCTAACCAATGATTTGCTTTCTCTCGGGATCACACCTGTTGGCTCGGTTATTGGCGGCGAAGCAAAAGCGTTCTTATCTCATGTGGCAGACCGCCTGAAAGATACGACACCGCTTGGCCCGGTCAAAGACCCGGATATGGAAACACTGCTTGCACTTAAACCCGATGTCATCTATCTAGATGAGGAATTCTCCGGAGACGATGTTGCCAAATTCGAGAAAATCGCACCTGTACATGTGTTTAATCTGGATGATGGCACTTGGCGGGATCACCTGAAAGAGATTGGTAAGCTGGTTAACCGCGAGCAGGAAGCGGAGCAATACATTCAGGACTATGAAGCAGAAACGAAGGAAGTTCAAGCGCTGATTCATGATCAGATCGGTGACGGCACCGTAATGGCGATTCGTGTGACAGCCAAAGAATTACGTGTATTCAGCACACGCCGTCCCATGGGCCCTATTTTGTACGATGATCTGGGTCTGACTCCAGCCAAAGGCATTCAAGAGATGGATACCTCCAAACCGTATCAAGTTGTATCCCGTGAAGTACTGCCAGACTATGATGCCGATGCGATCTTTGTCGTGGTCAACTCGGATGATGAAGCTCAGACGATGTTCAAGGAGCTGCAAAGCAACCCCATCTGGCAAGGACTGAAAGCCGTCAAGGCAGGCCAAGTATACCCGATCGGAGCACAACCTTGGCTTGATTACTCTTCCATCGGTAACAAGATGGCTATGGATGAAGCCAAAGAAATGTTCTCCAAAAAATAAATACAGTTTGGCACTCGATTAAAAGCCAGTAAACCCACAACAAAACCAAAACAAAAAAAACAACAAAAAAACCTCACTTCGGTATCGAAACTGCATTTGTAAGAGCACGAGCATATAAACCATGCTCCAGCTCTACTGGATATAGGGCTCAGTAACCAAAAGTATGATTGAACCCTATACCTCGCGGTCCGGTACCAAGATGAGGTTTTTTGTTTTGAATACATCCGTCATACTGTGCATACCACAATCTCTATGTCCATATCTGCAAACGTGTTCTGAATAATCAGACTAACTTTCTCCCACTTCAATCTGTCTAACCCACAACCGATTCGAGGCATGGCCAGGTGGGTGATCTCTTTCTCTTTACAGACGTCACCCATCGATTCTACCGCCTGAGTGAGAGACGAATACGTCGGTTTATTTGAAAATTTAGCTTTGGTTACAAGGTTCAGCGTGCGACCAACCGGATAACATTTCCCAATCTCAAGTGACTCCTGCTGAGCTTGTTCCTGAAGGACGTGTAGATCAAATCGCTCTCTAAACTGAACAGCAATCCCTTTGCCCATTCTGGCATCAGCCGATATGCAGTGTGCCAATACATAGTGATCCTCCAGTTCAAACAAATCCTGTTGTCGTTCGTGAAACTGCATGTTACCCCTTCCTTTCCCTCATTCCCATTGCTTGTAATGCCAGATTTAAACTTCTGCGAGCATTCGCTTGAATACTTCCAACGTTCGCTGACCTGCACTGCGGTCATATATGGCAAACACGATGCAGTCGAAATAGTCCTTGTACCCCTCTCCAACCAATACATCAGCAAAATACGATGCCACCTGTGCTGGATCATTCCGGAATACACCACAGCCAAAAGCCCCTAGCACAATCGTTCGGTGACCATGAGCAGCCGCAACCTCCAATACATATCGAATACGCTGCTTCATGACGGACTTGATCTCTTCGTCTGTCGCTTCGTTACGCTCCTTGACTACGCCTGCATTCACCGCTGATGCAGTGATAAAAGAGGTTGTGTAGCACTGATCAAGCAATCGGTCATGATCGTCCCGGATAACGGGTACATCGGGTGAATAGATCATATAGTCTGAATATAGACAAGAACGCTGTTTGCGATTGTACTCATACATCTCTTGCATCTGCACAATACATGGGTACAGACCGGTTGCCCGTGCCAAGCTTTCTTCCTGTGCCTGGCTTCCTCCAAGGAAACCACCACCTGGATTTTTCGCTGATGCAAAGTTCAGACAAACGACATCCGTTCTTCCTTCCTCTGTCGTCAGACGAGCGGCAGCCGCAAGCGTCGTTTCACTGGTGACCTCCATCCGCATTGTTTTCTCATCAGAAGCAGTGGACGAGCTGGCATGCCGATCCCTCGCCGAGCTAACCTGCTCTCCATGACGCAGTCTATCCCCTAGTCCTGCAAGCTCTGAAGGTCGATATAGAACAGAGTTCTGAATTGCCCTCTCCAGATTTTCCTTGATATGAACGGCACGGTCGTATCCATTCACATACAAGCCCTCTTCCAAAATCTCGAGCGTCTGATGCGCAATACGCGAACGTCCAGAACGCGAGTTAACGCCCACATGATCTGTTGATGCATTGGACTTAGAGAACCCATTGTTCTTCCTATTCAAGCTGTTACGTTTGTTTTGTTTTTCCAAATGACTCATTAGTATCACGTCCTATCTCTTCTCTCAGACGAGTAAGAATTTCACCAAGCCAGTTCGTTCCTCGCCATGTTTTTCGGCTGCGAATGCGCGGATCTTCCTCCGCTAGCCCCACACCCCAGATTCGATCGTCCGGGCTTGCTTCCACGAGGGTTGTGCCTCGAGTGGCAAGAAGAGCAGCCATCAGATCCTCGTTCTGTGTAAATTTGGCCCGATTTCCCTCATACACAATTTGCTTGCACTCGGCTTCCCATTTCGTTTGATCAAAATCTGCGACGGTTCTACCCAGTCTTTTTTGCACCGAAGCCGAATTTGTAATCATGATTTTGTCCGCAATCTTCTGATCACCAAAGAGCAACGCTTTCTGATGCATCATGTATTGCTCTGCGCTCGTATATTGAATCCCGTTCACCGTAAAATCAGCGGGATGCCACTGAGAAAACGGTGAAGCTGTACGCCAGAAAAACGTAAACTTTTCCATTCAGATCACCTCTTATTTGTTACTTACTCAAACTACACATTTTCCCTCTCGGGATTTAGTCGGTACATTCGGGAAGGCCGATGGCCCGCACTGCTTGCATACTCACCGGTCTCGATGACCCAGTCTGCCATTTTGCGACGAAAAGCAGCTGCCAGTAATTTTTTACCGCTAATAATCTCGTACACCTTCTGTAAGGCGGTTAACGTGAACTTCTCAGGCATGAGATTAAACGCAATATCCGTATATTCAATCTTGGATCGCAGCCGCTCCAGTGCGTAATGAATGATTTGAGCATGGTCAAATGCGATCCCTTGAACGTCCACTAGACTTAACTTGCTGCTCCGCACTCGCCCTTCCACCTGCTCTTTGGTCTCCACGATAGCCGACAACTGTTCGGTTTCGTTGCTCAGCAGGATCTGTAATCTTCGCTCCGTGATTCGCCCACGTTCGTGGATATGACGTTTCTCTTCAATCAGTTTCTGTTCCACCCGAAACCAGCTAGCCTCACTCGCATCATCGCCTGCTTGAAGCTCCAGCTCACTGCTGTCCACAAGTGCCATATAAGAGCAGCTGATTACCCGTGTGCGCGGGTCACGTCCTACATCCCCCCACGTGTAGAGCTGTTCAAGATAAATGTTATCCAGTCCTGTCTCCGTCTGCAGTTCTCGCCTTGCAGCCTCATCCAGCGATTCCTGCATGGATACGAATCCTCCCGGTAATGCCCACTGCCCCAGATAAGGATGACCGCCCCGGCGAATCAGCAACAGCCCCAGCTCGGGTTCGGCCAGCTTGCGGTAATTTTTCTGTTCTTCATTACGGATTGTAAATATCAGCATATCGACGGTTACGGAAGGACGCTCATAATCTCCTGCATCGTATGTTTTTAGAAATTCTTCTTCACTGTCATGGATGCTCTCCCTCTCTGTATCTGGAGAATATTCATTCGCAGCAGATTGCTGAGCTTGATGTTCTACGTGCTCAGAAGCGCCGCATTCTTTGTTTTCATGAGACATGATGCTGCCTCCGTTCTGTTATTAATATTTTGTTATTAACAAATAGTTAATAACAATGTAACATAACATTTGTGATCAGGTCAAATCTTCCATTTTACATTGGATAAAAAAATGCTGTCGTCCGGCTCTCTAATATTCAGAGCAAGAACGACAGCAATATCTGATTATTGGTATGATTCACATTACAGTGCAGTTTTTAGAGGCCAACAGACCAACAGATTTTTTAAAACAAGCGATCTGAAACGTAGTAGATTTTCTGCCCATTCTTTTTATTTCCCGGGTCCGTTACGATCGTAAAATATACATTTCCATTCTTCGTTTGCACACCTTCGATTTCGTGCTTTCCGACATTGGTTATTTTCACAAGAGACTGATATTTACCGGAGGCAGAAATTTTGGCAATCTGCGGTGTCTGCCCTTCCGCTCCTCCAGATGTGAATAACTGAGTCTTACCCAATAAGTCTCCTCCTTGGAAAGATCCATTAGGTCTAATAATGCCGCTACCCGATTGCGTGAAACTGGATACAGCCGCTTTGATCGCTGCAGGACTATCCATCCGAACCTGTTTATTGTTGTCCAGCAGTCTGTTCAGCGCTGCTGTATCATAAACAGACCACACGACTTTATCGGTGCTGGATGTATTCCCTTCCCTTGTTTGGATACGGAAGAAGGTGTATTTACTGTTACCACCGCCATCAACACGATATGTTGTTCCCTGTCTGGAGCCTTTTTTGTTCGCATAGTTCATATACGTGAACCGATTCAGATCCGTATAATCTACTGTTTTTCCAGCCTTGTATTGTAGCCGGGCCACTTGGAGAGACCAATATTGCTTCGTTGAAGGATCTGATTTGGAGCTGAAATAGAAATAGTTAGCCCCATTGTACGTATACATATCTAGCGTCTGGCAATGACCGGTGTTTTTAACGGTCATATGATCCACATATTCTGCATTGTTGCCTTTAATCAACAGTCTGGACAAGTGGCATGTCGAACCCTCTCGCTGGGTCACATATACATATTTGTCTGCAATATATGCCTTTTGAACAGCTCGATTAAACTTGAGTCCTTTGAGATTGTAAGCCAGTTTGGCTGATGCATTCACCGTTTTGCCTGGAGAAGCTGCAAGAGCTGGAGTAACAGACATCATCACTAAGAGGAATGCTAGCATAGTAGCTATTATCGTTTTCCATTTCATTTTCGTAAAATTCGATGATTGATTATTGATCATAAAAGTGCCTCCTTTGTAACCTCTGCTAAATATAGATTCGTTGATCAGGGGCCTCTGAGAATAAACTGCACCACCTAGATAATACCATATCCTTCAAATAGCGAAACAAGAAATGACGTGAAATTAATGTTATTCTTTTTAATACATCTGTGTTATATTGTTTTTAATTCACTTGTATCAAAAAGGAGGGTTTCATGAAACGCATTGTTTTGCTCGACATTCTTCGGGGTTTTGCCATCATCGGCACCTTAGGGACTAACATTTGGATTTTCGCCTATCTTGGTGACCTTAATTTGGTGTTTGGCAATGCTCTGGAACCGTGGTGGGGTTCAGGGGACCGCTTGCTACAGACGGTTATGCTTCTATTAGTCAACGGGAAATTCCTCGGTATGCTCACTTTGCTGTTTGGAGCTGGCATGGAATTGAAACATCAAAAAGCATTTCGTGATGGTTTTCGATGGCCTGGTGTATATATCTGGTCATGCGCACTCCTGCTGCTGGATGGTCTACTGCATTACATTTTTGTTATGGAATATGATGTTCTCATGAGCTATGCCATTACAGGCATGATTGTTTCCATGATTATTCATCGCTCCCGGCGTTTCATCTTGATCATGATGGGAATTGCCGGAAGCATACACGTGATTGGCGTTACAGGAATTACAGCCCTGCTCGCATTCGAATCGGGTTCAACTTTGAACGGTATGGATACCATTACACAGCTATACGCTAGCGGTACATGGTGGGAGCAAGTTATATTCCGGTTGAACAACTTCGTTTTTTTCCGTGCCGAATCCATTGCGATCATTCCGCTTAACATCTTTCTTTTTCTATTGGGGGCACTGCTCATGCGCACAGGTCTGTTCTCTAACGATGAGTCTGGACGCCTCAAACGCAAAAAATTAATGATTGCTGGTCTCGCGGCAGGCATTCCTCTGAACCTGCTCCTGCTCATTCCTGGCGGGATTATGGACATTTGGGTGCGATACATCAGTGCACCTGTACTAACACTCGGTTACCTCGGAATCATTGCCTATGGATTGGAAAAGGGACTATTCTCCCGGTTGTTCAAGCGTTTTGGTGAAATCGGCAAGATGGCGCTAAGCTGTTACATTTTACAGAACATCATGGCCTCGGTTCTATTCTATGGATGGGGACTTGGCGTGGGTGGGCATCCTTCTTCTCTTTTTATTCTGCTCTCTTGGCTTGGGATCTGTTTGTTGTTGATGCTTTTCTCCCACTTCTGGCTGCGCAAATACCCATTAGGTCCAGTGGAATGGTTATGGCGTAAATTTTCGATCTCCCCAGCATCCAGAAGAACGTCACAAGATACTTCCATATAAGGAAGTGGCATGAGCAATATTGACGCAACAAGGGCTGCCCGTAAATCCATCGATGATTGACCTTAATCAATGACCGATGAGAACGGGACAGCCCTTTTATATTCCATATGGTTAAAAAATCACACAACATCCATCCCCCCTTTTGAGCGGGTCCAGCATGTAAATGACTTACGATTCGTCTGACACCACTGGCAGACATAACGTAAAGATGGAACCAATGCCCACTTCACTCTGTACAGTAATTTTACCGTTATGGTCCTGGACAATCTTTTGACACAGGGCAAGACCAAGTCCTGTCCCCTCTTCCTTAGTAGTATAGAACGGATTAAAAATCGTTGATAATGAACTCTCAGGAATGCCGCTTCCTGTATCTGATATGCAGACTAACACGTTATTTCCTTCCTGCATCATATCGATATGTACCTCTCCGGGGTCTGACATCGCTTCAAATGCATTCCGAATCAGATTAATCAGGACTTGTACAATTTTATCCCGATCCATATTCACACAAACAGACTTATCTCTCATATGAAGTGTAATCCGATGTCCTCGTGAAGCCGCATCTGACTCGGTCAAAGACATGACTCTCTCCAGACACTTTGCCAGTTTCTCGGGCCTCATATGATTGACTTGCGGTTTGGAAAATTGCAAAAACTCCCCCGTTAGTTCAGTGACCCTTGTCACCTCACTCATTATAACTTCGTACCAAGGTGCTATATTAAAAGCCTGTCCACGGGACAACTGCAAAAAACCTCGAATTGCGGTGAGCGGATTACGAATCTCATGCGCCATGCCTGCGGCCAGTTCGCCTACAGCGCGCAGCCGCTCGGACCGAAATACTTCCTCTTCATTTTTAATCCACTGGATGCGTTGCTGCTGAAGCAACTGATCTTCCGCAGTGGTCATGAATTGCTGTAAGTTCTGTGATCGTCCCGGGTAACACGATACGCTGTAACTGACTTGCAATCCCTGCAGATGATTCGACAGCAAGGAAGAGATCCGATCATCAATATCTGATATTTGCGGTAGCACAATCGCGAATCGGTCACCTGCATAACGCGATATGCCATACGCCTCGGGAAATTGAGATATGATCTTTTTTCCGGTCCCCGTGATGACAGAACACCAGGGATCATCTGATTCTTTCTCATACCCGCTGTAATTATTCACATTCAACAGAACTAGAAGGAAAGATTGTTCTGCCTCCACCGTCTTGTGAAGTACCTCCATATATCCCTCGTAATTTAACAACCCCGTAAGTGGATCATGAAGAGTAAGAAACTGATTTTTTTCCCGAAGTTTTCGTTTTTCAGACTCGCTGTTCATTAAGGTATGATATAGAAAAATAATGACAACCGCAGTCAGCAAGTCAAAGAGAGATACCAGCAAACTGTATGTATCTATCGGAACATATGTCAGTCGAATCATTGTATATTGGAGCACGAGCAACAAGGAAATCGGTAAGGTCTGCGTGATTTTCTGTTTGTTATGAATCATAGAAAAGATAAGCATATAATAGAGCATGTTACACCAGTTCAATTCACTAAAATAATGAAATAAACCAAGGATCAGCCACTGTGTCAGTCGTAAATATGGATAACGGCGTTCTCCCCAGATGCTGATGATTAGCAAAGCACCTGTAATGATCATCCATATAAGATGTGATGTTTGTCCCAGTATATGTGAGGATACAATGACAAGCAGACAACCGATTGGGAATATTACCATTTTCATTGTGTAACTTAGCAAATAGCCTCGCCCCCTTAGACAAAATCACACGAACAAATATCCATAAATATTATATCGATTATGATTAGCTGATGTTGTCGATTATTGGAAGCTTACAAAATTCGCAAGAATGTATAATTTTCATAAACCATAGGACATATGATGTCATTGTAATCATTTTATGGTGTATAAATCTCCATTCTAACATCAATTAAAGCCAGCTCTCGGATGATGAGGGCTGGCTTCTAATGTTGCAATTCCATATCAATAGATCATTCAGTGGAATCCAGATATACTATTATTTTTTAGCCATATATTTGCGGATATCAAATGCTACAGCAGCTACGATGATTAGTCCTTTGATAATCAACTGCCAATAAGGGCTTACTCCGATAAAGGTGAGACCGTAGTTGATAACGCCAAAGATCAGCACGCCCGCCATAACACCCGGTACCGTTCCGATCCCGCCAGCTGTAGACACACCGCCAACGACACATGCAGCAATCGCATCCAGTTCGTACATGTTTCCATAATTGTTTGTTGCTCCGCCGGTACGAGCCGCTTCCAGTACACCGCCCAGCCCATAGAGTGCTCCAGCAATCGCATACAGCGCAATCAGATTGCGTGCGACGTGAATGCCTGATACGTGAGCGGCCTGAATGTTTCCACCGATGGCATACATATTTTTACCCAGACGGGTTTTGTTGAAAACAACCCAGCAGATTAGGGCAACTCCAATAGCAATCAGCACGATGTAGGGGATGGAATACCCTCCGCCCAGATCAATATAACCCGAGCCAATCGTGGTGAAATCGGGTCTTAGCCCCCCGATGGGCTGTGACTGGTTTGGTTCGGTATCGAAATAGATCGAGTTCAATCCATAAACGGCAACCATCGTACCCAGTGTAGCAATAAAAGGGGGTACATGCAGCTTGGCGACAATGATGCCGTTCACTAGACCTACGAGTAACCCTGCAACGATGCCAATGATGATCGGCAGTCCTACCCACAATTGAGGCAGATCAGGGAAAAAGCGGTTCGCATACGTATCAATCTGTAACATAGATGCCGATACAACGGCTGTCAGACCCACAACGCGTCCAGCAGAGAGATCGACGCCTCCCGTTACCAGAATGAAAGCTGCACCTAGTGCGATAATGGCCCTTGTAGAGGACTGTTGCAAAATATCCCGCAGGGTGGAAAATGCGAGAAAGTTCGGATCAGCAATTGCAATACCGATAATAAGCAGGATCAATACGATAAAAATCGCGCGCTGAGTTACATATTGCTTCACTTGATGAACAAGGGTTGTATTCATTGGTGTTCCTCCTGACCAGGACCAGCCATCCGCTGCTGCGCGGCCAGCCTCATAATATGCTGCTCTGTAGCCTCGGCCCCGTCCACAATGCCCGTGAGACGACCTTCGCTCATGACCATAATGCGATCTGACATGCCAAGCAGTTCAGGCATCTCTGAACTAATCATGATGATGCTTTTGCCTTGCCGGGCCAGTTCAGTAATGATCGTATAGATTTCGAACTTGGCCCCAACGTCAATTCCACGTGTCGGTTCGTCTAATAGCAGAATTTCCGGATCGGTCAAGAGCCAGCGGGACAGCAACACTTTCTGCTGATTACCCCCGGATAGGTTTCGAATCAAGGTGTTAACTGAAGGCGTTTTGGTTCTGAACTTCTGAGCCTGTTCCCACGCCTCTTCGCGCCCCTTCTTCTCGTCTAGCAGACCCAAACGATTTCGGTAACGCCCCAGGCTTGCAATAATCGTATTCTCATAGACGGATAACACGGGGAATATGCCCGTCACACGTCGTTCTTCGGTCAGCAGCGCTATATTATGACGTTTGGCTGCAGATGGCGAGTTAATCTTCACTTTGCGCCCATGAATAGAGATCGTACCTGAAGCAAGTCCGCGTAAACCGAATAAGGACTCCATCAGCTCTGTTCGTTGGGCACCAACCAGACCACCAATGCCGAGTACTTCGCCTTTGCGTAAATGAAACGAAACATCGCGAAACGAATTCGGCTGATTCGACGTCAGCCCTTCTGCCTGAAGAATCACTTCGCCAGGCACGTTCAGCCGCTCGGGGAACCGCTCACTCAAGTCACGGCCCACCATACGCGTAATAATCAGATCTGTCGTCAGATCTGCTGCATCCCAGGTGCCTACCAGAAATCCATCTCGCATAATCGTCACTTCATCCGATATCGTCAAAATTTCTTCCATCTTGTGAGAGATGTAGATGATGGACACACCGCGGTTTCGCAGCTCATTAATGATCGTAAATAGTTGCTCTACTTCTTTGCCTGTCAGGGATGAGGTGGGTTCATCCATCACAATGACTTTGGAGTGGAAGGATACTGCCTTGGCAATCTCCATCGATTGAATTTTGGATACGGACAACGTCCTGGCCTGTGCTTTTGGGTCAATATCCAGATTCAGATCCTGGAACAGGGCCAGCGTATCCGCGTACATCCGTTTCTCGTCCACCAACAGACCTTTCATCGGGAATCGTCCCAGCCATATGTTCTCCATTACCGGACGATGCGGAACTGGATTCAGTTCCTGATGAATCATGGATATACCATGTTGTAGTGCGGCCTTGGAATTCGGAATCTCTACATCCTTTCCTTCGATCCGAACTGTACCTGCATCCGGACGGTACATCCCGAACAAACATTTCATCAAGGTTGACTTCCCCGCTCCATTCTCGCCCATCAACGCATGCACAGTTCCCGGCTTCACCTTCAGTGTAACTTCGCTGAGTGCCTGCACACCGGGGAATGCCTTGGAAATTCCGTTCATCTCCAGCAGATATGGTGACTGCGGTGACTGCATCTTGTATCTTCCCCTTTCATCTGACCAGTAAAAAAGGACGTTGCCTTAATGACAAACGTCCCTCTCTGCAGCTCTTTATTGGGCGTCGGCAATGTTGTCTTTTGTAATTTTTTTATAGGCGATCCAGACATATTTCCCGTCCGTAATATCAAATTTGGTATTTTCTTTGGTAGGTGTCTCGCCTTTGGCCAGAACCGCAGCCAGTGCTACCGTTGCTGCTCCCTGATTCTTGGCATCATTCAGCACGGTGCCCAGCATTGTACCATCCTGCAACGCCTGAATAGCTGGGGCTGTAGCATCCACGCCTACGACAGGCATCGTTTTGCCATCCTTGAAGTAACCGGCTGCCTTCAATGCCTCAATTGC
Organism: Paenibacillus sp.; assembly: GCA_017512705.1. Classification (GTDB taxonomy): domain Bacteria; phylum Bacillota; class Bacilli; order Paenibacillales; family Paenibacillaceae; genus Paenibacillus. The sequence continues at coordinate 19,745 of JAFWEX010000115.1, forward strand.
ACCGAGTGCCATGTCATCATTGTTCGCCAGCACTGCTTCGATCTTATCGCCATGAGAAGCAAGGAATGCTTGCATTTTCTCTTGTCCCTTCACTCGATCCCACATCGCCGTATCTTCAGCGAGTGCTTCGACTTCAATGCCAGCATCTTGGATCGCTTGGACGGAATATTTGGTGCGCAGCTCGGCATCCTGATGACCTGGTTCACCTTTCAGCATGACATATTGCAGCTTGCCGTCGCCGTTTTTATCTGCTTCCGGATGGGCTTTCCAGTAGTCTACAATCAGTTGACCTGAGATCGTGCCGGATTCTTCCGCTTTGGCACCGACATAATACACTTTGTCCCACTTATTCATGTCCTCGGCTACAGGCTCACGGTTCAGAAAAACAACCGGAATGTTGGCTGCTTTGGCCTTATCGATAATGACACCTGCCGCAGTCCGGTCTACCGGATTCACCGCCATAGCGTTGTATTTCTTGGATACAAACAGGTCCACCTTCTCATTCTGGGTCGGCTGTGCATTCTGACTGTCTACAATATCAATGGTTGCCACACCCTCAGCTGCTGCGGTCATCGCATTCCGCACTCCGGTCATAAACGTATCATCAAACTTATAGATGGCAACCCCGATCTTTGGATTATCAGTTTTCGTTTCCGCTTCTGCCTTAGTGCCACTGTCTGTTCCGGCATTTCCGTTCCCACCAGCACTGTCTCCACCATTGCTGCACCCTGCCGCAATAGCCATGCATACCGTAAGCAACAGAGTCATCCATGTTTTCTTCTTCATTCTTAATGACCTCCCCCAAGTTCATTCGGCTTTACCGATGTCTTTATTATGAAAGGGTTTACAATATTTTCGAATACAATATCTTCATCTGTTATATCGAAATCCTCATCAATTCTCGGTCAATCTAACTGAACTGCCTGAGCCTACACGGATCACTACGATGCAGCTTAAGGATTCTAATTTTTATTGCACAAACGGAAACAGTAGCTTCTGATTATCCATCCAGAACATATTATCTGTACTAACCACCTTGGTCTCCAATGTGACTCGGGCTTGAACATGCTCACGCTCCAGTTTGGCAAGTGCCTGATTCACCCCCAGGTATCCCGCGCTATACCCATTTTGTACAATCAGTCGTTGAAAAACACCTTCCTGCAGTTGCTCTAACTGCTGCTGCTCACTGCCGAACCCCACAATCCTGATCTGCGTTCCATCCTTGCGACGATGTAGCTCATCTGCGGCTCCGAGCGAAGCTGACTCTTGCAGAGCGATTAACCCGGCCAGCTCATGCTGATCCAGCAACTGCTTGACCACCTGCCAACATGCGTCCCTGCTGTTGCATACCGCTTTGGGTATAACGTCGATGCCCGGATAGTTCAGCAGTGCGTCCCTGATTCCCTGTTCCCTGAGCATCACACCTGCATTCAGTGGATCGGGACCCACCAAGGCTATCTGGCCACGCCCCTGCAGCAACTCTGCCATCGCCTGACCTGCTTGACGTCCTGCCTCGAGATTGTCCATCGAGATGACACTGGTGATGCCTTTAACAGGGAACTCATCGTTCAGCACAATAACCGGCACGATACCTCCATCTGTTCGGGATATCTCCGCCTCTCGAATGATACCGTTAAGAGCGTCCTCACTTAGCGGATCAACCAGCACTGCCGTTGCCCCTTGTTTCATCGCGAGTGCTACTGCCCGAACTTGGGCTTGCTCACGCTCGATGCGGGTAATATCACGGCTTGCGGCAGGGGCTGCTATGTTTCTAGGTGGACTGATCGCATAGTCCGCATTAGAAGAAGTACGTTGAGAAGCGGAGTCCACTGGATATGCTTCAACAGTGATGAGCTGTGCGCCGCGCTCTTTGGCAGCGGCCTCGGCCCCCAGGCGGATCGCTTCGGCGAGCTCTCCAGTGCCCGCAGGCGTAATGAGCGCAATGCGCTGCGGCGACGCCGGTTGATCCGCTCCTGCCATGCCGCAGGCGGAACAGAATAACAGGCAGCAGGCTAATGCTGCATGGAATAGGGCTCTGTACGGCCGAAAACTACCCTTTTCACTACTTAATTCACTACTCATTTCACTTCTGGCTCTCATTCACCCCGTCCTCCTTCTGTTCTTCCTGAACAGGAATCCGAATCCATACGGTTGTACCTTCCTCCAGCTCGCTGGCAAACTCAAGCCCATACCCTTCACCATAATAGTGACGGATGCGATCATGTACGTTGCGCACAGCCACACCTGACCCTGCTCCGCTCTTCACCACCGGATGGCCGCTAAGCAAGCCTGCCATCTGTTCCTCTGACATGCCCACACCGTTATCTGTAATGCGGAACAAAATGACATGTTCTTCACGCCTCACATCCACCTCGATGCTCCCCTCGTCCATGTGATACTCGATGCCATGCACAATGGAATTTTCGATGAGTGGCTGTAGAATCAGCTTCAGTGTCAGGCAGTCCAGCACCTGCTCGTCCGCATGAATGGTGAAGGTGAACTTGTGTTTGAATCGCATCTGCTGAATCGTCATATAGTGCCTAGCGTGCTCCAGTTCTTCACGGACAGTAATGATCGTTTTGCCCTGACTGAGGCTGATGCGAAATAATCGGGAGAGCGAGGTAATCATCGTGATAACTTCCTCATTGCGGCTCATCCCCACCATGCGTACAACCGAATTGAGCGTATTGTAGAGAAAATGTGGATTAATTTGAGCTTGCAGTGCCTCCAGCTCAAGACGGCGTTTCTGCTCCTGTTCGTAAATAATCTCATCCATGAGGTTACGAATTTTGTTCACCATCAGGTTAAATCTGCGCGCCAGGCGCTCGACCTCTAGCGGTCCTTTTGTCGGCAGCTCCACGTTAAAATCCCCTCGTTCTACCGCCTTCATCTTCCGTTCCATCAACCGTATTGGACGCGTCAGACTTGAAGAGAGGAATAGGGATACCACAATTACAAGTATCAGTACAACGACAAGCACACGGATTAGATATCCATTGACTTCCTGACGCGTTGTCATGATCTCATCCAGATAAGCTACCCCGACGATTTTCCAGCCGATATTCGCCACCGACTTTACGGTATTCAGTCTTTTCTGCCCATCGGCCTCATCTTCATAACTGCCTGTGGCCACCAGCGCCTGCTCGATATTTTCCTTTTTCAACCCCATATACATGAGCTGCTGCTGTGGATGGTACACAATATTGCCAGCGCTCTCATCAATAATATAGACATAACCACGCTGCCCCAGGCTAACCCGCCTGCTGAGTTCGTCCATTTGCTTAAAATTGATATCGACCAGCAAAATGGCCTGTTTCTCCTGGCCCTGCTGTATAATGGTAATGCCTTTGCTCATTGAAACAACCCATTGATAAGGACCAGCATACATGTTCTGAATATGAGGCAAGGAGAAGCTCAGATGATTGGGCACACGCAAGGCCGATTGAAACCACCCTTGCTGGGTCACATGAGCACTTCGCTTCAACTCAGCAGCCGGCCTGTTTTTGAGTAGCTGCCCATCCGCGTCGAGCAACGTAATAGAGACGATGTCCTCCCGGCTGCTGAGCAGCGTATCCAGTTGTTTGTCCACCTGCTCTCCTTCCCACGTGCCGTCCCGAAGCATATGTTCCTCGATGGCACGATACAGATGGGACATGCTCCGTACATAATCCTCCAGGTTATAACTGACCTGATCTACGATCTGTCTGGTGGACAGTTCCGCACTGCGCTCAGCAGCCTGAGTGAATTTGTCGTGTAGCAGTACCGCCATAATGGTGAGTACCAGCACAATGAAGATGGAGAAAGACCATGTAATAATAGAACGAATGCTGCTGACCTTGGAAGAACGCACATACAAGCCAAGTTGGACTGCGGTGGACTTCATACGTGCGGTTAATGTTCTCCAGCTCATGGGAGAGAACCTTTCGGAGCCACAGCGGCCTGTTTGCGATACTCTTTAGGCGAAACGCCAATATTCTTTTTAAAACAAAAGCTAAAATAATTCGGCTCGGCAAAGCCCACCTTCTCGGCAATTTGAAATGACTTCAACTCTGTCGAGCGAAGCAGTTCCCTTGCCTCATCCATTCGAATCTGCATCAGATACTGTAGGAAGGTGAGCTGGACTTCTTTTTTGAAAATGCTGCAAAAATAACCTGAGCTGATATGTAGATGTGCGCATACTTTCTGGATGGACAGATCTGGATCGGCATAATGTTTCTTCGTAAACGCAAGTGCCTGCTCCACAATATCTTTGTACACATGCTGCCGTCCGCTGGATATCCGTTGCTGTACAAGCAAGCAGACCTCACGCACCTTCTGCTGTGCTTCAGACAACCCCGGCAATCGGAACAGATCCGTATACAGCTGGAATCCAGCACCGAATATATCCTCCATATCTTCCCCCGAAGCCTGTGCCGCCTTCCACACCGTGGTTAACACTTCGATCAAGTAAAGTTGAATATCACTTCGCCCATGCTCCACCGTAATTTCCCGGAAAATGATCTGCAGCCCCTGCTCCAGCTCTGTCTGCGTTCCCGCTTTCAAGCAGCGGGTTAACGTCTGTTGTTTCAACTCATCAAATCGCAGCTTGCCCGCAGCCTGTCGTTCCACATCCGCAATGTAGATTAAGGAATCTGTCCCAGGAACAAGCCGGTAATCCAGTGCCAATAGAGCATCCTCATAGGCATGCTTCACCTCGGGAAGGCTGTCAACAAGACGACTCGATCCAATCGTTACCGGCACACGTAAATAATGACGGATGCTACGAATCACATTTTCCAGTACCTGCTGCTGCAGATTTTCCGCTTCCACTTGTGTTCCTTCCAGCGATTTCAGGGGTTCCACATAGAGCAACACAACCGTCTCCTGATGCAAGAAGGCATGCCCTGCCTTATGTTCCGCCCAGACTTCTGCTGCAATATTAAGTGCCGCAAACAGCTTCAATTCAGGATCTTCCGACGGATGCAGTGTAAGGATTGATACACCATAACGTCTACCGGTCAGTTCCAGTCCACACTGACTTGCCCGGCTTAATATATATGCTGAAGATTTCTGGCGATGCAATAGCGTTGCGATGAGATCAGCCTGTAATAAAGGCAGGCTCGTACGATAGTGTTCACGTAACTGCTGTACGTCCTCACGTTCTGTAATTTCTGCCTCCATCTGGGCACGCAATCGGGTGAGCAGTTCGGTAAGATGTGCTGCCGAGAAAGGTTTCAACAGATATTCATCCACACTAAGTGACACGGCCTGCCGAGCATAATCGAATTCATCATATCCCGTTAAAATAACCAACTTCACCAGGGGATTTCGCTCTCTCAATCTTCGTGCCAGTTCCAAACCATCCATAAACGGCATGCTAATATCCGTAATCACGACATCTGGCTCTACCCGCTCTGCCATCTCCAGCGCCTCACGGCCATTCTCGGCCAGACCTACGATGCGCAGATCCAGTGCCTCCCAGTCTACTTCGACAACCAATCCCTCACGTACATCTTCCTCATCATCCACAAGTAGAACCCGGTACATGTTCTGATTCCTCCCTTTTTCTCGATCGACAGGCAGTCCACTTTATAACCGATAGATATCCCACATAATATACAATAAATCCGGACCTATGTAATCGCTTTCTTTATAGCTTTTTTAGAAAATATATTTAAAAATTGACTTATATTGGCACGCGTGTTATGATCATATAGGTCGATACATTAGTGGACTTTACGTCTGCGGTCTAACCACCGAATTGAGCATAGATCAGGATTGAATGTAGCTCATACCAATGGTCGAAAAAAACTTATTATTTTTGGAGGAATCACATGCAAACAGGTACAGTAAAATGGTTCAACGCAGACAAAGGATTTGGCTTCATCGAAACTGAAGAAGGAACAGACGTATTCGTTCACTTCAGCGCCATTCAAGGTGATGGTTACAAATCGTTGGACGAAGGACAACGTGTCGAGTTTGAAGTAACTCAAGGTAACCGTGGACCACAAGCGGAGAACGTTACTAAACTGTAATTGATACGAGGGCTGCCTTCGGCAGCCCTTTATTTATGCCCATTGACAGCTATTTTGTTCTTTGTTTTATATCTACCCAGTTAAGTTTGGAGATTGGTTTATACCAGCTCCCTTTAAGTTATATCCATCACAGAAAAGAGGTTATTATTCCAACAGATCATTATAAATCTAGTGAACATGTTGTATTTTCCACGGTTGACGACATCATTAATTTCTACTCACCCCAACAAACGAGCACAGAAAGTAACGAAGCTCACACCCGCCGTGCACAGCCGGTAGATCCACCCAAACCAACGGATCACAGGCCGAACGTTAGCACAAAATGACAACAACCTAACCGACAATAGCAGAAGGCCCTGAACCGCTTAAACGGTACAGGGCCTATTCTAATTGTGCGTGCTATCATACATAAGCGTTATGAATCTCCACCTAGGGAACCTTGTTGAACATATCATAAGTATCCTCTACGGTTTCCTTGAAGGCTTCATCCCCGCCCGTTCCATTTATTTCTATGTCAAGCCTTCCGTATATGATCAACAATAGGCTTTTTGCTTCCGATTCGCTTAATTGGCTCAGGCATTCCTTTACCTTTTCAATTTCTAGCAATTCGGCACCTCCTAACTTCACAGCTATATCACATGATAAATAACTATCCAAACTCAAGATTAGGCATTACTAAAAGCTACCTATGCACTCTCATCAACTTTACATGTGTAGGTGATTTATGGATATCAGCCTTGTCTCTTTAATGCGACGATACTGTGATAATTGTATGTTATGTGCTTCGGACAAAAGAATCCTATGTGTAAGCACAGCAGAAACATTGGACGATTATATGTAGTTATTTTACTATTATAATATCAACATTCTCTATAATACGTAGACTAGAGCTTGCGTTGCTGATGCTTCAACTGTAACAATCGCCCAACCATAACCAGGCTAATTAGCGCCAAAATTATTACGTATATTCCACCAACAATCGTATAGATCAGCTCTGAATGATCTTCAGTGAGCCCTGATGGTATATTAAGATTAACCATGTATGGCCAAATCTCTTTCCCCATGGGATCTTTCGCATCAGACGGACTAACATATTCCTCCATATATCCATTGGCATATTTAACCAACTCAGGTTCCATACGCTCAATTTTTCCGTTAATAACCAGTGGAGAACTCACAGCGGATTCACCATGATTGGATACCTGTGCTAATGTATCGTATCTATTGGAATCATAAAACGGCACTTTAACAACAAGCCCTTTTCCTTTGTACGGATACATATAAAAATAATGCTTGTCCATCTGGGTTGTATCTCCCTCTCTTTGCATATAGAACTCTGCAAAAACGGGATGGATTCGCTCAAACTCCACCTCAACGTGATCCCCAGCAGATATCGTTGCTGGTTCTAGGTCCTTTAGATTGTCAAATCCTTCTGTATCCTCCTTATTGTTGATTAACCCGATCACAAGCATGGTTCCACACAATAGGGTTGCCAACAGGAATGAGAATATGGTTCCCCGAATGATTGTTCTCTTATCTAAGGTTTGTATATTTTATCATCCTTTCTTCAAAAATCTAACTACTGTTTTTCATAGGTGTATATCGGTTCCTCTGGTAGTTAATTGAAGTTAATAGGTTGCAAACACATCTTAAGTCCTGTATGAAAAAACAGATTGACGTAACTACGTACTGATATTGACGTTTGGAGGCTTACGTTACTTCTTTGATCCAAGGACTTCTCATAACCGACTCCTCTCTTTGCATGGATCACCATCAAGATTCTTTACAAATTGTTCATATAGATGTCTTGAATAATCATGAATCCGCTGAGAATCCAACAAACGACTTAAAGCCATATATAATCCAGTCAAAAGACAAACTGCTATAATGATTTCAACAATCAAAGACATACCTCTTTCTCCCCTCTTTATCGCAATAATCTAGTCATTAAATCAGACGCTTTGCAGATAAGCAAAACGATTCGTTTAATCAACTCATGTCTATTATTATAAATTAAGGATTGCATGATCAATGGTTAATATCGCTTGATACGTTGGTTTATCAACGAATAGTTCAATAGTGTTCATTATTTAAGATAGGCACGGTGAAATATCACGATGACAAAATTAGAAAGCCCTGACCGCGCTTGAGCGGTACAGGGCTTTCTAATTTTGTATGTAACACAATGTAAGGCAACGTTTATATTTTAAAAGGCTTAAGAGATGCTTGCAGTTCTGCCGAAACATCTGACAACACTGCAGCGGATTCTTTAATCTGCTCCACAGACTTCAATTGTTCTTGTGCAGACCCAGCCGCTTGCTGAGAATTAGCGCTAGCTGTCTGTGCATGGCGTGCAATCTCGTTGACCGATGCAACAACCTGCTCTACACCTGCGGACATCTCCTCACTGGTAGCCGCCATGTCTTCAATTTCCGTTGCAATGCGCAGATTCGTATCTTGAATCTGGGTAAAGCTCTGTTCTGTTTCATGTGTAAGTCGTAATCCTTCATGTACTTCTCGCTTCACTTTGGTCATCGCTTCCAAAGAATGCAGCATGTCCTGTTCCATCGCACGAACGAGCACCTCAATCTCGTTGGATGATTCCCCAGCTTGTTCAGCAAGCTTCCGCACTTCGGTAGATACAACAGCAAAACCTCGCCCATGCTCTCCTGCTCTTGCAGCCTCAATGGAAGCATTAAGCGCAAGCAGATTCGTTTGCCCTGCAATCTCATGAATGGCAGTCACCATCTGACTGATCTGGGCCGACTTCTCCTCCAACATATGAATTATCTCATCTGTTGCACTGACGGAAGCTTCAATAGCTGCCATTTGTTTCACCGTCAGCTGTACGGCCTGCCCGCCGGCATCTGCTTGCTGACGTGAGTATACTGCGGCGTCAGCGATGCTGGAAGCTCTGTCCGCCATGCGTTGTACTCCGATAGCCACTTCTTCCATGGCCTGCAAGTTTTCTTCCGTAGTTATCGTCTGACTCTCAGCTCCCCGCGCTACCTGCTCAACAGAGACAACAATCTCCTCAGACTTATTTGCGGTCTGATCTGCAATCTTCAGCAGTAATCCGGTCGAATGACCTGCTTTATCCGCTGCGTCCAACCCGCCTTGAATAATGCCCTGCAAGCTGTTTCTCATTTCGTTATAGCCTGCACTCAGCATCCCGATCTCATCTCTAACATGATCTACCACTGGCTGTGTGAAGTCTCCAGTTCCTGCACGTTTGATGGCCAGGGATACCCGATTGATTCTTACCTTCACCCTGCGGACATACCAGATGATTAAAGCAATCGCAATCAACATCGCAATGCCAACGACGATCAGGAAGGTTTTAAGAAACGAAGAGATGATGACATCAATTAACGATTGAGAAGCACCAACGTAGAAAATACCGATAATCTCTCCAGATGCATTTTTGATGGGTTCATAGGCTGTCTGGGTTTCCTGACCGACAACTATGGCTTCGCCATAATACTTTTCTCCCTTCTGTAGAACGATTTGTGCGACCTGCTCAGATACCTTCGTACCTACTGCACGCTTTCCATCAGTCATCACATTCGTAGCAACCCGTTCATCTCCGCGAAAGATTGTCACCGTATCTCCCGATGCGTTGCCGATTTCATCCACCAGATCGAAATTTTCCTCCACCAGTGCATCGCCTTTGTATAACTTTCCATCTTTTATTGCCCAGTCTCCAGGATATTTGTATGAGATGATGTGATTTGCCATATCCAAGTCCCGTTTCGCCTTTTCTGTAGCGAAGGTCTTAATGCCATCTCTCATCTCCATGATGACACTGACCGCTACAGCCGAGGAGAACAGAATAAAAATGCCGATTACGATCAAACTGATTTTAGTACCAATGCTCATGCTGCGCATGTGTTTAAGCCACCCTTTTCACGATTAAATTGTGTTGATCTCCAGCAGAATTATTTCTACTTAGAGATTTCACATATAGACTTATCGGTGGGGGTATACACAATTGTTATATCCTTTCAGTAATTTTCAGTGATTTTCATCACTGAATTCCGAATAAATTAACTATTACTTCATTCTTTATCCATAATTATGTAAAACATATGTAATTACGGGAGATTGGCAATGATAATTATATGCCATATGTCCTAAAAGTACAGATAACAACTCATATTAGAGAACTATCAGAAATATAAAAAGTCGTATCTCCCCAAGCTGACCGGAGGACGATACGACTTTTTATATTCGTTTTCTTTCAATTTCTTGTCATTGGAATATGGATTGATATGATCGTCTATTTCGATGTCAGACTCACCAATGCATTATTTGAATTCCAATCTACCTTCAAACTCAATCCTTCTGAGATGAAGCGTACTGGCACCAGTGTTCTGTTGTTTTGAATGATGCTCGGTGTATCCATTTGAAGTGTCTCACCATTCACAGTTGCTGCACTACTACCGATCTGAAGTACAAAGGTTTGATCATTCAGGACAGCTGTTACAGTTTTGGTTTTTTTATCCCACTCCACCTCTGCACCTAGTGCCTCGAGAAGGGCATTCAGTGGAATCATCACTCGACCATCTTGCATCAACGGGCTCTGATCAGGGAATGTGAGTCGATTTCCATTCAAAGTGACGGCAATAGCTGTATCTTTGCTCACAGTAGATTCAGTATCGGTCTCACTTGCTGCTGGCAGTGGTGTCAATTCACGCCCCAGTTGCTCCTGCAAATTCACAAGTCGATTCAAGGCAAACGTCGTCAAGGAGCCAGACGCCATGGAACCCATCCCCCCAGCACGTCCGCCAAAGTTACCTCCTGGACGAGTTAGCTCACTGTCTCCACTTACTGCTGTATCTGTTGAATTTGTTGTACCGTTACCAGTGGTTACACCTGACTGCGCTGGAGGTGCCATGCCTTCTGGTGGGGTTATTCCTTCAAACCCTTCAGGTGGAGTCATCCCTTCCATACCCTCGGGTGGTGTCATGCCTCCGAACCCTTCAGGTGGAGTTCCACCCATACCACCTGCTATGTCTGTGTCCGTAGTATAAGTAATATTCGATTCGAATTGTTCCATTGTATAAAACTTGGTCGGGTCAGCCTCAATATACGGGCGAATCTCGTCTGCCAGCGCAGTAATCCGATCCTGAATTCCTTCCAGGTAATCTGTTAGCTCATTGACATACGTAAGATATTTCTCCTTATATTCAGGCACAGCAAGCAGATTATTAATCATCGGCACATCATCCATGCTGATGCCCAGTACAGGTTCGTCTACAGATACATTTGTTGCATTTGTTCTGACTGTGGTTGTACCCGCAGATGATCCGGATTGAGCTTGGTCGCGCCTGCCACCGCCTCCACCGGAATAACCGTTGAAGGACATGTTAAAGTCCCAAGGCACTACTGTAAACTTGCCGTTCGCATCGCTGTAAAGCATGAAGTTGTGTCCTTTATCCCCGTTGTAGCTGTCGTAGTTGCCCATAACCACGTTGCCTGCGATATATTGAAGAGCGGAGTCTACATCCAGCACGTCCTCGATATCTCCTTTTTCCCCTTCCGGCATCGCGTTCAACGTTTGAATAAAATTCTTGAGCTTGGTCTTGTCTTCATCCGTTCCCAGCTCTTTGGTGAGGGTGCTGTAATCACCGTCCTCTTCGTATTGGAGATAACTTTTCTCTTCCGTGTCATAGAGGACGCCAGCTTCATAACCTTCACCATAATTGCGCTCCAAATAACTGTCATCTACCGCTTCCACACCCGTATAGAATCCAACCAGCTCACCGTTCACATACAGATTAACGTAATTCGTCATCGGCACATCCATACCAATATTACGCAACGCTTCATAATGTAATACTTCGCGCATATAAGAGGGATCGGTGTAGTTGTTGTTCAGCACCATTTTGTCCAGACCAAGCAGTGTTTGTGTTTTATCGTATTTGTCGAACTTCAACCTGAAGCTATACCGATCCGAATCCTCCATGGAGGCCACCGATCTTAACGTCATATTTCCTTTTGTAGAAAAACCAACATTGTCCAGTTTGTTACCGTCTACTTCGACGCTGACGTTCTTGTAATCTTTATCCATTGGACTTTCCAGCATACTTTTCCAGTCTGCATCGTCAATGGTAATCTTCACATCAATCACATTATCTGTCTGAAACAAAGATTCATAGGCCATAGTTACACCTGCACTGGTATTCAACGATGTAGATTCCGCAGCCCAAGCCGCGTGTGGATTTAGAAGTAAAGCATATGGCGAGCTTACCAATGTTACGGACAACGCTGTTACTGCAACTTTTCGTAGTATAGGGTTCAAATGATTTATCCTCCTTATGGTTTCTAGTAAGCTACAAAGGCTTATGTAACCATGTTAGAGGACAAACCTTTAATGAATCTTAATGATGTATTTTAGTTTCTGGAGAGGGACTTACTACAGCCGATAACGAGAGGCCTAAGACGGAGATTTCATGGGAGCTTTACATTCGCACCTGCACTAAATCAAAAGGCATATCCCCAGTCCTGACTCGCTACTTAAACAGCAAGTCGGACATGAAGGTTATGCCTTTTGAATGTTCCTATTTAAAGATATTTTTTGAATATGGTGACTTCTACTAAACTTGATTTGCAATAAAAACGCTTCTAGTTGCTTCTTAATTTTTATTTTCGATCTAGTATGTAGAGTACCCGCTTGCGGAAAATAAAATAGCTCCTAACAGAATCAGCAAAAGGACAATAGCATAGATTGCCGTTCCAATAATGCCGCATACGAGTCCTGCGACGGCAAGACCTCTACCTTGTTCTGGGCGCATCCGAAGTTCTTTGAAAGAAAGCGAAGCAAAAACGATGGCTACGATACCGATCAAAAACCCCAGGTAAGGAATCATGATCGAAAGTATCCCTAGAACAAGCGATACAATAGACTTAGAGTTTGTTCTGGGTGGTGCCACATAAGGTGGCGGTGGTGGTAATGTGTCGTTATAATTACGATCAACATTATTGTGATTTGGTTGATACAACGTAAATCCTCCCTTAGATTAAGTATTCTCCCATTATAATCGATAATAGGGATTAACCACATCCAATTTATGTAAAATTATAACTTTGTAAATTAATTTTTTCATTCCTCATCTAATCTATATTCTGGAATTACATATGTGATACTCTATTTTTAGATAAAGGAGGAGCATGATGCGTAAAATGATCATTTTGTTGTTGTCCTATTCGTTTCACATTGAGGTTATGAGCAACGAGATGGAGATCGCTTTTTACTCTTTATCGCACGAAATATAACAACCAAGGGATCAGAAGGTAATATCTCGTATGAATTTTCATTTATCCGTTCTCCTGAGGGAATTTGGGTATTCGACGGATTTGTTTCCTGATCCATAATCAATGGCATCCTTGCCCGCCAAACAAAAAAGCGACGAGAACATAACTTTATGTACTCGTCGCGTATAAATTACATCATTCATTAGGGTATTCTACCCTTCCATATCCACCCGCTGCAGAAACGTCTTCGTGCGCGCGAGCTTTGGTGCACCAAAGATTTGTTCAGGCGGGCCTTCCTCAGCAATTTCGCCATTATCCATAAAGAACACACGGTCCGCAACATCCCGAGCGAAGCTCATCTCATGGGTAACGATCATCATGGTCATGTTCTCCTGCGCCAACTTCTTGATAACGCGCAGCACTTCTCCCGTCAGCTCCGGGTCAAGGGCCGAGGTCGGCTCATCGAAGAGCAGGATATCAGGCTGCATCATCAGAGCGCGAGCAATCGCCACACGCTGCTTCTGTCCACCAGACAGATTAGCCGGATAAGCATCGGCCTTGTCCGAGAGTCCAACTTTGGCAAGCAACTCCATACTGCGGGTGCGAATCGCCTTGGCGTTCTCTTTTTTCAACGTCTTCGGTGCGAGTTCCAGATTGGCCTGTACGGTCAGATGCGGGAACAAGTTAAAATGCTGAAACACCATACCCATGCGATCGGTAATCTTCCGAATCTCGGCAGGCCCTGTGTATCGTCCATCCTCCACCAGAGATTGGTTCTGAATACGAATGGTACCGCCCGTGATATCTTCCAAGTGGATCAAACTACGCAACATGGTGCTTTTCCCCGAACCCGAAGGCCCAATTACGGCAATGACTTCCCCAGGCGCCACATTAAAAGACACCTGTTTTAGCACTTCAAGTGTGCCAAATGATTTTTTCAACTGATTAACTTCGATACTATATGTCATATGCAGACAGTCCTTTGATTGAAGAGATATAATGGATTATTCAAATGAATACCGCTTTTCCAGTGCCTTGAACAGTAGCGTAAGCACCAGAGTCATAAGCAAGTATATAACTGCGGCTACAAAAAACGGAATAAGCTGCAAATCCCGGTTGACCGCGGCTTGTGCAAAATACAGCAATTCAGGTACAGCGACTGCATAGAGTAATGCTGTATCTTTAACGAGAGTTATTGCTTCGTTGGCTGTCGCTGGGAGTACCACACGAATCATCTGCGGAATAATGACCTTGGTCATCGTCTGCCACTTCGTTAATCCAAGCACTTTAGCCGCTTCATGCTGACCTTTGTCGATGGATAACAAACCGCCACGGAAAATCTCCGCGAAGTAAGCCGCATAGTTCAGCACAAAAGCGATTCCTGCAGCTACTACTCGTTCAAACACGAGGTATTCACCAATGACCGGTAATAACGGCAATCCAAAGCAAAAGAATAAAATTTGCAAAAGCAACGGTGTCCCACGCATCACATAGACGTAAGTGTGAGCAATCCATGCCAGTGGTTTAAACCTGCTTCTCATCGCAAGTGTAATCAGAAAGCCGAGCGGTACCGACAGAATAATTGCAACCAAAAACATGATAATCGTTGTCTGCGCACCCTCAAGCATCGGTTTTAAAATGGTTAATATATAGTCCAAACTCATATAAAGTCTCCTCTAATCTGTTAACCCCGCACTCCTCGGAAGCCTATGGCTTCAACGCGGAATACGGGGTCAGGGTTTATGTGAGTGCTGTATCCCAATAGCGAGAACAATTCACACATTATATGTCAGGTCAATTCACCTGTTTATGTCTATTCTCCGAATGAGTGCAATTTCAAGATCTCATAGATCACTTTAGCTTTCTTTTCAGAAATCAATACTCCGAACTTCAAGTTACTTCAGAACCTTGTCCTCACCTAGCCACTGTGTAGAGATCTTAGCTGCTGTGCCATCTGCATTCAGCTCATCCAGTGCTTTTTGCAGTTGTTTCAGAAGTTCTTCATTTCCTTTTTTGATCCCGATTCCATATTGTTCTGGCGCCAGGGATTCGTCCAGCAGTTTGAAGGTTCCTTCTTCTTTGGACATATAATATCTTGCAACCACTTCATCAATGATGACGGCATCCAGACGTTTCGTTTTCAGATCGGTCAAGGCGAGTACGTTGTCTTTGAACTCAGATACTTTGACTTTATCCTTCAGAGTACTTGCCGCCAGTGCATCTGCAGCTGAAGACAGTGCCTGCAAGCCTACATTTTTACCATTCAGTTCATCCAGCTTGGTAATCGGGGAGTCTGCGAGTGTAATCGCAACCTGACTGTTCTCCAGATAAGGCTTGGTGAAAAGCACTTTCTCTTTGCGCTCATCGGTAATCGTATATCCGTTCCAGATCATATCAATCCGGCCACTATTCAGCTCAGACTCTTTGGAAGACCAGTCAATCGGCTGGAATATCACCTTTTTCCCCATTTTCTCCCCAGCAGCACGGGCATAATCAATATCAAACCCAACAATTTCATTCTGCTCATCCCGGAATCCCATCGGAGCGAATTTGTCGTCAATCCCGACAATAATCGTGTTCTCATCTTTGCTTGCGGAGCTGGAACAACCCGCCACAACGATCATACATATGCTGATAAATAATAGTAGAATTGCTTTTTTTCTCATCTCTCGTACCCCTCCATGTCTATAACCAAGCCCAAACGCTTTAGTTCGTTACCACGTTATCAGAGTCTTATAATAACATAGCATGAGAGAAGAGTCGAGTATCTTCGACATATTCCAATAAATTTAACCTTAAGATTGGTCAACCATCTGTGAAAATGCATCCTGTGCTTTTGCCGGTTCCACCAGCCTCTGCCGTACTACATCATCCCATCTTTCAACGTTTTGCAGTGATTTAAGCTCCGTTCCAGCCCATTGCTGCGCCAGCTCTCGTCCTAACACGATCCGTGTATCCTTGAGTTGGTATACGATCTGCTCTAAATTATCAATCAGCACAAAATTCGCAAGCGCGTTATATACGAGTATTCGATCAAGCTGCACGGCATCCATCTCATCTGTATTCAAACTGTAATGGATCTGAGCCGTGAATGTCTCTGGAAACAACTCATAGCCATCTAATCGCTCATGTAACGGAAGATTTTGATTCAGATGGCTAAGATTCGAAAAATTCCCCATATAGGCATTCTGATATGGAGTCACAGCGATAAAATCATGTGTTAGCGGATCATTCTGCTCGGCTTCATATCGAACTTCATCTGCAGCAATCTTGGGATTAATGAATCCCTCAACCACAACTAGACCGATTAACCCGATGATAAAAAGGGAAACAATCCATATGTTTTTCACGCTCATATATTCTCACTCACTTCATATTTGCTAACGATCCGGTAAGCCCGGTTTACGACCAGAGGAACAATAATACTGATTAGTGGCAGGGCAAAAGCGACCAAGATTACAGCCAGTTGATAAGGCCCATCCACCTCGATTGGCCGGTTAAACCAGATATTGCTTCCAAATCGTAATGCTGCCTCGGTACCCCATAGTACAAATATCACAGCTGCCCACAGCCACCATACTCTGCGTTGCCATTGCTTCATAACCGGCATACGAATACGCATGGTCTCGTCTTGATCGGAAGATTGGGTTGATTGGTCGTCCCTGTCTTGGTCACCTCTGTTGCTGATCATATAAAATACATAAGCTGCACCCACGATCAGGCTTACGATGAACAGCAGATTGTTTAGAAGAGCACCTTCCAGCTTCACTCGTGTAGGAATCGTAACAATCCAGGCAACAAGACTGTAGATCAACGTGGATTGCAACAACGCTGTCCAGTAAGGAACACGTTTCACACGCCGCTGGTCGCTCATGAATTGTTCCATACCGTCTATATGCTGAATGGCTGTCTGAAAAGCCTGCTTCTCGCTCATGCCCTTGGCCAGATAATCCTCCATCCGTGCCAGAAGATTGCCGCGTATCTCTTCTATCAATTCCCGATGCTCCAGTGTATCCTGTGCACCTGCGAATAAACGATCCAAATGCCGATTAATTCGTGTTTCGAGCTTCATACTTACTCAACTCCTTGTTCACTGGTTGTAATCATGCAATCAATTAATATTTTGGCCGCATGCCAAGCTTGAACCTGTATTTGATAAATGTCACGGCCTTGGCTCGTAATCCGGTAGTATTTCCGCCGTCCGCCCTGTGTCTCTTCTCCCCAATAGGACTCCACGTATCCGCCCTTCTCCAGACGTTTCAGACTGGAGTACAGCGTAGGCTCCTTAAGATCAAACTGCTCACTACTCTTGCGGTAAATCTCCTTAATAATGCCGTATCCATAATTATCTTTAGAGATGAGCACACTCAATATAATCGGATCAATATTCCCCCTAATAAGATCACTGTTGATCATTGGATTATCCATTTTAGCGTTCACCGACTCTCCTGCTTACTTTTACCTTTCGTCAAAGTATACTATATGACATATTACTATGTCTGTAAAGGTAATATGTATCATGTTGTACTCTGAACAAAAAAGAACCAAACAGCACTATCGCTGTTTGGTCCTTATGTTATTGCATGTATTTCTAGCTATCGCTTATTGCTGAACTTTCTCACGATCTTTGCCTTTATCCGATTCGCCCGCATTTTTGTTGGCGGCTTCCCGGTCTTGTTGCATCTCTTCGACCGTTTTGACTTTCAGGCGTGCAGCACCTTCATAAGCCTTCGTTGGAATCAGATTGCCGGCAGCCAGCCTTGCATTGGCAGCGGCAATCGCTTCACCATACTGCGGCAGCCACTGTGCCTGCGCGACCAGCATCTCGTCCACCATCTGCCAGATTTCCTTCGGATTGCAGACTGCCCCCACCAGCGGGTCCATCATAAACGCTTGCCGCAGCAGCCTGTCGTCCCCATGGACTGCTGCCTCGACCGCCAAGCGCTGCACGGATATACTTACGTTGCACACTGCCGCTGGACCCAGTGGCAGATCACCCACATGAGGCATCGAAATACCATTACGATCCACATAACCGGGCGCTTCAATAATGGCATCATTCGGCAGATTGGAGATTACTCCGTTGTTCACCGTGTTGAAATGACCACGGTAGATACGTCCTGTCTCGAGCGCTTCAATAATATATGAACCGTGCTCCTCGCCCCGTTTTTCCGGAATAAATGACATGGGGTCATCCTTCATCCAGTTAGGGAAGTCCGTCTCGAACCAGTTGCGACCCTCGGTACACACGCGCAGATATCCGCCCGTCTCCCCGTTGATCCAGCTCCCCATGTCGATCCAGTCGCCAATTTCTTCAGGGCGTTTGCGGTACCATGGTACATATTCACTCAAATGACCGTTGGACTCTGTACTGTAATATCCAAAGCGACGTAGCATATCAATCCGAACTTTCTCGGTACGGCTGTATTCCGGGTGTTTCTCAAAAGCTTCCAGCATACCTTCGGTAAGATCCCTGCCTTCATGTGACGCCTGAATGTACCAGGTCTGATGATTAATGCCCGCGCAGATAATATCGACTTCATTCTTATGCAGCCCGTACACTTCCGCAATCTGATGATGACCATGCTGAACGCCGTGACACAGTCCGATCGTCCGTACTCCGCCATATTGGTTGCATGCCCATGTCAGCATCGCCATCGGATTGGAGTAATTCAGGAGCAGCACATCGGGCGCGCTTTGCTCACGAATATCTTTGCAGATCTCAAGCATCTCGGCAATCCCGCGCTGTCCATACATAATGCCGCCTGCACATAACGTATCACCTACACATTGATCTACCCCGTATTTCAGCGGAATATCCACATCGGTTGCAAAAGCCTCAAGTCCTCCTACCCGAATCGTGCACAGCACATACTTCGCGTCTTTCAACGCTTCTCTTCGATCGGTTGTTGCCTGAATCTCAATATTCAATCCGTTCTCGCGGATATCTCGCTGACACAGCTCGGTGACCATGTCCAGATTATGCTGATTAATATCGCAGAATGCGATCTCAATATTACTGAATTCCGGCACAGTAAGCAGGTCACGCAACAATCCCCTTGTGAATCCAATGCTACCAGCTCCAATAAACGCCACTTTAAACGACATGTTCATGTCCTCCCGCAATCCAAACCTTCCGGCTTCGGTTAATGTCTTGCTTCATGGGTTCATTGTAGCAACGGTAAGGTAGAGACCGTTATCAAAATCATGACTTGTTCTACAGCGAGGTGTCCAAAATCCTAACTTTTATTTTCTTTTATCTACTATAGATACCTTCTGAATTCTGGAATGAGCATATCACTTCTAGAGCTGGCTATAGCTGATTAGTGTAATCCCTTGTTCCATCACGTACTCCCGCAGTGCTGGATTCATCAATAGAGCCAGGTCCTGCTCACGCTCATCTACTAGAGAGGTAACACTGCGCAGTTCATCATCTGCAAACCCTGGATGACCCGCAATTTCAACAATAGATTCCGTATCTTTATACTGCTCCAGAACACCACGAAACCACGATTCTTGCAGAGTAGGCATAGCCGGATCGCCACATAACATATCTGTAGATCGAATACCTGCCGCATCCGCAATCTTCCCCTTTAACTCCGGAGACAAGATATCATCTCTTCTCATGGGAACGTTATACTCGCGAGCGAGTTCCATGACGATATCAAGCATTTGTGCATCCTTCACACTCACACCATGATGAGTATCCAGATGATTCAAGGTTAGCCCGGAAGCCAGAAACTTCTCGATCTGTGCCTTCAGTTCGGCGCGGACTTCCCCAGCATCATAGGATGAAGGAATAAGTCCTGGTTTCCGGTAGAAACGACCCGATTCATCGACGATACTCTGTACAGCCGAAGCTTCCAAGACTGGACTCATGAACGTCAGGTTCAGATGAACTCCCATAGTTGTAATCCCTGCTTCAAGAGCCATGGCACTACTCTTTTCAAAATGGACCGAATTCACCAGCGCAGAGGTATCTGTAATCAGACCCTGTTTCATCCCCTGAAGGATACCTTCGCTCACTCTCATGGTAATCCCATAATCGTCTGCATTGATAATCAGCTTCATTTTGCTTCGTTCCTTTCTCTGTTTCAACTTATGATCGAACGGACAAGAGTCCTTCTTTTACAGCAACTGTCCCTTCTGTTAGCAAAGGTGTAACCACACTGAATTGATCGGAGTTCGTCACGACAACTGGAGTAGTCAGCTTGAATCCTTCTTCCCGGATACGCTCCATATCAAACTCAATCAATACCTGCCCCTT
The DNA here is from genome assembly GCA_017512705.1 of Paenibacillus sp. Lineage (GTDB taxonomy): Bacteria > Bacillota > Bacilli > Paenibacillales > Paenibacillaceae > Paenibacillus. The sequence continues at coordinate 40,283 of JAFWEX010000115.1, forward strand.
CTGAATTCGGTTACCTTGCTGAACCTTCTGTGTGAAGTATTGTCCTTTTAATTTCACCGTATCTATGCCGATATGCATAAGAATCTCGACGCCTTCATCCGAAGTAACGGCAATCGCATGGGCACTTTTCATCGTTACAGACACCACACCGTCTACTGGAGATACCAGTTGACCTCTGGACGGAATAATAGCTGCACCTTTACCCATCGATTCGGAGGAAAATACAACATCCTCCACTTCACTGAGTGGTATTACCGTGCCATCAAGAGGGCTTAGAATCAAGCTGTCTACCACGTTGTTCGTGCTTGCATCAGCCGTATTTTGTTCCACACTTTCACGATCTGATCCAAGTGTGGATTGCTGATGATTCGAGTTATCGGAGGTATTCTCTACTTCAGTTTCTACAGTACCCGAATCTTTTTTCTTCTCATAGCCAAACAGCACCACGCACAGTGCTCCGACCGCAATCGCAACCAATATCCCGATAACGTACAACAGCACTGGACTCTGTGCCGGCAATGTGAATACATTGAGGAAGAAGTTGAATGCAATCAGCTTCACGCCGAGATACCCCATCACACCGCCGCCAATGGCCCCAGCTGCCACCAAATAAATGAGTGTTTTGCGATAACGCAGAATGATACCATACAGAATAGGTTCCGTAACACCTGACAAAATTGCAGACAGGAATGATGAACCACTCAGAGCTTTAAGATCTTTATCCTTCGTTTTCAAAAACACCCCAAGACCGATACCCATTGAAGCCGCAATCGATGTCGCTGCAAGAGGTACGATGAGGTCTCCCCCCGCATTCAGGTTATTCATAATAATAGGCACGGTAGCCCAGTGTAATCCAAGCAATACAAGGAAAGACCATGATCCACCAAGAATAATCCCGGCGATGATCGAGTTGCTATTGATCAGGAAATTAACGGCATCCCCAATCCACTGGCCTACATACTGTCCGAATGGACCAATTAACATGGCCGTCAACGGTACCATAATAACAAGAGACAGGAACGGAACCGCGAACAGCTGTATATTTCTATGCGTAATTTTCTTCAGGAACTTCTCCAGAACCGCATAGATGCTAACTGCGATGAACATTGGGAACACCGACGAAGCGTAGTTCATCAATGCGACGGGAATTCCCAGAAAATGAGTTGCGCTTCCTGCTGCAGCCAGTGCTGTGAAATTCGGCTCCATTAATGCAGCTCCAATGGCAGCTGCCACATATGAGTTCACATTCAGAACTTTGGCAATCGTAATCCCGAGCAAAATCGGAAGGAAATAGAAGATCGAGTTCCCTGCCGCTGCCAATATAGCGTATGTCCCACTATCTACTGCAATCCATCCTAATTTTTCCAGAACAATTAACAGTGCCTTGACTAGACCTGCTCCGGCGAACACGGGGATTAATGGAGTTAAACTGCCTGAGATCAAGCCGAAGATGGCTGAACGTATTCCCTTCTTTTCTTTGGCAGAACCTTCACCTGGTTCTCCTCCGTCGAAATCCCCTTCCTTAACGATATGTTTGTATACCTCAGACACCTCATTGCCAACAACGACCTGGAATTGGCCGCCGCTTTCAACTACCTTGAGTATGCCTGCTGTATTTTCCAAACTGCCGGCATCAGCCTTCCCGTTATCGTTCAAGACGAATCTTAAACGAGTCGCGCAGTGCGTTAGTGACTGAATGTTGTCTCTTCCTCCAACGCGATCTACAATGTTTTGAGCTAATTTGTTATGATCCATGTTGCTCCCCCCATACTCTTGTACTATAACTACAATTCAAGTCTTACCTTCATCATCATGTACGATGAAAAAAATAAAAACCTGAACTGAAGCTAGTCTACTGACACGAAGTCAATACACAAGCTTCAGCTCAGGTTTCGCCTGCCGAACAGTCACAATCCCTTGATCTATATTTAATTTAATTATCTCTTCATTCTTCGATCTGATCATCCCGGCTGGTTACCCGGTGAATATGAATCATGAAATACACCATTTCTTCATTCGTTGTTTTCTTCTCGTAATTAATCTCTAGATAGTTTCGAATCTTTCGGGCACACGCATATGCTTCAGGGTACTTGTCCTTCACATGGTCGTATAAAGAATCTCTTTCCTCTGGAATCAGTTCATCATGCAGAATTCTGTAAGCGAAGTACCGCAGATGTGTGAGAAAACGACTGTAATTAATTGAACTTTCGTCCAGTTTAATTCCGAAATGATATTTCACGATGTTTGCTAGATCGTTAACGATCTTGGTCATCTGATACGTCTGCTTCATATCCTGCCCACGTTGCTGGGCATTGACGAAATGAAGGGCGATGGAACCGGCTTCATCTTCGGGCAGCCTCACACCCGTTTTCTGTTCAATGATGTTCAGCGCATTCAGCGCTACTTCGTATTCGGACGCATAGAATTTTTTGATCTCCCACAGCAAAGCATTCTTGACAATAATCCCTTCGGGAAATCTGCTCAGTGCGAAGCTGATATGATCTGTCAGGGTGATGTAGATGTTATCACTGAATTTTAGCGCAAGCTGCTGCTCGGCATATTCGATGATTTCATTGGATAACTCCAAATGTTCCGTTGGAATCTCGCCAATCAATCCCAACAGTTTATCAGATGTTGCTTTTTCAACCACAAACTTCTTTTCCACTTTGGAAAAATCAATAACATCACTGTTATGTTTGTTATATCCTATCCCTTTTCCCATCACAATCATTTCGTCACCGTTATCATCCGTTAGTAATATGACGTTGTTGTTAAAAATCTTCCTAATCTTGATCTTCATCACCCCCAACTCATCATTTCTTCACAAAAAAAACCTAAATTGAAGCAGTGACATGCAGAACGCGTGTCTACTACGAACAATTTAGGTATCGCCTGCCGAACAGTCACAATCCTACAATATATGATATATGATATGAATCTCTAACTTATATAAGACAAGTTACTATGAACAAAGAATATCATGATTACCCTTTCATTTCAACACTTAGTTTATACTTAGAGATTTGTTCTCCGCTCTTACCACGTTTACTCCGGGTACCTCCATTGTGTTCGTTCCACACTAGTCCGATATTGGACAGGTGTCATACCTGTAGTTTTCTTGAATAGCATATGAAAATACGGACGACTCCCCACACCCACGTAATCTGAGATTTCGGAGATCGGAATATTGGTCTGGTGTAACAACATTTTTGCCTTTTCCATGCGTAACATCGTCAGATATTCGGTTGGAGTCTGCTCCGTGGAATTGCGGAAAATTCGGTGCAAGTACCCCGGATGCAGATTGACCGCAGCCGCTATATCTTTCACCTGTATGCTGCGATCCATATTGTGCACCATGAATTCGATTGCGCGTTTCACATACAGCTCCGTGTGATCCAGTGCACTTCCTTCCATCTCTCCCCGCAGCCTTGCAATCCGAACAAGCAATTGGATAAAGAGGGTGTGCACCAGTGTTCCCTGCTCTGGAGAGGTGAGATTTCGGGCTTCACGTTGAAGCCGCTGATCTAGCTCAAGAACCAGACTTTTCATCGTGTGATATACCTCTTCCGGGTCAGGCAATACAAGATACGGTGTAGGACGGGTCAGTAGAGTGTGAACTGCTGCTTCTTCCAGCGCAAGCTGACTAATGGATGGATGCCTGGGGGCCGTACGTGCAAATCCAAATTCGACATTGAGCATCCGGCACGGTACGCCGTCCTGCACCAGCAACCGATGGGGAACCCCGGCATCCAGCAAGATGAATTGTCCTTTTTTCAGCACCACTTGTTCCGAACTCCCGTCTGCGATCATCACATCTATCCGGCACATCCCCGTAATAATGTACATGATTTCCGTGGAGTCATGGGTGTGATAGGCCATCTCATAATCATCCCACTGCTTGTAATAATAGGCGAAAAATTGCGGTCCCCAGTCTTCTGTTCGAAGCCGTTCTTGAAAAAGACTGCCCGAGAAGGGTTGTGCCTGATCTATGATCATCCCTATGACCTCCTTGGAGTTTAATCCCTACGTCTCCCCGCTTCTTCTATTGTAGCAAGTCTCAAGTCTGTGTGCTGGGTATTAGCTTTTACCTATTTAAAAAGAAATGCATTGCCCTATCTAATTAGATATGTGTATAATTAGAGAATCGTCTCATTAACTACCACCCTGATACTAACAACATAGCATGTACGCATTTCTTCTTTGAGTCATTCCAAACTACAACATGGAGGAGAATTCATGTCATGAGTACAACCTTTTATCTCGTTAGGCATGGTATCAAAAAAAGAGATTTCGGGGATGTGTCGCTCACTACTGAAGGCAGACAGCAAGCCGAATGGACCGCTCAGTATTTTGCAAGTGCTCCATATAAGATCCACCGGATTGTAGCGAGTCCACTTCGCAGAGCAAAAGAAACCGCTCAGGCAATTGGCGCCCTGACAGGGTCTGACGTTTCGGAAGATATACGGTTGCGTGAACGCGTCAACTGGGGGGACGATCCGGAACAAACATTCGAACAATTCGTCGCCTTATGGGATCGATGTACAGCAGACCCCGAGTTCGTTCCACATGTCGGTGATTCTGCCAAGCAGGCAGGAAAGCGCCTTGCTTCTCTGCTAACTGAACTCGCTGAACATGAACCTGTAGGCAGTCATATGGTTTTGGCTACACACGGCGGGCTGATTACCGATTTTCTGGTGCAAACCTTCTCGGAACAAGAACTCAACAGATGGCATCCCGATTTCCTGGCCGTGCAAAACCGTCTGGTACCTGAGTGCTCCATTACCAAGCTAATCGCTGAGAGCGGTCAACTCAGGCTGGAATCATTCGCCTCCACAACGCACTTGAACTTGAGTGGAAACGCTGAGAATTAATGCTCCACATTCAGACCCAAAAAGCTCTGGAAAGTCCCTCCGTTATCGTGACACAGGAGAGAATCCCAGAGCTTTTCAGAGCTTAATTAGCATTTCGCAACCTATTTTGGACAACATGCGCTATTTGTTGAGCAGCGTAACCTTTGACCAATCGATATCGGACGCCATGTAGAAGGACGGATACGATGGCTGGTTATACCCGCTGTTCTGTCCAGCAATGCCCACGCGATACATGGCGTCATGCATCAGCGTGTATAACTTGCGATCTGTCTTCTCGGTGCTCAGATAGATCCGGATCGCTGAACTATCAGCGGTACGCACCAGCATCTCTTCGCGCCAGTCTCCAAATATATCAGCGACCAGCGAAGGTGTACCTTTCGTATGGTTATTCGTCAAGGTTCCGCTTGCGGTCAGCAGCGTGCCACGTTTCCAGTCCTTGATCGTAGGCGTAACATCAATTGCACCGTCTACGATTTGGGTGGTCATATCGGCGGCCCAGCGAATACTCATATTCGTTCCGGGTGCTTGATCACTTATTTTCTCACCCTGTGCTGTCCATAAACCAACAGCCCATGTCTCCAGACCTCGACGAGTTGGATCGATATCCCCAACCATACCTCGTCCGGTATCTTTGCCCGTATATCCGCCATAGATAACTTTTCCGGTCTTCGCATCACGCAAGGAGTAACCATACGGCGCCCAAGGGCCACCCTCATGCACCATGAATATTTCCAGCCCCGGGCGATCCGGGTCAATATCTGCAACATGCAGCGCATCCCCATGTCCCAAACGGGCGATCGTCCCTGGTGCAGCACTCTCAGGCGGCATCACATCTGTGGAACTATATAACACACTTCCATCGTGATCAATGGTAGCCGAGCCGTAGATAATCTCCTGTTTGCCATCACCGTCCACGTCAGCGACACTGAAATAGTGTGCACCCTGTGTTGTAATAGAGCCGTACTGCGGGTCTGTCCCATCTACACCATGCGGTCCGTCATTAAACGGATTTTTCATCGGTGTCCAGCCGCTGTCTACCATCCATTCTTTCTTCAGTTTCTTGCCATCCCAGTTGTAGGCCGCCATGGTAGAGCGAGTATAATATCCGCGTGCAAAAATTGCAGACGGTTTCTTGCCATCCAGATAAGCGACCCCTGCCAGGAAACGATCTACGCGGTTTGCCGGTTCAATGCGTGCCATCGCATAATCGCCCCACATCAAGCCGTCATCATGACGTTCCGGTTCATACGGGACGGTCTGCAGTTCTTTTCCCGACTTGCCTTCAAACACCGTGATATACTCTGGCCCATCGACAATAAAACCTTCGAACTTGCGCAGTTCATTGCGATCGCTCCGCTGCGGTGCGTATACATCTATAAAGTAGTCGGCCAGGCTCTCCGCATCTTGCTGGGATAACGGATAGTTGTACTTCTTCTCCATCCCGAATGCTTCTTCCAGAGTCGCAGGCCAGTTCCCTTTCACAACCTCTTCGTGTTTATGCCAGTTCCTGAACATATCGACCACATGGTCGTGGTACCCCTCTGCACTGAGACGATAATCATCCTCGTTAGTCACTCCTGCCTTGCGATCTTCCTTTGGCAGCGTGATGTACTTCTGTGAGGTGGGTTTGCCTTTTTTATTATACTTGATGATTTGTGTACCCGGAGCGGTCTTGAACATCAATTCAGCCTTGCCATCTCCATCAAAATCATAGACAAGCATCTGCGTATAATGGGCGCCCGCACGAATGTTAACCCCGAGATCGATCCGGTACAGCAATTGTCCATCTAACGTGTAACAATCAACGTAGGTGTTGCCGGTGTATCCCTTTTGCGATACGTCCTTGGCGTTGGATGGGTCCCATTTGACAAAAAATTCATACTGACCATCTCCGTCCACATCACCAACACTCATGTCATTGGCAGCATATGTGTACGTTTCACCCACAGGTGTCACACCATCAGCCGGCTTTTGCAAAGGAATATCGACATACCCGTTCGCCCAAGGCTTGACGGATGCGCTGCGTTTGCTTTCTTTGCCTTTGCTGTTCACGGCGGCAACTTCATAACGAGAAGATGTTGTACCTGCGCTGTCCACATAGTTCGTGCTATCTGTGACCGTTGCAATTTTTTTGCCATCCCGATAGATGTTAAAATCCGTTCCGGTCAGTCCCTTGTCGCTGTATCCTGTCGCTTCTTCTCCAAGTAATCTCCAGCTCAGAAAGACACCTTCGGATGTGGAGGCTGCGACAAGTCCACGATCCAGCTTCTCCAGTTGAACAACTTTCCCACGGCTGGCTCCCTTATCTTGGGCATACATATTCGCTTCCATCGCACCGCTCCCTTCCGCTAGCGAAGCCTTTACTCCGCTGATTCCAGCAGATCCACCAAGGATCAAAGCTAAACTGAGTGCAGATGAGAACACTTTGAACGCAAAGGGTGCTCGTAACGCTCCTGTCCTTCTTATTCCTGAATGCGGCCCTGAGATGGGCCTTCCATCTACCGGCGTAGTTCTTTTCAAATTCATCTAGCTTCACGCTCCTTTTGTTGTAATGTTTGCGCTTACATAAATGAAAAAATGAAACCTGAATACGCAGGTGGCTCAGCTCGTTCTTTCCCTTCTTCTGTCTCCAGGAATGATTACTGGAACAAGCCTTACCACCCATCCGGTACTATTATAGACATCCTCCTCTTCTAACCATAGGTAAATATCCGATCAAAATAATGAATAATCAGTGTTGATCAGAAGGGGGTGATTAGCCCAATAAACTAAATTATCCGGATTGCCGAATAATAAGGGAAGTTTTATACGTTCGCACGAGAGGAGCAGATCGTACCCCTTCTAACCTCTGAACGAGGCATTCTGTAACGTCTTTGGTCATTTCCGGGATACAGTTGGGTATGGTCGTTAACTCCGGACTAGTCATCTGACCGACAGGATGATTGTCAAATCCGATTACAGACACTTGCTCCGGAATAGAAACTCCATGTTTCTCTGCTGCTTTTAATAACCCTGCAGCGACGTAATCACTGCCCGTTATGATTCCATCAGGCCATGTTGTCGAAGCAAATAACCGTTCCCCCCACGCATAACCATCCTCCATCGTAATCAGCCCCGAGTGACACTGTGATTCTAAACATGGTTCGCCTGAATCTTGAAGAGCTTGCTGAAATCCGAGCCACCTTTTTTCCTGAAGTAATGTTTTGTGGTCCATCCCAAACAACAGACGGCACCGCCCTTTGGAGAGCAAATAGATCGTTGCCTGATACACCGCATCCTGTTCATCCAGCCGGAACACATCCAGGAACTCCCCCTCCATCGCTTCGTTGCAGATGATTGCAACACCTGTGCCTATAAACTCTTGTATTTCTTTCTCGTTGTAATGCGAATATACAACAATAACAGCATCAATCTCTCGGCACCGTAACCTGGCGTATACTTCACGCTCATATTCTTGAGAATACTCGGTTTGGTATATGACCAGGCGATAACCTCTGGAACTCAAGGAACGACTTAATGCACTAACCAGTTGGCTGAAAAAAGGATGCTCTACATCCGGGATAAGTACCCCGATATTGCGACTCTCTTGGAGACGAAGCTGAACGCCATGTAAGTTTCGAACGTATCCAAGCTTTTGGACAGCCTCCATCACTTTTGCCCTGCTATCCTCAGACACATGCGGATGATTGTTCAGTACCCGGGATACGGTTGATTTGGACAGACCGCACGCACGAGATATATCGATAATAGTTGGCAATAACAACACCTCGTTATAAAGATTTGACCTGGGAACGTTCCCAGCTTCTAAGATATACATAACGAACCTTAGGAGGTATGACAGCACATGGAAACGATCCACATTCCAGTTCAGACCGAGTATTTGATATTATTTGATTTTGATGAGACGTATTTCCCTCATGATTGTTTGCCAGAACAGCTGGAGAGAGTATACGAAATGGAACAATATATGAAGACATTGACATCACTTCATCAAGTCAAGACAGCCTGGATTACTGGAAGTAGCATGAAACAGATACAAATGAAAATGAAAATGGCGGGCATGACCTATCTTCCTCATTTTATTGCCAGCAATCTGGGGACCGATCTGTGGGAGCTCCGTTCAGATGGCACTTGGAACGTAATTCCTCCCTGGCAACAGAAGATTGTCAGCTCCGGGTATTCCCGTAGAGTTGTAGAGGATCTTATCGCCGAATTAAAATCCATGTACAATATTGTTCTTCATGAACAAACTCAATTCGGTCAATCCGGATACAAAATGAACTACTACTATTATGCAGAATCCAATGTTAAAACTCAGTATGATCTGCCTATAATCCAGCATCTGGCTTCCTGCTTGGGGATCGGTATCAATATCAATCAATGCAATCCTAAAGCTGGCGATCCCGAGGGTGCTTATGATGTTGATTTTATCCCGTTAGGTACGGGAAAAAAAGCTGCCGTTCAATTCCTGATCGACTATAACCAGGTGCCTCACTCCAACACCTTTGCCTTCGGGGACAGCGGGAACGATCTTGAAATGCTCCAAACTGTAGCTCACGGGTATCTCCTGCAGAATGCTACATCTGAAGCCAAAGCATATCATAAATCTATTGCTCCGTATCCCTACGCCGAGGGTATTTTGCATGTATGTAGACAGTTTTTCAAGGAATAATGGCCCTACTATATCTGGATATGATATCTATCTTGCTCGCAAAAGGACCCTATTAAAAAACCGCCGTCTCCCCTTACGGGAAAACGGCGGTTTTAATGCTTACCTTGAACGTAATACTTACCCAGAAACGTTATGGCTCAATTCCCCATACGAGGCTGTCACCTTGATAGAGCGTGACTTTGTCCCAGTCCTGGTAGGATGTCTTGGTTGAATCATAGGAATAGTCATCACTCTCGTCAAAGTTAGACCAGTCTGTTTTGTACATCCGAAGTTGAATATCGCCAGACTGCCCATCAGCAGCTATACTTCCTGCTCCTGATTTGAAGCTCAGCTCAACATATCCATCTCCGAAGGTACGCTCGATGTTGGCAGCGCCAACGACAGCCCAGTCAATCGCAGAATCCATTGCTGCTGTACCCTCTTTGGTGAAATAATAACGGAGTTTCAAGTCGCTCAGGTCAACAGCGGTGCTGCCCAGGTTTTTGATATTAAACAACGGTCTGATCTGGTTATCTGTTGCATTGGTATCTCCTGCACGATATTGCACCACCAGATCACTTGTCGGCGCAACAACTCCCGCCGGTGTGGCAGAAGCGACAGTAGAATTCGCACTTTGCCCTGCTGCATTCACTGCACTCACTACATAATAATACGTGGTGCCATTGGTCAGTGATGTGTTCGTGTAGGACGTTGCCGTTACGTTGGATGCAATCGTTGTGAATGGACCTGCAGCAGTCGCTGCACGTTTCACATTATAGCTGGTCGCACCTGCGGAGGCTGTCCAAGACAGGCTCACCTGTGCGTTGCCCGGGGTTGCAGTCAAAGCCGTTGGAGCCGCCGGAGCTGTTGCTGCAGCTACTGGTGTTGCCATCGCAGCTGCCGAGTTCACACTCTCGCCTGCTGCATTACTTGCTGTCACGACATAATAGTACGTTGTACCATTGGTTAATCCCGTGTTCGTGTATGTGGTTCCGCTGACATTAGCAGCAACCGTTACAAATGGGCCGGATGCTGTCAAAGCACGTTTGACTGTATACTTGGTGGCACCTGCCGATGCCGCCCAGGTCAAGGTCACTTGAGCATTACCTGCCGTAGCTGTTACAGAAGCAGGAGCTGCTGGTGCTGTGTTCCCACCCGGTGGGTTGCTTCCGCCGTTCTCAGACAGTACTGGGAACGAGTTCTTAACCAGTTGTACAAACTGATCATGGAACCAGTGGCCTGATACCGGTGCGTTAGGCAATGCACCTGTCAGCACACCGTCTTTCGTTGTATATGTCGGATCACACATCCGGTCAAAGCCTTTACCTTCATTGTTTGGAATCTCAGAACTGGAGCCATCCGATTCACCAGGAGGTTTTACCCATACATAAGCGTCCAGATGTGCAGGTCCTGGAGCAGCCTTAGGCACTTCACCGATTCCTGCTCCGCTTGCATTACACCAGTTGCCCCGGTGCTCCCGGCGATCCACACGACCGGAATTCACATAATCATTGATATTGTTGCCTATGGCTGTGGCCGGACGATTCTCCCCGCCCCATCCATTACGGCTGGTATCAATCAGGAAACCAGTGCTCGCTGGCCATCCTGCTTGTACGAAATCCGCATACAACTTCGCTGTGAAATCCGTTTCGTCAAAATAAGGATTCCATTCATAGAATTTGGCTGAGCGGATCGGTTGTCCACCGATGTTCAGATCCGGATTGGACAGGTTCGGTTCAGCAAGCGGTGTTGTATTGGCTGTATTGGTAATGAATCCGTCCGCACTACTCAGTCCTCCCAGCGTATCACCTACCACATCGGTATACAGAGCTACCGCTCCAGAACGGTTGTTATCCCACCCGAGCCAGCCGGAGTGACCGATATCCAGATAGTTGTATACGTTTGGAATGGCGTGCAGCTTGTCCAACGTATATTTAATCCCGGCTTCATAAATTCCCGTTGAAGCCGCTTGACCACAAGCTGGTGTACTGAGGTTGGTTACCAGGTTAGGCAGACTATCTGGCTCAATAACAGCGATAATGCGAATGTCCTGATATTTGGGATCAGCAAAAATATCCGCAATTACGTCAATGTAATCCGTTTTATACGTCTGCAATGCCGCTTGGGTTAGAGGAAGCTCTCCGTTAGATGCAAGGGCATGGCAGTCACGACCCGGCAAGTTGTAGATAACAAAAGATGCCGTAATAGGTACACCTGGTTTCTTCTGAGCGAGTACCGCATCCAGATGCTCTTCCACGCTCTTACGGCCAGCGTTGTCATCACCACCATAGATGGCTGCAATACGGTCAATCCATACCGCTGTAGGATAGGATTTCACCGTTTCCATCTTTGCTTTCAGCGAAGCATCATTGGTAATTGCAATAGAGGTATCCACCAGTGCAGAGTAGTCCTCATTGATATAAGCCGTGGCGCCAACAAACGGATTGTTCACATGCGCCTCCGCCGCCTGTGTCACACCTGGAGACATGCCAGGGAAAATCCCTGCTGCAAGCAGCGCAGCTGCCATCATTTGTTTTACACCTTTACGCAGCAACTTCTGGCCTCTCGATTTAGTTTTCAATGTTTTCTTCATAGTTCCACCTTTCCCTTATATAAGATTGGATTGAACTCATGTCAGCTGATTCTCCTGTGTAGAAGCAGGGTGCATGGCACAATATGCATGATCGAACGAGTGTGTTTCAATCACCTCCATTAATTCAAAGGGCTCGGTCAGATACAAAATAAACGTCGGGTGTGTTCGGTAGAATTGCAATGTGAGTGTGTGTGGGGGTGAAATCCAGAGAGTATACTGTGGTGGTGTAGTTGCTCCATGTGATTGGGCTTGAAGAGTGAAGAAAAATGTTGAATCCAAAATCACCTTAACCGTAAGCGCTTACTTCTTTTTCTTTTTAAAAACTGGATTATGACTGTGGCTTGAGGTTACTACCTGTTCACCTCCTTATAGTGTGATTATACGACATGTAAATATTACTGTAAATTGAATTATATAAAATTTATTATATTTTTTTCCACAAAAAAGAAGGATTTTGTTCTTCTCCCGTCCTACGGAGACCCATTGGATATATCCCATCCAAAATACCTATACGGATGCCATAATACCTAATTTTACAAATATCGATCTAATTTTTACATTTTGTTATGACAAAGTGAGATTTTCATGTGGTAGAATATGGACGAACTTATGAATCAACTATTTTTTGGGAGGGATTTGGTTGGGTAAATTGACACGCTTGCGGGGAGTATGGTTAAAATCACTCCTGGCATTATCTATGGCTTTGCCACTTCAAGTGGGATTATGGAACGGAGATGCTTCGGTTCATGCGGAAGGACCAACAGATCCAGCTCCATTCATTCAAGCCAAAGTAGTTAACGAAAATGCTGGCAAAAAGGTACTATTCGACAATTCGCATGGTCAAACGGCTGGAGCCGCAGACTGGGTCATTGATGGCGGTTTCTCCGACTTCGCGAACGCTCTCGCTAGTGACGGTTATGATGTGAAAGAACTGCGCAAAACCACTCCTTTTACCTATGACGATCTGAAAGAGTACAACGTATTCGTTATAGCAGAACCTCAAATTCCTTTCAAAACGTCTGAACAGGCAGCATTGAAACAATATGTAGAATCCGGCGGAAGCATCTTCTTCGTGGGAGATCACTACAATGCCGACCGTAACAAAAACCGCTGGGACGGCTCCGAGGTTATCAATGGATACCGCCGCGGCGCATATGAAGACCCCGCTAAAGGAATGAGCACAGACGAACGTAACTCTGAAGCGATGCAGAACATCACCAGCTCAGACTGGTTATCCGACAACTTCGGTGTACGCTTCCGTTATAATGCACTCGGCGACATTAATGCCAATATCATCGTGCCGGCTGATCAGGCATTCGGCATTACGGAAGGTGTATCTGCTGTAGCGATGCACGCTGGCTCAACCCTTGCAATCACGGACCCCGAAAAAGCCAAAGGGATCGTATACTTGCCGAAAACGAACGCCAAATGGAATAATGCCGTAGATCAAGGCGTGTACAATGGCGGCGGTATTGAAGAAGGCCCATACGTGGCAGTATCCAAACTAGGTGCAGGTAAAGCAGCCTTTATCGGTGATTCTTCCCCTGTGGAAGATGCATCACCAAAGTACTTGCGCGAAGAGACAGGCACACGCAAAACGACATACGACGGTTTCAAAGAAGCCGATGATGCCGTATTACTCGTCAATACCGTGAACTGGCTGGCTACGCAAGAAAACTACACTAAACTGTCCCAAGTAAACGGCCTTAAACTGGATACGGCTACAGCTCTGCTGCCTTTCGAGGAGCCTGCAGCATCTACAGAGCCGCAAGCTGAACCTTGGTCTGCACCAGCTGCTGGATACAAGTGGTATGATCGTTCTACGTTCAAACCAGGCTCTTATGGTGGTCCAGCATCTAGCGCCAACGCAGCTTACAGCTTCGTGAAGCAAGATACGCTGCCTAATGCAGAAGACTTCCAGATCCGTGTAGTGGTTGAGAATATGCCGCCGAACACAACGGTTTCCGGTTATAGTGCTGGTATCTATCTGGCAGGCGGAACACAGGTAGCTATGGTTCAGAATGAGAACGGAACATGGCCAACTTCGTACGGATACAGCGCTGCGTTCAGTGTAACATCAGATAGCAAAGGCCGCGCAATTAAGGATCTGAATGTACGTATCAAGCCGGGCACGAATGGAAATGCCAGCTTGCGTCTGCGTCTCAATGGCAGCAACCTGATCACGAATGCGGTAAGCATCGCGAATGTACCTGCACAACCACTGCCGGAAGAAGAAGGTCCGATCCCAGCAGCGATTACTGTTGCTGAAGCACGTACCAAATCAGTCGGCACAACTGTAACCGTTGAAGGTGTAGTAACAACGAAACCGGGTTCTTTTGGCGGACAAGCCTTCTATCTTCAGGATGATACAGCGGGAATCTACGTATTCCAGCATACCAGCGGATTCGATGTAGGTGACCAAGTGAAGGTGACTGCACCAACAACAATCTATAACAGTGAATTCGAGTTAACTGATGTGGTCGCGATTGAGAAAACTGGAACTGCTGCTGTTCCTGCTCCAACTCTGGTTACAGCAATCAATGACACCAATCAAGGTCAACTCGTACAATTGAAAGATGTGACCATCCAGAACATCATCAGCGCTACACCTGCCGGCTCCTTTGAATTCGATGCGGTAGCTGCTGATGGTACAAGTACTCATGTACGTGTGGATACACGTACCGGTTTGAACGAAACATCCTTTCCTTATGTGGCTGGGGACAAACTGGATATCACAGGCATTTCGGCTATTTTCAAAGATGTATATCAATTAAAGCCTAGAAGCTTGAACGATATTGTGGCTGCAGAAGAGCAAGGTGGAGGCGAGGAGCCTTCTACTCCAGCTGAAGGAGCGCCGGGCAAACCGTATCTTTCTTCCGATAGTGGATATTCGACAGGATTGTCGGATGGTTCATTCAACGTTAGCATGAATCTGTGGTGGGGCGAGAACGCAACGGAGTACAAGCTGTACGAGAACGGTGTTCTTGTTGATACGCAAACGTTAACGGCAGCTTCACCTTCTTCACAATTTGCTAAAACGGAAATTAAAGGCAAAGCGAACGGAACATATACGTATGTTGCCGAGTTGATCAATGACAAAGGCACTACTCGCAGTGACGAGTTAACCGTTCAAATTGCCAATGCTGCGCCAGGTACAGCTGTATTGTCTCAAAACAACTGGGATGGCGATGGCAACTACACCGTAACGATGAACCTTTGGTGGGGCACCAACGCAACCGAGTATCGTCTGTATGAAAATGATGTACTGATCGATACCCAAGTCTTAAACGCTGCAACTCCTTCTGCTCAAACGGCAAAGACCGATCTGAGTGGCCGTGCGAACGGAACGTACACGTACCGTGCCGAGCTTGTGAACGCTGCTGGCGTGACGAGCACGGAAACGATTACGGTGCAGGTAAGTAAAGCAGCTTTGCCTTTAGCAAGTTAGTTTTGACGTAAACTTAGGCACCGATAACCGAAACCACTCCGGCCGGGAACAGGCGGTGTTGGTTTCGGTTTTTTTGCTCTATATGAACAAGAAGTAAGGATTATCGCTCCATCAGCTTATCTTAGCCGAGGCTTCTCATATCCGTTTCTTACAAAAAGAATACTGTTCCACACCGCACAGCAGGCAGCGACAGCTATGACACCAATAATAAAGACCAGGTTCAGTTGGTTCAACGAATAACTGCTGCCTGTGAAAATAATGAGAATCGCACTGAGCCCGATATTTTCCCGGTTATGTTTTTTAAACTTCTGAAAAATCATTCTGTATAACAATACAAGCAGCATAAACATAATCCATATCAAATAAAATTTATCCATAATTGGGGTGCTTGCCCCCTCTCTTTCGCTTCATGAAATCATATAACTTATCTTCCTTTTATCTCTTTTTCAAGACCATATCCTCTTGATAATTATAACCACTAGCCACAGTCCACTCAATCAAAACACCTTGGCCCTCTTCACGACTAGCCATTGAGCCTCATTTCTTGCTAGACTGCACACACAACGATGGACAACGACCACACATTAATTTTTTTCTCCTTACTCCCTCAATGATCTAAAAGGAATACAAAAAGGATCGTTAGCATTTCTGCAACGATCCCTATCATCCGTTAGTTGTAAACCGCAGTTGATCACGTTCATTCTTTTTTCATTAAGCTAACGTTTCCCGTTAGTTCAATACGCGATCCCTCGTACAACTAAATACTCCTTTGAAGCTTGACTTTAAATTCTGTCGTTGACGCAGTGACATACTCCATGTAGTTCACAGAGCCGTTAAAGTTCAAATAAGCTTCATAACGCATACGGATCCCAGGTAAGGTAATCAGATCAAGAACATTCCCCTTTGGAACCCATCTGCAATCGCTCGTTTCATTAGAAGTAGATAATTCTCCACCCACAGCTTTACACACGAAATCAAACATGACCTTCGTAGGGACATCAGTTACACCGTCATACCACTTATGGATCACTGTATTCGAAACAATACTAATTAAATGGCTAACTGTGGCATCTATTCCACTTTCCTCTTTAATTTCACGAATGACACCATCAATCAAGTTTTCTCCAACTTCGGTTATTCCACCAGGATACACCCAACCATCATCATGGGCTTTTACTAAAAGAATATTTCCATTTCCATCTTCTACAATTCCGCCTGCAGATACGATATGTGTCGGGAACGTCAATTTACAACCTCCAAATAAGATAAAGTTGTATATTTATTCCACACGATCTCTGTACCTTCCTGCTTTTGTAAATTCATTATATATTCTGTCTACATGATCGAACTAATCTGCCCGTTAGCTTAATGAGGTCATCTAGTCCCTCTTCGTGCGGAAAAAAATCATCAAAGAAGCAGCCCCATGCGAATGCACAAGGCTGCTTCTCATCGTTGATTATGGATTGAAACGGTTAACGTATTCCTCTCATCTACACCAGCTTCTTCCGGATATACCCGGAGATCAGGTCAATAATCGTGATCATCACGATTATGCCGAGCAGGATAATACCTACACGCGGCCAGTTTCGGGTGCTGAGTGCAAAGATCAGCGGGGTTCCTATACCACCTGCACCGATGACGCCGAGAATCGTGGCAGAACGCACATTGATCTCAAACCGATACAACGTATAGTTCAGGAAGCCCGGGATAACCTGTGGTATAATGGCAAACCATAACTGCTGCATTCGGGTCGCTCCGGAAGCGAGTAAAGCCTCGGACGGGCCATAATCGATATTTTCAACCTCATCCGCGTACAGTTTACCCAGCATACCGATGGAGTGAAGTCCAAGGGCCAGCACCCCTGCGAATGATCCGGGACCTACCGCTTTGATGAACAATAGGGCCATAATGATCTCGGGAAACGTACGGATAAAACTAAGCATCATTTTGCCCGCACCCGAGATCGCCCGATGTCCGCTCATATTGCGTGCAGACCAGAAGGCAAATGGAATACAGAGTACGGCAGAAATCACGGTACCAAGCACAGAGATCGCCAGCGTATCAAGCAACCCGCGCAGCAAATCCTCCCCTTCAGGTAAATAAACAAAATCCCAGTCAGGCGAGAATATGCCCGCAATGATTGCTTTCATAATCTGTCCGGCGGTTTCCTTGAATCCGGTAAAAGGCACCCCCGCTAGAGCCCACGCATAGACCAAAATTAACAACAGAATAATGATCCAGCGCATCGGATTTTTACGTGGTTTGGGTCTTGGCCGTATACGGCTTGCTTCATTTTTCATCATAACAATTTCTCCCGCAGCTTAGTGCTCACATAGTCGATGATCAGAACGATCGCTAATGTGAAAATAATGATGGTATTGGTTTTGTCATACTCCAGGAATCCGAGTGTCGCTTCGTAATAGAGCCCAATCCCTCCAGCACCAACCAATCCAAGGATGGCGGCAGCACGAACGTTAATCTCGAATGCATACAGCACATACGATGTGAACTGGGCAGCCAGTTGCGGCACGACACCATAAACAATAAGCTGGATTCGGTTCATGCCTACCGCGGTCATAGCTTCAAGCGGTCCTTTGTCGATCGTCTCCAGCGACTCATACGTGAGCTTGGCGATTAGTCCCACCGAGAATACAGCCAAAGCGAGAATCCCTGGAATCGGCCCCAGACCAAACACAGCAACAAACAAAGCTGCCAAAAGCAAGTCAGGGATCGTGCGAATCAGGTTCAATAGAAAACGTGCCGGATAATAGATCCAGCGGCTCGGCATGAGATTGCCTGCACAGATGATGGAGATCGGAATGGCAAGAATCGCACCAATCGTTGTTCCGATCAGAGCCATACGGATGGTCTCCAACATGCCCTGCACGATATTGTCAAAATAACTCCAGCGCGGCGGAAACATCTCCTTCAGTAATTTCCACATTTCCGGGCCACCTGTGAATAGCTCTGTAAAGCTCGCATCCGTTTGCTTGGCACTCGCCCACAAGAGCAGCACGATGATGACTAGCGTCAATAAATGTTTCGTCTTCCCCGGTGGTTTGGGACGATTCACGATCTGTCTCGGGTTGGAACCAGGTTCCTTGCCCGCACCCGCACGTCCTTCATGTTCAAGTGAAATGTTGGTTTGTCCCTTCATACCAGCACTTCTTCCTGCTCATGCACAGCCTGCTTGTCCAGCAATTCATCCGCCAGAATCGGTCTGCCATAGATCTCAGCAAAACGTTCATCCGTCGCCTCTTCCACTGGACCATCAAATACCACTTCGCCTGCCCGCAAACCAACGATCCGTGTTGCATACTCTCTCGCAAGGTCAATAAAGTGCAAGTTAACAATCGTTGTAATACCGAGATCCTGGTTAATTCGTTTCAGGTCATCCATAACCTGTTTGGTCGTCAGTGGGTCAAGGGAAGCGACCGGCTCATCCGCCAGAATGATTTTGGCTTCCTGGGCGAGTACACGGGCAATCGCCACACGCTGCTGCTGTCCACCAGACAACTGATCTGCACGAGAATAAGCCTTCTCTGAGATATTCACCCGATCTAATGCGTCAAATGCCAGCTCGACATCCTCTTTCGGAAAACGACCCAGAATGGTCCGAAGTGTAGAGTGATATCCTACCCGGCCTGCCAGTACATTGCGCAATACGCTGGAGCGTTTCACCAGATTGAAGCTCTGGAAAATCATACCGATATCGCGGCGGATCATGCGCAGGCGTTTGCCTTGTGCTCTGGTGATAGAACTTCCATTGATCAGTATCTCTCCCTCACTAATATCATGCAGCCGGTTGATGGACCGCAGTAGTGTAGATTTGCCTGCACCAGACAAACCAACCACTGCAATAAATTCACCCTGCTTGAATTTCAAATTGATGTTATCGAGGCCTTTCGTGCCGTTCGCATACGTTTTGGTCACGTTGTGAAGCTCAATCATCGCGTTAATCCTTCTTTCATCCATAAAATTTATCTATATAAGTTGAATTAAAGATGATTTAAACGGGCACTTCGATGACAGAATAACCTTACAATCGCTGTTATCCCCAGATTTTTTTGAATTCCTTTTCAAGGATAAAATCCGGTGATAAGCGTATGCTTCCGATGTAGCTTTCTTTCAGAAAGCTTTCAGGCGAACGCTCCGCTTTTCTAGGTTTTTTCTGTCCTCTCCGTTATGGTGTAAATCAATAGTTCAACTTATATAGTTTCCTGCGGCTTTCAGCAGGAACTTGTAATAACGGCACAAGCCAGTGCAGCGTCAATTACGCTGAACTGGCCTGTTTACTGTCACAAGTCACGAATTGCTTCTGGATCGAAAAACTACTCGGTTTTCACTTTCTCGTTATACTGGCGAACGATGTCAAACTTGCTGTCATCGGACTCCACATAACCTTCGTGCGTGTAGATTTCTTTGATGATCTGGTGACCTTCAGTATCTTTACCGATATCGATGAAGGCTTGTTTGATCTTCGCAGTCCAATCTGCATTCATGTCAGTACGAACAGCAATCGTATCGTTAGGAATAGGCTCAGTGAATGCAAGTACGCGTGTGTCTTCAAAAATAGTTGGGTAGTCTTTAGAAACCGTGTTACGTGCATCTTGGAAAATAGCTGCTGCATCTACATCACCGTTCAGTACGGCCAGAACACCTTGGTCGTGACCTTTAACCGTTACTGGTTGTACATCTTTCAATGGGTCAACGCCGCGATCCAGCAACAAGGCTGCAGGCCATACATAACCAGCGGAAGATGTTACGTTCTGGTAAGCGATCTTTTTACCTTTCAGATCCTCAACCGATTGGATCGGAGAGTCCTTTTTTACAATAATCATAGACTTATAGGAGTCTGCCAGTTGCTCTGTCGGAGCGCCCGTCTCATCATTCACACCAAAACGTTGAGCTTGCAAAATTACCTGAGCAGCCTCTTTTTCTTTCGCAAGTACATAAGCCGTTGGAGGCAGGAAGCCTACATCTACTTTTTTGGAAGCCATTGCTTCAATAATGGTGTTGTAATCTGTTGAAACGCTCACTTTCACCGGAATACCCAGCTTGTCACCAAGCAATTTTTCCAGTGGTTTCGCCTTCGCTTCTAGGGTGTCTGCATTCTGGGAAGGAACGAATTGTACTGTCAGTTCTGTAGGTACATAACCTTCAGCGGTTTTGTCTTTCTCTGCTGAATCGGTCGATGTGCCCGGCGCACTGGAACCATTCTCAGCCCCGTTGGATGTGTTGCTTGTAGCATTAGACCCACATGCACTCAGGAACAGAACCAAAATCAATAATGGTAGAAAAAAAGCAGACTTCTTCAATCGAACACCCTCCAAAAGTTTTTCTATTTTTCAATACTTGTCTACTATAATTGGCAAATATTTGCGTGATGTGAAACGAAATTTGGAGTTTTGTAAAGTTTCCTGGCAGGCTGTCAGCGTGACATTCTTCTGTTAAAATAGACTCAGTGAGTATGCCAGATATATCTAAACTTATATATTAGAGGAGATTGTAAAATGACGCGCATTCTGCCTACGACAAACTTCGATATCCTATTCACTAGTGATCTTCACGGGGCGATTCGCCCGATTCATTACAACACCAATGCTTATCGTCATGCCGGTCTTGCCCTGCTGGCTTCTCTGATTCAGCAAGAACGTGAGCGCTCACCTGAATTGCTGCTAGTCGATAACGGAGACTTGTTGCAAGGCTCCCCTCTAGCTTCTTATGCCGCTTCTCATGGTTCCAAAGATGGTATTCATCCTTTCATAAACGTGTTAAACGAGCTCGGATACGATGCAGCTGTGATGGGCAATCACGAGTTCAACTATGGTCAGAATCTGCTGCATGACGCGGTAAGAAGCTCCTCCTTTCCGTGGCTGTCTGCGAATATTGTTAAACAGGAAGAGCATCCCATTGCTCCGGGTGGAACAGTCACTCCTGCTTTTGGACCTCCATATCTGATTAAAAATCTCTCTTCCGGTGTGAAAATCGCTTTGCTCGGAGCTACCACACATTACATCCCTAACTGGGAGCATCCGAAAAATATCGAAGGCCTGCACTTCCTGGATGCACTGGAAACCATTCGAACGTGGGTTCATTACATTCGTCAAAACGAGCAGCCTGATGTGCTGGTGGTCAGTTATCATGGGGGATTTGAATGTGATCTGGAGAGCGGAGAACCTGCCGAGCGCTTAACCGGGGAAAATCAAGCCTATGCCATATGCCGGGAGATCGATGGCATTGACGTATTGCTGACAGGTCATCAGCACCGTCAGTTCATAGCGGAAGTCCATGGGGTAACTGTCATTCAGCCCGGATTCAATGGCAGCGGATTAGGTCATGTGTCGGTGCAACTTCAGCAATCGCCAGACACGGGCAAGTGGGTGATAACGGATAAGAAAGCGAAGTTGTTGCTGCTCGAAGATTGCCCTGAACTAAAGCTTGACCCTGTGGTCATGAAGGTAACGGAAGAGCTGGAAGCTTCGGCGCAGCAATGGTTGGATCAGCCGATTGGCGAAGTGGCCGGAGACGGGGATCTATCCATATCCAGTGCCACACAGTTGCGGCTTCAGGCACATCCTTTTATTGATTTTGTACATGAGGTGCAGATGGAAGCAACGGGAGCTCTGCTATCCAATACCGCTATGCTAAGTGAAGAGGCTCGTGGATTCGGCAGCCAAATTACGGTCCGGGATGTGTTATCCAACTTCATCTACCCTAACACCTTAACTGTGCTAGAACTGAGCGGAGAGGATATTCGAGAGGCTTTGGAGCAGACTGCACGCTATTTTGAGTTGGACCCTTCCGGGGAAGTCATCGTTAATCCAGCCTACATACATCCCAAACCTCAACATTATAATTACGACATGTGGGCTGGCATTGAATACGAACTGGACATCTCCCAGCCTGTGGGCAGGCGAGTAGTGAAGCTTGAACGTGAGGGTAAACCGCTGGAGATGGATGGAACGTACGCTGTGGTAATGAACAGTTACCGCGCGGCAGGCGGTGGAGATTATGCGATGTATCCGGGCAAAAAAGTGCTGCACGAAGGCGCTACAGACATGGCTGCACTGGTGGAAGATTATATTCGACGACATCAGCCGTTACAAGTAAGAGAAGTGCATAACTGGAAAGTGACCAGCTGAAACTGACGTATGTGAAGCTGGGGGATGTCATGGGGATATTAAGGGATATGATAAAAGGATATCAGAGATTAACGGATATATAGCAAAAGGACGGAACTGGGTTGATTCAGCTCCGTCCTTTTTTATTTCTTACGATTGTACTTCTTGTCGAGACTCGGGACTCGAAACTCTGGCTTCACTGGTACAAGTATCATGTACTTCTCTATTGAGACATCGAATCTACTTTGTTTCCGTCCTGCCCACCCCTACTGGGCCTTTTTGCGTAACTGGCTGTTGTACAGATCACGATAAAATCCGCCTTGTTTCAGCAGTTCCTCATGTGAACCCTGCTCCAGTAATTGTCCGTCCTTTAACACCAGAATGCGGTCGGCTTGACGGATTGTGTTCAGCCTGTGTGCGATCACAAAGCTGGTACGGCCTTGCATCAGACGCTCCAGCCCTTCCTGAATCTTGATCTCGGTCACCGTATCAATGCTGCTGGTTGCCTCGTCCAGCACCAGAATGGACGGGTCCGCGAGGATTGCCCGGGCAATGGCAAGCAACTGCTTCTGCCCCTGACTAATCCCACTTCCATCTGCCTGAAGGACCCGGTCATACCCATTCTTCATTCGCATAATAAAAGAGTGCGCATTCGCCAGCTTGGAGGCCGCCTCTACCTCTTCATCCGTTGCATCCAAACGTCCGAATCGGATGTTTTCCCGAATGGTTCCCTGGAACAAAAATGAATCCTGCAACACAAAGGCCATGTGTGAGCGTAGATTTTCCCGCCGAATGGTTGTCATCCGATGCCCATCTACGGTAATCGTTCCATTGGTCGGATCGTAAAAGCGGGATAAGAGCTGAATCAGCGTTGTTTTGCCTGCCCCCGTCGGGCCGACCAACGCAATCATCTCACCCGGCTTAGCTTCAAAGCTGATACCGCGGAGAATGTCTCGCCCTTCATCATATCCAAACGATACCTTGTCGAACCGGACGTTGCCCTGTATGTTATCCAGAGCGATCGCAGCCCCTTCATCCTTCGTCTCTTCATCCTCATCTAACACTTCGAATACCCGCTCAGCCCCCGCAATAGCAGACAACAGCGTATTCCACTGATTCGCCAGATCGTTCAATGGACGTGTGAATTGACGCGCATATTCCACAAAAATAATGATAACCCCTACCGTAACTGAGCCTTGAATGGCCAAAATACCACCAATCCCCGCTACGATTGCAAAGCTCAGGTTGTTCAATCCGTTCATGAGTTTCGGAATAAAGCCCGAAATGGTCTGCGCCCAGAATGCAGAAATCCGGATGCGCATATTCCGCTCCTCAAAGCCGCGAATGACGCGTTCTTCCTGTGAAAATGCCTTGATAATCCGCTGCCCGGATAACGTCTCCTCAATATAACCGTTCAGTTCACCCAGATTGCGCTGCCGCTCTTTGAAAAGCGGACCCGTTCTGCGCGTAATCCAGCGCATCCCCAGAGCCATCAGAGGTACTACGATAAATGTAAGTAACGTCAGCAGTGGACTAAGCCACAGCATCACACCTAATGTACCAATCAAGGTTAGCACACTCGAAAAAATCTGAATCGCCGAGCTATTGAGTGTGCTACTGACATTCTCGATATCGTTGGTGACTCGGCTCATAATCTCTCCCTGCTGACGTTTGCCAAAGTACGGAATCGGCAACTTATGCAGATGTGCGAACAGGTCGTAACGCATACGGAAGACCGTCTCCTGAGCAATCTCAATCATCCATATATTTTGAAGCCAAGACGTAAGGGAAAAGAAGACGTACACCGCTGCCAATCCCAGCAGGAACCAGGTCCAGCTTGAGTTTGTCGCCTCTCCGGCGATAAATTGATCAACTGCTACGCCGACCATGTAAGGCCCAAGCAGGGCCAGAGCGGAGCTGGCAAAGACCATGAACAGTACAAGCGAAAGCTTGAGCTTGCGCCGAGAGAGATAGACCCAGATCCGGCCAAGTGTACCCGACCAGTTTTTGGCTCTCGCCTTCGGCTTGCGCTTACCTCCTGAACGAAGAGATTCGGAATCCAGTGAAGGGCGCGGCTGGCGGAAAGGCTCAATGATAGCTTTGAACATACTGTGCACCCTCCCCATATTGTGATTCATGAATTCGGCGGTATAATTCCGACGACTCCATCAAGTCCTCATGTTTTCCCTGTCCGATCAACCGTCCATCATCCAAGAGCAGAATCAGATCGGCCGAAGTGGTCGAACTGATCTTCTGCGTAATAATAAACGTTGTACATGAAAGCTCCTCGAGTGCATTCAGCAGCTTGTTCTCAGTAGCTACATCCAGCGCACTTGTGCTATCATCCAGAATCAAGATACTTGGGCGACGAACTAATGCTCTCGCGATAGAAAGACGCTGCTTCTGACCACCTGAAAGATTGACGCCCCTCTGCCCCAGTTGCGTATCGTACCCCTTCGGCAATTGTTCAATAGTCTCATGAATCTGAGCCCGCTTCGCAGCTTCCACAATCTCTTCCATCGTGGCATCTTCTCGTCCCCAGGCGATATTCTCTCGCACAGAGCCAGTAAACAGCACGACTTCCTGAGGAACATAACCAATTGCTCTGCGAAGGGTAGGCAGATCCAGCTCGGACGCATCCGCAGCATCAATGCGCACCTCGCCTTGTTCTTCCGTATACAGGCGTGGTATCAGCTGCACCAGTGAGGATTTCCCTGATCCGGTTGCCCCCATGATAGCAATTCGCTCGCCTGCTTTTGCCGAGAAGGAGATGTCCTCCAGTACTTTGATCTCACTGTTCGGGTAACTGAAACCTACTCCGCGGAACTCGACCGCTCCCTGAATATTAGGCTGTTTCTGCATGTTGTGAGTGGAGCTCACGCTGTCCATATGATTCATCGAACGTCTGGAATCCACACTCGCTGTCCGACTCTTCGACTCTGCCATTCCAGTATTTCCACCCTGTGAGGTCTGTTCTCTCTGTCCGGTACGCTCCGTCTCCGATGTATCCTCAGTTTCGAACACTTCATTCAGACGCTGTGCTGAAGCGCTCGCCCGTGAGAATGTAACCAGAATCCAGGAGAGTGCCGACATCGCTCCGATCGTGCGAAGCAAATAGTTAATCACAGCGACAACTTCTCCAACCGTTGCCGAACCTGATACGATATCCTTTCGTCCAAACCATAGTACGGCAATGATGCAACCGTTCATCATGAGCAGCATGAACGGCATCGTTGTCTCCGTCAGACGCAGCGCGGAGATTGTGCCTTTCATCAGCTTGCCGCTGAAACTGGCAAAGCGTTCAATCTCGTGGCCCATCCGTACAAACACACGGATCAGCCGGATGCCTGTCAGATTCTCCTGGATGACACCGTTCACGGCATCCAGTCTGCGCTGCACATTGCGGAAAAGCAGCGCTGCCTTTTTGATCATCCAAACGACCACAATAAGCAGGACCGGCACCATAACAACGAGCAGCAATCCTAGTCTCGGACTCACCACGACCGCCATGATCATACTTCCGATCACCACGAGCGGAACACGGGTCATGAATCGAAGACTCATGAAGATGGTATCCTGCACTTGCGTTACATCCCCGGTTAACCTCGTGATGAGCGATGAGGTCGCAAAGCGATTGAACACCGCATAGGAAAACGTTTGCATCTTATCATACAGCTTCTCTCTCAGATCGTATCCAAACCCAAGACTCGCATGGGAAGCAAAAAAGGAACTTGCAATCCCGGCGGCAAACGCTATGACTGCACTACCGACCAGTACACCGCCCCACATCCATACGACCGCCAGGTCTCCTTGCTGGATGCCGTTATCAATGATTTTGGAGATCAGATAAGGCTGAGCCAGCTCCACCGTTAATTCAATCAGCATCATGACTAACGCTGCAATGGCGGCGACCCGGTACTTCTTCAAGTGAACAAACAGCTTGAGCATTCCCATTCCTCCGGCCCGGAGCACGTTTCTGGCAACCTTGCAATGAGGCTAAACCGTTAGCTCCGTTATTCTCTTACTTCAACGCTATGTAAAATTTCACGTAACCAATACGACTATTATATCGCATTTTCCAGCTGCACATCGCTACGTTCTTCCATTCTTAGTATTACCCCCAAATTTTAACCTGCAATCGACTGCCCCAGAACATGCTGATTTAGCCAAAATAAAATACCCAAGGCAGCGTTGCCCGTTGCCTGGGCATCTTCTTACAACTGGTTTAATGCATCGGCTACATATTCTCGGCGCTCTTTCACATACCTGCGTATCAGCTCCGGTTCATCTCGAAATACGTTCATAGACCACTTCTTAAAAGGATCATTCTCCACATCTTCCCTTATCTCATCGTGCAATTGGTACACCAGTGGCATGACCCGCTTCTCCGTAAATGCATTCTCCAGATGTTGTTGCATTAATTTCTTGTACCGTTCACGAAATACACGGAATGCGAGCAGACGGCCCGTCAGTTTGTTATACCCTTGGATGCGAACCAGATTTGGATTCACCTTTGTACCGTAACAGTTTCTCCCCCAAGTTCCTTCGTAGTCCCAGGGTAGTATGCCGTATTTTCGACTTCTCGCTTTTTCATACCAGGTATAGTTCTGATGAAATCCGTCGTAGTTGCCTGTCAGCACAGCACCGCTTAACCACCGCAAATAGTTAGTAATGTCCACTCTCGATTGTAGAAAATGAAATAAATCCATGCGGGACTTGGCATTCAATTGTTGAATGAACTGACCTAGTCTTTTTTGATCCCCTGCATCTCCTCGGATAAGACTATATCCGGACAATATATTAGCTCTTGCATCGGTTGACCCGGGTGATACAGCAAAATTGGCTTGATCGTTGACGGCATAGAAAATACTCCGGACAGGCATTTTTCTCTGGCGAAAAAAAGAGGATTTCACCCCTTGGATTCGTACATACACTCCTGCGAGCTGATCATTGAGATACAGCACACAGTGGCGCGTAGAAGGCGCAGGAACACCAATGGATTCGAAAAATCGAAACGAGAGTGCATTCCTTAATAGAGATGGATCGTCGTATTCTGCATTAAAGTGGAACGTACGGCTGGGGGTGCGAATCTCGAATGATTTTTTGGCATAAGCACGCGTATGTCCTCCCCGGTACCGAATTCGAATGGGAAACTGCTTGCCGTCCATCCGCATCGTGCCGTTCGAAAACACCTCTGACCATATGTTCGAAGTTAAGCGCTGGTATTCTTTCGCAGACACATGGATGTGGTAGACAGGTAGAGTCATTTCCATCCGCCTTTCAGTCACCTGTGAGTTTAGCCCGTAGACTGTTACACCATCATATGCAAAAGCACAGTAGATCGTAAGGGCATACACACAGCCCATTTATGGAACCATACGCAAATTCATTATGTAAACTTGCTGAGAAAACATACCACTAATCTAAAAAATACTATTTTTCTCATAGATTACTGCCAATTTACTATAGAAATAGTTGTCTGCTGGTCCCAGTTCATCGCAGGACACATATGATTAAACTACAGACAGACTCCAATGACGATTGGAAGGGATCCAAGTCACAGCCGTCAATGGCCTATCTGAACTTATATCAGGAAGGGGCAACATACCATGTCTATGAATGGTCAAGGTTTGAGAGGTTTGATTGGAAGAGACATCAAGGTTAATCGTGGCGGGCCTGATGCAATACAAGGTACTTTGATGGATGTTCGTTGGGATTATATGGCGATGGGTTGCAAGGAAGGTATTGTGTATGTGAACGAATCCCATGTCAAGAGCATTACGGACACAGGTCGTTCTGGCGGTGTCAGAGGAGCGGTTGGGAATCCAATTCCGTCGAACACCTTCCTCGGTGTTATGCAGGCACTTCGCTTCCGTCATGTTCAGATTAACCGTGGAGGCCCTGAAAAAGTAGCAGGCGTTCTGGCAGAGGCTAACCAAAGTCAATTGATACTGACATTGAAAAACCAGGAGATCATTCGTATTCCGTTGCAGCATGTTAAGTCTGTCTCTATCGTTCGTGGAAGCAACAATAATAATAACAACAATAA
>JAFWEX010000116.1 GCA_017512705.1 Paenibacillus sp.
CGATTTACAATCTTGTGAGATATGTACGAATCCGCCAATCCCAGTAAGGTATTGTCCAAACTGCGGAAAACGTTGGGAACTCAAGCCAAAGACGAAACGAATATTGAGGATTCCGTATAATCCAGAGGAGGACGAGTAATGGAAGAATTAAAACCTTGTCCGTTTTGTGGTGAGGAAAATCCATCAATATCAATGGCTTGTTGGAGCATAGCACAAGAGGATGATAAGTTACAGTGGGTTGACTATTGGTATGTTGTCTGTGGGAAGTGTGGAACAAAATCCTTTCAATATGGAACGGAAGGATTGGCTGAAGAAGCATGGAACAGGAGGGCGAATAATGGGAACTAATGTGCAAGATGGTAAGTGCAATGGATCGGAATTAATCCGCAGACAGGATGCGATTGATGCTATAGACGGCTTACCGAATTGCTACAACGGCTTTTCGGATTCGTATGACAAAGCGTACATCATTGGGGTGTTAGAGGAACTGCCATCAGCAGAACCAGAACCACCAGAAGATATATGTGGCGAGTGCGATGCTTGGAATCGGTATAAGCAAAAAGAGCCATGCGAAGATGCTGTGAGCAAAAAAAAGGTCATTGGAATATTTACTGCTTTATGGGAGTGCATCGGTACAATTATGGACAGGGATGAATGGGAGGATGCTTGCAGAACGACAGCAAATGAACTGCCATCTGCAGAGCCAGAGCAGAAAAGGGGAACGTGGCAACGTCGAAAAGGTTCGGACTGTTGGGAATGTTCTCAGTGTCATGCTGTGCTTGAGAATGATGACCTTGGGATGCATAATTTCTACTTTTGCTATCACTGCGGTGCAAACATGATGGATAAGATGGGGTATATGGATATCGAAGAGGTGCATTATGAGTGACCTAATCAGTAGACTGTCAGAACTTCGCAGTCAGTACAACTGCTTTAATGAGAACGAGCGAGAAGCGTATCATGCACTGTCGGAAGCCATCGAGGCACTGAGAGAGCAGAGAACGGGAAAATGGAGGCGGCATCCGATATATGAAGGCTCAGACCACTACTATTATGCCTGTAGTGAGTGCGATTATCGGTCGTGGAGTCAGGATAATTACTGCTCCGTATGTGGAGCAAAGATGGAGGTAAAAGATGGATGATAATTGTGTATATGAAGAGTATACGCTAATACTCAAACACGAATTAGTTGTAGGGAGTACGACCTATCAGATGGATGAACCGTTGGTTATTAAACATATAGATATGGCGTTACCAAACGCACCAAAACCGATGATAAGCAATACGTACTTGCTCAATGAAATGATGGATAAGATGAAACATGAGTTATTGCAAAGGGCGGTGAAAAATGACTAGAGAAGAAAAAGTACATGTATTAGAGCAGATTAAAGATTACCTGTGTGCAGGAAATCCCATATGGGATGTTGACATGGTTGCCGAGGCTATGGATGCAGGAATCGAAGCACTGCAAGATGTTCCCGACATTTGTATCGGGAGGTGGCAAGGGGGCGAACTGGGAGAATGTTCCGTATGCGGTCACCGTGGATGTGCATCGGATATATGGGATAGATGCGCACATACGTACTGTCCAAATTGTGGATCAAAATTGGAGGTTGGAAAATGACCAGAGAACAAGCAATAGGCATCTTGAAGGATAAAAGCTGTACGGAGTGTGCGGGAATGTGTGCTTATCCGCTAGAAAATTCAGAAGGTGAGTGCGAGTATTCCGATGCTTTAAGGATGGCGGTTGAAGCATTGAACGCACAACTTCCTACAGAAGACACAACTTCACATGTTCAAATCTTTGCCGATGGTATGCCACTAGAGGAATATTTGGCCAGAGAATGGGCGAAACAACGTGCTTATCTGGAAGAGCATGGGATTATATTCAGAGATGGAGGCGCAGAATGACTAATAGCACAATAGAACTTTCACTGGGAGAGGCTACTCTTATCGGATTAGCACTCAAACAGCTTCAACAGAAAGAAATGAAACAGAAGGACAGAGACAACTTACAGTTATTAGAACATAAACTCAGTATCACATACATGGGACAGAAGTACAGGCTGATGCTGGTAGAGGAAAATTAGAAATGACTGCAAAAGAATATCTTAGACAGCTGTGGCAGCTGGATAGAGAAATCAATATTAAGTACCAGGAACTGGAACACCTGAGAGCCAGCATCGGCATCCGAGCGATGCGGCAAGGTGATGTTGTTGTGTCCGGTGAGACTTCTGATCCTGTAGCTGATACTGTTACGAAAATCATATCTATGGAGGAATATATCAACAGGAAGATTGATAAGCTGATAGATCTCCGGAGAAAGATAACAGACCAGATTGATGGAATGGAGAGCCGGACCTTCAGAAACATTCTAACCTGTCGGTATGTTCTCATGCAGAACTGGGAAGATGTGGCAGAATCTATGGGGTATGCTGTCCAGCATTGTTACAGAATACATGGCAGAGCATTACAAGAATTTTACAGGTTGTATCTGAAAGATGAGAGAGTATGAGAGTTAAGAATTTGGTACACTATATCCTGCAAGAACAGGATGATTGATGATGTTTTATTGCTAATCATTTTTAGTACTTCTCCTTCGGAGGGCGTGGGTATCAATCCTGCGCTCTTTGTTGTTACATAACCATGGCTAGAGAATTTGCGGGAAATTTCTATAAAACTAAAGACTGGAAAAAGGTCCGAGATCTGTACCGAGAAAAGGCCGGAGGATTATGTGAGATATGCTGGGCTAATGGTCTCATCGTTCCAGGTGTGATTGTTCACCACAAAATACACCTTGA
>JAFWEX010000117.1 GCA_017512705.1 Paenibacillus sp.
TGGGACCGAGCATCCATGCTCCGATAAAAGCGCAGATTCCGCCGACCATATGAATACAGTTCGATCCGGCATAATCGTGGAATCCCCACTGCGCCAGAAAACCGCCGCCCCACGTCCAATGTGCTTCAATCGGATAAATTATCGCGGAGATGATTGCCGAGTATAGACAGTAGCTGGAAAATTTTGTCCGCTCTGCCATGGAACCGGACACGATCGTCGCCGTCGTGGCACAGAACACCAGGTTGAACACGAAGGCCGAATAGTCGAAGTTTTCGTAATTCGTAAAGACGTCAAAGCTGAATCCCCCCATGAAACCGTGCAGGATATTTTCCCCGAGCATCAGGGATGCACCGCAGATGAACCACATTACGGTTCCGATACAGAAGTCCATCAGGTTCTTCATGATGATGTTTCCTGCGTTCTTGGCCCTTGTAAAGCCTGCTTCACACATGGCAAATCCTGCCTGCATCCAGAATACAAACGCCGCTCCGATCAGGAACCATACCGCAAAGATCTCCTGATCCATTGCTTCTAAGACCTCTCTTGCAATTTCCATAATCTCTCCTCCTTCATTTCTGAATACAATAAGAGGCCACCCCAAATAGCGAACCACGCCGTTGTGGGATGACCTCTTATTCATAAAGAAAGGGCGTCTCGGAATTGCTTCCAAGACGCCCTTGTCTTTTATGGTTTCACATTCTAATTGCAGGACCGGAAAGTGTCAAGTAAGTATAATGTATTTTATCATAAACAATTTGCAGGCAGTAAAAATAGATAATGAGCAAGGCGATTTTCGATATTTCGTTATCAATTTGGGAGAAATGTTGAAATATCATCAATTTTTTAGTGACTTTATCATAAAATCATGTATAATTCAACGTGAAGTCATGGGTGAATTCAACGTGGAATGATTCTACTTGAGGAAAGCCTGCACAGGATGATTCTTTCATCAGACGCATTCTTCGTGGGGAGTATCCCGTGACGGAAAGTGGTTATATACGTAGATTAATATACGTAGAAGTATTAACATGCGTAAGAAACTGTAGTTTTATGTATATTTATTTAAAGAGGTCAAGACATGGCAAAAATTGATTTAACTCAGTATGGTATCACAGGCGTAAGCGAAATTATCTACAATCCGTCTTATGAAGCTCTCTTCGAAGCAGAGACACAGCCGGATCTGGAAGGTTTTGACGTAGGTAAGGTCAGCGAGCTCGGTGCTGTTGATGTTTTCACAGGTATTTATACCGGCCGTTCACCTAAAGATAAGTACATCGTTATGGATGAGAATTCCAAGGACACTGTATGGTGGACCACTCCGGAATATCCGAATGACAACCATGTAGCTACTGAGGAAACATGGGGCATCTGCAAGGATCTTGCAATCAAGGCTCTTTCTGATAAGAAGCTGTATGTCGTTGACTGCTTCTGCGGCGCGAACAAAGATACACGTATGGCGATCCGCTTCATTATGGAAGTTGCATGGCAGGCTCATTTTGTTAAGAACATGTTCATCCAGCCCACTCCCGAAGAGGAGGCTTCATTCGAGCCCAACTTCGTTGTTTACACAGCTTCAAAGGCTAAGGTAGATAACTACAAGGAACTCGGACTCAACAGTGAGACATGCGCAGCTTTCAACATCACAAGTCGTGAACAGTGCATCATCAACACATGGTATGGTGGTGAGATGAAGAAGGGCATGTTCTCAATGATAACTACTATCTGCCTCTCAAAGGCATTGCTTCGATGCACTGCTCAGCCAACACCGACATGGAA
>JAFWEX010000118.1 GCA_017512705.1 Paenibacillus sp.
CCAGATAATTGCGGGCATGTTCAAGCTCGGTTTGGATCGTTACCCAGTCAAAGCCTTTATTCAGACTCAGACGAAAGAACTTGGAGAGGGCTTGAACCAGCTGGATCACACTTTCCTTTTTTTCAGCTTCGGCCATCCAGATAATCGACTCCAGCGTGTTATACAAAAAATGTGGGTTAATCTGGGCTTGCAGCGTACGTAGTTCGGCGATTTTAACTTGCTCATTCTCCTTGATGCTTTGGTCGATCAGGGTTTTAATTTTCTCTAGCATGATGTTAAAGCTCTGTCCGAGATCTGCAATTTCGTCCGAGCCGGTAGGGGTGACCTTGACCTCCAAATACCCGTTCGCCGCTTTGCGCATTTTGTTCATGAGAATTTGTATCGGGTGGATCAGTCTATTATTCAGGAAAAAGTACAGAGAAATCGCAAAGAATGCACTTAACAAAACACTGATGATGATTAACTGGCGAATACTGTTAGCCTCCGTAATGATTTCTTGAAAGGGCGCAGCGCCGATAATTTTCCACCCGGTCTGTTTGGAAGTGCTGTATACGACAAATTGCGGCTTGGAACCTGCGGACAGGTTAAAGCTACCTTGCTGGGTATGAATGGGTACGGAGCTGATTTGGTTGATGATGTCTAGAGACGCCTGGCTTGAAGGTGGTTTGAAAAGTGTTTTTCCATATTGATCCGTAATATAAAAGAATCCGGAATCTTTAATTTTCGTCGTGGTCAAAAAGTCATCGATGAAGGAATCATTGATATCAATCACAATAAAGCCGATGACTTCATGTGTAATCCGTTCTTTGACGGTCGTCATAATTGAAAGCGCATTCTGTTTTGGGTAGACAAACCCGTCCAGACGGTTATATTCAGCATACGATGCAGCATGAGGGATGCGTAAGATAGCGTTTGGGTACTGTACCAGATACTGAAAATAGGGGTTTCGAAGCGGATTACGCTCCAGCTTAAATACTCCTTTTCGTTCACTAATGCCTTTGCCATAGAAATTAACAAACGAGATGTTGAGCACTTTATCGTATTTGTACGTTTCCCGATAGAGATTGAAGGTCTGCAAAATGGCCTTAGCATCCGCATAGGACTCCGATTGAGCGTACAAATACTGTAGAACCTGTGGATTCTTCCCCAGTTCCAGCAGTCGTTCCATATCTTCAAACATGATGTCGATGTTTCTGGCAAGCTGATCAGCAGCCAGCTGTGTGGAGGCTTTGTTATGTTCCGAAACAACCGTATAGGACTTGTGGTATGAGATCAATCCAACGATAATCAGCGGTACTGAGCTGAGGATGATGAACATGCTGAGCAGTTTAAGTCTGAGGCTGGAAGCTATCCATTGAACAAGTTTCAACGTATTCCACTCCATCTGAAGGGATCAGGATCCAAAGGTAGCATTATTATAACACGAATTCGGGTCATGAAAGCGTATCGCAAAATAGTACACCATTCACAAAAAAAATTACACGTTTTAATAACATGTCCTCGATAATTACTAAATTATTACATAAAATGCGTATGACATTCCATGTCTGTGTTACTTGTAAGCGTTTTATAATGTGGACACACCACACAAGGTGAACTTAACTAGGGAGGATCACATGATGCGAACTAAAAAAAGGTGGGGACTCGCCATCACACTGGCGATGGTTATGCTTGTCAGCACAGCGTGTAACAGCGGTAATGGAGCATCGGGTACCAATCAAGCGAGTTCAGGGGGAGATAGTGGCAGTACACCTGCGACTTCCAAGACCATTACGCTTGGTTTTTCTCAAGTGGGTGCGGAGAGCGGCTGGCGTTCAGCCAATACCAAATCGATTCAGGACTCGGCTAAAGAAGCAGGGTATGATCTGAAATTCTCCGATGCACAGCAGAAACAGGAGAATCAGATTAAAGCTTTGCGCTCCTTTATTCAACAGAAGGTGACGGTGATTGCTTTTTCCCCTGTGGTGGAATCCGGCTGGGATACGGTTTTAAAAGAAGCGAAGGATGCAGGCATTCCTGTCATTCTGACGGATCGCGCTGTGGATTCACCGGATAAATCGTTGTACAAGACGTTTATCGGTTCCGACTTTGTAGAAGAAGGGCGTAAAGCGGGCCAGTGGCTGAACGATAAGTACAAAGATGCACAAGAAGAGATCAATATTGTTGAACTGCAGGGTACAACAGGTTCTGCACCAGCCAATGATCGTCAGGAAGGCTTTATGGAAGTCATTGGTTCCAATGCCAAACTGAAAGTAATTGCGTCACAATCGGGCGATTTTACCCGTGCAAAAGGGAAAGAGGTTATGCAAGCATTCCTCAAAGCCCATAAGAAAATCGATGTTCTCTATGCACACAATGACGATATGGCACTTGGTGCAATTCAAGCCATTGAAGCGGCAGGTTTGAAGCCAGGCGTGGATATCACGATTATCTCTGTGGATGCCGTGAAGGATGGGATGCAGGCGGCTGCGGATGGCAAGATCAATTTCATTGTCGAATGTAACCCGCTGCTCGGCCCTCAATTAATGGAGGCCGTTCAGGCCGTAGTCGATGGCAAAGAAATTGAGCCGCGCATTGTTACGGAAGAAACGACCTTCACATCGGAACAAGCCAAAGAAGCACTGCCAACACGTCAATATTAAAAGCAGCTGCGGTTAACACCGAAAAGTCATTTTCGACCTCGCTGTCGTTAAATGACTTTTTTCTATCCGATCAGAGGTCTGAGCGGTTAAGAACAGCTTTTACCAGAAAGGAGAGATGGATATGGAAGATCATCAGACACCCATCCTGCAGATGACGGGCATTACCAAGCGTTTCCCAGGCGTTAAAGCACTCTCTAACGTCAGCTTTCGCCTGTTTCCAGGCGAGATTCACGCGCTGATGGGTGAGAATGGTGCGGGAAAATCAACGCTGATCAAAGTACTAACAGGTGTGTATTCGATTGACGAAGGCACGGTAACGATGGACAACCGGACTCTTGCCATATCGGGTCCGCTTGAGGCACAGAGAGCGGGGATCAGCACGGTGTATCAGGAGGTGAATCTTTGCCCAAATCTGACGGTAGCAGAGAACATTTATATCGGGCGGGAGCCGATGAAGTTTGGCCGAATCAACTGGAAACAGATGAACCAAGATGCAGAGAAGCTTTTGAGAGAACGATTAAATCTGGTCATCGATGTGAAAGTGCCATTGCAGACGTATTCCGTAGCGGTACAGCAACTCATCGCAATAGCAAGAGCCCTTAGTATCTCGGCCAAAGTACTTATTTTAGATGAACCCACTTCCAGTCTGGATAAAAATGAAGTGCAGCAACTCTTCCAGATTATGCGCAAGCTGAAGCATGAAGGATTAGCGATCTTGTTCGTCACTCACTTTCTTGACCAAGTGTATGAAATGTCCGACCGTCTGACTGTGCTCCGCAATGGGGAACTGGAAGGGGAGTACATTGCCGCAACGCTACCACGTATGGAACTCGTGCTGAAGATGATTGGCAAAGAGCTCGAAGTGCTGGATGAACTTCCAAAGTCAACGAGCGAAGGGAAGGCAGAGGGGAAGGATGACGCAGACGCAGGAGAGATGTTGATTATGGCAACTGGGCTCGGTCGAAAAGGAGCCATTGATCCATTCGATTTGACGATTCGTAAAGGGGAGGTCGTTGGGCTAGCTGGCTTGCTCGGATCTGGCCGTACCGAGATCGCTCGTCTGATCTTTGGCGCAGATCGTGCGGATGAAGGCAAGCTGATCGTTGCAGATACAGGCAACACGGTAAAGTCCCCGCGGCATGCGATTGACCAGCATATTGCCTTCTGCTCGGAGAATCGCAAAACGGAAGGCATCATTGACGACCTGACGATCAGGGAGAATATTATTCTTGCCTATCAGGCGACACGCGGGTGGTCGAAACCCATTTCTCGTAAAAAGCAGGATGAGCTAGCGGAGAAATATATCAATCTGTTACAGATCCATCCTAAAAATCCAGAGCAGTTGATCAAAAATCTGAGTGGTGGCAATCAGCAAAAAGTATTACTTGCCCGCTGGTTATTGATGAATCCCGATCTGCTGATCCTCGATGAACCTACACGCGGTATCGATATCGGGGCGAAGGCAGAAATTCAGAAATTAGTCCTTTCGCTGTCGAAGCAAGGGATGGGTGTGCTGTTTATTTCCTCGGAACTGGAAGAAGTGATTCGGGTTAGCGACAGGGTCGCTGTGCTGCGAGACCGAAAAAAAGTAAAAGAACTCCATGGAGAACAGATCAATCAACAGCAAATTATGAAAGCAATGGCAGGAGGTTGACGTACGGATGAGCAGAATGCGAAAACATCATTTGTTCTGGCCGCTATGTATGCTCGGGTTACTTTTATTATTTAATTTGCTCTATTCACCTGATTTTTTCTCGCTGGTGATGCGTGAGGGGAATCTGTACGGCAGTTTGATCGATATTCTTAATTTTGGTGCACCGCTGATTCTGGTCTCGATTGGTATGACCCTGGTGATCGCTACCGGTGGCATAGATCTATCCGTAGGTTCGATCGTTGCCATCTCAGGAGCCATGGCTTGTATGACCATTAGCAAAGGAACCGATCAAAGCTCGCTCTGGCTTGTTCTGAGTGCGCTTGCGTTATCCATCGGTCTATCACTGGTTTTGGGAGTGTGGAACGGAGCACTGGTTTCTGTAGCCAGAATCCAGCCGATCATTGCAACCCTCATTCTGATGGTGGCTGGGCGCGGTGTTGCCCAATTGATCACGGATGGGCAGATCATTACGGTGTCCAATGCACAATATCAGTACATTGGCGCAGGGTCACTCGCGACGTTACCGTTCTCGATATTCATCGTACTGACCGTACTGCTTATTTCCGTTTTACTCACCCGAAAAACAGCACTAGGGCTGTTTATCGAGTCGGTTGGGAATAACGCGCGTGCCAGTCAACTTGCAGGTATTCGTTCCAAAACCGTCATTCTCGCCGTTTACGTGTTCTGCGGTCTCTGTGCTGGCATTGCTGGACTAATTCTTAGCTCCAATGTATCCAGTGCGGACGGGAATAACGCCGGACTCTGGTATGAGCTGGACGCTATTCTAGCTGTCGTGATTGGCGGAACTTCATTGAACGGTGGACGATTCTATCTGATGGGTACAGTGGTCGGCGCGCTGATCATCCAAACCTTAACGACAACGATCTACATGATTGGTGTACCGCCCGAGGTTACACTTGTTGTCAAAGCCTTTGTTGTACTGGCCGTATGTTTAATCCAATCTGAGGCTTTCCGCAAGTCCATGGCAGATCGCCTGAAGAAGCGGAAATTTCCAGCTGAACAAGGGGTGAATCGCCATGTATCTTAATCGAAAGCTTCTCCCGGTTCTGGTCACCTTTGGGTTACTGGCCGTCATGATTGCTATTGGCTCATTCCGTTACACCGGTTTCTTTTCCACCCAAGTTTTGTTTAATCTACTGATTGATAATGCCTTTTTGATCATTACGGCGATTGGCATGACCTTTGTGATCGTATCCGGGGGCATTGATCTGTCCGTTGGTTCGGTCATAGCGCTGACCACAATTATTAGTGCAAGTCTGGTTGAAAAACAGGGCTGGTCCCCTACGGTGGTCATTCCGATGGTACTGATTATGGGTGCGGTGTTTGGTACATTGATGGGTGCAATTATTCATTATTTCAAAATACAACCCTTCATCGTTACACTCGCTGGCATGTTTCTGGCAAGAGGGCTCTGTTATGTCATCAGTACCGATACCATTACGATTACCAACGCGTTCTATACCGATGTTGCACAGGCCAAGATTCCGCTTCCTGGCGGCAGCTTCGTCTCTATTAATGTGCTCATTGCTCTAATCATATTAGTGCTTGCTATTTTCCTAGCCCATTACACCCGTTTTGGACGCAATGTGTATGCCATTGGCGGAAGTGAACAATCGGCCGTGTTAATGGGGTTACCTGTAGCCAGAACGAAAATTTTAGTATATACGTTCAGTGGTTTTTGCTCTGCACTCGCGGGTGTAGTGTTTACATTCTATATGTTATCCGGTTACGGATTACATGCGATGGGTCTGGAGCTGGATACGATTGCTGCGGTTGTTATCGGTGGAACATTGCTGACGGGTGGCGTTGGTTACGTAGCCGGCACGTTCCTTGGTGTATTGATCCAAGGGGTTATCCAAACTATAATTAGTTTCGAAGGCACGCTTAGTTCGTGGTGGACAAAGATTGTCATCGGTCTGATGTTGTTTGTTTTTATATTATTCCAACGTCTTCTCAGTGAACGTCGTATCTCCGCCAAATCCCTGCATTAACCTACTTAACATAAATGAATGACCCCTCAGTATGCATTGGCATGGATGATGAGCACATATAATCGATTTGTTGTGAAAGGTTGAACGGTTACGAATGTTGTTAAAGGAGGGGGAGGGATTCGGTGAAAAAAGTGACGAGCTGGTTGTGTATGCTGCTTCTGTTATGTCTTGCTGGCTGCACTGCGGAGAACCCCGAGTCCAAGCCTATTCCCGTTCCATCGAATGTTGATTCTCTGCCCTCGATTGAGGAATGGATGCAATCACCTGAATACAACATGCCTTCCAAAGAATCGATTATATTGGGCTTTTCGCAGCTGGGTACAGAGAGTGCTTGGCGTATCGCCAATTCGACCTCGATTCAGGATGCCGCCAAGGAATCGGGAATTACCCTGATCATTAAAAATGCAGAGCAGTCTCAGAAGAAACAATTTGAGGCTGTTCGTTCTTTTATCAGGAAAAGGGTGGATGTGATCGCGATTGCACCAGTCGTGGAATCCGGCTGGGATGACATTCTGCTAGAGGCGAAGCAAGCCGGAATTCCCGTCATCATCGTAGATCGATCCGTTGACGTTCAGGATCATTCTCTTTTTGTAACGACGATCGGGTCGGACTTCTATGAAGAGGGCGTAAAAGCTGGGAAGTATATTCAGGATCGGCTGCGGAATGAGCCAGGAATGATTCGAATAGCTGAGTTGCAGGGAACAAGTGGATCTACGCCTTCCATCCAGCGGGGCGAGGGGTTTAGAAGCGTCTTAGGGGACAAAGGCCACATCATATTCTCGCACAGTGCGCCTGCTGATTTTACAGAGAACAAGGGCAGGCAGGTGATGAAGGATTTCCTTCAGGTGTCAGAGGAGGAGAGGCCGCAGGTTCTTTTTGCTCATAATGATGAGATGGCTTTTGGTGCCATTCAGGCGATTCAGGAGGCAGGGTTAAAACCGGGCGAGGATATAGTTATTGTGTCAGTAGACGGTTCACGAAAAGCACTGGGGATACTGGCGAGTGGAAAGATTAACGCCGTAGTGGAATGTAATCCCCTTCTGGGACCGCAGCTCATGCAGGCAACCAAAGAGATTATGGCAGGGCGTACACTACCCAAACGCATGGTGCCCCGAGAGGATATTTTTACACAAGAAAGTGCGAAGCGTGAGATGGTTCATCGAAAATTTTAGCGGAGTTCATTAAGAAATCAATCATATCGTTCTAGTACGAACCAATGTTTTAGCAGCATTTGATCGGATAGAGTGGCATAAAATGACCCTATTATCCTGTTGGGCAATCCCGACGGGATTTTGCATTTTTATTGAAGATACCTTAGTATGTTGTCAAAAAGATCCAAATTAGAGGAGTGATCGTAT
This sequence comes from Paenibacillus sp., assembly GCA_017512705.1. GTDB lineage: Bacteria > Bacillota > Bacilli > Paenibacillales > Paenibacillaceae > Paenibacillus. The sequence continues at coordinate 7,667 of JAFWEX010000118.1, forward strand.
GATCATCATGATTAACGGTGCATTTGGTTCCGGCAAGACTTCTGCTGCTAGAGCATTACAGCCAAGAGTCGAGAACAGTATGATCTTCGATCCCGAAGAAATTGGCTATATGCTTAGAAAGCTTCTACCCGAGGAACATCGGGAGGAACAGGAGCGTACTGATGATTTTCAAGATATTGAGCTATGGAAAGTGTTAACGGTAAACGCGGCCCGAGAGGTGAAGTCTAAATATAATAAACATCTGATTGTTCCCATGACACTGTATAAAAAAGAGAACTTTGATTACATCTATAACGGATTGAAGGAAATCGATGAGGACTTACATCATTTTTGTCTAACGGCTGATGTAGAGACAATATATGAACGCCTTGCTAAACGCGGGGATGAATTTGGCGGCTGGCAATATCAACAAGCACCGAAGTGTGTTGAAGCATTCAAGTCAGATGCCTATGACACGCGTATTGCCACAGATCATCTGGAGACCGGTGAAGTGATTGATATCATTTTGGAAAAAGTGAAGGATTGATTATTATGCTGATGATGATAAGAGGACAAAGCTAATCATGTGGTGATGTGAGTGGGAAGTTTGTGAGTACTGGATCATTCTATGGTTGGATAGACCATGATATTCTTTAGGAGTACAATAGGGAAGGTGTAAGAACTTGGAATAAATGAACAGAGAATTTGTTGGATTTTTGAATGCGTTTACATATTGGGAGGTGATTTGTATTTCTGAATACTACTGGGATCAACAGATGGAGTATCTAAGAAATACGCGCTGGCTCTACTATAACGATGACTATCTTGAATTCCTTGTGCAACGAGTTTGGAAGATTGAAGAAGCCGTTCATATGATTGATTACGGATGTGGTTATGGGTACATGGGCCTGAAGCTGCTTCCATTACTGCCTGCTGGTTCACGATATACTGGTGTAGATCAAGGGAAAGAATTAATCAAACATGCAAAAGAACTCTACGCACACACATCATATCAGGCAGAATTCATAGAAGGTGATATTGAAACTGTGCAGATTGAGCGGGTTTATGATATCGCATTGAGTCATGCTTTTCTATTACATATGTCAGATCCACGGAAGATACTGAAAAAGATGATTGGTAGTGTGGTGGATGGAGGTAGAGTAATCTGTTTTGAGCCACACTGGATCGCCAACATGGCGAGTTATACGCTCGATGACGTTGAGCAGTCGAACATTGTACAGCTAGGTATACTCCAGAAGTTGTATGAGCACGATGCACGTTTGAGCGGCAAAGATGGAAATATCGGGATGAAGATTCCGACACTTTTGAGTCAGCTTGGCGTTAAAGGCGTGGAATGCCGAGTAAGCGATCGGGTTAACTTTCTAGATCAACAGATGAATGAACCAAATAAACATACGTTGTATAACGCGTTGAAAGAAGAAGGATTGGGAGCTGTACCTGGTAACCGAATCGAAGTCATTGACCAACTCATTGGACGAGGATTAACTTCTGATGAGGCGAATAGTCAGTACGAGGCAGAGGAGAGATTTGCAAGGGGATTCAATGAACACATGTATATGACGTATGCTCCGAATATGAAAATTACAAGCGGAATTGTAACCCGATAAATTCTATAGATACCTAAGAAATGAAGTGAAGCAATATGGTGTCTACAGCAATACTTTCACAGGCTTCTCAATCTTTTGGCATTGCCCCTGAGTCACTGATCTTGGTAAGTCAATCAACGAATGTGGTTTACAATTGAGGTTAAGATGTCATAGCGAAGAGAGGGTTGTCGTATGGAGACAGAGCGACTGATATTCCGCGAATATACCAAGAATGATTTTGAACTTCTATATACCATGACAAGCGATCCTAATGTGATGAAGTATATCCGGCATGGTGGCCCTTGGACGAAAGAGGAAACGATGCAGACACTGGAGAGATTTATTGAACGGAATAAGATGGGCACAGGACTTTTTCTTGCTTTTGATAAACAAGATAAGCAGCTTATTGGCACGTCAGGACTGATACCGCAAGTGATTGAGGGCACGGATGAGCTTGAGGTCGGTTACTGGGTAAGGGAGTTATATTGGGGGCAAGGTTACGGATATGAACAAGCCAAGGCCTGGAAGGATTATGGTCTGCAACTGGGCGAAAAACGTTTGATTTCTTTAATTCAACATGGAAATGAAGGCTCGATGCGAATCGCGCAAAAGAATGGCATGATCCATGAGAAGGATGTAGACATCATTGGAAAGAATGTTGCCGTATTTTCAATTGAGGTATAGTAGACTATGAGAATTCGAATCATCGGCGCTTGTGGGAGTGGCAAATCGACTTTGGCTCAAGAACTCTCTCGTAAGTATGACATTTCTTTCTATGAACTGGATAATCTGATCTGGGATCGAAGTGCAGAAAATGTGAGATATCCCGAAGAGGTCAGGGATATCTCGCTGCTAAATATATTGGATTCGAATGCCTGGATTATTGAAGGGGCCCAGCATAAACCATGGACTTTTCCATCGATTCTCGAAGCAGATCTGATTCTTATTCTGCATCCCCACGTGTTGGTTAGAGATTATCGGATTATTAAAAGATTTGTGCTGTCCAGAATAGGCTTGCAGTCGTGGAATTACAGACAGTCCTTTCGCAATTTGTGCAAAATGATTGTGGAATGGAATCACCAGTATTCTGTGCAGAATGTCATCGAACTGACGAATAAACATGGCAAGGATGCAGTAATCATCACGAACATCAAGCAGGCAGTAGAAAAGATCGATGCACGTATACATTTGCAGCAGACAGAGCAAAGAACAACATCTAAATGAGGAGATTACATGAATACAAACTTAATTCAGGTTAAACCCGTGACACGACATAATTGGGAACAAGCATTACAAATTTCATTACATGAACACCAGACCCATCTGGTTCCGAGTGTTGTGGAGGGGCTTGCTTATGCCTATATCAAACCATGGGACGAAGCTTTTGATCCGTATGTTTTGCAAATGGATAGCCAAATCATTGGATTCTTTTATATAAGCTATACACCTGAGAGTACGGATAATTATTGGATCGGCGGCTTCCAGATCGACAAGTCGTTTCAAGGCCAAGGCATGGGTAAGCGAGCATTGCGGGCGATCATAGATTTTATCATTCAAACTCATCCTTCATGCCAAGTCATATCACTAACGGTTGAACGAAATAATCAGATTGCTCAGCGCTTGTATACAAGTTCGTCATTTGTAAGCGAGAATCAGACCAATTCGGATGATGAGCTTATTTACCGGCTGAAATTAAAGTGAATCAGGGTCAACCAAGAACTTCTAAAAGGATGCATCTTAGGACGATCGAATACAACAATCCGTTGGTTTAGGAGCTGAATAGATGATTACATACAGAATCATGAATTTGCATGATGTGAAGCAGCTGCATGAAGTTGACCGTTCTGAGTATATTGATCTTATTTATGAGGTAACTGATGAGGGCTTAGTCGAGCATAAACAAAATCACGAGTGTGCGAATTGGGATCAGCAACAGTTACAAGAGATGCAGGATCGTTACATCTATGAATTAACGCAAGGCGGTATGGCGTATGGCGCTTTTGACGGTTTGAGATTAGTAGGTTTCGGTGTGCTTGCTCATCAATTTAGGGGAAAAGAACAAAACCAGTTGCAGTTGGATCTTATGTATGTCTCCAGAGCATATAGACGACGGGGAATTGGGACACGAATTCTAACGTTTTTAAGTGAAGAGGCGAAAAAGCGTGGGGCGCAGTTCTTGTATATCTCGTCCACAGAAACGAGGTCTGCTGTATCTTTTTACCAAAGCCAGGGAAGTGAAATGACGGGAGAGGTAGACGAAGAATTGTATACCAAGGAGCCCAAAGATATTCATATGATAAAGGAGCTTAACGGATGACTACGGTTGGATTGTTAGGGACGATTCATAATGCAGAATGATTGGCTATATCCGTTAAAGTAGAAGGAGAACGTATGCGAAAGAAGATCGCTAAAGTCTGTAAATATACACTCTTTACCCTATTAGGCATTATAGTGGTTTCTCTCATTTTCCCTACCTGGACACCGAGGATCCAAGGAGAGAATAGCATTAGCCGACTAGAGCGAATGGTCGTTAACGGCGAGAAGCATGAAGTGATGATCAGAGGCATGGACCTGACGAACCCAGTACTGCTTTTTGTTCATGGTGGACCGGGGTATTCTGAAATTCCTTATGTAAGGAAATATCAGCGTGAGCTGGAGCAACATTTTACAATTGTGCATTATGATCAACGCGGGAGTGGGAAGTCATTTCATTTTCAAGGGGATTATTCAAACCTGACGACAGATGTACTCGTTGAGGATTTAATTGCTATAACCAAGCAAATCACAGAGAAATTGCATCAGGAGCAGGTGATTTTGGTGGGTCATTCTTTTGGTACATATATCGGGATGAAGGCGGCAGCTCAAGCACCAGAACTGTTTCAGGCGTACATCGGGATAGGACAGATGGCTGACACTATTCAGAGTGAAGTGGAGACATTAGAGTATACGATGCAGGCTGCAAGGGCAGCAGGAAACACAGATGATGTGCGAAAGTTGGAGATTTTGCGAGAATCTATTGAACGGGGAGAAGGGCTAACACCTCGAACTTACGTGCAAAAGTATGGCGGATCGGCTAGACTGATTAACGAGAACTTGGATTATGTTACAGGATTTCTGTTCAATTCCGAGTACAATGGACTGGATGTCATTCGTTTTTATGCGGGGATTCTTCAATCGCAAGATCGTCTTGTGCGAGAAGCATTAGACCATCCGTTGACTGAAGTGGTAGATGAGACTCGGATTCCGACTTATTTTTTAATGGGCCAGTATGATTATATGACAACACTAAAGGCAGCTAGCGATTATTTGGATACGTTAAAAGCACCAGAGAAAGAACTCGTAGTTTTCCAACAATCCGCACATTATCCTCAGTTCGAAGAGAAAGAAAGGTTCGCAGCGTGGCTGGTTGAACATTTCAAATCGAATTAAATAATGTTGTAAAAGCAGCTCAAAATAAGCGAAATTTTGGACTATATTTTCCATAAATGTGTTATTATGTTGTTGTCAGACTGCTAGTCCAAAATATAATAAGCGGAGGTTGAGTGATGATGAGAAAGTGGAAAAAAATTGGAATCGCTAGTTTGGCTTTGCTCTTCATGGCTACAGCGGCATTTACTGGATGGAGCTCTAAAGCATCGGCAGCAGATATGAGATCGTTAACAGCTGCGCAGATCACAGCGGAGATGGGTGCAGGCTGGAATCTGGGTAACCAACTGGAAGCTACCGTAAATGGGACACCGAATGAAACGTCATGGGGCAATCCAACAATCACTCCTGAGCTGATCAAAAAGGTAAAAGCGGCAGGATTCAAAACGATTCGCATTCCGGTTTCTTATCTGAACTATATTGGAAGCGCTCCCAATTATACTGTGAATGCGGCGTGGCTCAATCGGTTACAGCAAGTTGTAGATTATGCGTACAATGAGGGGCTGTATGTAGTTATCAATATGCATGGAGATGGGTTCCACTCCATACCGGGTTCGTGGCTACATGTAGACAGCAGCAATCAGAATGTGATCCGCGAAAAGTATCAAAAGGTATGGCAACAAGTGGCCACCAAGTTTAGTAACTATAATGAACGTCTTATTTTTGAATCAATGAACGAAGTATTTGATGGAAATTATAACAATCCGAATACATCATACTATAGCAATTTGAACGCATATAATCAGATTTTCGTCGATACTGTTCGCAAAACAGGCGGTAACAACAGTGCGAGATGGTTGCTCGTTCCAGGCTGGAACACAAACATTGACTACACTGTGGGCAACTATGGTTTTGTTGTTCCAAGTGATAATTTCAGATCTTCCTCCATTCCAAGCTCTCAGAAACGAATTATGATCTCGGCACATTACTATTCTCCATGGGACTTTGCGGGGGAAGAGAACGGAAACATTACACAATGGGGAGCAACATCGACGAATCCATCCAAAAAGTCGACATGGGGACAGGAGGATTATTTGGACTCTCAGTTCAAGTCGATGCACGATAAATTTGTAACCCAGGGTTATCCGGTTGTGATCGGTGAGTTCGGCTCCATCGACAAATCCTCTTATGATTCTAGCAATAGTACGTATCGTGCGGTGTATGCAAAGGCAGTGACAGCAACAGCTAAGAAGTATAAACTGGTTCCAGTCTACTGGGACAACGGGTTTAATGGTCAACATGGATTCGCGCTGTTCAATCGGTCGAACAACACCGTAACACAACAAAATATCATTAATGCGATCATGCAAGGCATACAATAATGAAGGCCCGTATCTAGGTGGATCATTCCCCTGTGATTGCTCGAATTTTACACAAGCTGCAAACAGAATTCATCGAACACCACACATCCTTGGTTATACTTAATTTTGCTTTGATATAGCGAACTTGAAGGATTGGGTGGTAGACACAATGTTGAAGAAGCGTGAGCTGCATGAATGTCAATCTCTGCATAGCTTAATGATGGATCCCGCAGTTTTTCCTTATGTTCGTTATGCATGTCAGTCACAAGAAGAATTCATGTTTTTAACGAGGCAGTTAATCGCAGAAGAAGAGCAGGGGGCCCTCATTTCGCGCACAATTCTAAGTGAAACCGGAACCGCGATCGGGACCATTGATCTGTATCACATCGTCAACCACACTGGATTTTTGGCGACTTGGATTGGAGTTCCTTATTTCGGACAGGGGTACAGTCAGCGAGCCAAATCGGCTTTTCTGACAGAACTGTTTCTGGAACACGACATCCAGACAGTTTTTATGAAAATACGGAAGCAAAATGTACGTTCCCGTAAAGCGGTGGAAAAATTGCCGTACGTCTTCTATTCTAACGATCTGTACCCAGAGATGACGCAGGCCATTAATGTAGAGCAACCGATATACGATCTGTACCATGTTGAGCGTTCTGTTTTTCTCGAATGTCACATGGATGTACATCATAGTTTAGCTACATAGTGGTTGATGTCTGTCATCATGGAACGTTTAAAATGTAGTGAAGTCTTTTTTTCTAAAGTCCTTTTTTCAAAATTCTTATGGTCCAAGCGTCGTCGTGATGACGACGCTTTTTTGATGTGTTTACCTAATATTCCCTAATGGAAGAACATGGATTATACTGGAAGTGAACGCTATTAACGAGTTCTATGGGAACAACCGGATTGAATATGTGAAGAGGAGGTTTTGTTTTGGATCAGATGAACAAAGTTTTAGGTGTAGTTTTAATGATTGCGAGTGTGTTCATATCTACCCTTGAGCGAATATCTATTCGATTATCGGCTGCGCTGGTTGAGGCAGGGAGTGGCTCGGAGCAAAGTTTGCGGGAAGTAACCCGAACGGTGGATGTGCCCACAGGGCTGCTCGTATATTTCATGTTTTTTGTTGGATTCATCCTCTTGGCCTCCGGTTTCCCGGGGACGTACAAGAACAAAAATAAACGTAAGCATGGAATTTCAGGCGATTTATAAATGAAGGAGGAATGGATCTGTCTGAACAACAGGAAGAGAAGTTAACAGGTGGTAATGTGAATGAAGTAGTGCGCGTTGGGGAGACGGTTCGCCGGAGTGCTAGCCCGAATCGTTATGTACAGGAACTTCTATTACATTTGGAAAAAGAGGGCTTCCATCAAGCGCCGCGGTATCTGGGCATAGATGAAATGGGCAGGGAAATCCTCTCTTACCTTGACGGTATTGTTACCGGTAATGATTATCCAGAGATCGAGAGTTACATGTGGTCAGACGAATCATTGATTGCAGTCGCCAGCCTATTGAGAAGCTATCACGATGCAACCATGCATTTTAGCACTGTGGAACAGCCCATGAACTATTATCCAGGTAGAGATATTCTGGTGAAAAGTTCAATGCAGGTACTACAAGAGGAAGTGGAAGTCATATGTCATAATGATTTTGCTTTATACAATATCGTGTTCAGGGAAGGTGTGCCGCAGGGTATAATTGATTTTGACCTGGTCTGTCCGGGTCCGCGAATGTGGGACATTGCCTATACCTTATACACCTGTGTTCCTCTAGCGAATTTTTCTCCTCCAGCTGAAGGTCAAGGGAAATCCGTTACCTCATATGATAGAGAAACACACGGAGCCATTCGCAAGAAACGGATCGAAATGTTTATGGCGACCTACGGACTAAGCATTCCGTCTGACCTGAAGAGTTGGGTAGTATCTCGTATTCGCTTTATGTGCAAAACGTTGGAGGATCGCGCTGCTGCAGGAGAGGCGGCTTTTGTAAAGATGGTAGAGGAAGGTCATTTGGCTCACTATGAGAGAGAAGTGCTCTTTCTGGAACAGCATTGGCAGGAATGGTCGTAATTTTATTCTGTACTAGGACTTTGGAATAGCAGAGGTGCCACAATATTTCACAGTACAACCGGACTGACTTCGTATATAATGATAGATGACTAACGAAGTAACTACATAACTATTGCGAGGTGCATCGGACTTATGCCAACGATCTATGACTTCACTGTGACCAGAACCAATGGAGAGCGTTTTCCGCTCTTTCAATATGAAGGAAAACCTGTACTGATTGTGAACACCGCAAGCAAGTGCAAATACACCCATCAATTCGATGATATTCAAAAGCTGTATGATGAGTACAAGGATTAAGGTCTTCAAATTATTGGATTCCCATGTAACCAGTTTGCGGAGCAGGAGCCAGGCAGTAGTGCAGAAGCTGAGTCCTTCTGTCAGATCAACTACGGAGTGAAATTCCCGATGTTTGCGAAGCTGGATGTGAATGGAGAGAACGCTCACCCGCTGTATGACTTTTTGAAAAAGTCTGGTCCATTTGCTGGCTTTGATGAGAGCGACATACAAGCCAAGCTGCTCAAGCTAATGATCACAGACAAAGCTCCGGAGTGGTTGCACGGCGATGCGATCAAATGGAATTTCACCAAATTCCTAATTGATGGAGAAGGTCAAGTCGTTCGGCGTTTTGAACCAATCGATTCCATGGACGAGATCCAGGCAAGCATCCGAGAGCTGTTATAAACAAAAGATGAATTGGTCAGCAGGTCAGCGAAGTATGAAGGTCTGAGCCTGCTTTCGTTTTGGACAGGAGGTAGTGACATGCCTAGCATGATGCAGTTTAATGCTCCACTGGCCTATACGTATAGAGCTACAAGTCTATTTGACCCGGGTAACTCAGATGGCTTCCATTCCCATCCGCACTATGAGATTTATTATTTTCATGAAGGGGAATGCACTTATATTATTGGAGATCGGGTATATGCCTTGCAGCCGGGCGATCTGGTGTTAATGCATGGACTGACTTTGCATCGGCCGCATCCCAAAGTGGGCAAACCGTACGTTCGTACTACTCTTCATTTCGATCCATCTGCTATTCGTAACAGTCTGCATCCTGAACGTATCCATGAAGTTCTGAAGCCGTTTGACGAACTGGGGAATTGCCGAGTCAACCTTACAGCTGGGATTCGTGACGAATTCGAAGCACTGTTGCATGATCTGCACCAATTATCCAATCAACCGTCCAGGTTCAGGCAGGAACGCATGAATATAAGAGTCTGTGATCTGTTATATTGTGTGGCGGACATCTGTCAGGGGCATGTGGAGGAACAACGTTCTTCATCGGAAAAAGAAAGACATGTTCAGCATATCATTCGATATGTTGATACTCACTATATGCATGATATTGGTCTGGATGATCTCGCTCAAGAGCTGCATCTGTCGAAGCCTTATTTGGCGGGCATGTTCAAAGAGATGACCGGGCTGACTATATTTAAGTACCTGTATGATCGGCGCATCAATCAGGCCAAGCTGCTGTTTCAGTTTCAGCCAGAGATGAGTGTGACCGAAGCAAGTCGGTTGTCTGGTTTCAAACGTCTATCCCATTTCAGCCGAATTTTTAAACAAAGTGTGGGCTGTTCACCCGATCTGTATCGAAGTCAGCTACGTCGGTAGGTGTTGAACGAGGCAAAGGCCACTGTGCGAAGCTTAACAGCAAAGTTAAATAGTATGATTCGAAGTCGACCTGTAGATCAAATGGTCGACTTTTTTGGTTGTATTTATACATTGTTGATCTCGACATGGCCAGGAATCATCTGTCGTTCAGAAACAACTGATGTTTAGAATGCTAAACGAAAAGGTAAAAAAAAGTGAAGAATGAATCAAGAGTAACTACACAAGACCTTACTAAATAATATCAATTGAAAGTACAGGAGGCGAAGAATTATGGATAAGAATAGATCAAGAGAGCAGCGTGAAAATGATAAAACAACAGAGCACGATAGCCAATTGGAGCAACATGAGCAGCAACAGACTGTAGACCCCATTCCAATGGAGGATCTGAATATGGAAGCGAAGGAAGAGAAAAATAAGGATCAGACCAAAAGTAATTCTTCAACAGAAGAGAAATACCGTGCAGATTACCGCAAGACGAATGAATGAAATAAGGGATATGTGGAAGCATACGTAGTGGGATGTAAAGGAAAACTAGCTTTGGTGTGATTCGAGATCAACACAGCGAACATATTGCATTGTGTAATATACAGCCCAACGTATGTTGTCTTACGTATTTATTAACGCTGTGTAAATAAAACAGTTTATTGACTAATGTATGTTACTATATTATAGTTACTGTGTTGGCAATGAACTAAACCATAATTTTAGGAGGCGTATACGAATGTCTACTTTTTTTGATGCATTGAAGAACAGAAGATCCTATTACGGAATCAGCAAGGAATCTACAATTTCGGATGCGAAAATTCAGGAAATCGTCGAAGAAGCAGTGAAGTATACACCAACAGCGTTTAACTCTCAAACTTCTCGTGCTGTTGTATTGCTTGGTGAGCAGCATGACCGTTTGTGGAACCACACAGAAGAAATTCTGCGTGAAGTTGTGGGCAATGAAGAGGCGTTTCAGTCTACAGCAGAGAAGATGGCAGGCTTCCGCAACGGCTATGGTACGGTATTGTTCTTTGAGGACAATAATGTGATTGCACAGCTCCAACAAAACTTTGCCGCATATGCAGATAACTTCCCGATTTGGGCGAACCAATCGAATGGTATGTTGCAATTAGTTATTTGGACAGCTCTGGAACAAGAGGGTCTTGGTGCATCCCTACAGCACTATAACCCGTTAATTGATGAAAAAGTGAAGCAAGAATGGAACATCCCGGAGAACTGGAGACTGATCGCTCAGATGCCATTTGGTAAACCGACAGCAACACCAGGTGAGAAGGAGTTCCAGCCGATCGAAGAGCGCGTTAAGGTACACAAGTAAATCCCGTAATTACCAACATTTAAGCACATACGGCCTCGCTTTAATTTGATACGATGATAAATATCGTAATCTATTAAAGTGAGGCCTTTTCTGTGAAAAAAATAGTTGGAAATAAATCCGATCTCCCCATATGGAAGCTTGTCTTAAGCGGAGTGATGATACTTGGAGTCATGTACGGACATAGCAATCAAATTCATGCGGCAGCAGTTCAGAAGCCTGCTTTTCAGGATACAAGGACAAGTTATGCGAGAGAAGCCATCGACCGTTTGGCATACAAAGGCATTGTTGCGGGAACAACACAGCATACATTTGAGCCCAAAAAAGCGGTCACACGCGCCGAATTCGCCTCTTTTGCGGTTCGATTGCTCGGATTAAAGCCGGTTAAGAATAACATTAACCCTTACGTGGATACGCCTGTGAATGCTTGGTTTTATGCCAATGTTGGCGCAATGACCAATCTATCCATTATGGAGGGAAAAGGTCAGAATATGTTCAAGCCCAACGCTTCCATTACACGCGAAGAGGCGGCGGCAATGCTCGTTCGGATGTTAAAGAAAACGCCTTACACAAATAATGGAATATCCAGTACATATACGGACTCAGGAGATATCTCGACCTGGGCTCGTTCGTATGTGCAGCAGGCGTACCAGCTTGGCTTGATGCGTGGAAGCAACGGAAAGTTCCGCCCGGGTGATCAGATCACACGTGAAGAGGCTGCTACGGTTTTGGATGCAATTTTGCAGAACAAAGCTTGGGCCGCGCAAATCAACCGAAAACAGGACTATGGGATTCAATTGGGGTGGCAGTACAACTCATCAACAGCAGAATTTATTAAACAAGTGGAACAGTCACCTGTGAACACATTGGTACCGCGCTGGTTTTTTCTAGACAAAGATATGACAATATCCAATCATGCCAATACGGCACTCATGTCGTGGGCGTCCGCTACGAACCGACAACTCTGGCCCATGCTCGGGAATCGTTTTAACAAAGAGCTGACACATCAGATGTTGTCTAGTTCAGCGAACCGAGAAGCGGTCGTCAATCAAGTGAGTGCATTGGTGAAAAAATATAAGCTTGACGGCATTAATGTGGATTTTGAAAATGTGGACCCTGTTGACCGCGAAGGGTTTACGGCTTTTGTGACATCATTAACTAAATCCTTGCACGCACTCGGGGCGGTTGTATCCGTAGATGTTTCCCCAAATTTGGGCACAGATTGGACGGAAGCTTTTGATTACGTTCGATTAGGTGCGATCTCGGATTATATGGTGCTCATGAATTATGAAGAACACTGGAACGGTAGCCGGACACCCGGATCTGTGGCATCCCTTCCATGGGTGCAAAGCGCATTGACCAAGATGTTGTCTGAGGTAGAACGATCCAAGATTATTATGGGGCTGCCGTTATATACACGGGATTGGTCCACTGTGAATCCAGAGACGAGTTCATGGGATATTACGCTTGGAGTGCAAGGAATTCGGGCAGCCTCATCCGGATCTTTAAAACACTGGGATCCACGGATTCATCAGTATATCATCAACTATAATTCCAACCAAACACCAAGAGCGATCTGGGCAGAGGAAAGTCGCTCGCTGTCAGCTAAAGTACAGATGAGCAGCAGACAACATATTGCAGGGCTAGCCTATTGGTATATGGGCGGAGAGACTGCTGATGTATGGAACGCTATAACTAATGCTGTGCAATTTGAATCCTATCAGTTCTAACGATACCTGATCTAGGTATCGATTTCGTAATGATTTTCAAATGATGGACCTAAACTTTTCCGGAGGTTTGGGTCTTTTGTTTTTGGTTTAAGCTATGAGATAAGCCAGCCCGTTTAAGCCTGTTCGTACGGTTTAATGTATAGAAGGACAACTATAGTCCTGGAGAAGCTACCATAAAATTGATGAAGTATTGAATATACAGGAGGAGAGAAGAAGCATGCGAGAAATGGATTGTATTATTGTAGGTGGAGGGCTCGCAGGGCTTCAGGCAGCCATCCAGCTTGGACGTTATTCGGTGCATCAGGTGCTGGTGATCGATGCAGGAGAGGGGCGATCGACCCTGTGTCGAACCTACCATAATATTCTTGGATATCCGGACGGTGTGTCCGGCGAAGAGCTCCGAGCTCTAGGTAGGATGCAGGCTGAACAGACGGGTGTTGCTTTTGAACAGGATCGAATTATAGAAGCAATACGTGTGCCAGATGAAAAAATCAGACTCACGGGTTCATCAGGAACTGTATACCAAGCCAAGACGGTGTTACTCGCAACGGGATTATCGGATCGAGTGCCTGATATTCCCGGGCTCAAACCAACCCTTGGCAGAACCGTTTACGTATGTCCAGATTGCGACGGGTATGAAATACAGGGGAGGCGAACCATTCTGTTGGGAGCTGGTGAAGCTGGAGCTAATATGGCAATGACTCTGATTGAACGTACAGCGGACTTGTTGTACATCAATCATGAACAAACCGAAATCTCGGCTGATCTCCATCGTCAGATGAAGCAAGCAGGAGTTCGTTATCTGGAAGCGGCCGTACAGGAAGTACAACAGTTCGAAGACGGTCGTATTACAGGTGTGTTAACCGAAGGTGGACAGGTATACGAATCGGAGCGTGGTTTTATCGCTTTTGGCGGTAACCGGGTTCACTATGAACTGGCAGAACAGCTGGGAGCTGTCATCGCGGACAATAAGCATGTGGAAGCGAACCCTCGCAGCATGCAGGCAGCCCCTCAGGTATGGATCGCGGGGGACCTAGGTATTCATGCAGAACAGGCTACAGTCGCTATGGGAGAAGGTTCGATTGCTGCGATCTGGATTCATAAGGAATTACAACAAATAGCGAGAAGTTAACTGTACTGTATGGTTAAAAATAAAAAGAAGAAAGTCCTCCTTAGCTATCAAGCTATAGGGAGGACTAGTTCTGATGTCTTTTTTACAATGAAATCTGTGCTCAAGTTGGATCTCATTATTTATCGGACTTCTCCGTTACATTTTGATCTGAAGAATGATCATCCGATTTATGCGTGAAGTCCTTGCGGATGTTTTCGATGATGTCACCGACCACACCCTCGATCATATCTGTAGGTCCGGGATTTCTTTTGTCTGGTTCGATAACGGTATCCGTGCCTGGTTCAAGTTCATCATTTGTTTTTTCGTGTTTAGGTTTGTTATTCATGTAATCTCCTCCTTATATTCCGTAGTAATCGATGTTTACTAACATAACCAACCAGTTGCTTGTATATGTAAAACGATTAACCCAAGTATCATCTTTGAAACGGTAATTTAGCATATGATCTTGAAAAGGGGTTAAAATGATCTCTGACTGATTAATCTTCAGCAGGACGTTTATATTATAAGGGACACATGCTTGTGAAAGTATGGGCAAGCTCAACCATTAGTAAAGAAAGATGAATCAGCACTTAAACTGAGGAGGGAATAATAATGAATGAACAAAATCATGTGATCCACAAAAACGGACAGGTTTCCACAGATCAGGTAGACAACGCGATTGAAAAGATTGCACCAGAAGAAAGAGACCAGATTTTACAAAATTTTGATGCATTCAAAGAATACCTCGGTAAACGAATTGCCATGGGCGAATCCATCGGATTAAGTGAAGAGCAAATGGCTAAAATTGCACAGAAAGTAGCGGATCATCTGGCGGCTAACGAAGAACCGCGTAACCGTGAAGAGAAGCTCTTGCAGGAGCTTTGGAACGTAGGTAAAGAAGAGGAGCGCCACATGCTCGCACATATGTTGGTTCGTTTGGCGCAAGATACTAGAACGAGTCACTAAACTTTTTTGGTATAAAGTGTGTGTACAAGCATAGATTAATATAGATGCAGCAGAAACCCCAAATGCAGCTGATTTGGGGTTTCTGCATGATCTTGATTAAGCAGGGGACAAGCTCAAGAAATGACGTGTATTGTAACTAATTTTAATCTGGATGATACTTTTGTGGAACCGGTATGGATTATGATGAGTACATAGTAAACAAACCGTTGTTGCAAGCTGTGCTCGTTTGAGAAGTTCAGCATACGTTTAATGATGATTAAGAAGACTTTTTAGTATTGACTAGTAATGTGAATGAAGGAGAGATGAGCATGAAGAACGCGGCGAAACGATGGAGATTACAGATGGTTGGTGCAGTAGTTGCTCTGCTTGGTATCATCGTGCTCACTACGTATTTGCTTACCCCTGCGAATGCAGCGGATCGTGCGGATGTTCCGTCCTCTTCTGCGGCGAGTAATGCACAGCCCGCGAATTCTGAAGTATATACCGCTTATATAGATGAGATGCATGTTGTCGACGGAAAACTAATGTTAACGGTAGACAAGATCGGCTGGTATCAAGGGGAAGAAGCAGATACGATTTTCAATCAACGTAATCCCGATGCTGGCTTAGATGGAGCACCAGACGGGTACTATATTATCAATGACAATGAAGAGCAGGAGCAAGTTGAGGTAAATACAGACGCTAAAGTTCTAATGCAACTGTATGACCGCGATGGTACCGTTCAGGGAACGGAGATTCAGTGGAATGAACCTGTGACATTATCTAAATTTCAATCTCTGTATGGTGATAAACGAATTATGGATTTGGCCATTTTTCCGTATCATCTGACCATTCAAGATGGGAAAGTGATTCAAATTGTACAACAGTACATCCCATAATTAGCGTCGATGTCGATAAAGATTTGAGGATACACCATATAGCAGAAAAGCATTCTTTCCGTTCTAAGGAGCGGTGGAGAATGCTTTTTATTTTAACAAATGGATGAAAGCGATTGTAATTCGTTGATGCTACATGTATCATTATAGGAATGGCGTTTTCACATCGTTCAGGAGGCTTTCTGATGCTTAAAGACATGATTGCATTAACTAAGCCCGGACTGCTTAGGCTGAATGTGTTTGCAGTAGCTGCAGGGTTCTGGGTCGCTTCAAAGTGGGATATTTCATGGGGATTGTTGCTACTGGTTGTGCTTGGCTCCACTCTGGTGATTGCTTCGGCATGTGTCATGAACAACTATTGGGATCGTGAACTGGATCAAAAGATGGAACGAACCAAAAAGCGGATGGATTACATTAATCATCTGAAGCCCGGATTTGTTCTTGGGTATAGCTTGGTTCTTGGATTCGCTGGTTTAGCGGTGCTGTTTCTACTCGTGAATCCGTTATCAGGCTGGATGGCATTGCTGGGCTGGTTTGCTTATATTGTAATTTACACGATGTGGTTGAAACGCACCTCGACGTGGAGTACGTCGTTAGGCGGGATTGCAGGAGCAATGCCACCAGTAATCGGCTATACCGCGGTAACCAATGAGATTGATGCAGGAGCTTGGTTATTATTTGCGTTCTTATTTTTGTGGCAGCCTCCACACTTCTGGTCACTGGGTATTCGGCGCGTAGAGGAGTATCGTGCTGCGGGATTCCCGCTGCTACCAGTGGTCAAAGGTGTGAAACGCACCAAGGTTCAGATGATTCCTTACGTTTTTTTACTGATTCCCGCCGTATTCTTGTTATACTATTTTGATTACGTTGGTCTAGTGTTTCTCATTATATCTCTGATTAGCAGCATCATCTGGTTTGTACATACACTTCGTGGGTTAAAAACACAAGATGATGAGAAGTGGGCGAAGGTTAACTTTTTGATCTCGGTTAATTATCTCATGCTGATCTTCATTGTGATGGTTGCGAATACAACTTGGTCTTGACACGAATTCATTGCATTATTGAATTCTATGAACAGCAAGATATGTTCTACTGGAAGTGCATTTGGAATAAAGGTGGACAACCCCCGGTTGTTGCTTTCTTATTCCATATGCACTTTTTGTTATATGATCAGCTTGATCGGGTCTTGGAGGCTAAACCGAGAAAATAGTATGGGTCACCTCCAAGTGCTACCCTTAAACTTTAACCTAACAAACCGCGGATGAACAAAACATGTTTTGTTCATCTGTGGTTTTATGCTACACTGGATGGAAAATCAAGAAAATCGGGTGAGCAGGATGGGGAAAAGAGTGACCATGCAGCAGATTGCGGATGCTGCCGGCGTATCCAAGTTCGCGGTTTCCCGTGCACTTACGGGGAAGCCGGGTGTAAGTGAGTACACACGTGACATGATTGTCAGAACGGCAGGGCAATTGGGTTATTTCAAAATAGAACCAAAATATAATGCTACGGAGCCTCAGGCGGCATCAGGTATAAAACGAGGGAAAAAGAACGAAGGCACGGTCTTGATATTGTTTCCGAATATACGGTCCCAAAATCGTTCCTCCTTGTACTGGGGACCTGTATTTGACGGGATTTCAGCGCGGTTGAATGAGAAAGGCATGGATATTCTAACGCTCACGGAGCCTTCTTCCGATCATATGTTTTCGGTACTCAATCCCGATGCGATTCGAGGTGTTATTACAGTGGGGACGATCTCCACGTCGGTATTACTCGAAATATACCGCTTACGCATCCCACTCGTCATGGTTGATCATGAAGATTCGGCCATTCATACAGATACGGTATTTACAGATAATGTGAAAGGGACGAAAGAATTAGTCCTTATGCTTGCTACGAAAGGATACAAGCGATTTCAGTTTGCTGGCCAACTCCCGGATGCTGTCAGTTTCAGGGAACGTTGGCTGGGATACCGGATGGGACTAGAAGAAATGCAAATACAGGTTAATCAGCATCCAGGGCTGTTGGTGCAAGAGTATGAGGAGATGCAGCAATCCATCAGAGACATGAGAGTAGAAGATATTCCTGAAGTGATTGTATGTGCGAACGATCATACAGCAGTTATGATCATTGAGGCATTACGAAGTCGCGAAGTGATGGTGCCTGAACAATGTGCCGTGACTGGGTTTGATAATACGCGGATAGATGATCCGATTTTGGCTACAGCACATATTCACAAAGAACATCTCGGAGAACGGGCTGTTGATCAGCTAATATGGCGGATGGACCATCGGGAAGCTCCATATGAACGCAAGTTAATCAATGCAGAACTCATTATGCGGGACGAGTATCATTCGTTGCGAGCGACGTAATCGACCGAAGTCTGTCAGTCTTCAATGGAGCTGTTTAACTAAAGAAGAGCAATCGGTTTTTCAACATATGCAAGAGACATGGGGAAGTCATTCTCCATGTCTTTTTTTTGTAATATGAGAAAAGGATGAATTTAATTGACTAAATGCATTGACTGATACGTAGCTAACATGTTATTTTTGTTTTGTAAATTGTTTGCTATTATGATAACAAAACATAACATATCATAACAAAACAAAATGCTTGAAGTACTTTAACACATGGGAGGCTGTCATGAGCATAATCCATTCGAAACTTTTGGAAAACTGGACGTTCAAGGCTTGTGAAGATCAGGAGTGGATGCCGGCTCAAGTGCCTGGATGCGTACATACTGATCTGCTGAGATTAGGTAAGATTCCTGACCCGTTCTACGGCACGAATGAGAGAGAAGTACAGTGGATCGACAAGAAAGACTGGGAATATCGTACAACGTTTGAGGTTGAGGCTTCACTCTATGCACAGGAACAGCTGGAACTTGTTTTTGACGGGTTGGATACCTATGCAGATGTATATGTGAATGACAACCATGTGTTGTCTGCGGACAACATGTTTCGAGTATGGAAGGCAGATGTGAAAGCGCTTATCAAGGAAAAGGGTAATGTGCTTCGCATTCATTTTCGTTCTCCTATTCAGGAGGATCTGCCGAAGCTTGAAAAGCTGGGATATGCCTTGCCTGCAACCAATGATCAATCGGATGTAGGTGGTCTCGGGGATAAACGAGTAAGTATCTTTGCTCGTAAAGCACCTTATCACTATGGTTGGGATTGGGGTCCGCGTTTTGTCACTAGTGGCATATGGCGGGAAGTGCGGCTTGAAGGTTGGACTAATGTAAAAATTAATGACCTATTTATCCGGCAAAATGAAGTGAATACAGATTTGGCTGAGCTTACTGCTCTGGTTGAAGTAGAAACTTCGCAACCGATCGATACCGTCATTCGTATCGGTGCAGATGGTCAGCGCTGGGAGAAAACCGTATCATTGATGCCGGGTTCACATACGGTAGAGATCCCGGTGTCGATTCAAAATCCAAAGCTCTGGTGGAGCCGGGGTTTGGGCGAACCTCACCGATACACCTTTGCTGCTGAAGTGCTTCAGGGTGAGCGCGCTGTTGCAGAGTATGAGGTTAGAACAGGACTTCGTTCCATCCGCCTTGTGCGTGATCAGGACGAAGCAGGAGCTTCCTTTTATTTTGAACTGAACGGAGTTGCGGTGTTCGCTAAAGGAGCCAATCATATTCCGAATGATAGCTTTATTACTGAAGTGACACGAGAGAGATATCTGCATGAGATTGTATCAGCTGCCCAGTCGAACATGAATATGCTGCGTGTATGGGGCGGTGGGTTCTATGAAGAGGATGTTTTTTACGATCTGTGTGATGAATACGGTATCATGGTGTGGCAAGATTTTATGTTTGCGTGCAGCATGTATCCGGGCGATGAGGCTTTCCTGAATAGTGTAAGACATGAAGCAATTGACAACGTGAAACGTTTGCGTAACCATCCGAGCATTGTACTGTGGTGTGGCAACAACGAGATTGATTCGGCTTGGGCACATTATATCGAGGATGGGGGCTGGGGTTGGAAAAAGGATTACAATACCGAACAGCGTGAACGGATCTGGGCGGATTATGAAGCCATTTTCCATGACCTTCTGCCAGAAGTAGTCGAAGCTTATGCACCAGGGATTGACTACTGGCCGTCTTCACCTCTTGTATCGCTGACAGGAGACGAGAAGCAACATGCGCATCCGTCTACATCAGAAGGTGATATCCACTACTGGGGAGTATGGCATAACGTTGAACCTTTTGAAAACTACAACGTGTATGTTGGTCGTTTCATGAGTGAATATGGATTCCAGTCATTCCCGGAATATAAGACGGTACGCACGTATGCGGAAGAAGATGACCTGGCGCTGGAGTCAGAAGTTATGCTCGCACATCAAAAGAACGGAGCAGGCAATCGACTCATCAAGCAATACATGGATATGGTTTTACATGAACCGAAGGACTTTCCTTCTTTCCTCTATATGAGTCAGGTGTTACAAGCGGAAGCGATGAAAACAGCAATTGAAGCTCACCGCCGGCGCAAGCCATATTGTATGGGTACGCTCTATTGGCAGATGAACGACTGCTGGCCTGTAGCTTCGTGGGCAGGTATGGATTACCTTGGTCGCTGGAAGGCATTGCAATATTATGCGAAACGCAGTTTCAATGATGTATTGGTTTCTGTGGACGGTACACAGGAAGATTCAACCGACATATATGTGATCTCGGATCAGTTGAACAAGGTGCAGGGTCAGCTCCAGATTCGGATGATTGGATTCGATGGAAGGGTGCACCGGAATGAGACATTGGACGTAAACGTGGCGCCAAATTCAGGAGAGAAGCTATTGTCCTTACGTAATTCCGACTGGCTTGAGGGACTTGATCCTGCCAAGACGCTGCTTCGTTTGGATCTGCGGCAAGCCGGTGTACGGGATATTGTGCAGGAACATTATTTTGTGGCTACTAACCAATTGGCCCTGCAGCCGGCTAACATCAAAGTAAGCGGAGGAGCTGATGAAGACGGTGTGCATCTGTTGCTGGAGAGCGATGTGCTTGCCAAGCAGGTCTGGCTGTCTTCAGAAGCTGAAGGCGTATTCTCGGATAACTTTTTTGACCTGATTCCGGGTCTGCCAGTGAAGGTGAAGTTCATTTCAAGAGAAGCTTTGCAATTTGAAGATGTAATCTCGAATCCAGGATCTGTTGAGGTGAGATCTATGGTCGATTTTATTCGTACGGTCTAAATGAAACGTGCAGGGACGACCATCTAGATACAATGGAACTCCCGGGGTATAAACTATAATTCAAACGAATGAAACGGTCGAATTCTCTTAATAAAGGGAATATTGACCGTTTTTTTTATTCATAACGTTCTGGCTGCGATGCGACGTCTTCCATGTGAACGGCTATGCGGAAGTGAATTCATAGGTGACATCTCCGATTGAAGTATGCATAATTTCCCTTTCATTACAAACAATACACTCAACCTTATTAGGAAAAAGGAGTGTATGACTATGTGCGAACGCTTTTCACTTGCGGCCGATCTGGACGAGGTTCGGGATCATTTCAAGATACAACGAGTCATGTATTACTATAAAAATCGTTATAATATCAGTCCAACGCAACATACACCGATTATTCTGCATCAGGACGGAGAGCGTGTTTTGGATGAGTTTCGATGGGGATTTATTCCGTTCTGGGGACGGGATGCGGTAAATGCAAATTTGATGACGGTGCATGAAAATCCGGCGTACTACAAACTTGTAGAGACCAAACGTTGTGTTATTCCCTGCAATGGGCTGTTCTACTGGCGTCAGGAAGGCAAGAAGCGTTATGCGGTACGTGTGGTGATGCCGGATCGCGGTCTCTTTGGCATTGCAGGATTATATGAGATTTGGAGAGACACACGCAAACAGCCGCTTCGCACTTGTACGATGCTCATGGCTAGTGCCAATCTGGTGACCCGTGAATTTGGCAGTAAAATGCCGGCTATTTTGATGGATGATGAGATTACGACCTGGCTTGACCCAGCCAATACACGCGTGACACAGCTGCTGCCACTGCTCAAAACGTACAACCGGACAGAAATGAATCTGTATCCAGTCACACCGATGGTGGCGAATGATGAACATGATTGTTATGAATGTGTGGAAGAAATGGAACAGAAGTTGGCGTACGTTCGCAGTTACTGAGGCTATGAATTGAATGAAGTGTAATGATGTAATTGTAGTTATGTAAGTGTAAACATGTAACGATGTATTGTTGTTCTTTGTTTCTGAACCTTAGATGTGGTTAAAAGCAGGATAGAGAGTCCTAGGACTCTCTGTCCTTTTCTACATACGCTGATGATCTTTGATTCGGGGGATCGAGGAAAGAAAAAAAAGGAAATGTTGCAATTGAGCTGAAACGTAACTATAATCATTACAGTAACAGATGTATATATCCATATATCTATCTAAAGAGATATAATATCAGGAGGGAATCGAGATGAATCCAAAGTACTCGAAAATGTTTGAACAAGTTTCACTGCCTAGTGGCATTACACTGAAAAATCGGATCGTACTTGCTCCTATGACTCATATGTCTTCTAATCCAGATGGTACAGTATCCGATGCTGAGCTTGCGTATTACGCACGTCGCACAGGCGGAGCAGGGATGTCAGTAACCGC
Source organism: Paenibacillus sp. (assembly GCA_017512705.1). Classification (GTDB taxonomy): domain Bacteria; phylum Bacillota; class Bacilli; order Paenibacillales; family Paenibacillaceae; genus Paenibacillus. The sequence continues at coordinate 30,281 of JAFWEX010000118.1, forward strand.
GGTAACTCATGTTACACCAAACGGCATTGGATTTCCCGCTCAATTTGGCTCCTATGATGACAGCTTCATCCCCGGACTGAAACGTTTGGCTGAGACTATTAAACAGCAAGGCTCCGTTGCTGTTCTGCAGATGTTCCATGCGGGCCGTTTGACTCCGGAACAAGCTGTTCCTGCGGGCCAAGTGGTTGCACCAAGTGCCGTTGCAAGTGAACGTCCTGGTTCTCCGGAGCCAAGAGAAATGACGGATGAAGAGATTACATCGGTAATCCGTGATTTTGGTGAGGCGACTCGCCGGGCGATTGAAGCGGGTTTCGACGGTGTCGAAATTCATGGTGCTAACGGATACCTGATCCAGCAGTTTTTCTCTCCACATTCTAACCGCCGTGAAGATCGCTGGGGCGGCAGTGTTGAGAAACGTTTGACGTTCCCGCTTGCGGTAGTAGATGAAGTGCAACGCGTCGTTGCCGAACATACGAAACTTCCGTTCATTGTGGGTTACCGGTTCTCACCGGAAGAGCCTGAAACGCCAGGGCTGACAATGGAAGATACGTATGCACTTATTGATGCGCTAAAAGAAAAAAATCTGGATTATCTGCATGTATCCTTGAATGAGTTCTGGTCGAAGCCAAGACGTGGCGAAGAAGATACACGATCACGAATCGAGTACATTCTGGACCGTGTCGGCGGTAAGTTGCCAGTGATCGGTGTGGGAGCGATCCATACTGCAGATGATGCTGCAAAAGCATTGGAGACTGGCGTGCCGTTGCTTGCGATCGGACGCGAACTGATTGTCGAGCCGGACTGGGTCGAGAAGATCGAAAGCGGATGTGAAGAGGATATTGAGACGGTACTGACCAAATCCGATCAGGAGCGTCTGGTCATCCCTGACGGTTTGTGGAATGCGATTATTCACACACCAGGTTGGTTCCCTTTGGCAGATGATAAATAATTAATCATAGACGAGATGGAGGAGGCGAAAGCCTCCTCTTTTTCATATAAACCTATCCATGGATTCTGCTGTCAAGGAAATTCTCCTTCCAACCGCTCTATGGTATGATGAGATGACAGGATGACTGGTATATTAACGGTTTGGAGTGAATGTACATGCTTGTTGCGGAACGTTATGAAAAAATTGTGGAATGGGTCGATGCGCAGGGAAGCATGCGTGTGACGGAACTTAGTGAGCGCTGCGGGGTGACGGAAGAAACAATACGCCGTGACCTTGACAAGCTGGAACAGGCGGGCAGGCTCAGACGCTCGCATGGCGGAGCGGTAAGTGTGAAATATAAGGATGAACTGCAATCCGAGATTCCTTATCCCGAGCGAGCTGTAGCACATGCTGACGAGAAACGCCGCATAGCGGGTGAAGCAGTGAAGCTGGTTGAACCTGGCGACCGAATTGCGTTAGATGCCAGCACAACGGCTTGGTATATGGCAGCCGGACTGCCGAATATTCCTCTTACCGTCCTGACCAACTCGATCAAGGTTGCGGCGGAGCTCAGTGCGAAGGAACAGATTCGTGTTATTGCTACAGGTGGACAGCTTGCTTCGAAGTCATTGTCTTTTGTCGGGCCGCTCGCCGAGCGTTCACTGGATGCGTATCATGTGGATAAGGTGTTTTTGTCTTGCAAAGGGGTCCATCTGACCAAAGGCATCAGTGAATCAAATGAATTGCAGGCGCTGGTGAAGCAAAAAATGATTCATATCTCGGATGAAGTGATTTTGCTAGCTGATTCCAGCAAGTTTAATATTCAGGCTTTTACAAGAGTCGCAGGTATGGAGAGTGTCGGGAAGGTCATCACCGATCAGGGAGTGCAGAAAGAGCATGTGGAAGCGATGAACGAGCTTCAAATCACTTGTATACGTGTGTAGGCGAAACAGACGTAACAATATTACAATGAATAGAAGGGGATGATGACAATGAAACACCCATTTCACTTAAAAGCGGTATGGAATGGCGGACGTAATAGTGAGGGTACGATTGATGCAGGAGGTTTGAAAACCGTTATTTCCATCCCGAAGGAGATGGGCGGTCCCGGTACAGGGACGAACCCGGACGAGATGCTGCTCGGGGCAGCGGCAACCTGTTACTTAATCACTCTTGCTGCCATGCTGGAGCGCTCAGAGATCACACCTGACGAGCTGACGCTGGAGTCAGAAGCGACGGTGGATGTAACGAATAACGTATTTACGTATGAACGAATTGTGCATCGACCGCGAATTGTGCTTCCACACGATGCATCCGGGTCCGATCTGGACAAGGCTGAGCGGCTCGCGCATAAGGCTGAGGCATCCTGCATGATATCCCGTGCAGTTGCAGGCAATGTGACGATGGAGACGCATCCTGTGATTGTAACCACTGGAGCTGATAGGGATCGAACGGATTTGCAATAGGGTTCGGTCTTGAACTGATTGTGATCTCGACTGAATCCCTGATTTATCTTGTGTTCTATCCGTTTGTTCGTCTGTCTGGAGGCTCCATGCCAGCGACAGAGCCCTTCATCGGCGGCACGAACGCCGACTGGAGAAGCGCAGCCGAACGGCAAACGCTTCTGGTGTTCGCACGGCACCTGACCTGATCAGGAAAACATCACAATCATAATCGGCAAGAAGACCATAGATGCAGCGGTGGTCCAAAGAATGCACCGGGATACAAATTGCGGGGATGCGTTAAACTGTTCAGCTAAAATCACGGCGTTTACTGCCGTCGGCATCGAGGCAAGGATCAACAGAACAGGGAACAATGTTCCTTCAACTTGCAGTGCTTTTAGAATAAGCCAAGCCAATACGGGGGCTGCGACAAGTCGTATGACAGTCCCTGCCCAGAATGCTCTGTGAACGTTGGGTGCCCAGGGTTGTGAATCTCCTTTGGAACGCAGCATCTGTGCGCCGAGAATGGCAAGTACAATCGGAGAATAACCAGCAGCCATCATGGAGACGCCCCCATCCAGTGCCTCAGGCAGTTGAATGCCAGAACTCCGCAGGATTATAGCAATTACTGCAGCGTAGATGGTGGGCATCCGGAAAACGGACAGCAGCGCGTTTTTCACAGTGAACTCGGATCTTGCGGCAAAGAAAATACCTACCGTATTGACGATAATCATCTGTCCAATAACGTATACAGAAGCCTTGTCCAATCCAAGTTGACCAAAGGCGAGTAGTACAAGCGGGAGCCCGTAGTTCACACAGTTGGTGAATGTGGAGACAAGGGTAAGTCCTGCTTCTTCAGGTGCGCCCAGACCAAATGTTTTGCTTACCAGCTCAGCTAATGCCCAGAGGGCGATCAGGTTCAGGAGGGAGAACCAGAAGGTGCTCGTTACATCCGACCAAGTGATCTCTGCATGCAGCAAAGTGTGGAAGATGAGCGCTGGACTCAAAATATAGAGTGAGAACGCAGACAGCGGCCGTGTAACCCAATCTCTGAAACGTTTTAACAGAATTCCGCCAATGACTGGCAAGGAGATGGGTAAAAACACATGGTACAGCGTAATGAAAAACGAGGTAAACAATCTGTTCAGTCCTTTCTAGATGAAAAACCTATCTTATCATAGCAGGAAATACATATGAGTTGAATGTGAAACGGCATAATGACTGAGACTATACGTTAAATTGCTATAAACAGTACTCGTTTTGGTAAAGAGTGGGCCGGGGTTAGATTGCTATTTTGATATGGCAGATTTATTATAGAAGGGGTGCAACAAGACTACATACACATAGAGGAGGAAACTGTAATGAGTGAATCTAAACGCTTGCTCGTAATGGTCGGCTCTTATGCCGAAGCGGAAAATGAGGGCATTTATGCATATGAATTAAATGAGGATACAGGCAGTCTTGCGAAGCTGGACGGCATCGCAGGTGTGAAAAATCCAACATTCGTAAATGTGGATGCGCAAGCTAACAAGCTGTATGCCATTGGAGAAACGGCATCTGCTGAAGGCAATAAAATGTCAGAAGCGGTGGCGCTAAGCGTTGATCCTTCCACAGGGAAATTGACAATGCTCAATCGCAATGACTCCATCTCTGCTCCACCATGTCACATTCAGCGTGACCCTTCCGGTAAATATTTGATCCTGTCCAGTTATCACGGCGGACTGGTAGGGCTTCAAGCGATCACAGACAATGGTGAAGTTGGAGCGCTTCTGGACGAGAAGAAACATGAAGGCCAAGGGGCACATCCTGAGCGCCAGGACAAGCCACATGTGCATTCCGCATTCTTTAGCCCGGACGGTAAATATATGATGGTACAGGATCTGGGTGCAGATAAAATCGCCATCTATTCGATTAACGAGGGTACGAATGAACTGGTGCTCCACAGTGAAACGAAAACGCATCCGGGTGCAGGACCGCGCCACTTGGCGTTCCATCCGAACGGTCAGTTTGCATATGTGATTAATGAAGTGGATTCATCTATCACATCCTACAAATATGATGCCGCTGCAGGCACACTGACGGAAATCTCCAACGTTTCAACTCTGCCTGACGGCTATGACGGCAGTGAGAACACAACCGCAGAGATTACGGTTTCGAATGATGGCCGGTTCGTGTATGGTTCCAACCGTGGACACGATAGCATCGTGGTATTCGCGGTAGATGCAGACAAGGGCACATTGAGTCTTGTGGAGCACGTCTCTACGGAAGGACAGCACCCGCGTCATTTTGCGTTGACGCCTAATGGTAAAATGCTGATTGCAGCCAACCGTGATACGAATAACATGGTTACCTTCACGGTGGATCAAGAGAGCGGTCGCCTGAAATATACAGGACACAGTACAGGTGTATCCAAGCCGGTATGTGTGAAACCTGTATATCTGTAAAGCTTTGTATGTGAAAAGTTAGTGATCAACATCCAGCATACGCTGGGATGAAGATGGAGAAGAACCCTGCCGGGTAAGGCAGGGTTCTTCCTTTTTAATAAAAGAGCAAAGGAACCTTGAAGTGGAGGAGAGCAGGGAGGGGTAGCGGATAGAAAGATGTGTTCAGTAGGTGATCGTGAATTTGATCTAGAGAGTGATGATGTAGTATCTCCGAAATATAGTTCAGATAACAACGAGATGGTATCATTAGTTTCTTCGAAGTAACTACCTCACTTCAAAGTGCGTACTTCCTGAAAAGATAGTCAGGCTCTACAATGAACTTACAGCCCCAAGATACAAGATGCTGGGTTACAGCAGTGAGGAAAGTTGGCTGAAGAAATACAAGCAATCCTAATTTATATTCATTAACTCATAACTCAACAAGAAAAGGAGACATAAAACATGAAATTACAACTCGCTCTTGATTTGGTTAACATCCCGGAAGGTATCGCACTGGTTAAAGAGGTTGAATCATACATTGATATCGTAGAGATTGGCACACCGATTATTATTAATGAAGGTTTGCACGCCGTAAAAGCAATGAAAGAAGCTTATCCTAACCTGCAAGTACTTGCGGACCTGAAAATTATGGACGCTGGTGGATATGAAATTATGAAAGCAGCGGAAGCTGGCGCGGACTTGATCACTGTTCTGGGCGCAAGCAACGATATGACCATTAAAGGCGCTGTAGAAGAGGCGAAAAAACAAAACAAAGAGGTTCTTGTAGACATGATCAACGTGCCTAACCTTGAACAACGTGCACGTGAAGTTGATGCTCTGGGCGTGGATTATATCTGTGTTCACACTGGCTATGACCTGCAAGCCGTGGGACAAAGCCCGTTCGAAGACCTGAAAACGATCAAAGCTGCCGTGAAAAATGCAAAAACCGCAGTCGCTGGTGGTATCAAACTAGACACACTACCAGAAGTAATTAAAGCACAACCTGACCTGGTTATTGTTGGCGGCGGTATTACAGGACAAGCAGATAAAGCAGCGGTAGCATCCGAAATGCAGCGTCTCGTAAAACAAGGGTAAGCTGATGAGCAGCAGACAATACGCGGCAGATATCCTGAAGGAATTGGAACGGACGTTAAGTCAGATTAACGATGACGAGATGCAGATCATGGCAGACCAGTTACTAGCTGCGGAGCGCATTTTTGTTGCTGGGGCTGGACGTTCTGGTCTGATGGGAAAAGCATTTGCAATGCGCTTGATGCAGATGGGACTTGCCGTTTACGTCGTGGGTGAGACGGTAACTCCGGGGATCAGCTCAGCTGATTACCTGCTGTTATGCTCCGGTTCCGGGGAGACAGGCAGTCTGGCCGCAATGGCGCAAAAAGCCAATCAGGCAGGAGCACCTGTAGGTTTAATCACGATTAAGCCGGAGTCTACGATTGCGCAGATGGCACAAGCGGTTGTGCGTCTGCCTGCCTCGGCGAAAGAGGATACAGCAGCAGCCGGTGCTGATGTCACCATCCAACCTATGGGCTCCTTGTTTGAGCAAAGCCTGTTGTTATGCATGGATGCGCTGATCCTCACGATGATGGAAATGAAAGGGATGACGGGTGCTGATATGTTTAGCCGGCACGCTAACCTGGAATAGATCTATCCTATCGTATAATTGTGTAAAATAATTGTAATAGAAGAAGTGGACCGGAGTCCTGCGCGTATGCCAGGATTGCGGTCTTTTCTGTCAACAAGGATGAGGAACCTTGCATTCAGCCCATGCTATAGTAAAATGAAGTATTAAGGTTTGATTATGTGGCTATGTTGACTGGCGGGGAAGCGGACCGGCGTAAAGATGTACCACTAACGAGATAAAGGGGGCTTGCAGCGATGGCGGCCGAAGTCAAGGAACGCATTAATTTGAAAGAAATCAACTGTGAGAAGGAACTAACGCTAGCGGTAATCGGAGGTAAGTGGAAGCTGATTATATTGTGGCATCTGGGTCTGGAGGGCACCAAACGATTCAGTGAATTGAAACGGTTGATTCCCCATATTACACAAAAAATGTTGACGAACCAGCTGCGGGAGCTCGAGGAAGATAAATTGGTGGAGCGGAAGGTGTACGCCGAGGTTCCGCCCCGAGTCGAATATTCACTGACCGATCATGGTCAGAGTCTGATGCCGGTACTGCACGCGATGTACAACTGGGGCAAAAATTATGGTGAAAATGTAATCTGGAAAGCCGATTAAATGATTAAATGAATAGATGAATAGATGAATCAGACGCCAAATGAGCTGGATATGTCCGGCATTTGGCGTTTTTTTGTGCGTTCAAGTCCTATTGAATATGTACAATTAAACCAAAAGTCTCATAATAAGGAGATGTCATGTATCGATTGGCAGATTATGATACGATGAGAGATATTGGAAATGCGAGGAGGATGACAAGCAAGATGGAAAAGATATTTACACGTGCCGAGGTTAATGTGGAATCGACTTGGGATCTAAGGGATTTGTTTGCCACCGATGTGGAATGGGAACAGGAGCTTACCTCACTGCCCGCTGCTGCTGCTGATATCGAAACCTTTAAAGGTACACTGGGTCAAAGTGCAGAGCAATTGCTTGCTTGTCTGGATGCTCGTGAAGCTTTGCAGGAACGGATCGGTAAAACGGCTTCTTATGCCCGTCTGAAGCAGTCAGAGGACAGTACGAACCCGGTAAATATCGAGAACGCTGCTAAAACAGGTGAACTTTTGTCCAAACTGTCATCCAGTCTGTCTTTCGTCAATTCCGAGATCGTTTCTCTGCCGGAAGGCAAGATCGAACAATATTTGAGAGAGCTCCCGGGTCTGGAACCTTACAAACGAAGTCTGGAGAGGCTGATAGAGGAAAAAGCTCACCGACTCACGCCTGAAACGGAGAAAGTGCTTGCTTCACTCGGTGAAGTGCTAGATTCACCTTATCGAATCTATCAGCGTGGCAAACTAGCGGATATGACTTTTGATGAAGTGCTGGATGGTGAGAATCAATCACGACCTCTATCATGGTCTTTTTACGAAAATAATTACGAGATGTCCTCAGATACCAGATTACGCCGGTCTGCTTTTGCATCCTTTAGTGAAACATTGAATAATTACAAGAATACATTTGCTGAAGGATATGCTGCTGAGGTCAAGAAACAGGTGGTGTTATCCCGCCTGCGCGGATATGAAGATGTGACGGACATGCTGCTGGCTTCGCAGGAAGTGAGCAAGGAGATGTACCATAACGTTCTGGATATTATTCAAAAGGAGCTTGCCCCGCACATGCGCAGACTGGCTGCGCTGAAAAAGCGTGAGCTTGGACTCGACAAGCTGATGTACTGTGATCTCAAGGCTCCGCTTGATCCCGAGTTCAGTCCTTCCATAACATACGATGAAGCCTGCACATTGATTCGTGAGGCGTTGGAAGTACTGGGACCTGAGTATGGCGAGATTGTCGAACGTGCCTTTAGTGAGCGTTGGGTTGATTACGCCGATAATGCAGGCAAATCCACAGGAGCGTTCTGTTCTTCAATCTATGGCTCGCATTCTTACATCCTAATCTCTTGGGCGAATAATATGCGCGGAGCGTTCACACTGGCTCATGAGGTGGGACATGCAGGCCATTTTATGTTGGCTGGCAAATATCAGCGAATAACTAACACGCGGCCTTCTCTCTATTTTATTGAAGCCCCATCTACAATGAACGAGATGTTGCTGGCAGATCATCTGCTACAGCGTTCTGATCATCCGAGAATGCGGCGTTGGGTTATTTTACAGTTGCTTAATACGTATTATCACAACTTCGTTACACATCTGCTGGAGGGTGAGTTGCAGCGCAGGGTGTATGCTCTTGCCACTGACGATAAGCCGATCACGGCAAAGACGTTAAGTGAGTTGAAAGGGACGATCCTTTCCGAGTTCTGGGGTCCTGAACTAGTGGTGGACGATGGTGCTAAGCTGACGTGGATGAGACAGCCACATTATTATATGGGTCTATATCCGTATACGTATGCAGCAGGTTTGACCGCGTCTACAGCCGCTGCACAGAAAATTAGAGAGGAAGGCCAGCCTGCGGTGGAGCGATGGCTCGAGGCGCTTAAATCTGGAGGCAGTCTGGCGCCGCAAGAACTGATGAATCTTGCAGGTGTAGATATGTCTGGACCGGAGCCGATCCGTACCGCAGTTGCTTATGTTGGCAGTCTGGTCGACGAACTTGAACGTCTGTATTCCTGATCCGGTTCATATAGTATACGGACAAGGCAGAGCAGGTAGTCTGCTCTGCATGAACCATCTATTGAATAGGTGAGAGGTGAACTGTTATTTTTAGTGTGGAAAGGATCGATGTGTTATGGCCGTTACGAGCATATTCTCGTCAGAAACCCCATTCAGTTTGGATGGGTTCGGTGATTTCGATGATATGAGCAGTGTGCCAGGATTTGAAGGGAATCAAAGTGGTTTTTTTTCCGGATTCAATGAGTTAGGAGCAATGGGGACCATTGTCCCTGTTTTGATCGGCATTGTGTTTGTGATTGTGGCGGGTGGTATCGTATATGCGATCTTCTCAGGAGTACGAACCTGGTCATCCAACAATGCTTCCCCTGTATTAACCCTGCATGCGAGAATCATTACTAAACGAACGGAAGTTAGGGGTGGAAGTGGGGATAGCAGAGCCACAACTAGTTATTATGCCACTTTTGAGTTCGATAATGGGGGACGGCTGGAACTACATGTTAACGGTCAGACGTATGGTATGTTAGTGGAGCAGGATCGAGGGATGCTAACTTATCAGGGTACACGATTCAAACATTTTGAACGCGATATCCAACCTCAGCCTGGGCAGTCCGGGGCGAAGAATGAACAGTTTTATATGTGAAAATGAAACGGCGGCTTCTCCCGGAAGGGAAAAGTCGTTTTCTTATGGGTTAGGAAATCAATTCAACGGGTATTCAAACGCTTACATTGGTGTTATACTCGTAAAATAAAACAAAACAGTATGAAACAAACATAAACAAACATATTTAATAAACTGAAGTAAAGATTGAAAGGGTATTTCATGATAACTTGCTGAAAAGGTGGGAGAACAGTGAGTGTACTGGCATATGATCTGGGAGCAGGCAGTGGTAGGGCTATACTGGGGCATTTGACTGATCAAGAGATTCAAATCCGTGAAATTCATCGATTCAAAAATGAACCAGTAAAAGCCGGTGAACGGATGCACTGGGATATTCTAAGGCTCCACCATGAAATCATCCAAGGTCTGTCACTTGTAAAACAACAAGGTGAATCACCGGATAGTCTGGGAATCGATTCTTGGGGTGTTGATTTCGGTTTGCTCGGGAGCAACGGTGAATTGCTCGGTAATCCATATCATTATCGGGATACTCAGTTCAATGGTGTGATGGATCGAATATGTCAGGAATTATCCAGGAAGAAGATCTTCGAACGAACAGGCATACAGTTTCTGCCGTTCAATACATTGTATCAACTGGCTGCACTGACTCATCGTGCTTCTCCCCTGCTACGTGAAGCTGAACGTTTCCTGATGATTCCTGATCTGCTGAGGTATTTCCTGACCGGTGAAGCAGTGAATGAGTTCACCAATGCTACAACCACCCAATTATACAATCCGGTGTTAGGACGATGGGATCACGAATTGCTTGCCCATATCGGTGCGTCTGATCGTTGGTTCGGGGAGGTCGTGCTGCCGGGGACGGCTGTTGGACAGCTGCGCAACAGCGTAAGTCAAGAACTTGGTCTTGCGTCTATTCCCGTCATCGCAGTAGCCGAGCATGATACAGGTTCAGCTGTGGTGGCAGTTCCAGCGACGGAGCGATCGTTTGCATATCTAAGCTGCGGTACATGGTCTCTTATGGGCACCGAACTAGAGCAGCCTGTTATTAACGCGGAGAGTCTGGAGCTGAATTTTACAAATGAAGGCGGAGTCGGAGGAACGTATCGTCTGCTTAAGAACATTATGGGACTCTGGATTTTGCAAGAATGTATGCGGCAATGGGAACGTGACGGACAAGGGATCAGCTATGCGGCTTTACTAGCGGAGGTAGAGACAGCGCCACCTTTTGTCAGCCTCTTTGACCCAGATGACGATTTGTTTTTGCCTGCAGGCGACATGGTGGATCGCATCCGCCAATACTGCCGCAAGACAGGTCAGCGTGTGCCTGAGGACCAAGGCAGTGTAGCCCGTGCGATTCTGGAGAGTCTCGTCTTGAAATACCGAAGGGTTCTGGAGTGGACAGAACAGCTGTCAGGGCAGTCATTCAGCGGTCTGCATATGGTGGGTGGCGGCATACAGAACCACTTGTTATGTCAATGGACAGCGAACTCCATCGGCAAACCCGTGTGGGCTGGACCAGCGGAAGGAAGTGCGATCGGGAATATGGCTGTACAATGGATAGCGAGCGGAGCGTTCAAGGATATATGGGAGGCACGAAAAGCTATTCGTAATTCATTTCCAGTGAAAGAATATGAGCCGCAAGATAGGTCTGAGTGGGCAGAAGCATATGGTCGATTTTTGCAGATCAGTGCTGCTTCACCGAGTTTACACTCCGGAAGTGAGGTGTAAGTATGCTTGCGGCAGAACGATATGACCGCATTATAGAGCTTGTGAATATCAAGGGGAGTATACGTGTATCTGAGCTTAGCGAACATTGCCGAGTTACAGAGGAAACGATTCGCCGTGATCTGGACCGTTTGGAGCAGGCTGGTCGGTTGCGCCGATCGCACGGCGGAGCTGTCAGCATGAAGGAAGTTCAGCCTGAGATTCCTTATCGAATTCGCGAAACATCACAAGCGTTGGAGAAAAAACGAATTGCTGAAGCAGCGCTTGCCTTAATCGAAGACGGGGATCGTATTTTGCTGGATGCTAGCACAACAGCAGGTTATATGGCAGTGAATATGCCAGATATGCCATTAACGATATTAACGAACTCGATTCAGGTTGCTACCGAGTTGAGTACACGTGAAAAAATAGAGGTTATCTCCACTGGAGGACAACTGGCAGCTCGCTCTCTTTCCTTTGTAGGTCCGCTCGCGGAGCGTTCATTAGAAACATATCATGTCGACAAATTGTTTCTATCCTGCAAGGGTGTTCATCTAGAAAGCGGCACCATCAGTGAAACGAATGAACTGCAAGCCAGATTAAAACAAAAGATGGTCGGGATTGCAGATCAGGTAATCCTGCTGGCCGATAGCAGCAAGTTCGGCATACGAGCTTTTGCTCGTGTAACCGGTCTGGAGGCAGTACACACCATTATTACTGATCAGATATGCAGTGAAGAACAATCATTCCTGTACGGCGCCTATCACTTGAAGATTAAGACGGTGTAACAAGTGCTGGGTTATAAGTTGAAGAGAGCTTTTCATATTAAGACATGTATCCGATGGAAGTTTCAAGGATCGAAGAGAAGAACATTTTTTCAAGATAAGGGTACATGATTAATTTGTAAAATAGGAGCGTGTAGTGATGAAGGTCTCCTTGTTCATAACTTGTCTCAGTGATGCCATCTATCCCCGAGTGGGAGAGGCTATGGTTCGATTACTGGCCGTTCACGGTGTTCGCTTGGAATTCCCGCAGGTTCAGACCTGCTGTGGTCAGCCCTCCTACAACAGTGGCTACTGGGATGAGACCCGCATAGCGGCCAAGACGATTCTGACAGCATTTGATGACAGTGATTTTGTGGTCTGTCCTTCGGGTTCCTGCACCTATATGATTCATCATTATCCTGAATTGTTTGCAGATGAACCGATATGGTTGGAAAAAGCGAAACGTCTTGAAGCGAAAGCATATGAGTTCACGCAATTTCTTGTACAGGTGCTAGGGATAACGGATATCGGCGCACATTTTCCGCATAAAGTAACGTATCACCCTTCCTGTCATGGGAGCCGCCTGCTTGGTGTGAAGGATGAACCCTTGGCTTTGCTCTCCAATGTCAAAGGATTGGAATTGATTCCACTGCCTCATGCAGAGGACTGCTGCGGGTTTGGTGGTACGTTTGCAATTAAAATGTCCGAGATCTCCGGGGCCATGGTGACGGAGAAGGTAGATCATGTCAAGGAAACACAAGCCGAGGTACTTGTTGGGCTGGACATGGCTTGTCTGATGAATATTGCTGGCAACCTTCGGTATAGAAATGAACCTGTGCGAGTGATGCATCTGGCTGAACTGTTATATGAGGGGGTACAGACAGGATGAGTCAACCTGGTGTTATGGCTGAAACGGTCAAATCCCGTGCGAATTTGGCATTGAATGATGATTTCCTACGTAAAGCCGTGAAGTTCACGACAGAACGATTACGTAATGGCAAGAAAGCAGCCTCGGAAGAACATGGCAACTGGGAAGAGTGGCGGGAGCGTGGACGTCAGATTCGTCTACATACCATCGCACATCTCGATTACTACTTAAATGAGTTCGTGAACAACGCCCGTGCGAACGGAGTGCACATCCATTTTGCAGATACTTCAGCGGAAGCAGCATCAATCGCACTGGATATTGCGGTCCACAAACAGGCTGCAACTGTGGTGAAATCCAAATCCATGGTGTCAGAGGAAGTGCATCTGAACCAGGTGCTAGAATCGGCAGGTATTGAAGCAATCGAAACGGATCTTGGCGAATATATCATACAGCTTGCGGGTGAAGCGCCATCACATATTGTCATTCCAGCTATTCACAAAAACAGGTATCAGATTGCCGAATTGTTATCCGAGGAAGCTGGAGTGGTGTTGGAGCCGGATACGACGGTGCTGGCTGGGTTTGTCCGGAAGAAGCTGCGCGAGAAATTTCTAGAAGCAGACATTGGCTTGACGGGATGCAATTTTGCCATTGCCGAGACAGGTTCGATGGTTTTATTTGAAAATGAAGGCAATGCCCGAATGGTATCTACCGTCCCGAAAACACAGATTACACTCATGGGGATGGAGCGGATCATCCCGTCATGGGCTGATCTGGAGGTCATGGCGACCTTGCTACCGCGTTCGGCTACCGGACAAAAGCTCACGATGTATATGTCGGGCATAACGGGTCCTCGCCGTCAGGCAGATGGCGATGGACCAGAGGAGATGCATATCATTATCGTAGATAACGGCAGGTCTCTGCAACTGGGTGATCCCGAGTTTCAGGAACTGCTGAACTGCATTCGCTGCGGAGCATGTCTTAACGCCTGTCCGGTATACAGACACATTGGGGGCCATGCTTACGGAGGAACCTACAGCGGTCCCATTGGAGCGGTGCTGACACCTGCATTAAACGGCAACATTGATGAATGGAATGATATTGCAAGTGCTTCAAGCCTGTGCGGGGCCTGTTATGAAGCGTGCCCGGTCAAAATTCCACTGCATGACATGCTTGTCTACTTGCGTAGACGCAAGGTGGAAGAAGGACATGGCAACCGCTTAGAAACTATGGGCATGAAAGGTTTCGCAGCCGTTGTGGCAAGCTCCAAACGTTTTGCAGCTGCGCTCAGGCTGGGGCAGATTGGACAGAAAGTAGTTGTACGGAACAATGGAATCTCGTTAAAGCTCGGGCCGCTTAAAGGCTGGAATGCATACAGAGTGGCTCCAGGTCTGGCTAAGAAATCTTTCCGGCAGCAATGGGACAGCTTGGATCATGAGGTGAGCCAGCAGCATGCCATTATGGATTCTTCCATACGTGAGCGTATGCAGCAGATTATTCGTGAGCGAGAGGGAGGGGAGTGAAGTATGGCAACGCAACATCAGCAATGGCTTGCAGCGATGGAAGAGAAATCACGGCGAAGACAGGAGAAGTTTATGGACGATATCGCTGCCAGATTGAACAGACCCCGACTGAGCTATGCTCCAGTCCAGAATTTTCGCGGCGCCCCGGATTTCTGGAATGAGCTGGAGTGGGACGAAGAGAAGCGAATTCAGGCTTTTACAGAGAATTTTATCAGTGTAGGTGCTCATGTTGTTCGGGTGCACGACATGGGAGAAGCGACCCATTTCATTACCAGCAAAGTGCATGAATTGAATGCCAAATATATCATTCG
>JAFWEX010000119.1 GCA_017512705.1 Paenibacillus sp.
ACCGGTTACGATACTGGGATCGAAGGAGGAAGACATCTATGGTTCTGAATATGCGGCTATTATTAAGCTGATTATTCCCGCCTCCGTAGAGACGATTTATCCGTACATTATACAATATGGGTTGGCTGGTCTCGAGACAATTGTTAGAGCCCGCTTGAAACAACCAACCTAAGACCAGCAGAAACAGCCAATATCAGTCCACATGAAAAAGCCATTACTATATTTTCATACCTTATAATGGTGTTAGCCAATGCACCATGAAAGGAGAAACATGAATGAAAATAACAGTAATGACTTGCAATCTATCATAACACAAGCCATTGAAGAAATGAAGTCTGAACAGGGAAGTACGTTCGACCTCAATAAGATCAACCTGGCTGAGCTCGGACGACGTACCGGTCTGAGTCGAGCACAATTAAGACGCCTAAAGAAGAATGGATTCCGGGTCACGCCCCATGCGCTCACCGGCCGCAAGGCGGATACAACGATTATCTCCGGTTATTCGGGTGTAGTTGATGATCTGCTGCAGAAGGGTGTCACCAATTCAGAAGTCATTTTGGAACGTATCCAGGAGCTGGGGTTCTCAGGCAGTCTGTCTACCGTAAAGAGGTACATTAATGACCATAAGGATCTTATTCCCCTAAAAGACAGGCTGTAGCGTCACAGGGCAATCGTGGCCGTCGTTACTCCAGCGATGCCGGTGAGAGTTACCAGATGGACTGGGGCTTTGTGAACGTGGATACAGGCCATGGCGACCCTTATAAAGTTGCCTGCTTTGCAATGATCTGTCACCACTGCGGAGAGCGGTATATAGAATTCTTCCCGAATGCCAAGCAGGAAAATCTGTTCATCGGCATGATCCACGCATTTAAACGGTTAGGCGTCCCTAAAAAAGTCCTTACGGACAACATGAAAAGCGTTGTGATTCGTCGTGATTCTGATGGTCGTCCAATCTGGAACCATGATTACGAATCATTTATGAACACAATCGGCTTTGAGACAAAACTGTGCAAGCCGCGGCATCCATTCACCAAGGGATCCGTAGAACGTCTGGTCCGCTTTGTTAAGGAAAACTTCCTTGCCGGCCGGGTCTTCGGAACTATCACGGACCTTAATTATGAAGCATGGAGATGGTGTGATAAACAGAACAATCGATATCATAAGGCAGTTGACTGCATCCCTCATAAGAGACATACCATCAGCTGCATGAAGAATGCGTCTGTGATCAAAGATACTTTTGATGTCCGCAAATACTTATGCCCTGTCCGATGCATCTCATTCGATGGTTTTGTTACATATGAAGGCAGGCGTTTTGGGGTCCCATACAGCTATGTCCGTCATACCTGCCGTGTCCAGCGTGAAGATTTCACTTTGTATATTTATGATCTGGAGCTACGTAAGGTTCTGATTACTCATGATGTCACCTGGAGCCGGAAAGACAGCTTCTGTAAGGGACAATTCGCTGATGCCCAGCCAGAAGAAAGGCCTTCTGTTCCTGTAAAGATCAGTATCTCTCAGAAAGAGGTACCTCCACGGAAATCCGCGTCCGCGAAGTTCGCTTTTGGAGGTGCCGGATATGAGTG
>JAFWEX010000120.1 GCA_017512705.1 Paenibacillus sp.
ATCGCATGGAGCAACAAAGCCGCAGGCTAATAGTAGAAAGAAGGTGAGACCCATGTGCTGAGATAGCGAATAGACACATTAATTAATGGCGTTAATGGACAGGAACTATCTAAAAGTGAGCATTTCATTCATGGCAAAAGAAACGGAATGACAATGCGCTAAAACAAATACCGATTACGGTAAATCTGACATAATTATGGAGGCAAAAATGAAGAAGACAAAATGGAAGGTGTTATCCCTCGTCCTTTTTTTCGCTATTGTAGTTACACAGATTACGAGCATGGCTCTCGCCGCAACCTTTTCGGTAGAGAGCAGTCGGGAAAGATTGCTTATCCAGATTCCATACGGTGAAAACGAAAACTGCGCTGCCATTTCTGGGAGTGTTGAAAAAAAAGAGGAAATCGTTGGCCCTAACAGCTTTTCAATTGCGGAGGACGGAACATTTTTCATCTTGGACACCTGTAACTACAGAGTAATCCATTACGCAAAAGATGGAGTTATACTGGAGCAATATGGAATGCCGCATTCCATGTGGGGCCTTGATATGGAAGTCTGTGGCGATGACCTGTATGTGCTTTGTGATGACTATTGCATCTACTACATCTCCATGCTTGAAGTCGACTCTAAGTGGACGAAAATTGGCGCGGCTTCTGTAACAAGTATTTCTAGTTTGTGCAGAGAAAATAATATCGTATACGGCAGAGCCTGGGATGGACAAGAGGTTTATGTGACCGAGCAGAAAACGCTTGCATCGTGCCCAAGCATTGATCTTGGGTATGATGAAAAGGTCTCAAAAGGATACATTAACAAGCAGGGGATTCACTATTCTTTGGACTTTCAGGCAGAGCCCATAGGCGCTTATATTATAAAAACCATTGATAATTCTGCCTATATTTTGGAGCAAGAAGCGCTCCTTCGCAATAATCCATACGTCGAGATGCGTATAGGGAAGTACTGTGAAGGATCAAAAGCAGAGACTGCAATTTTAAGGCCGCTTACGGGTTGTATGTATGTCCCATTCAGGTGTTCGTACGTTACAGATCTTGGCAATGTGTATCAATTATACCCCAAAGATGAAGGATTGTGTATTTATGAAATCCCTTGGGCATCTGGTGAAAGGACAAACATCACACCTGAAATGATTGCACTTGATGCCATTAAAAATCCCATTGCTTCGAACCCGACAAAGAGCACAACATATGCAACAAGAGCCACTGCATTGACAAGAGCACATAACATGCAGATCTATGCATGGTATTATGATGCAAGCGTAAATCATACACCATCAACCTCAACGAAGACTTCCCCGGTGCATCTGACCTCTAGCAACTCTGGTAACCAGACTGGCATCCCATATTGTTATGGAGGCATGAACGGAATTGATACCGGAACATATACAGGGTCAACTTCGCAGTACATGAAGAATTTTTCGGATGCGCTTTCTGGTGGTCAGACTGCAGGAAACATCAATACGAGCAGTGGCGGCTTTGTTTCCGGAACCGCTGGGCTGGATTGTACAGGGTTTGTATCTGCTGCCTATCAGTTCACCTTTAAACTAGGACCAAACATCCCCTCATATTTTACTGCCACAACCTGGGCAGATGCTGTAGCTGGCGATGTCGCGGATGGTCCGACGCATGCTTTTATGCTTAAATACAAGTACAGCGGTGGAGTTGGTAACTATATGATGAGCACTTACGAAAGTGTTAATTCTGGATCTAAACACGCCGTGATTATCAATTATCGCTATTATAACAATGTCGTATCCACATACAGCATTTATGGGATTGACTGATATGAAGAAGTGTCTGAACAATATTTTAGTCATCATCACCTTGTTGATGTGTGCAACCACGGTATTGCTAGGGGTTCAGATTTTTCGGTTGAGACACACAGAGCCAACGGCGCAGGATGACGACAGACGTCCAGTAGTCAGCCTAAGCTACCTTCAGTCAGAAGAGGAGTGGGTACTCACTGCCGAGTCCGCAACTATGGTAATCTATCCGGAAAACGACACGGTGATCCGGGAAATTCCTGAGGGAACGCTGCTTACTGTTCTCGCTGCGGCGGCGTCTGAAAATCAGGAGTGGCTGCTGATTCGTATGCGGGACCTCCGCTCACCCAGCAATCTCATCGGCTGGGTAAAGAAGGGAAAGACCCTTGCTTATGATGAGAGCCTGAAAGAAC